>NZ_JBSFDI010000002.1:258100-615842 GCF_053593835.1 Streptomyces sp. NPDC002076
GTAGCCGATGGAGGTGCGGGCCAGGAAGGGCGCTGAGGCGTTGCCGGTGCCCCGGTACAGCCACAGGCCGCCCTTGCTGTCGCGGGCGACGAGGTCTGCCTTGCCGTCCCCGGTGAGGTCGGCGGTGCCGACGATGGTGTTGTAGGTGTTCCAGCCGTAGCCGATGGAGGTGCGGGCCAGGAAGGGCGCTGAGGCGTTGCCGGTGCCCCGGTACAGCCACAGGCCGCCCTTGCTGTCGCGGGCGACGAGGTCCGCCTTGCCGTCCCGGGTCACGTCACGGGCGCCCACGATGGAGTTGTAGATGTTCCAGCCGGGGCCGACCTGCTTCCGGGGCGCGAAGGGTGCCTTCGGGTTGCCGGTGCCCTGGTAGAACCACAACGTGCCCTTGCTGTCACGGCCGACGGCGGTTCCGGTGCCGTCCGCCAGCTCACCGCTGACACTGGTGACGATGTTGTAGGTGTTCCAGCCGGTTCCGATGGCGGCCCGGGCGGCCAGTGTCCCGGAGGGCACACCGGTGCCGCGGTACTGCCACAGCGTGCCGGAGCTGTCCCGTGCGAGCACGGTGCCCAGCTGCGACGCCGGGGGCACACCGGTGCCGGTGAGCTGCTCCAGTTGTGCCCCCTGCCCGGCGTCGCCGGTGACCTCGTACGTGGCCGACTGGGTGCCGCTCACGGTCGGGGCGAAGGTGACCGTCTGGCGGACACTCTGCTCGGGACCGATGACCAGGCCCTCGGCAAGCTGGTCGGCGCTGCTGAACGCACCTGCCGGGGCCTTCGCCTTGGTGACGGTGACCGGGATGTTCCCCGTGTTGGTGATGGTGAAGGTCCGTGTGCTCGACGTGCCGCGGACCACCGGACCGAACGAGAGGGTCGTCGGATTGAACACCAGGTGACCCTGGCCGCTGATCGCGTTGCCCTGGAGCGGGATGGTGAGCGCACCGCTCGTGCTGCTCAGCGTGATCGACGAGGAGTTCTGGCCGGTGGCCGTGGGCGCGTACCCGACCTGCAGGACGATCGAGCTCTGGGCCGGGATCACCGTCGGGTTCGCCGGGTCCGCGCTCGGCAGTTCGGCGGCCGTGAACGGTCCGTCGGGCGGGGTGACGGAGGTAATGGTCTCGGGGTCGGTGCCCGTGTTCGTCAGCTGGACGTTCGCGGTGGCCGTGGTCCCCGTGGGCTGGTTGTCGAAGGACACCCTGCCCGGGAACGCCGCCAGACCGGGCTTGGTACCGACGCCGTGCAGGCTCAGTTGGAAACTGCCGGCGTCGGTGGCCACGGTGAGCGTTCCGCTCGCGCCCAGGACCGCGGTCGGTGTGAAGGAGACGGGTATCGACAGCTGCCCGCCCGCCGGGATCGTCGACGGCAGCGACGAGGTGTCCGCCGTGAACGGACCCTCGACGGTGACGCCCTTGATGCCGAGGGACTGGGACGGGCTCTGGTTCTCCGTCAGGACGACGTCGGTGCTCGCGGAGCCGCCCACCGACACGAGCCCGAACTCGACCGGTCCGCCCTTGAGCGGGCTGCCCACCGGGTTGCCGAAGGCGTAGACCTTGCCGTCCCGGGTGCCGACGAAGACCTGCCCGCCGTCGGTGGACGGGGTGGCGAACTTCGGTGCGGTGCCGATCGGCGCGGACCAGACCAGCGGCAGGACGCCGTTCGCGTCGGGAACCGGGTCGTACGCGCGCAGCTGGGCGTTGGCGCCGCTGGACCCGCCCGACCAGACCACCCACACCAGGGCGCTGCCCGAGCGCGTTCCGTCGGAGGTCACCACGGGCGATCCGCTGGTGTAGGGGAAGGAGTCCTGGCTGGACCCGGCGACGGTCAGCGCGGGGAAGCCCGAGCCCGTCACGCCGCGGTGCAGCGCCACCAGTGAGCCACCGTTGCCGACGACGTAGACATAACCACCGTCACCGCCCCAGACCCCGGGGTGGCCCCACTGGCCCTTGAGCGGCCCGGTGATCCCCACCACGTCGTCGGTCCCGCCGGTGCCCTGCGAACTTCCGCCGAGGTCGTCGCGGTCCAACAGGAAGACTCGGCCGTCCTTGCCCTGCTGCACCAGCAGATGCGGGTGGGAGGCGGTGCCGAAGCTGTCCGGCAGGCCGACCGGCCCGCCGGAGGCCAGGTCCTTGTCCTGTTGGTCCAGGGTCGGCGCGTTGGACGGGCTGAAGAAGTCGGCGGCCTTCAGGCTCCGGTCGGCCTGCACCTGCAGCCGGACCACGGACTCCGCGAGAGTGCCGGGCGGGGCGCTGCCGGGGCCGGGCGCCGGGCTGACGCCGTTGCCGGTGGCGAGGAAGATCCTGCCGGGACCGTCCGAGACGAGTCCCCCGCCGGACTGCCAGATGCCGGCCCCGCTGTTGCTGGCGCCGGTCTCCGTCGCCCACATCGAGGTCACAGAGGGGCTGGTGGTGCTGACACCGACCACATAGCCGCGATAGGGCTTGGCATCGCAGTGTCCGCCGAACGCCGCGTACACCACCCCGTCGAGCAGCAGCAGGCCCGGACGCTGCATCTGGTACGCGGGCAGGAAGGACTGGGTGGGGTCGTTGGACGGGGTGCCCTGGATCGTCACGGGGAAGCCGGATTTCTCCGCCCCAGTGACCGGGTCGAGCGCGTGCATGTACCAGTGCGGGCTCAGGTGGGTGGGACCGTCGTCGACCTTGGTGGTCAGATAGACCGCGCCGCTGGCGGGGTCGTACACCGGGGTGGCGGTGCTGCCGATGGTCGGCACCAGATCGCCGCAGTTGAGGGTGGACGCGGGCCATGCGGGCCCGAAGCTGCGCTGCCACAGCACGGCTCCCGTGGCGCGGTCGAGGCCGTAGGCCTCGTTGCTCTCGGTGACCGCCACCACGGTGCCGCCGACGACGATCGGCTGAGCGTATATCTGCCCGTCGAGCTGCGCGGGAGCCTTCCAGAGTTGCCCGAAGGAAGAGGAGCGCACGTCGGACGGGCCGAGATCCGGTTCACTCCTGTCCCAGCCGGTCCGGAGGGTGTCCACCGAGCCGGTCGTCTCACTCGCCTGCGCCTGAGAGACGCCCAGCCCGACCAGGCCTGCGGTCACCGCGGCGGTCAGGGCGAGCGCCAGGCCGCGCCACCGGGTGTGTCTGCGTCCGTGTGCATGTCTGGTGGCACCCACCACCGCATCGCCTTGTGACATCGCCAAGGAAACCCCCCTGAGTCCCCATCCCTGAAGGCCCCCACGCCCTCCCCGCGCGCCACGGCGGCCTCCGCGATCGCGGGAGCCTGCGCCACACGGGCCACAACCCGCGCATCCAATCACAGACCGGCGTCCGTGCCTACGGTTGTGAATATTTGATGCATGCGGTCCCGTTGCATACTCGCGCACGGTCGATGTGTCACCGGCTGGCGGGGCATCGGACGGTCACCAGGGCAACGCGTTTGTTGCCTAAGGGGTTTGAGGTCCTGTCCAGTTGTCGCGGCGCAGCTGTACGTAGCGGTTGCGGCCCGCGGCCCGGTTGAGGGAGCCCGCTTACGCGTGATCGTCAGATGGTGCGAGATGCTCGACTTGTGCGGATGCGGAGAGCCGAGCACGTCGGGCGCACAGCTGAACCGGCGGCCGGTCGGTCATGTTGCAAGGCCCGCGTTTGCACGTTGTGTCTGCAGATCGAGCCTCATCGCAATGACTGAGACGGTGTCCTATGTGGTGATGCGGAGGAGTCGCTTGTAGCAGCACAGTGCTGCGGGCAGGCCGAGAAAGGCGAGGTAGTTGCGGGAGTGGCGTTCGTAGCGGGGGCTGAGTCGGCGGTAGCCGGACAGCCACGAGATCGTCAGCTCGATCACCCACCTTCGGCGGCCCAGCCGTTCGCTGGACTCGACGCCTTTACGGGCGATGCGAACGCCGATGCGCTTGCCTCGTAACCATTTCCGCAGGAGGGGGGATGTCATACGCCTTGTCAGCGTGCAGGCGTTTGGGGCTTGAAGTGGCGGCCGCGGCGGGGGTCGTGTCTCGTTTGGTGACCCTCGACCATGGGCTTCAGCGCTTCGCTGTCGTGGGTGTTGGCGGCCGAGACGCCGACGACCAGGGGCAGTCCGTTCGAGTCCGACAGGACGTGCATCGACAGCGAGCAGGTGGCGGTCTCCGGTGCCGCCTACACCCCCGCCGGGCTCCAGACCTGTCTCACCCCGACCACCACCGCCACCTGCGACGCCGACGGCCACCTGACCGCCGCCACCGACGCCGACAACAACATGGGTCCACGGTGCTGAGCAGGTTACCCCGCTCGTCGTACGCGTGCCGCCAGACCGCGCCGCCGGGCTCGACCACCTCCGTCGGCAGGCCGTGCTCGTTGTAGGCGGCCTGGGCCACCGAGCCATCGGGCAGGGTGAGTTCGGTGGCGTTGCCGGCGTCGTCGTAGGTATACCGGGTCGTGTGGCCCAGTGCATCGGTGACCATCAGTGGCTTGTCGCCGTGCTCGTCCCACTCCGTACGGGTGACGTGCCCCAGCGGGTCCGTCTCCTCCACCACCAAGCCCTCGGCGTTGTACCGGTGGACCGAGACATGGCCCTGCGAGTCCGTATACGTCGTGGTGCGGTCGAGATCGTCGTAGGTCAGGGTGCCGGAGAGGATGCCGTCGACGCCCTCGGTGCGGACGACCCGGCCGCGCTCGTCATAGACGTAACCGAACCAGGTGCCGTTGCGGTCGGTCCAGCGGGTGACACGGCCCCCGGCGTCGTGCGTGAAGCGCAGTGGCTCTCCGCTGGAGTTGATGACCTCGGTCAGGTTGCCCGACGGGTCGTAGCCGTAGCGCATCACGACCGTGCCTTCGTCGGGCGCGGTGCCCGGGCGGTAACAGGAGGGGGTTCGTCCAGGAGGCGCAGGGCGGTGATGCGGGGGCCCTGGGTGTCGACGGCGACGTAGTAGCCGCCGGAGTGGCGGATGCCGAACGGGATGCCCTCGTCACCACCGCCCACGTCCACGTCGGTCATCGTCGGCCCACCTCTCTCGTACGGGTCGGCGCCGTCCCGCTCGGCGCCGCATATACCTGCTACAGCAGCAGGCGACCCCGACCGCACCACCGACCACGAAGGCCCGACCACGATCACGATGCGACAACACCGCCCCCGACCGTGCTGGCATCCCCGCCGATATCTCCCCCGACAACTGACCGTGCCCTGCCGCACCCTGGACGCGGTAGCCGCAGGTCACCATGCCTTATCGGCCGTGGTCGGAAGCCCGACCCTCCTATGCACCTCTCGCAGCCGACCCCGAAAGAGAAAGGTTGGGACGGGCTGGGGCCGGCGATCGGCGCGGCGGGGGATCGGGCGGCCTGGAGCTGTGTTGCGCGTCGGCCGGGGCCTCCGCGCTCAGTGCCGGGCAGGCCGGCACAAAAAGAGGACTGGCGGGAGGGCGCAGCCGGACGAGGTCACTGCTCGTGCCGATTGGAGCCGAGGTGAACGCCAGGGCCTCCAAATCCGTAAGCCACTGCGGCGGTACGGCGTACAACAGCCGATCGCCAGTTCTTGATCGCCGCTCAACAAAGGGGGCCCATGAAACACCGCCGACCGCGCCACCGTCGCAGAGTGATCGCCAGAGCGGTCGGTACGGCCGGTACGCTGGCCATCGCGCTGGGTGCGGGGATGACGCCTGCGATGGCCGCCGGGAAGACGGCCAACAAGCCAACCGCCACCGGGTTCTCGCCCGACCAGCCCGAGCGGGACGACGCGCCCTGGGCGCCCCAGCACGACGGGGTGCCCAAGCAGCACACGGCCGTCCGTCCGGAGGCCGTCACGCCCCGCGCGGCCACGTCCGCTCTCCAGCTCAGTCTGCCCGCACCGACCGGGCGCCACGGCGTGGGCACGTTCAGCCTGCACCTCGTCGACAAGTCCCGCACGGACCCGTACGTGCCCGGCAACAAGCCGCGCGAGCTGATGGTGTCGTTCTGGTACCCGGCCGCCTCCACCCGCGGTCACTACGCGGCGCCGTGGATGCCAGCAGTCTCCGGCGCCCACTTCCTCGCCTCCCAGGGCCTGACGCCACAACAGGTGACGTTGCCCAAGACCGCGGGCCATGTCCTCGCCCCGGTCGACACCAAGCTCGGCAAGCTGCCCGTCCTGCTGTACTCCAGCGGGCTGCACTCGGACCGCGCGAGGGGCACCGTGCTCGCCGAGGACCTCGCCAGCCGCGGCTATCTCGTCGTCACCGTCGACCACACCCACGACGCCAACGAGGTGCAGTTCCCCGACGGACGGGTCGAGGTCAACACCATGCCGGCCGGCGCGCACTCCTCCGACACGCTCAACGTGCGCGCTGCCGACATCCACTTCGTCATCAACCAGCTCGCCACGATCGCCAAGGGCGGCAACCCGGACGTTGACCACGCCAGGCTCCCCACCGGGCTGTCGCACGCCGTGGACATGTCCCGCATCGGGATGTTCGGCGCTTCGCTCGGCGGCGCGGCGGTCGACACCTCCATGCAGCTCGACCACCGCATCGCCGCCGGCGCCAATCTGGACGGTCAGTTCTTCGGCCCGGCACCGAGCAAGAACCTGGACCGCCCCTTCATGCTGTTCAGCTCCGGCACCCACAACCGCGACAACGACGGGTCGTGGCGCACGCTGTGGTCGCATCTGAAGGGATACCGGGTCGACATCCAGCTCCACGGCGCGGCGCACGTGTCGTTCGTCGACGACGAGGCGATGGCGCCGCAGGAGGCGAGCCTGCTCAGACTCACGCCGGCCCAGCTCCAGCAGGTGTACGGCACGATCGACCCCAACCGCGCGATCGAGATCCAGCGCGTCTACCTCGCCGCCTTCTTCGACCAGGAACTGCGCCACCGGCACAGCACCCTGCTCGACGGCCCCGACAAGAAATACCCGGAGATCTCCTTCGTCCGCTGACCAGCCTTCGAAGGGCCGGCCCTGAGCGCTCTGCGCCCGGACATATTCAAGTCCAACGACAAACGACAAAGGAGGCCGGGCGGCCCTCCCAGGGAAGGTGCTGACGACCCGCTGGCCCGATCCGGCCGACGCGGGCATCAACCTCGGGTTCCTCAGCACCAACTGGTCGTCTTGCCGAGGCCGGCACGGGACGGACGCTGGTCCGAAGGGCGAGCGACGGCAGCCGCCCGCACCTGGGGAGGCCCCTGCACGCCGCGGATGTCAGGGCATCGCGAACGTCCGGCCGTTCGGGTCCCTTGGCCGAGATTTTCGCTATGGGCAGGTGCTGGACGGCCACGCCGGGCACTTTCCGGGGCGACCGCGTGCGGGTTCGGCAGCGCCGGTCAGATCCGACGGCGCGCCGACTCCTCGATTCGTTTGACCAGTTCCGCAGCCATGGCCTTGATCGTTTCCAGCCCCGTACGCCCCCATGGGTGCGGGTCCTGGTCGACTACGCAGATCGTGCCGAGCACCACACCGGTGCTGTCTATCAGCGGTGCGCCCAGGTAGGAGTGGACGCCGATCGCGTCGACCACGGGGTTACCGGCGAACCGCGGGAAGTCCCGGATGTCCTCCAGCACCAGCGCCCGGCGGCGCTTGACCACATGCGGGCAGATGCCCATGTCGATGTCGCGGGGCATGACGCGGCCGGGCACCGGGTCCTCCAGCAACGGCGGTCCCACGTGGACCGTGGTGTCCTGTGCGACGCTGTACAGCCCTGCGAAGTACTGGCGGTCGGCGTCGAGGAAGAAGTTGACCCCGGCGTAGCAGCCACCGGTACGGTGTGCCAGATTCCGTGCGAAGGCGTCGAGTTCCGTATCCGGACGGGCCTCGATGCCCAGCTCGCGCAGCCGCTCGGTTCGGGTACGCACCTGTGGGTCCTCCGGGGGAAGGAGCAGGTGGCGCAGGGCGATCCCGGACTCAGGCCCGGAGGAGTTGGTCGGTGTCGCTGCCATGGGAACTCCTTGTCGTGAGCAGATGCTGAATCAGTTCGAGCAGCACGCGGATGCCCGCGCTCTGGACGCGGGCGTCGCACAGCACGACCGGCACCTCCTGCCTGAGGTCGAGAGCGGTCCGCACCTCCTCCGCGCGGTAGCGGTGGGCGCCGTCGAACTCGTTGACGGCGACGACGAAGGGGATGCCACGCCGCTCGAAGAAGTCCACCGCTGCGAAGGAGTGCTCCAGCCTGCGGGTGTCGGCGAGGACCACCGCCCCGAGCGCTCCCTCGGAGAGCTCGTCCCACATGAACCAGAAGCGTTCCTGTCCTGGCGTGCCGAACAGGTACAGGACATGGGACGGACTGAGCGTGATCCGGCCGAAGTCCAGGGCCACCGTGGTGGTGGCCTTGTTCTCCACTCCGTCCAGCCGGTCCGTGGCCGCGCTGACGGCGGTCAGTACCTCCTCGGTGCTCAGCGGCTCGATCTCGCTGAGCGCGTTGACGAAGGTCGTCTTTCCCACGCCGAACCCGCCGGCGATGAGCACCTTGATTCCCACCGGCAGGACTCTGGCGGGCAGCGGATCACAGTCGTTTGAGGAGGCCATCGCGTACCGCTTCCAGGAGGTCTCGATCAGGTCGTGCGGAGTGGCCCGGGGAAGGCGGGGGCGCATCACCTGCGACCACCGCGCCTCCCTCGGCCAGATCGGACAGCAGCACCTTGACCACGGCGGCGGGCACCTGCATCCGGGCCGCGACCTCGGCGACGCTCACAGGCCGCTCGCACAGCGCCAGCACCTGCGCGTGGTCCAGTCCGAAGGCACCCTGCGTCTGGGCGCCAGTGGCCTGCACCACGGTCACGAGCGTGAAGTGGGACGTGGCCCTGGTCCGGCCGTCGCTCACGGTGTAGGGACGGACCAGCCGCCCGACCGCTTCGTCGATCAGCGGTCCGTCTGGGAGGACCGGCGTCATCGGTTACCCCACCGGGTGCCGGGGCGGTGTGGCCAGGTGCGGGCGCACGCTCTTCACCATCATCCCCATCTCGTAGCCCAGCACCGCTGCATCCGCCTCGCGTCCGGCCAGCACCGCCAGCACCGCGCCGTGCCCGGCGGCCGAGACGAACAGCAGCGAGGTGCTGAGTTCCGTCACGATCTGTCGCACGTCACCGCCGTCGTCGAAGTGCCGGCCCGCGCTGCGCGCCAACGAGTACAGCCCACTGGCAAGGGCGGCCAGCTGGTCCGCGGCGTCCGCGTCGAGTCCCTCCGCTGCCTTCACCAGCCCGTCCGAGGACAGCAACAAGGCACTTCGGGTGTGTGGCACCCGGTTCACCAGACCTGTCAACAGCCAGGAAAGGTCTTCGCTCGCCACGATCGTGTACTCCTCTTCGACGGAAGGAAACGGCTTGCTGGACGGGGCCCCGGGCCTTCAGGGCGGCTCGGCTGTCAGTGCGTCTCCGCTTCCTCGGCTCTGCGCAGTCCGGTCTGGAACGCGGCCATCAGGCCCGGGTCGTGTGCGACGTCCTCGGCGGCACCGGCGCTGGGGACCGGGTGCGGCCGTTCGGCGGCGTGGTCCTGGCGGCGCCGCTGAGGCAGCCGCGGACGGTCGTCCTCGCCCTCGGAGGGCACCGGGGCGGGCTGGGTTCCGGACTCCGACACGAGCGGATCCGCAACGACGCCCACCACTGTCGCACGGGGGTCCGCCGTCTCAGGTTCCACCGGGTCCTGCGGCCCCGCGTCAGAGGCCGGGACGGTGTGGTGGACGGGCGTGGGAGCTGCGGGCTGCGGGCCGAGCAGTGCCTTGGGCAGTACCATGACGGCCTGCGTGCCGCCGTAGACGTTGCTCAGCAACTGCACGGCGATGTCGTGCCGCTGAGCCAGGGCGGAGACCACGTACAAGCCGATCCGGCCGTCCTGCAGCAGCTCGCCGAGGGCGACCTTGTCGGGTGCACTCAGAACGGTGTTCATCTGGTTGCGCTCGGCCGGGGACATGCCCAGGCCCCGGTCCTCGACCTCGATCGCCACCCCCGCGGCGACGGGCTCCACCCGCACGTGCACGGTGGTCTGGGGCGGTGAGAAGACCGTGGCGTTCTCCAGCAGCTCGGCCAGCAGATGGACGACGTCGACCACGGCGTGGCCGCTGACCGTTCCATCGATGGGCGGCACCAGCTTGACCCGGGCGTACTGGTCGATCTCTGCGACGGCGGAACGCAGCACGTCGGTCAGGCCGACTGGTTGGGTCCACCGGCGGTGGGTGTTCGCGCCGCCGAGCACGGCCAGGTTCTCGGCGTAGCGGCGGATCCGGGTGGACAGGTGATCCACCCGGAACAGCCCCTTGAGCAGGTCGGGGTCCTCGACCTCGTTCTCCAGGTTGTCCAGCAGGCCGATCTCGCGGTGCACCAGGGACTCCAGGCGGTGCGCCAGGTTGGCGAACACCTCGAACTGCTCGAGTCGAGAGCTGTGTTCCGCACCGACCGCACCGGCGGCAGTGTCCAGCAGGGCTGCCTCCGCCTCGTGCCTGGCCGCAGCGATCTCGAATCCGAGGCGGGAGAGTTCGTCCGGGCCGGTCTGCGGAGGCAGTTCCGGCCGGCGCCGCACAGCCCGCTCCCCAGCCCGCAACCGGCGGCACAGCGACTCCAGTTCGGCCCTGCCCTCGGCTGTGGTACGGGTCAGCTCGGCCAGCTCGGCACGGTTCCGGTCGGCCGCGCGGGACAACTCCGCCCAGTGCTTGGTGACTGCTCGTGCCTCCGCTGCAGCCCGTACGCCCGCGATCCCGGACGCCGCGGCGCCGATGAGGACCAGGCCGGCGAACACCGCGCCCTGGTCCGCCCGGTCCAAATGGCCATCGCTGACCAGCGCGGTGGCCACCACACCGGTCACGGCGACCACGCCCGGCGGCAGCACGGCTCCCAGCACCTGACGCCGCCTCAAGAACCCGCCTCGTGACTCGGCCATCACACGGGCGGTCATGGGTGACACCTGCCGGTCGTCCGGCGGCGTGGAATGATCAGGCATAACAGTCCCCGGACAGTGCGAAGATCGGACCGGGCGCGCACGTTACCGCGTACCAGGGCTCCGGTGTCAGCCCCTGGCGCGCACAGAGATCGAACCGTTGTCCTTCGACTTCGCTTTCGGCGCGCCCGTCCCAGTCGTGCGAGTACACGGCCACGAGCACGGGGGACAGGATCATGCCTGCGGCCGTCACCATGAGGCTGGTGCGGATCGGCTCGTTGCTCGGCGGACACCTCGCGGAGGCGTGGGGTTGCGTTTGCTGTTGGCCGGGCCGGGGGCGCAGTCGTACGGATGGCCGTAGGTCGGTGTGCTCTCGCCGGCAACGGGGTCGGCCGCTGCCGAGCCGCGAGCGAAGTGACGTAGCACGCCACGTGTACAGGCGGCTGCTCGCAGCCGCTAGGAGGAGAGGTTGTCGACCCTCCACAGGACGCGGCTGCGCATGTGCAGAGAGCGGTCGAGGAAGCCCAACACGAGGTCAGATGGCGCCGGACGATGGTGTCCGGCCTAAGAGGTCGTTTTCATCCATGATGTGCGCTTTATCCTGGGCTTTTCGGTCAGGGGTTGGTGTCTCGGCGGGTCTGGTGGAGTGGTTGCGGCACATGCGCCGGATGGGGTGACGGCTGGGGCGGGGTGTGTCTTGCGCCTGTCTCATCCCAAGACGCCCGTCGCGTGGTGGTGCTCCCGCCGTTCTCGGTTCACGCCTGGGCGCACGCCCCCGGTCGGCGGTACGTCCAGGTCATGGCCGAACGTCGTGCGTATCCGAGTGATCTGTCCGATGCCCGGTGGGAGTTGATCGAGCCGGTGCTCAGCGCCTGGCGGGCCGAGCGGCGCCGGTATGCGCTGAACATCGGCCGCCCGCCCGAGCATGATCTGCGCGAGATCATGAACGCGATCCTGTACGTGGACCGTACCGGGGTGCAGTGGCGCTACCTGCCGCACGACTTCCCGCCCTGGGAGACCTGCTACGGCTACTTCGCCAAGTGGCAGAAGGACGGCGTGTTCGCCCAGCTCACCGGCGTCCTGCGCAGGCTGTTACGGCAGAAGGAGGGCAAAGAAGCCGAACCGTCCGCGTGCATGATCGACGCGCAGAGCGTGAAGACCTCCACCAGCGTCCCGGCCGCCGGTCAGGGCACGGACGCGGCGAAGAAGATCGTCGGCCGCAAGCGGAGCATCGTCACCGACACCCTCGGACTGCTCCTGGCAGTGCTGGTCACGGCCGCGAGCGTGCAGGACTCCGTCGCCGGCACCCACCTGGTCGACGAGGTGGCCGCCGCCCACCCCTCGGTCCGCAAAGTCTGGGTGGACGGCGGCTACCGCCAGCACCTCGTCGAGCACGCAGCCGGCCTCGGTATCGACATGGAAATCGTCCAACGCACCCCGGGAACCAGGGGATTCACCCCGCTGCCCAAGCGCTGGACCGTGGAGATCTGTCAAGCACAGTGCACTCATGGAGTCTGTTGCTCTGTGGTCCCTGCGGTGTCGGTCCAGATTCGGCGGCTGTACCAGCCTGGCGGACGTGTCCGGCGTTCGCGTAGTTCGACGAGCTCTCGCTGGTCGGCGTGGGCGATGAGCCTGTGTGGCCAGCAGCTTTCCCGGCGGACGGTGATCCATCCGCGGTTGATCCAGGCGTAGAGGGTGGAGGTCGTCATGTCGAGCTCGGCGGCCAGGTGTTTGAGCCACCATTCATCGGGGCCGGGTTCCTCGCCGGGTGGGGCGGGGCGGTGCCGGTGAACGCGGCCGGCGAGGCAGTCCAGGCGGCGCATGAGGTCGTGGACGGTGGCTGCGGAGATCCGCTTGCCGCCCTTGGCGGGCCGAAAGCCCTCGGCTTCGAGGTGGTCGGCGATCCTGCTCGCGCCGATGCCCTGGCCTGCGAGTTCGCGGATCCGAGTGGTCAGCTGCGGGTAGTAGCTGAGCTGTTCCAGCCGCTGGACCGGGCGGACAACCTCGCCCATGGTCGTGGTTCCGCCGGCCCAGACGATGGCGACCTGGACTCGCTCGCTGGTGCCGAGCACGGTGACGACGACCTTGTCGACGACCGCGCGGACGATCTCTTTGCGGTCGGCGGGTGTGGTGCTCTGTGCGTGCCACAGGCCCTCGATATCGCCGGCCAGAGCGGTGATGGTCTCCCGCTCGGCCGAGGTGAGGGTGCGGGGGCTGCTGCGGGTGAAGCGGTCGTACTCCTCCTGGAGCCGCTGCTGGGCGGCGAGCGCGTCCTCCCACTCCTTCTCCAATTGCCGGACGACCAGGCGGTTCTCCGGTTCGGCGAGGTGGTGGCTGCGGCGGGCGCGGTCGGCCGTCTGCGCGGCGCGTTCGAGTCGCAGTGACCACAGTCGCTCCAGCTCGGCCCGCTCGGCCAGGACCTGGTCGGCGGCGTGCAGGGACACCTCGACGGCGGCGGGTGTCAGCGCTGCGAGGACCTGTTGCTCGACGAAGGCGTCCACGCAGGCGGAGTTGAGCAGTTGGCAGTTCTTCTGCGCTCCGTAGTTGGTCGCGTCCCGGCAGCACACGTACTCGGGCAGGGCCTTGCTGTGCTGCGTGTGGTAGCGCATGGTCATGCGCCTGTTGCAGCGTCCGCAAAAGACCAGGCCCGCCGCGAGGGCGGGGCCGCCTCGGACAGAGCCCATCGCTTCGGCGACAGCGCGGTTGGACGCCAACTTCGCCTCGTTCGCCTCGAACTGGGCGATGGTGATGTAGGCGGGCAGGACGTTCGGGATCATCACATGCCATCCGTCCCGGGAGCGGACGACCCGTCCGGTGCCGGGGCGGGCCGGGTCCTGGCGGCACGAGTCGACCCGGCGCCGCCCGTAGGCGTAGATGCCGGCATAGGCGGGGTTGTGCAGCAGGGTTTGCAGCGTCATCCGGTTCGGCCTTCGCCACTCCAGGGTGCCCTTGTCCGGTCCCTCGCGCAGCCGGATGCCCAACTGGATGTCGTGGTCGACGAGATAGCGAAGTACTGCGTGCAGCGTCCCGAGCCGCTCGAACTGTGTGAAGATCAGGCGGATGACGGTCTGCACCTGCTCGTCCGGGTCGAAGGCGACCTCCCCGGACGGGCGACGGACGTAGCCGCTGGGCAGCGGGAAGGCCAGCTCGCCGCGGCGGGCCTTGTTCAGGCGTCCGCTCCACATCCGCTGCTTGATCAAGTGGAGTTCGGCCTCGCTCATCGTGCCCTTCAGCCCCAGCAGCAGCCGGTCGTTGTACTCGCCCGGGTCGTAGACCCCGTCGGTGTCCGCCAGCACCGCACCCGACAGGGCACACAGCTCGATCAGCTGGTACCAGTCCCGGCCGGAACGGGCCAGCCGGGACATCTCGATCCCCAACACGAGACCGACGTGATCCAAGCCGATCTCGGTGACCAGACGCTGGAAGCCGGTGCGTGCCCCCGCGCTCGAGCCCGATCTGCCCAGGTCCTCGTCGATCACCACGACACGCTCGGCCTGCCAGCCCAGCGCGACCGCCCTGTCGACCAGGGCATACTGCAACCGGGTCGACTCCCGGTGATCGACCAACTGCTGCCGCGTCGACTGCCGGACATAGACCACCGCAAGACGCTGCAGGTGACGATCGTCGATCTTGCTTCCGGAATGCTCCCACGGCATCACCGAGGTCATCGCGCATCCTGTTCACTCACCGTCACGGAGACCGTCAACGCGCGGCTCGCCAGCCGCACCAACTGCCCGACGACCACCTGCCGGTTCGCTTCCGGCTGCGCAGCCCACACCTGCTCGTCCGGAACCACCCGCACTGTTGTCTGGGGCCGACGTCACTGTCGTCGGACATGCCGACTCGTTCCCCTCGTCGCTGATCCGGCCCCGCAACCGATGGGCCACAGCGACCAACCGCCGCAGACCCTCACGACCGATTATCGGCGTCCCCGTCCTGCTCTGACTATCCATAAGCGCAGTGTGCTTGGGCGATTGAGCGGACCTACGGGTGGCTGATGTTCCACCGTCGCCTCACGCGCGACTACGAGACCCTGCCCGCCCGCTCGGAAGCCATGATCCACCTCGCCATGACCGACCTGATGGCCCGCCGCCTCACCGACGAAGCCACCATCTCCTGGCGCGACCCGACACCACGGGATCAAACACCAATTCCGGGATGAAACATCGGGATAAAAAGGCGGTACGGACTCCGCCAAGCCACGCGAGGTGATCGCCGCCGCCGGAGACGTGCTCGCTCGTGGTCGCCTCGCCGGCTTCTACGAACGCTCCTGACCGGCCCCGCCCGTGCTCGCTCGGGCGCGCGCACTCGTGTCGACGGGCGAACCCTCGGCAACGAGCAGAAGCGGGCTTCTTACCAGGGCGGCTTATGGTGCGTCGCCATGACTCGCACACGGCTCTACCGCAACGGCTCCCTGATCCTGGAGGACTTTCCGACCGCTGACATCTCGGAATACGTGAACGATCCGGACGTGGCGATCTGGCTAGACCTGTGCGATCCGTGCTCCGCCGACTTCGCGATGATCAGCGAGGAGTTCGGTCTGCACGAGCTCGCGGTGGAGGACGCACGTCAGGAGCATCAGCGGCCCAAGCTGGACCGCTACCGTACCCATGCCTTCCTCAGTGCCTACGGCATCAGTACCGACGAGACCGGTGGACAGCTGACCGCGAGTGAATTGTCCGTTTTCATAACGCCTACGGCGTTGATCACTATTCGCCCCGACCATCGGTTCGACATCGAGAAGGTCGTCGAACGCTGGGACAACAACAGTGATCTCGCCAAGTACGGGGTGGGATTCCTGCTGCACGGACTGCTCGACCACATAGTCGACGGGCACTTCGCCGCCGTGCAGGATCTCGACGACCGTATCGAAGCAGTGGAGGATCTGCTCTTCGACGAGGGGCGCGAGCAGATGGACTCCGTCCAGCGTGACTCCTACGCGCTGCGTAAGAACCTCACGAAGCTGCGCCGCGTGGTGTTGCCGATGCGGGAGGTCGTGAACAGCCTCCTCCGGCGTGACCTGCACATCGTCGCCGAGCCCTTGCTCCCCTATTACCAGGATGTGTATGACCATGTCCTCAGGGCCACCGAGTGGACCGAGTCGCTGCGGGACATGATCACGTCCATCATGGAGACCAATCTGACCGTTCAGGGCAATCGCATGAACCTGATCATGAAGAAGGTCACCAGCTGGGCGTCGATCGTGGCCGTACCCACGGCCGTCACCGGTTTCTACGGGCAGAACGTTCCGTATCCAGGTGTCAACACCCACGCGGGTTTCCTGACTTCCACCGGTGTCATGGTCGTTGCGTCGGCGCTGCTCTACTGGGCCTTCAAGCGCAAGGACTGGATCTGACCCCGACCCCGGCAGGGACCAGGCTGACTCCGGGCCACCGGGTGCGGGCCGGGGGAGCGGGAGTTGCGGGCCAAGATCCGCGGATCGGGCCGGACCGAGCAGTCCCTGTTGTCGAGCCAGGCGCAGAGACTGCGGATGAGCCGGCCGCCGACGTGGAACATCCTCGCCGCCGTCGGCGGCAGCGACGGGTTCCGTCACCTCGGGTGGCTCGTCGGGGAGAAGCACGTGGATGTCCTGACCGTGCTCAGCCGGGGCGGCCGTTGGGCGCTGGCTCAGACGGCTTGCGGGTGCTGACACGTCCTTATAGAGATGTCGCACGGCAGATTTGCCGTCCTGTGCCGGTAAGAGGCTGTCACAGCCTTTGTGTGAGGTGGGCCACCAACCTGCGGAAGGCAGAGGTGTGTCTGGGGCACTCTTGAGAATTCCGGTTCCGCGCGGAGGACCCGGCGCGCGGGGTGGACGAGACCACAGTGTGGCACATCACTTCCCGGCACGTACGAGCTGCTGCTCGCACCCTTCCTCCAGCATCCACGCGATCTCCCCGACCCTTGCCAATGCCTCGTCCACCGCGTCGTCATCGAAATCCCACTGCGGAATGCGGTCGCGCCACTGGACGTCGACATCGTCGATCAGGCGGTGCGCGAAGGCGTTGCGCCGCTCTCGGAGCCCGGTCACATGGTCATCGAGGACTGCTGCATCGACCGACGCCGACCAGCGACTAGGCACGGGTGTGTGCTCACTGTGGTCTGCCCCGGCGTGCTGAAGTGGGGCGTCCCGAGTAGCGTGGGGAAGAGACTGTACGGAACGGCTGCCTTCACCAGTGTCGCCCTCGCCCTCGCGGGCGTTCACTGCTGGTCGGACGTGGTATTCACATGCCGGATCGGGCGCTGAATGGCCATGAAGGGCGTAGTCCGAACAAGTGCTAGCGAGGCGATCATGGCCTTTGCCGCTGCCAAGGACGGCACACAGATCTACTTCAAGGACTGGGGGGCGGGTCAGCCGGTGGTGTTTTCCCACGGCTGGCCACTGATCGCGGATGCGTGGGATCCGCAGCTGAAGCTGATGGCGGACAACGGTTTCCGGGCCGTGGCCCACGACCGACGTGGAGGCGGACGGTCCGACCAGCCGTGGATGGGCAACGACCTGGACACGTATGCCGACGACCTGGCATCGGTCCTGGAGAACCTTGATCTCCAGGACGCCATTCTGGTCGGTCATTCGACGGGCGGCGGAGAGGTGACGCGCTACATCGGCCGGCACGGCTCGAGGCGTGTGGCCAAGGTGGTTCTGCTCGGCGCGATTCCTCCGTTGATGCTCAGGACGGAAGCGAACCCGGAGGGGCTGCCGATCGAGGTCTTCGACGAGATCCGGCAAGGTGTGCTGACGGACCGGTCCCAGTACTACAAGGACCTCAGCGCTCCGTTCTACGGTGCCAACCGCGAAGGCTCGACCGTGTCGCAGGGGACCCGTGACGAGTTCTGGCTCTGGAGCATGACGGTAGGCGTCAAGAGCGCCTACGACTGCGTCAAAGCGTTCTCTGAGACTGACCTCACGGAGGACCTCAAGGAGTTCGACATCCCCACGCTGATCATTCACGGCGACGACGACCAGATCGTGCCCATCGTGGCATCCGCGAAAAAATCGTCGCAACTGGTCAAGGACGTGACCTTCAAGGTCTACTCCGGTGCTCCGCACGGACTGTCGATGGTGCCGGAGTTCGCGGGACGGTTCAACAACGACCTCCTTGAATTCGCACGCGGCTGACCGACCAGGTGTCGTTTCAGCGGTCTTCCCGCGTTCACGCGGCCGGCGACAGACCAGTGGCAGGCGCGAGCCCGAGGAGTGCCCATGTCTCAGCAAACGAACATCGCCGCACAGACCGCTTTCGCAGAGGCGGTCATCACCGGCGACCTCGCGGCCCTCGACGAGATCGTCGCACCCGACTCGATCGACCATGATCCAGCCCCAGGACAGCTGCCGGGGCCCGAAGGGTACAAGGCCATGTTCGCCGATCTGCGGGCAGCCTTTCCCGACCTGCACGTCGCGATGGAGCATCTGGTGGCCACCGACGACGAGTTGGCCTTTGCCTACACCATCACCGGAACGCATCTGGGGCCGCTGATGGGACAGCCGGCGACCGGCAGGAAAGCAAGCTACCGGGGCATGCAGATCAGCCGCTTCGACAGCGACGGAAAGCTCGTCGAACGCTGGGGCAGCAGCGACGAACTCGGCATGCTGCGCCAACTCGGACTCACCGAGGTATGCCCCCAAGAGCGGGATTTCCGACGGTGCCGAGAACAACCAGCTCGCACGCGATCGGCCACCGTTCCGATCCATGCGGTGCCGAGAGGACGCTTCGGGTCGGCGGAATGTTGAGGTCCTCGGATGGTAAACGGTCAGGTGCGGGGTCCGCCGGCTCAACTAGCGAGTCCGACAAGTGGGGCTGATGCTGACAAATATGGATGCTAGCAGCGGGTCAGTCCGTGGCTCTTCGGGCCAACACGGGGCATCAGCGGTGGATGTTCTGGTGGTCGGGGCCGGGCCAACCGGGCTTCTGCTGGCGGGCGACCTCGCCGAGTCCGGGGTCAACGTCACGCTGGTGGAGCGGCGCGATCACGAATCCAACCTGAGCCGCGCCTTCGGCATCCACGCACGAACCATGGAGGAACTCGACGCCCGGGGCCTGGCCGACGAACTACTCGCTCTCGGCTCACCGGTCAGGGCGTTGCATCCGTTCGGCCGCATCAGCATCGACTTCTCCGGCCTTCGCACACGCTTTCCGTTCCTGCTGATCGTCCCCCAATGGCAGGTGGAGCGCCTTCTGCTGCGCCGGGCCGAGGAAGCAGGGGCGACGATAGTGCGGGGGACACGGGTTACAGGGATACGGCAGGACACGGGCGGCGTGGACGCGGAAGCGAACCATCCGGACGGTGCCACGGCCACACTTCGAGCGCGCTACCTGGTCGGCACCGACGGAGCGAGCAGCACCGTCCGGCAGAGCCTGGGCATGCCGTTCCCCGGCAAGTCGGCCATCCGCTCCGTGATGCTGGCCGATGTACTGCTTGAACGCGCCCCTGACGAAGCTTTCAATTTCGCCTCGAACCAGCACGGCTTCACCTTCTTCGCGCCGTTCGGGGACGGCTGGTACCGGGTCATCGCCTGGGACCGGCAACAGCAGCAGCTGCCCGACGATGCGCCGGTCACGATGGAGGAGGTCCGGGACATCACGCGGCGAACCATCGGTGACGACCTCGGGATGCACGATGCCCGTTGGGTTTCCCGCTTCCACAGCGACGAACGACAGGTACCCCGCTACCGGCAAGGGCGGGTGTTCCTCGCGGGCGACGCCGCGCACGTCCACTCGCCCGCCGGGGGCATGGGCATGAACACCGGGATGCAGGACGCCGCCAACCTCGGCTGGAAACTGGCAGCCGTCGTGCGCGGCTGGGCTGATGACGAGTTGTTGGACAGCTACCACACGGAGCGCCATCCGGTGGCCCGAAGGGTGCTGCACGTCAGTCACGCACTTCTCACGGCCGTCATCACCGGGTCACCGGCAGTCCGAGCGTTGCGCGCATCGTTGGCCGCCGTCGCGCACCAGCTACGTGTCATAGAACCGCGTGCGTCCCGCAGCATCTCCGGCATCGGGATCACCTACCCCGCACCCCGGGGCTCCCACCCGCTTGCCGGGCGCCGGGTACCGGACCTCCGACTGGCAGGGGAACCGGCACGGCTGTATGAGGCCCTGCGACGAGGCACGTTCGTACTGGTGGGCCGCGACGTCGCCGCAGTCGCCACGCCGTGGGAAGGACGGGTGGTGACCGCCTCCCCCGCAGCCGGCCTGCGGCCCACGCTACTGGTCCGACCCGATGGTTACGCCGCCTGGGCGGCCGAGGACCCCGATCCGGACGAGGTACGCGAAACCTTGACGCGATGGCTGGGCGAGGTGGTCGGACAAAGGTAGGCGGGGCGTGGTCGCGCGCGGCGGACGCGCGCTGAGGCCCGTGGGATCACCCACCCCCGTGGGATCACCCACCGGGGATTACTTTTTCAGCGCCGCACCTACTGCAGCGAGATACTCATCGACGCTCAGCGTGGCGTGGGAGATGGTCGGATAGCGCTGGACCATCGCATCGTAGGCGGCGCGCCCGCCAAGCGCCGCGGTGGCGTCGGTGAAGGTGGTCACGTGGTAGCCGTGTTCCATGCAGCTGCGCGAAGTCGACTCCACGCAGTGCGTGCCGATCATCCCGGCGATCGCGATGTACTCGACGTTGTGCCGGCGCAGCTGGACTCCGAGGTCCGTGTTGGCGAGGACGTCGATGTTCTTGTGCGGGGCGATCACGACCTCGCCGTCAACGGGCGAGAGCTCGGCATGGAAATCGGCGTTCCAGCTGCCAGCTGCCAGCTGCCAGCTGGCGCGCTGTCGGCGTTCGGTGCGCAGGGTGTGGGCGGCGTCCAGGAGGTGGGCGGCGGACCGGTGCCCGGGGACCGTGGTGGGGGCGTCGGCGCCGCGCAGGCGGTGCAGGAGTTCGGTGTGCAGCCCAGGTTCCGGGCCGAGCGCGAGCCGCAGCAGCAGAGCGTCCTTCTCCTTCTGGGGCATTGCGGCGATCAGCGGGGCGAGTTCCTTCCTTGCAGGCCTGGTCAGCTTCTTGGATGCGGCGGGGGTGGCCTGCCTGGGCCGCGACTGCCAGCAGGTCGTCGTCCACGCGCAGGAAATCCGCGAGCGCCCGCTGCGGGGCGGTCAGTTCGCCGAGCCCGGCCGGGACGGGCGGTTCGGGGCAGGTCCGGTACTCCTCTTCGTCGTCGTCTTCGAGTTCCCAGGCGGCGAGCGCTGAGAGCCAGGCCAGATAGAGGGGGGCGCAGGTCGCCGGTGGTGAGTTCGTCGCGTATGCCGATGAGGGCGGACAGCGAGTCGTCGGCGCCCTCGATCCAGTCGCCGCCCTCGTCTTCGCTGGTCAGGTCGAGCAGGAGGTGGGAGCGGGTGGTCCAGGCCTCGATGCGGTGGTCGAGACGGCGGATGCAGCGTGGGCGGCTTCCCGGGTGACCGAGGCGCCTGGAGACCCGTTGCCGCGTTGCAGGCCGTTAGCCTGTCGGTATGTCAGAGCGTGTCTTGCCCGGTCGCACGGACGGCTTGATCACCCTGGGTGCCGCGGACGCTCTGTGGGCCGATCTGACGGCCGACGGTGCTGTGCCGACGGCGTCCGGGGCATTCACCTGTTCTCCTGCCCATGCCCGGGCGGGGTACGTCCTGCTCGGCGGCTGTGTGGTGGCGACGGTGAGGGCGGGCGGCGGTCAGTGGAGTGTTTTGGAGGTCGAGGTGTGCCGGGCGGCCGCGGAACTGAACGCGGTGGGGATGGATGAGCAGGATCTGGTCCGCATCGGTCCGTTTCGTGGGGCGCCGAGGCAGGAGTGCAACGAGGAAACGCCGCTGCGTTGGCGCCGGCGCATCACGCGGGAACTGCAGGATTTGCAGGATCTGGGTGGTCCCGAGCGGGCAGCCCGACGTGAAGGCGGCCGGCCGTGCCATCTGGCGGGGATCGACTGGCGGCAGATGCTCGTGGAGCGGACCCGAGAGGGGACGCAGCGGACATGGTGGCTGCCGCGCGCTGTGGTCAGGCTGCTGGACGCGGCCGAGCACTCCGAAACGCAGTGGGTGCACGCCGCGCGGACCCGCCAGGCAAGCGCAGCTGTCACCGAGCCGTCCTCCCGCCCCCGACAGGCCCGAGCCGCCGGCAGCCGGCAGACGACGAGCCCCGAGGGCCCCACCGCTTCGCTGCGCCCGTACGACGCAGAGTTGGAGGGCCAGCTGTACTCGGTACTGAGCAGGAAGCCCGGTATCTCCCGCAGAGTGGCCGGGTGGGCGTGCGCCGTCTGCCGCACCGCGCCCGCCGCCGTCCTCGACCACTGCCACGAACACGGCTACGTCCGCGCCCCCCTCTGCCAGTCCTGCAACACACAGGAACGCCCCGACCACCTGTACAGCAACGACATCCGCGTGGCGAATCGCTACACACGCCTCTTCGACACCGACACAGCCGACTGGCTCCGCCACTGGCACCGCTGCCCCGGCTGCCGCGCCCGCATCACCCTGCCTCTGCCGCACCTGGCCGCATGGACCGCCCACGTAGCCTGTCGGTCGCTGCGCCCGACCCACCGCGCCCCTCGCGGGCGCAAGCCCTGCGGTGTCCTGCGCGTGTCCTGGACGGGCAGTCAGAACGCGCCCCGTTCCTGCCTGCTCACTGTCGCCGTCGACTTCTGCCCCTCCGGCGAGCACCGTGTCCTGGCGCAAGTCCCCTACCACGAAGCCGCCGAGCGGTTTCGTGTCTGGTTGGCCGAGACGGCCCCTGCCGTGGCCGCCACGGCCGGTCCTGACCGCTTGGACGGCCTCCCTGCCCAGTCCCGGCCAGTCATCGCGGACACCAGCGGCGAGGGCCTAGCACTGTTCTGAGCGGGCACCGGGAGACCTGACACCCCAACGTCACCTCGCAGCTGCCAGCCCCCGGCACGGTCACCCCGCAAACCCCGGACATCCGGCCATCCGCACTCAGGGTGCGCCCGAGACTTTTGGCCCCCCACAGGCTGGGCGGCCGCGAGTGCGCTGCCGGAAATGACGTAGAGATCGTCGCGTTACGAGCCGCACTTAATGTCCCCTCATGGCGGACATATTTGACGCGTACGCGTTGGCCGACGCGTGGGACGAGATGTTTGTGCGGCCGGGTAAGGTCAGGACCGCCTATGAGCCGGTACTGGCGGCGCTGCAGCCGATCGCACCGAGTGAACTGCGTTTCAGAGCTGATCAGATGGCGCGGGCGTTCACCGACCGTGGTGTGACCTACGCCTTCGCGGGCGAAGAGCGGCCGTGGCCGCTGGACCTCGTGCCGCGCATCCTCGACGCCCTCGAATGGGATCTCATACAACGCGGCGTCGGCCAGAGAGTCAGGGCACTGGAGGCCTATCTCGCCGACGCCTATGGTCCCTGCTGCGCCTTCGAGGACGGCGTCGTGCCCTGGCGGCTGCTCCTCAACTCCCCCCATTTCCACCGCGTCGCGCACGGAATCGAGCCTCCCGGGGGCGTGCGCATCCACGTCGCCGGCATCGACCTCGTGCGCGACGAGGCCGGGGACTTCCGGGTGCTGGAGGACAACGTGCGGGTGCCCAGCGGGGTGTCGTACGTGATCGAGAACCGGCGCGCGATGACCCGTATCTTCCCCTCCCTCTTCGCCGAGCAGCACGTGCTGCCCGTCGACGGTTACGGGCACCGCCTGCTGGCTGCCCTGCGTGCCGCCGCGCCGGACGGAACCGCCGACCCCAGGGTCGTGGTGCTGACCCCCGGTCCCAACAACGCGGCCTACTTCGAACACGCGCTGCTCGCCCGGCTGATGGGCGTGCAGCTGGTGGAGGGGCACGACCTGCTGTGCAGGAACAACCGAGTGTGGATGCGCACCACGCGCGGCGAGGTGCCCGTCCACGTCGTGTACCGGCGTCTGGACGACGACTTCCTCGATCCGCTGCACTTCCGGCCCGACTCGGTGATCGGCTGCCCGGGGATCATGAGCGCGGCGATGGCCGGCAACGTCACGCTCGCCAACGCCGTCGGGAACGGGATCGCGGACGACAAGCTGCTCTACACCTACGTCCCGGATCTGATCCGGTACTACCTGTCCGAGGAACCGGTCCTGCCCAATGTGGAGTCCTACCGGCCCGACGAACCGGGGCAGCTGGAGGCGGTCCTTGACCAGATCGAGCAGCTCGTCGTCAAGCCCGTGGACGGAGCGGGCGGTCAGGGCATCGTCATCGGGCCGAAGGCCGATTCCGACACCCTCGAACGCACCCGCAAAGCGGTCATCGCCGACCCGCGCGGCTTCATCGCGCAGCGGCCCGTCGCCCTGTCCACCTCCCCCACCCTCGCCGGCGAGGGCATGGCGCCGCGCCACATCGACCTGCGCCCGTTCGCCGTGCACGACGGCAACGATGTCTGGGTGCTGCCCGGCGGCCTCACTCGCGTCGCCCTCCAGGAGGGCAACCTGATCGTCAACTCCAGTCAGGGCGGCGGCTCCAAGGATACCTGGGTACTCGCCGAGGGCCCCGCTGAGCGGCCGGCCCCCGTCCGCTCCGGCGATCTGCCCGAGGTCGCTCCCCGCCAGCTGGGTCCCGACGGCACCCCCATGCTCGTACAGGAAGGGGCGCAGCAGCAGTGAACGACGTGATCCTCTCCCGGATAGCGGAGGCGCTGACCTGGACCGGGCGGTACGTCGAGCGGGCGGACGCCACCGGCCGGATCCTCGACGCCTATCTGCACCGCATGCTGGAGGACCCCTGGCGCGACGAGGACGTGGCCTGCCGGTCGCTGTACGCGATCCTCGGTGTGGACGCGGGGGCGGAACCGGTGGACATGCAGCAGGTGCTGGACCAGCTCGCGTTCGACGCCCGCTCGACCGGTTCCATCGAGGGAGCGCTGGGCGCCGCTCGGCTCAATGCCCGCAGCGCCCGTGAGGCCGTCTCCTCGGAGATGTGGGAGTGCCTCAACTCCACCTGGCATGCCCTCGCCGACCAGCGGCTCGCCGCCCGCCGTACGGGTCCGTACGCCTATCTGGAGCTCGTCCGACGCCGAGCGGCTCTCTTCTTCGGGCTCGCGGACTCCACGATGAGCCGGGACGACAGCTGGCGGTTCGTCATCCTGGGCCGGAGTCTGGAGCGGGTCGACATGACCGTACGGCTGCTGAGCGTGCGCGTGCTGGACGCAGTGCACGCGCCGGACTGGCCGACGCTGCTGAGCGCGAGCGGCGCCGACGAGGCGTACGCGCGCGTGTACGGCGGTTTCGGCGACACCCCGCGGGTGGCCGAATTCCTGCTTTTGGACCGGGACTTCCCGCGCTCGGCGTTGCATGCGCTGACCACGGCCGAGGAGTGTCTGACTGCGCTGGGCCGCCCGCGCCAGGATCCGGCACGCCGCCCGATCGGCCGCCTGCGAACCCGCCTCGAGTACCTGGACTCGCACGCCCTTGAAGAACAACTACCGGTACTGCTACGGGACTTGCAGCAGGCTTGCATGACGTCCGCCGACGCGGTGGCGGAACGGTTCTTCCCGTACCAGGGGGCCGTCGAGTGGGCCCAGGAAGGGGCGTGAGCATGACCGGCAAGGGAATCCGCCGCCTCCGCATTCGGCACGTCACGCGCGTCTCCTACGCGCACGCCGCCGTCTCCTCGCACAATGAGGTCCGCATGACCCCGCTGACGCTGCCCGGCCAGACCACTCTGGACGGTCGGGTGACCATCGGTCCGGCGGCCGCGACCTGGTCGTACTGGGACTACTGGGGCACCCAGGTGACCGGCTTCGACCTGATGGACCCGCATTCCGACCTCACCATCACCGCGTCCAGCCTGGTCGAGACGGGCCCGCCCGGTCCGCTTCCCGAGCCGCCCGGCTGGGCGGAGGTGGCCGAACGCACCACGCGTTCCCGTCTGCTGGAGTTCGCGAACCCGACGGGGCGTACGACGGTCCCGGTGGAGCTGATCGCCCACGCGCGGGAGGTCACGGCGGGCCTCGACCCGCACGCAACGGCCGTCGCCGTCTCCTCGCTGGTCGCCGACCGGGTGTCGTACCTGCCCGGTACCACCGGCGTGACCACCTCCGCCGCCGAGGCCTGGGAGCAGGGCACTGGCGTCTGCCAGGACATCGCCCACGTCACCATCGCCCTGCTGCGGGGCCTGGGGCTGCCGTCCCGCTACGTCTCCGGCTACCTGCACCCGGAGAAGGAGGCCGAGCTCCACCACCCGGTCGCCGGGCAGAGCCACGCCTGGATCGAGTACTGGGCGGGCGACTGGTGCGGCTACGACCCGACCAACCGCACCCGCGCCGACGAGTCCCACGTGGTGGTCGGCCGTGGCCGCGACTACGACGACGTGCCCCCGCACAAGGGCGTGTACCGGGGGGTGGCGGGCGGGCCGCCGGAGGTTACCGTGGAATTCACACAGGTTGCCTGAACGCGACTGAGGGCCGGGAACCACTCCCGGCCCTCCGGACGACCCCTTCATGACGCGGCACCCGACACCGAGCAGGAGGGTGCGGGGCTGTGTCTGATATGCGGCTCCGCCGCGTGAGCACGAATAGGGTCCGTCTGATAGGTCGCGTGACTCCCCTTGGCGCTGATCGTTCTGGTCCGCGTGGGGCGAGGGGACCTACCGAACGAGAAGTGGGCTCGTCTGGAGCCTCACTTACCGAAGAGCATCGGGCGGGGCAGACGATTTACGGCAGGCGCTGACGCTGGTCAGCCGAGATTTCTGTCAGCTGCCGCCCGTGGCCGGCGTGCTCGTCCGGTCGGCCTACGACGGTATCGAGGATCCGATCGGCCTCGCACTCCACCCCGAGACGCCGGTCAGGTCTCGGACCGGGGCGCAGACGCCGCCGCGCCGGCCCGGTGTCGGTTGTGCTGATGACGTCGCCACGCCGACGCCTGCTGCCCTTCCCGTCCTTCTCGGCGACGGCCTTCCGCCGCGGACTCGGTCGCATCGTCGAGCGGTACACGGGCGACCTATATTGGGCCGCACGAGCCGTTGGAAGGAGTTGACCGGGGGCACGTCCGGACAGGATTACGCCGCACGGTTCGCGGCCCTGGCCCGTAGCGGGAAGGATATGCACGGTGAGGCGCGGTTCTGTGCGTCGCTCGTGCCCGCCGGAGCACGGGTGCTGGACGCCGGGTGCGGTACCGGCCGGGTCATGATTCGGCTCGCGCGTCTCGGGTACGAGTGTGTCGGGGTGGACCTCGATGCGTCGATGCTGGCAGTGGCCCGGAAACAGGCTCCCGAGCTGCCCTGGTTCCAGGCCGATCTGGCCGAATTCGCGCCGGCCGCGCTCGGCGTCGCAGCCGACTTCGATCTCGTGGTCGCGGCGGGCAACATCTTCCCGCTGCTGGCCGCCGGCACCGAGACCACGGTGGTCGAACGCCTGGCCGCGGCCCTGCGCCCAGGCGGTCTGCTGGTGGCCGGCTTCGCAGAAGTGGTCCAGCCGCCGCGCTCCCGCCACGCCGTCCACCATGTGATCTCGGCCCAGGTAGAAGACGTACTCACCGGGACCGAGCAGGCCCCGGCTGTCCAGCGCGATGCCCGAGGGGGCTTCCCCGCAACGTGATCACCGTTGCAAAGAGACAGAGCGGCACGACGATGGCACGGTCGCAGAGACCCACATCACACAGCTTCGTCGTCACACCTCGTCGGACTGTCCGGTCAGTAGTGCGTAACGGCAACTCTGCTAGGAGGATCCATGGATTCGCGTCTCAACTACTACGGCAACTCCCTCGCGACCAAGGTGCTGAAGCACCTCTACTCGGCCAGCAAGGTGTTGTCTGACTCGACGCTGCCGGCCACTGTTCAGCGTCTGGTCGAGATCCGCGCCAGCCAGATCAACGGTTGCGGTTTCTGCACCGACATGCACACCAAGGACGCGGCCCACGCCGGGGAGACCTCGCTGCGGCTCAACCTGGTGGCGGCCTGGCGGGAGGCGACGGTCTTCACCGAGGCCGAGCGCGCCGCGCTGGAGCTGGCCGAGCAGGGCACCCGCATCGCGGACGCGGCCGGCGGGGTCACGGACGAGGCCTGGGCGAACGCCGCCAAGCACTTCGATGAGGACCAGCTCGTCGCGCTGATCTCCCTCATCGCCGTCATCAACAGCTACAACCGCATCAACATCATCAACCAGCAGCCGGCCGGCAGCTACCAGGTCGGCCAGTTCGGCTGATTCAGGGCGTCCGGCCAGGCCGGACCGGTACGGTCCGCTTCCGTGGCTCCTCGCCTGCGGCGAGGAGCCGGACTTCGGGCGCCAGCCGGACAGCACTGAACCATGCGTCGGCTGCGCCTGCCTTCGCGGCCCGGTACTGCGCCGCCTCAATCAATCAGTTCGCATATCCGGCGTGCGTACTGCATCTGACACTGTCCACTGTGATGCCCCATGCATCAGCGCTATGACAATGTTCAGCCGAGATTGCCACGGTGCGATGTGATGCGTTCTCCATGTTGCGGGCCCGAATTGTGGAGGCCACCGACGGCAGGCAGGGTGGTCTCATGACTCCCTGTGCCGGATACACGGCGCACGGCGTGTCACAGACGCCGACCGTGTTTTGTCTTCGCCGTGAAGCAAGTTGTATGAGCCCCGAATTGGCGACGATGAGGTCGTCAGTTCCGGCAGGCCTATGGAGGTGTAGCACAATGCAGGAGATGCACGACATGCACAACATGAACTCAGTGAGTGGTTTCGGTCCCAAGATGCTGGCGGACGTCAAGCCGCCGTTCATTCCCGAGGGTGCTTCGGGGATGACTGTCCTCGTCGAGTGGCCTCCCGGTGACCCCGGCACGCCTGCGCACCGCCATTCGGGGCCGTGTTTCGGCTATGTGATCGAGGGCGAGGTCCGGTGGGAGCTCGAGGGTGAGCCGGAGCGTGTGATCAAGGCCGGTGAGACGTTCTGGGAGCCGGGCGGCGACGTGATCCACTACCAGAACGGCAACGCCCGGTCGGACGCCCCGGTCAAGTACGTCGTGACGATGCTGTGCGCACCGGGTCAGCCGATGCTCACGCTGGTCGACGAGGAGGAACTGGAGAAGCGGGCCCATCTGCGTGCCCCGCGGCCCACCGACTGACCTGCCGCCTGCTGGTACAGGTCGGTGCCGAATGGGGCCCGTCCGCTCCGTGGGCGGGCGCGATGAGGCATGAACGCTGTTGATGTCGTGTACTGCATGCTGACAGTGCAGTTCGCGGCGGCGGCGATTCGCTCGCTGGGGCATGGCGTCCTACGGAGCTCCGGGTGGCGTGGCCGAGTCGACGATTTGCTGCACACCGCCATGGCCCTGGCCATGGCGGTGATGCCGTGGAACTGGGGGCGCATGCTGTGGGAGGCGCCGCTGACGGCCTTCTTCGCAGCCGCCGCAGTGTGGTTCCCGCTGAGCGCTGTCAGCCGCTGTAAGAAGCCGAGACTGACCACAATGGCACGGAGGTTGCCGTGCGCCGTGAGCATGGCCGCGATGGCCTGGATGACGCGCTCCATGGTGGGCCCGTCGCAAGAGCCCCTGGCTGACGGTCTTCCGGCGGCGCACCCAGACGTGCATCTCGGTCACTCGGCAGGGGATGCGAAGGCCGGCAATGTGGTCACCGGAGTCCTGGCGCTTTACCTCATTGTGTGCGCTCTTCGGTCGCTGACCCGTGATATGCCGACGCTGGGCGGAGCTGCAGACGGCGCAGCCGCTTCCCCGAGCGCCAGGGAGGCCTACGACCACTTCTGGGCAGGATCGATGGCCCTGGGAACAGCCATCATGCTGCACATGCACCACTGACCGCCGTCAGCACTCGGGCCGGGCAGGATGCGGTCCCTCCGTATCGGACTCACGGGTCAGCGTGTGGAGGAACGCCGGGCACGCAGGCGGGCCAGCTTCTCCAGTTCCTCCTTGTCGACGAGCGTGAGCATGTGCCGGCCCGGCGAGAGAACGTCTCACCGGACTTGATCACGCGCTCCGGCTCACCCTCCAGCTCGAACCGGACCGCGCGCTCGATCACGTAGCCGGAACAGGGTCCCGAGTGGCGGTGCGGCGGAGTTCAGAGGGGACCAGGAGGCCATTCGACTAGGACGGTCATCCCTGAAGCACCTTCGGGGGTGAAGGGCGGACTGACGTCCGCTGGCATCCTGGGGTCCGAACTACGCACGCTCCAGCCGCAGTACGGGACCTGACCCCGGCTGGAGCTGATCCCCGAGGCCGTCCGTGCCGCGCTGGAAGAGCTGGCCGGTAACGCCCCGCATCTGCTGGCCGGCTTGATCGATGAGGACTGGCACGCCGCTACGGCCGTCCGGTCCGCCTGGGCGAGAACCCCACCCGACCCGGGACCAGGATCAACGCCATCGGCGAAGCCTCTCGGCTCTCTCAGAGGCGACCACCCCAAGTCCTGATGGAGGGCTGAGCCAGGCCCCCACGGACTGGAGTCGGTGTGGTGTGCCGCTTCAATTTTCGCGCGACTCGGCCTGGCGGTGGTGACGGAAAGCGTTGCCACGGAAACGCCGGCTTCCGGTCTGATTCGTGCGCACGGAGTGGGTGCCGGACCGCGAGGAGCTGGTGATGATGTCTGACACCGTCACCAAGTCCGCTCCCCAGCGCATCGCCAAGGACGGCTCGCCGTCGTGGCGGGCACCTCCCGCGAGACCTGCACCCAGGTCCTGCGCGAGTTCGCCGACCGTGGCCTGCTTCGCCTGGCCCGCAGCCGCATCACCACCGACCTCGACCCGGCTTGCCTCCTCGACGAAGCCGGACACCCCGACATGGCGGAGCAATGCGCGTGGAGGGCCATCGGGAAAGCGTGAGGGTGGGAGCCACCACAGGAGGCCTGGGTCGTCAGGTCGCCGCGTTGAACACGTCGGTGCCGAAGCGGCTCAGGCCCTTCTGCCCGGCGTAGCCCAGGTACGGCAGCCCGAACCGGTCCTCGATGCTGGCCAGCAGAGAGTAGTGGTTGTACGGCGTCGTACTCCAGGTGCCGCCCTTGGTGAAGGGAGACAGCACGAGCGCCCCCGTACGGCCGCCGCCGAGGCCGGTGATGCCGGGCAACGGGGTGTTCGGGGCCGGGCCCTCGCCGCAGCAGGCGCTCGCGTCCTCCTGCGGGCCGTCGGACTCGTCGAAGGTGATCACCAGCATGCCGTCCTTCTTGAAGGCCGGGGACGAGGTGATGACCGGAACCCATTGCTTCAGCCAGGCGTCGGCGGAGACCAGTCCGCCCGGACGGCCGTCCACGCACGGGGAGTCGTGGCCGTCGTCGCACAGGTTGGGCGTGATGTAGCTCAGGTCGGGGGTTGTGGTGGTGCTCCGCAGGTCGGCGCCGAGCGTCGAGAGGTCGACGACGTGCTCGGCACAGCTTTCCGGCTGGTCGATGATCGAGTGGAAGTACATGAACGGGTTGTGGCGTGTGGCGTACTCGTCGCCGGTCCTGGCCTTCTGGGTGTCGTCCACCGCGCCGACCGCGGGGTGACGGCACGGGGTGCCCATGTCCTCCATGTACCCCTTCCAGGTGTGTCCCGAGGCGCCCATCTGATCGGCCAGCGTCTGCACGCCGGAGGGGTAGACGCAGCCCTGGCCGACGGCCTGGCCGGGGGAGACGGTTCCGGCCTGGACGAACGACGCGAAGGTCTGGCAGTCGGACTGGGTGTCCGGGTTCGGGGCCTGTCCGGAGACCTGTGCGATGTAGTTGTCCAGGCTGTTGTGGCCGATGCCGTAGTACTGCGACAGCAGCACGCCCTGGGAACGCAGCGTCTGGCTCAGATACGGCGCTTTGGAGCCGGCTCCCCAGGTCTCGTCGTACCCCTTGTTCTCCAGGTTGATCACGAAGACGTGGTGCGGGTCCGCGGCGGGCGCGGCCTCGGCCTGCAGCGCCAGCAGCGTGCCGCCGCCCGCCACGAGGGTGATGAAGGCGGCGGTGAGGATCATCAGGCGGCGCCTGCCGCGCAGGAGACGGTGCTTCATGACGAGGGGAGCTTCCATCCGAGGGAGAGGGCGAGGTCGCGCAGTGCGTGCCACTGCTCGTAGTCGGGGAGTACGGCGGGCGGGCAGGGCAGTCCGACGACGCCGGGCACCGACCACTGCGGGGCGTGGGTGTTCGGCGGGTTGGTGAAGTCGAGCACCTCGACGATGTTGTTCGCCGCGGCGTCCCGGGGCGTGAGGGCGGGCAGGTTCCAGCGCCACTCCATGGCTTTGAGGACCGAGGTGTGGTCGTACACGCCGTGCGCGACATGGCCGCGCTTCGCCCGCGCGGAGATCACCAGGCACGGGGTGCGGAAGCCGCGCAGGCCCCAGTCGGGGTGGGCGTCGGGGGCGGTGGTGGGGGCCACGTGGTCGAAGAAGCCGCCCCACTCGTCGTAGTTGATGACCAGGAGGGTCCGCTCCCAGGCGGGGCCCGTGGTGACGGCGTGGTAGACCTCGTTGAGGAAGTGCTGGCCGGCGCGAATGTCGGCGTGCGGGTGGTCGTCGGCGGAGGTGCCGCTGCCCTCGTCGAGGAACTTGGGGTCGACGAAGGATACCTGGGGCAGGGCGCCGGCGGCGCAGTCGGCGAGGAACTCCGTGTACGGGTGCGAGATGCCGAGGTGCTTGGTGCCCCACAGCGCAGTGAACGGTACGTCGCAGAAGTAGTACTTGCCCTGCAGACCCGCGTCGGCGAGAAGGTCCCAGATGGTGGGGAGCGTCGATAGGTCCGTGGAGTTGTGGATGCGGTCGGTCTGCGCGGCGTGCTGGTAGAAGCGGTTGGGGTACGTCTCGGCCATGATCGCCGAGAAGTAGCGGTCGCAGACCGTCCAGGCGGGCGCGGCCTTGCCGTAGAAGTCGAGGTCCTCCGGCAGGTAGTAGCCGATCGAGAACACGTCGTTGGTCCCGGCGCGCAGCCAGCCGTCGCAGGCGCCGTCGTTGTACTCGATCCGGCCGCCCTCGTAGCTGTGGTCGGGGTCGTTGTACTGGCAGCCCTGTGCGGTGTCCAGGTGGTGAGTGGGGTGGGCGACGCCGTCGCGATCGGTGTATGCCAGGCCGGCCTGCTTGCCGTCGGCGCCGGGCAGCCAGCCCAGGTAGTGGTCGAAGGAACGGTTCTCCATCATCACGACCACGATGTGGTCGATGCCGGAGTCCTGCGGTGCGGGGAGGGAGGCCGCTTGCTGCGTGGAGGGGAAGGCCTGACCGGCCTCGGCCAGCCCTTCCGTGACGAGGGGCGCGGTTGCCGTCGCGGCTACGGCCCCGATGATCAGTCGTCTGCGGGAGATGCTCACAGGGTTCTTATAGCCGCCGCACATACCGGAGGGTAATAATCCGCTTCATGTTTCCAAGGAAGTTCATCGAGCGTTCTGTGGACCGCCATCAGCGTCTACTCGAAGCGGCTGCCTGCATGACGGAGCGGCCAACCGGACCGATGGTTACTCCGAGGCGGTGACCGGCTGCGCCACAACAACGTCGGCACGTCGTACGGACCGACGGCCCCAACGGCGGTGTCCGCTGCAACCTGCTCGGTCTCACTCGAGGCCAGAGGCGGTGAAGCAATTTTGGGTGTCATTCGTGCCGGTCAGTGGGGCAGTCTCCCAGATCACCCCGACGCACAGACCTGTGGTGTCCGCGGTGCCGACCTGTCGGCCACCGCGTCGAGTGGTCCAATTGTCTGTGCCGATAATCTTGTGCTCGTTTGGGGCGGGGGCGGCCGAGCGGGGCCGCCCGGCGGTCTGCGGACCACGGGCACGCGGTGTACGCGTCCCGGCGGGCGAGGGGGATGTTGAGGCCGATGGGTGATGACACTACGGGTGGGGCGGGCGCCGGATTGCGCACGGTGGGCCACGGCAGATACATGCTGCGGCAGCTACTGGGCCAGGGCGGGATGGCCACCGTCCACCTTGCACACGACTCCGTGCTGGAGCGCTCGGTGGCGGTCAAGACGCTCCACACCGGCCTGGGCCACGAGCCGTCCTTCCGCGAGCGGTTCCGCCGCGAGGCACAGGCGGTGGCGCGGCTGAGCCACACCAACATCGTGGCGGTGTTCGACAGTGGTGAAGACGTCGGTTCGGACACCGGCCCGGTGCCGTACATCGTCATGGAGTACGTCGAGGGCGCGTCGCTGTCCGCACTGCTCCGAGAGGAGATCGGCAAGCACGGCGCGATGCCCTGCGACCGTGCTCTGAGGATCACCGCGGATGTGCTCTCGGCGCTGGCCGCCACCCATGAACAGGGCCTGGTCCACAGGGACATCAAGCCGGGCAATGTGATGGTCACCCCGCGCGGGGTGGTGAAGGTGATGGACTTCGGCATCGCCCGCGCGCTGCAGTCCGGGGTGACGTCCATGACGCAGACGGGTGCGGTGGTGGGCACGCCCCAGTACCTTTCGCCGGAGCAGGCGCTGGGCAGGAGCATCGATGCCCGAACCGACCTTTACTCGGTGGGCTGCATGCTGTTCGAACTGCTCACCGGGCGGCCGCCGTTCGACGGGGACACGGCCCTCTCCGTCGCCTATAAGCACATCCAGGAGCAGCCGCCCGCGCCGTCCAGCATGAACCAGGCGATCAGCCCGGCGGTGGACGCCCTGGTGGCCCGAGCACTGAGCAAGGACCCGGCGCTCCGCTTCCCCACCGCCGAGGCGATGCGGGAGGAGGTCGAGCGGGTGCTGTCCGGCCTGCAGGGCGGCGTGAAGTCGCCGCACGGCGCGGTGCCGGGCCTCAGGGGTGTCACACCGGCGAAGCACCCGCGGCGCCGACGTGTCGCATATGCCGCCGGTGCGGCCGTGGTCTTCGCGGCCGGTGGAACCGCCGCGGCCCTCTTGCCTGATCACACTGGGCCCGCCAAGGTTTCGCATAGCAAGCCGTCCGAGGAGAGAAGCAGCCGGGCATCCGGAGGCTTCACCGCGGCGTCTCCGTGGCGGCTCGTCGTCAGCGACCAGATCGGGGGCCGGGACAACGGCTGCACCGTCACGCTGACCAACACCGACACCGGTCAGCAGCAGGTTTTTGAGAACTATGGCACCAAGTCGTTCCTGGCACACACCTCAGGATCGTTTCGATGGGCGGCCAACAACCCGGGCTGCCAGGTGGTCCACCGATCCGGAGCGGGGGCGGCGGTGCTGCCCGCCATCCGGGAGTACGGCACGGGCGACACCGAAGCCTTCAGTGCGCGGGGGCCGATATCCGTGAGGGTGTTGGACTTCAACGGTGCCGGCGACTGCAGGCTTGATCTACGCGACGCTGCAAACGGAGAGGCCGTCGACCTGGGTACAGTCCCCAAAGGCGGCGGCCCGCTGAAACTCGACCCGAGCGGACACTCCCAGGTCTACCTCGCTGATCTGCAGTGCAGTGTGAAGGTCACCGCCGCTCGCCGGTGAGAGCTGACCGGGGACGGCGCACGGCTCGCTTCGTATGCGCGAGAGGCAGTGCTTGCGCTTCACGTGACCCCGGACCGGACCCGCACGAGCTGAGCGACGTACGTTGCAGCTTGGCCGAGTTCTGGTGCACATCGTCGTTGCATTGTCGTACGCGATCGTGATGCCCAGGGCTTCGTAGAGGGGCTTCTCGGCGTCGGCGGCTTGGATACGTTGTGCGATGTCTCCGAGTCTCTCAGTGATCCCGCGGATCTGGTCTGCCGTGAGGGAATCGGGCCTGGCTGCCCGCGTCCTCGAGATCCATGAGGAGATTGCGTCCGAGCTGCACGACCCAGTCCGCGGTGGGGCGAGCGGTGGCGCCCAGGATCCGGATGCGCCGGGTGGAGTGCTCGATGACGGCGAAGACGTACCGACAGCGACCTGGCCCAGGCCCTCGCCGTCCGCGCCCGCGCCCAGCAGGACGCGACATGGATCAAGCAACAGTGCGCCGACCAGCACAGGAAGGGCACGAACTGCCAGGTGCCCTCGAAGGTGGCGTTCGCGTCCACCGCCGATCAGACGCGGAGGTCACGCTGGTGGCCGGCGATGGCGAGCACGGCCGTGGACTGCTCTTCGGCCTTGGGCTTGTGCAGTTCGAGGAGCACGCCGCGTCGGTCGCCCTCCGTGACGGTCCACCAAGCCCGCAGGGACGATGCCACGCGACCGAAAAGCCCTGGATAAAGCTCACTTAACAGGCGGAAACGCCCCTAAGGGAACTGAGTCTTTATCAGAACCGGAACTGATCATGCCGATTTCAGGGCTAGTCCTAACTGATCATGGCCAGATATATCTCTCCTCGAACTCGGGCGACATGGAGTCGCTGAGGCTCGAAGGAGGCGTCTTCCATGCCCAGTCGGCTTGGGATTCCCCGGCGAAGACCACCCAGATTGCTGTCCCGGCGCTGGAGTCTGCGCGTCGTAGGCACGCTGGTCCTCTCGCTCACCGCACAGGCGGCGGCCACGGTGAGCGGGACAGGACAGGCGGTCGCGGACAACCTCAGATGGCAACAATCGGCGCAGAAGCACGTCCCACATGGGAAAACGCGGGCAAAGGCCAACGGCCCGCTCACCGCTTCCGACGTCGCCTCGGCGATCGCCACAGCGCGGCTGCGCAAGCGCAAGGTCGAGATCCTGGACGAGTTGACCGCCCAGACGACGACCTGGGCCAACCCCAACGGTTCGCTGACCACCAACTCCTATGCCGCGCCGGTCCGGTTCAAGCGGAACAAGGCGTGGGTCGATGTGAACACCACGCTCCAGGTGGCCGCTGACGGCACGGTCGCTCCCAAGGCGCAGCCGGACGGTCTGCGACTGGCGGACGGCGGCAGGAACGCCGTTCTCGCCGTACAGGGCACGGGCAGGCACAAGGTCGCGGTGGGCTGGAAGGGCACGTTGCCCAAGCCCTCCCTGCACGGCGACACCGCCCGGTACTCCAACGTCACACCGGGCGCGGACGTGACCGTCCAGGCGACGCGGACCGGCTTCGAGGAGAACGTCGTCCTGAAGTCCCGTCCGACGGCCGGCTATTCGGTCACCATCCCGGTCTCCGCCAAAGGTCTGACCGCCAAGCAGGCGAAGAACGGATCGATCACGTTCACCAACGCGGCCGGAAAGATCGCCGGACGCATCCCCGCACCGGCGATGTGGGACGCCAAGGTCGACGCCAAGTCGCTGGAACACACCCACCGCATGCGGGTATCCATGTCGATGAAGCAGTCCGGCGACACGGTGGACCTCACCCTCACCCCGGACGCGAAGTTCCTGGCCGACCCCGCGACCCGGTACCCGGTCACCGTCGACCCCTCCGCGACCCTGTCCACCGTGCTGGACACGTTCGTGGAGAACACCGACGCCACGGCCGAGTACCTGTCGACCGACCTGAAGCTGGGCACCTACGACGCGGGAACCGATGTCGCCCGCTCCTTCCTGCAGTTCCCGGTCTCCCAGCTGGACAACACCAAGATCCTGTCCTCGTCGCTGAACCTGTACGAGTACTGGTCCGGCAACTGTGTGCAGAACTCCTGGGAGTTGTGGCAGACCGGCGCCGCCGGCTCCGGCACCCTCTGGTCGAACCAGCCAGCGTGGACGACGAAGTACGCCACCACCACCCAGACCAAGGGGTACCCGTCCTCCTGCGGAGGTTCCATACCGGCCGGCTGGGTGTCGATCGATCCCACCACGCTGCTGCAGTACGCGGGTGACCACGGCTACAGCTACTCCAACATGGGTATCCGGGCGACCAACGAGACCGACTCCAACAGCTGGAAGCGGTTCTACTCGGCCAACGCGCCCAGCAACGTGCCGTATCTGTCGGTGACGTACAACTCGTACCCGATGACCTCCGCGCCGACGGTGGCACCCGGTGTCTCCTCGGTCTCCGGATCCACCACCACCCTGTACAGCAACACCACCACCCCGCAGCTGCAGGCCACGGTGACGGACGCCGACGGCGGCAACGTCATGTCCCAGTGGAACGTCTACGACACCACCGGCGGCGGCAACACTCAGGTCATCGCGAACCTCAACGGCTCCTGGACGGACTCGGGCGGCATCTCCAGCGCCACCGTGCCCGCTGGCAAGCTGGTGGACGGCCACACCTACACGGCCTGGCCGTGGGGATACGACGGCTCGCTGTGGGCCAGGCAGACCGTGCCGAGAGGCCTGGTCTTCACCGTCGACACCACCAAGCCGGGTGCGCCGACGGTCTCCTCGACCGACTACCCCTCCGGAGCGTGGGCGAAGGGGGCCGGCCAGGCCGGCAACTTCACCATCACTCCGCCCACCTCCGGCACCGACACCTCTGGCGTGGTCTGGCAGGTGGACGCGAACATGCCGACGACCACCGCGACCACCGGCAGCGCGGTGACGGTGTCGGTCACCCCGCCGACCGACGGTTCGCACACCCTCACCGTCGCCACCCGGGACCTGGCGGGCAACCTCTCCTCCTCGACGAGCTACCAGTTCAACGCGGGCGCGGGAGCCGTGACCGCGCCTGAGGAGGGCACCCGTACCGACAAGCGGGTCACCCTGGCCGCGGCCGGGCCCAGCACCGCGCAGTCGGTGACCTTCCAGTACCGGCGCTCGGCCACCGATGCGTGGACCACGGTCCCGGTCGCGAATGTGACCAACGGCGGCAACCCCGTCTCCGCCTGGCCGGTCAACATGGTCAGCGGGGCCTCTCCGTCCCTGCTGTGGGATGTCGCCTCCACTCTGGGCGACGACGGGTCCGTGCAGGTCCGTGGCGAGTTCGCCACCGGTTCTGGGACCTATGACTCCTCGGCGGTCACCTTCACCCTGGACCGGTTGTCCTCGCAGTCGGCGACCTCTCAGGTCGGCCCCGGGACGGTGAACCTGTCGACGGGCGACTACTCGCTGTCGGCCACCGATGCGTCGGCGTTCGGCATCTCGGTCGGCCGCAGCAGCTCCTCCCGGAACCCTTCCAACGGATCGCTGACCGGACTGGCCGCCCCGTTCGGACCGCAGTGGACCATGGGCGACGTCTCCGCCAACGCGGCAACGGCCTACACCGAGATCCGCCCGGTGACCCCCACCGCCGTCCAGCTCGTGCTGGCGGACGGCAGCGAGGTGGCCTTCACCAAGAACAGCGACGGATCCTGGACGCCTGAGCCCGGCCGGGAGTCGTACGCCCTCAGCTACAACAGCTCGGCGGACAAGTACACGCTCACCGACGACAACGGCACCGTGACGGTGTTCGCCAAGTCAGCGAGCACCGCCGGGGTGTGGACGCTGGCCAGTACCACGCCGACCGGTTCGGGCAACGCCAGCCTGTACCGCTTCGACGCCGTGACCCAGGGCGGCGCCACCCTGATGCGGCCGGCCCGGATCGCCGCACCCACCTCCGCGGCCTCCGACCTGAACGCCTCGTGCCTGACCCCGGCCACCCCCGCTGTCGGCTGCCGTGTGCTGGAAGTCGACTACGCGTCGGCCACCACGGCCACCGGCACGACCGACGGCACCTTCGGCGACTACTCGGGCCAGGTCGACCAGATCGTGCTGTGGGCCACCGACCCGGCCGACGGCACCGAGACCTCCACGGTCGTGGCCCAGTACGCATACGACTCGAGCGGCATGCTGCGCCAGGTGTGGGACCCCCGGATCAGCCCCCACCTGGTCACCTCCTACTCCTACGACACCACCGGCCGGGTCACCACGCTGACGCCGCCCGGCCAGCTTCCGTGGACGTTCGCCTACGGAACCGCGGGCACCGACGGCGACAGCAACGCCGGCCGGCTGCTCTCGGCCTCCCGGCCGACCCTGGCCCCCGGTACCGCGTCGACCACCAACGGCACCGCCACCACGAACCTGGTGTACGACGTGCCGCTGACCACCGGCGCGGGCGGCCCCGACGCCATGGGGACCTCGGACGTGGCGGCATGGGCGCAGAGCGACGTGCCCACCGACGCGACCGCGGTCTTCCCACCCGACCAGACCCCGGCGTCCCACACCGGAGCGGGAAACCTGGCCTCCGGCGACTACACCCGGGCCACCGTGCACTACCTCGACGTCTCGGGGCGTGAGGTCAACACCGCCGCACCGGGCGGCCACATCACCACCACCGAGTACGACGGAAACGGCAAGACCGTCCGTGAACTGTCCGCGTCCAACCGCGAACTGGCCCTCGCGACAAGCTCCAACGCAGAGCTGGTCACCCTGGGCCTGTCCTCGATGACCACCGCCCAGCGCGCGACAGCCCTGTCCACCCAGTACGTCTACGACGCGAGCGGTCTCGACGAGACCGACACCTACGGGCCGACCCACCAGGTCAGCCTGCAGCACGCGGTCGCGGCTTCCGGATCGTCCGCCGCGCTCGCCGCGGGCACCGTGGTGGCGGCACGGGCCCACATCCACAACACCTTCGACGAGGGCCGGCCCACCGACGGCAGCGCCAACGTCGCAGACGAGATCACCACGACGGTCACCGGCATCAGCATCCCGGGATACGCCTCGGACGCCGACACCCGCACCGTGAAGACCTACTACGACTGGACCCTCGGCAAGCCGGTCAGGTCCGTCACCGATCCGACCGGTCTGGCCATCACCACGACCAAGTCGTACAACAGCCAGGGGTCGACGACCTCGACGTCCCTGCCCGCCTCCAGCGGTTCGGACGCCGGAACGACCACGACCAGCTACTACACGGCCACCGGCTCGGCTCCCTGCGGCGGTCATCCGGACTGGGCGGACCTGGTCTGCCAGACGGGACCGGCCGCGAACATCACCGGCGGCGGCTCCAACCCGGCTCAGCGGGTGACCTCCACGACCACCTACGACATGTACGGAACGGTCGCCACGGTCACCGAGACCGCGAACGGCGTCACCCGGACCACCACCACCTCGCACGACAGCGCCGACCGCCCGGTCCAGGTGACGATCACCGGCGGGGTCGGCCAAGCGGTGCAGACCACCACCACCGACTACGACCCGGGCAGCGGCCAGGAGTCGTCGACCAATGGCACCGACGGGCGCAGCGTCAGCCAGGCCTACGACCAGCTCGGCCGGCTGATGAGCTCGACCGACGCCGACGGCAACACCGCGGCCACCCAGTACGACGCGCTGGACCGGCCCACCAAGGTGACCGACTCCGCCCCGTCCGCGACCACCTACACCTACGACACCGCGCAGGACCCGCGCGGCCTGCTCACCTCCCAGACCGACTCCAACGCCGGCACCTTCACGGCCGGTTACGACGCCGACGGCAACCTGGCCACTGAGGCCATGCCCGGCTCGGTCACGATGCGGCAGACCCTGGACACCACGGGCCGTACCACCGCCCGCAGTTACACCGACTCGTCGGGCAACGTGCTGGTCAGTGACCAGGCGACGTTCTCCGCGAGCGGGCAGCAGGCCGGCCACGCGCTGTCCACCTCAGGCGGGCTCGGCGTCGACGACAGCTACGGCTACGACGCGGCCGGGCGGCTCGCCTCGGTGGCCGAGACGGCGATCCAGGGCCAGGCGAAGACCTGCACGCAGCGGACCTACGCCTTCGACGCCGACTCCAACCGCACCTCACTGACCACCGCCGTGGGCACAACCACCCTCGACGGCTCCACCCCGAGCTGCCCCGCCAGCGGCGGCACGGTGAACACCTACAGCTACGACAGCGCGGACCGGCTGGTCACCAGCGGATACACCTACGACGCCTTCGGCCGCACCACGGCCGAACCAGGCGGCACCACCACCGCCTACTACGTCAACGACCTCGTCTACCAGCAGACCAAGGGCACCGGCAGGTCCACCTGGCTGACCGACCCCACAGGCCGCATCCGGGCCTACACCACCGAGTCCGACGCCACCGGCACCTGGACGCAGACCGCGTCGAGGACCAACCACTACGACGGCTCCTCCAACGCTCCCTCCTGGACCGTCGAAAACACCACATCGGGCGCCTACACCCGCCAGATCGCCGACATCACCGGGGATCTGGGTGCCAGCTACTCCTCGTCGAACGGCGACATCACCCTGCAACTCAGCGATCTGCACGGGGACATCACCATGTCCCTGCCGATCAACGACGCGGGCGCGTCGGTGACCGTGACGGCCACCGACGAGTACGGCAACCCGATCGCCACCACCCCCAGCACCCGCTACGACTGGCTCGGCAGCAAGGAGGTCTCCAGCGAGACGCCCACCGAGGACGTACTGATGGGCGCGCGGCTCTACAACCCGGCACTCGGGCGCTTCCTGTCGGTCGACCCCGTACCGGGCGGCGGCGCCAACGACTACGTCTACTGCTCGGGTGACCCGGTCAACTGCACCGACCTGAGCGGCCGGTACGACGACGGCAACATCGCGCAGAGCACTTCGGCCGAGCGGCACTGGTGCTACTGGCCCTGGCACTGGCGGATCTGCGCCTACATCGCAGCGGACGCCTACGCCGCACGCTCCGAGGCCACGTATCTCTTCGGCAGCGTGAACGGCCGCAGCTACGGCGATGCCTTCCAGCACATCCTGTGGATGGCACTCCTCTCCTACGATGTGGGGGCGGGAACCGCACGCGCCGCGGGGCAACGCCATGAGGACTTCTCCGGCAACGATTCCAGATACATGGCGCTGCACAACAACAACATCGGCATCGAAGTCGGCGAGGTCATGCACTACTACCACTATTCGCGCGGCGGGCGGGCATTCGCCCGGACCGTTGTCTGGTGGTCGTGGCTGGAGGCCTGCTACGGGGACGCCTATGTGCCGCGTTATGTCGGTTACCAGGCGAGGGTGTGTTATGGGTGATGGCGCAGCGCGGCTGCCGAGACGGCTCTGGCCTCGCTCTCGTCGTCGGCAGGCAGTCATCTGCGTCCTGCTCCTGGTGGCCGCACTGGCCATCGCCGAGTGGTACCGCTCTCAGCCGGACGCCCAGGTAAAAGCCCGGATCGCCGTACTCAGAAAGGATCCGATCCTGACGGCCTTCCGAGCAGAACTGGGACAGCCGGACAATCCGGTCACTCGCTGGAAATGCACCATGGAACTGCCGCCTGCCTACTCGGAGGATTTCCATGCGAAGGCGGACACCGAGAGCGTCCAGAGCATCGCGGCGATTGCCCGCGCCGCAGGCTGGACAACCAGGATCAACCATCAACCCGACCGATCATTCACCGTCGAACTGCATAAGTCCTTCGGAACCTGGGCGAGCGATTCGCTCTTGCTGCTGCACCAGGGCAGCGTGACCGTGGAACTCGACGCCGTCGACAACGATCACGCTTCCTGCTAGCCACACCGTGGCGGGCCTCCGGCGATCAGCCGGCGGCCCGCCACAGGGGCTGCGGGGAGGCGAACGCAAGGCGCCTGACAGGGCAACGGCCCAGGTCGGGCGCCTTTTCGATCATTCCGTTGGCCGAGTTCGGATTCTCGGTCGCCGTGGCTCCCTGACGTGCGAAAGGGCTGACTCGGTCGCGTTCGCCGGCGGGCAAGCCGATGAAAAAGTCCAAGCCCAGTGGGGCCGCGATCTCGTCGGCGAAGAAGCGGCCTGGTGAGCGGCCGGATGCTCTCCGGATCACCTCGCCGACCAGCCAGCCCCAGGTCCGGCCGTGGTAGCCGTGCGCTGTGCCCGGAGTCCAGAGGGGGCGTTGAGCGGCCAGCGCTGCGACCATCGGGTGCCAGGCCAGCGCCTGCTTCAACGGCACCGGTTGATCCAGCGCGACCAGGCCGGCCTGGTGGGACAGGAGCCAGCGCACAGGGATGTCCGCCTTGCCGTTCGCGGCGAACCCCGGCCAGTACTTCGCGACGGGCGCGTCCAGGTCGAGCGCACCGCGCTCGACCAGCATGTGCGCCGCGGTCGCGGTCGCTCCCTTGGTCGCCGAGTAGACCAGTTGCAGCGTTCCCGCGTCCAGGGACGACCGGTTTCGGCGTCGGCCACGCCACCCCACGGGTCCACCACCGGTCGGCCGTTCCGGTACTCGCACACCGCCGCGCCGAGGTCCCCGTGCCGGGTGAAGTTCTCCATGAATGCCGCCCGCACCGGCTCGAACCCGGGTGCCACCTCACCGTAGATCGTCATGTCGGCGATCCTGGCAGTCTTGCAGAAGAAGTCGCAGGCCGGCAGCGCGTCGGCCTGGGAGCGCGGGAAGTCCGCCCAGGCGTTCGAGGCCCGCTCGGGCGCAGGGTCGATCCCGGCCTCTCTCAAGATTTCGCAGACCGTGGATGCCGCCACCTTCACCCCGAGCACGAGTAACTCACCGTGCAGGCGCCGGTAGCCCCAGCTTGGATTCTCCCTGGCCAGGCGCAGTACCAGAGCTCGGATCGAGTTAACGATCCGCGATCGGCCTCCGCGCTTGGGTCGGGACTGGGCGGCGTGCCGGTGGGCGATGACGTCGCGGTGCCAGCGGAGCACGGTGTCCGGCCGCACCAGCAGCCGCATCCGGCGCAGTACCTCCTGTGGCACGCCATGGAGGAGCGACGCCAGGAACGCCCGGTCGCTCGCGTGGAACCGAACCTGCTGTCCGTTCAGCTGCCGCTCCAGAACGCGATCTGGTGGCGTAGGGCCAGGATCTCGAGGTCCTTCTCACGGTCGCTCATCGGCAGCAGCCGCAGCATCGTGAACGCGTTCGTCACGCTCAAGTACGCCAGTCTCAACAGCACGACTGATCATCCTGCCGCGCCGACTGCCGCCGCGCGATAGCTGCGACTCGAGCGGCCTCGATTGGTGCCGAAACTCGTTCCCACCTGCATGGATGGGGTATTCGGCAAGAGCAGGGTCAGGCGCAGCAGCACGACAGATCATGATGCCGTCCGCGTCTGTGGACGTGAAGACATTGGAGTTGTCGGCGAGCGCGGCCTGAGAGGTCAATCGAATAAGGCCTCCACCTGGTTGGATGATTTATCGGCACCCGCAGCCCCGGCTGCCGGGGGCGGCAGCCGGGGCGAGGGGGGAATGCGGTCAGGAGGCGGTGCCGGTCACCGTGGTGCCGGACCTGGTCACGTGGTACGTGACGGTGGCGCCGGACCAGAAGTGGAAGGTGAGCGTCACCGGAGCGCCGTCCTTGAGCGACTTGAGGAAATCGGCTTTGACGGTGGTGGTGTTGGCGCTGTAGTCGGGGCCGTAGTTGGCGAACGACTGGAACGTGGTCCAGGAGGCCGGGCCGGCGGCGGTGCCGTCGGCGTAGGTGGACTCCACGTTGGCCATCAGGTCACCGTTGAACTGGGTCGGGATGGTGAGCCCGTCGGCGGTTCCGTTGGCGTCGGAGAGCACCGGCTTGTCGTACGAGCGCACGTTGAGCTGCCAGGGGACTCCGGCGGAGAACCGGACCTGGAGTGTCGCGTCGACGCCGTGGGTGCGGTCGCCGGCGAGCCGGGTGAGGGCGTCCGCGGTCAGTGTCAGCTGGTCGCCGTCGAGGGTGTAGTCGCGGGAGGGGACCAGCTGGCGGTCGCCCTGCCAGAGCCCGGTGAAGGTGAGGCCGTTGGGGTTCAGGGTGATGGTCTGTGCCGTGATGGGGGCGGATTTCGGCAGGAAGATGTTGTCGGTGGAGGCGGTGCCCGAACGGGTGGTCCAGGACGACTTGATCAGGGCTGCCAGCTCGGGGTCCCGCCACTGCATGGTGGAGCGGTTCAGAAAGTCGTTTTCGGCGTCCCAGACCGCGCTGGTCATGCCATTGGCCCGGGCCTCGTAGTTGACCGCCTCGAAGTACTTCAGCATCTCCCCGCGCTCGACGACGCCGGAGTAGGGCGAGCTGAGCAGGCCGTACTCGCCGAGGTAGACGGGGATGCCCTTGGCGACGAGGGTGTCGTGCACCCGGGCGAAGCCGTCGGTCAGGTCCTTCTGGGTCCTGGCGTCGAAGGTCGTGCCGTTGGCGATGTTCACGCTGAACGGATAGAAGCTGTAGTAGTGCACGGTCGCCACCAGGTTGCGGTCGTGCAGCGAGTTGATCGTCGTCGACAGGTCGTCGAGCCAGTGCTGGGCGGAGTTGGTCTCCTCCGAGGGCAGGACGAGCAGGCGGTCCCTGTTCCGCCCGCCGGAGTTGCGGACGATGCTGTGGAACGAGGTGTTGAGCTCTCGCAGGTACTGGGTCTTCTGGGCGTCGGTCGCGTCGGAGAACTGCGGCTCGTTGATGCTCTCCATGAGCAGCGTGCGTGGCTCGTCCTTGAAGGCGGTGGCGATCTGCTGCCAGGTCGAGTTGAACCGCGCCATGATGGTGTCGTGGTCGGTGGACATGTTCTCGATCCACTTCCACGAGTCGTGGTGGACGTTGATCTCGACGTAGAGGCCGTCCGCCAGCGCCAGGTCGACCACCTGCTTGACCCGCTTCATCCACACCGGGTCGATGGTGTAGGGGGCGGTGTCGGACTGGTGGGGGAACCAGGTGACGGGGATGCGGACGCTCCGGAAGCCCCGGGCCCGGAGGCCGTCGAAGGTCGCCTTGGTGGTGAGCGGGTTGCCCCAGGAGGTCTCGTCGGGGATGGCGTCCAGGGTGTTGCCGAGGTTCCAGCTGGGCTGCATCTGCGCCACGGCGGCCATCGGGTCGTGCGGGACCCTGGTCCCTGCCTCCTCGGCTGCGGACCGGGGATGGTCGGCCGGTGCGGCGGTTGCTGTGCCGCAGGCGAGGCTGCCGGCGGTGAACAGGCCCACCACGAGGCCGGCCGTCCGGTGGAGCCGGCGACTGCGCGGGCGTGCGGTGTGCGGTGCGTCGTTCACGGCGTGTCCCTTTCGTGTGAACGGGTGGGGGATCCCCCCTGACGGGTTTGTCAGGGGAGCGGGAGGGGCTCGTAGTCGAACCGGTCGAAGTGGACGGTTCCGGTAGCGGCGTACATGCCGATGACCCGTCCGGTGAAGCCGCCGGCCACCTCGGTGGACAGGTAGCGGCCGTCGACCGCGGCGAGTGCGGTGAAGGTGCCGTCCGGCTCCTCGATGCCGAAGGAGAGGGTGTCGGGCCCGGTCCGCGCGCCGCTCGGAGGCAGTGGAGCGATCTCGACACCGAGCACCACCGCGCCGGCGGCCACCGGACGAGCGGCGACCTCGGTGCGCAGCGAGCCGATGCGGGCGAGCACCCTCACCTCGCCGTCGGCCGCCTCGATCTCGTAGTGGTGCTCCTCGTCCAGGCGGACAGCGAGGCCGCCGCGGCCGTCGGTGGCGTCGACCAGGGTGCGGGCCCGGCAGGCGAGGTGCTGCTGGCGTCGGCCGACGAAGACCGCGTCGTTCTCGTCCAGGGAGGCACCCGCAGCGTGCAGGGTCAGCCAGCCGGATCGTTCCTTCGTGGTGCACAGGTGCTCCGGCCGCTCGCGCAGCGAGATCCACCGGGGGTGCAGCTCGGCCTGGTCGAAGTCGTCCCGGGTCGGTACGGCGGGCGCGGGGTGCAGCGGCCAGGCCGGGGTGGGCAGTTCGGGGGTGACCTCGCCGACGACCGGCCAGCCGTCCACCCACTCGACCGGGGCGAGGAAGGTCTCCCGGCCGAGCACGTGCCAGCCGGGGGTGCCGCCGCGCGGCCGTACGCCGAGCAGCACCATCCACCAGGAGCCGTCGGGCGCCTGGACGAGATCGGCGTGCCCGGTGTTCTGGATCGGGAGGGCGGTGCTGCGGTGGGTCAGGACCGGGTTGGCCGGGCACGGCTCGAACGGGCCGGAGGGCGTGAGGCCGCGGGCGATGGACACGCCGTGGCCGCGCTCCGTGCCGCCCTCGGCGATCATCAGGTACCAGTACCCGCCGATACGGTAGAGGTGCGGGGCCTCGGGGGCCAGGGCGCCGGGGGTGCCGGACCAGATCCGGTACGGCTCGCCGAGGGTCTCGCCGGTGGTCGGATCGATGCGGACCTGGGAGACCCCGGCGACGGTGCACCAGCAGGCGCCGTCCTCGTCCCAGGCGAGGTCCGGGTCGATCCCGGGGACTCCGGGCAGCCGGACAGGGTCGGACCACGGACCGGCCGGGTCGGTGGCGGTGAAGAGCATGTTCCCGCCGTCGCCGACGTTGGTGACGATCAGCCAGAAGCGGCCGTCGTGGTGGCGCAGCGTCGGTGCGTAGATCCCTCCGGAGGAGGGCATGTCGCGCGGGAGGCGCAGCTGGCTCGGCCGGTCCAGGGCGTTGCCGATCTGCGTCCAGTTCACCAGGTCGCGGCTGTGGAAGACCGGGATGCCGGGGAAGTACTCGAAGCTGGAGCAGGCGAGGTAGTAGTCGTCGCCCACGCGGCAGACGCTGGGGTCGGGGTGGAAGCCGGGAATCACTGGATTGGGGACGGTGTCGGCGGGCTGGGACTGGTCTGACACGTGGTCGGTTCCTTTCGGAGGTTTGTGTTCGGGGGGTGGTGCCCCGGCTCCTGGGGAGTCTGTGGGCACCACCAGCTCATCGGGTTCAGCCGATCGCGCAGGAGGCGCCGTTGAACCAGAAGGCGGACGGATCGGCGTCACTGCCGGACCAGGTGGCCCTGAAGCCCCACTGGACGCTTCCGCCCTGCGGGACGGCGGCGTCGTAGGACACGTTCCCGGCGTTGACGCTCGGGCCGCTCTGCGACACCGAGGCGTTCCAGCTGTTGGTGATGCTGTTGTCGCCGGGGAAGTTGAAGCCGAGGGACCAGCCGTTGACCTGGCCGAGGCTGTTGTTGACGACCGTCACGGAGCCGACCATGACGCCCGGCCACTCGTTCTTGTTGTAGACGACCCGGCAGGCCGCGCTGGTCGGGTGCATCTGCACGACCGTGATGCTGTAGGCGGGCACGGTCTGGGTGGTCGGGCTGCCGCTCTGGGCCGCGCCGATCGAGTGGGCGTTCTTGAGGTAGGAGTGGACGGTCGGGGTGGCGGAGGAAGGGGTGAACCCGGTGTAGGAGAGGTTCACCGTGGCGGCGTTGTTCGGGTCCCTGTTGATCAGCATGACGTCCACGTCGCCGTTGGCGCGGCGGACGGCGTGCGCGGAGAGCAGCGAGGACGAGCTGGCGGCCTTGACCAGGGTGTCGCCGGGCGCGCCCAGCCTGCTGATCATCTGGATGCCGTAGTAGGCGGGGAAGGGCGTGTTGGCGGGCGGCTCGCAGGAAGCGCCGCTGGAGACCATGCCGCCGTCGTTGTAGTCGGTGGCGCCCTCGACGGTGGTCACCTTGCTGCAGTCGGTGCCGTTGCGCAGGTCCCACCAGTCCACGTTGAACGCGCCGTTCTCCAGCCAGGTGAGGTAGTTGTCCGGCGCGAACAATCCGTTCGGGGAGGTGTCCAGGTAGGCCTGGGCGTTCGCCTCGGTCACCGCGATGCCGACGTTCGGGGCGTTGGATCCGGCGTACTGGTTGATCAGCGAGCGCACGGTGCCGGCGATGTTCGGGTTCTGGTCCTGCGGTTTGGTGAGCAGGTCGGCCGGGCTGGTGCTGGTGGGGTAGGCGTGCACGATGGCGAAGTCGATCTTTGAGCCGGCGATCGACAGGACGGTGTGGTTCCAGTCCATGGTGTCGCCCGGGCCGACGATGCCGTCCGGCCAGTAGCCGGGGGTGGTCAGGACAGCACCGATCTTGATGCTCGGGTCGGCCGCCTTCATCGCCGAGATGTACTGCAGCAGGTTGTCGGCGTAGGTGGTGGCGCTCTTGCTGCTGTGGGTGTCGTACTCCCAGCCGTTGCCGTTGCTGTACTCGCCGTTGCCGTAGACCTCGTTGCCGACCTCCCAGTACTTGACGCCGTAGCCCTTGGTGACGTTGGCGTACCGGACCCAGGCGGCGGCCTCCTGCGGGGTGCCGGAGCCGTAGTTGGCGGTGATGATCGGCTGCGCTCCGGCGGCGCGCACGGTGCCCATGAAGGCGTCGAAGCCAGTGTTCGGGGCGACGTACGCACCGGCGTCGGCGGTGCCGGTCTGCCAGTGGTAGACGTCGGAGTGGCTGCCGCCGGGGTAACGGACGGCGTTGATGCCGGCCGTGCTGAGCAGGCCGGGGGTGGCGGCGGAGTTCATGTTGGCGTCGTAGACCGGGATGTTGACGCCGACGCCGGTGGCGGGGACGGTGGCGAGCTGCAGGGCGGCGTCGACCGACACCGACACGGAGTTCGCGGCGGCGGCGGGAGGTGCGACGGCGGCGATCGCGCCGGTTACCGCGAGCGACAATGCCGCCACGACAGATATGACGCGATCATGACAGAGTCGGGCAGGTGATCTCATTGCGTCTCTCCAGGGGGTGGGGGTGCGTGGTGTTCGGGTGGGGGATCGAACTCCCGCGTTCTGGACTGTGGCCCGGCGCGGCTGCTCGGGGTCGGGCCCGGACGCCAGGGGTGTTCCGTACCGATGCGGGCCGGCGCGGTGGGGCGCGCGCGATCACGCGGCGCACGGTCAACGTCCTTTGGCGGGCCTCCTGGTGAGGCGCAGCAGGACGGCGGACGGGGCCACAGGCAGCGTCAGGGTGAGTCTGGCAGTGTCCGGGTGCCAGACCGTGGCGGCCCGGCTGGCCGACGGGTAGAGCACCTCGACGTGGACATCGGCGCCGACCAGGTGGGGCAGGTCGAGATCCCTGACGACCTGCTCGCCGGAGCGCCGCCAGGCGCTGACATAGGTGGTGGCCGGGGTATGCAGTGCCAGGGCGATCCACGGGTCCTCCCAGCCCGGAAGCCCGAGCGGCCAGGCGGGCAGCGCTTGCGGCAGGTCGGCGCGAATCGCCTTGTGGGCCGCCACCGCTTCGTGAACCAAGTCACGTGCCTCAGAGGAGAGTTCGATGAGTCGGCCGGAGAGGTGGATGCGGCCGAGGAGCGCGTTGGCCATGGTGAGGGCGACTTCGTCGGGGGAGTCCTCGGGCAGCGGGTACGCCCAGACGGCGCCCTGCTCGGGCGTGACGGCGGTGGGGGCCGCCGCCGCGATGGGTGGGTAGCGCAGCAGGTCCTGCTGGTCGCTGGTGGACTGCAGCTGGAGCCGGGAGAGCAGGGCGTGGTCCATCCGCATGCCGCCGGAGGCGCAGTTCTCGATCACCAGATCCGGGAATCGGTCCAGGATGCCCTCCAGCCAGTCGAGTTGGGCCCGGTTGTGGCCGAGGAGGCCGGCCGCAGGGGCCTCTCCCGGCTGGCTGCTGGTACCGGAGCCCGGGTCGGTGTTGTGGTCGAGCTTGAGGTAGCCGATGCCCCATTCCCCGACCAGGCGGTCCACCACGCCGTCCAGGTGGGCCCGGGCGGCCGGGTGACGTAGGTCCAGGTGGTACCGGCCGCCGCCCTCCTCCACCCGCCGACCGTCGCGGCGGAAGAACGCCTCCTCCGGCAGGGACCTGGCGACCGGGCTGTTCACCCCGACCGCCTCCGGCTCCAGCCACAGGCCGGGGACCATGCCCCGCTCCCGGATGCGGTCCAGGACTTCGTGGATCCCCTTGAGCCCGGGGAAGCGCGAGGTCGACGGCTCCCAGGCCCCGACAGATGGCCACCAGTTGTCGCCGTCGTCGTACCAGCCGGCGTCGATGACGAAGTACTCCGCGCCGGCCTCGGCAGCGGCGTCGACCAGCGGCAGCAGCTTGGCCGTGGTCGGGTCGCCCATCAGGCAGTTCATGTAATCGTTGAAGATGACCGGCAGGCGGCGGTGGTCGGGGTGCGGCCGGCGAGTGGCGCGGCGGTAGTGGGTGAGGGCGGCGAAGGCACCGTCGGGCCCGCCATCCGCGCAGAACGCCAGAGCCACCGGCACGGTGCGGAACTCGGCGCCGGGCTCCAGCGGGTGGCGCCAGCCGTGGTCGGCGTCGTCAGGGCCGTACAGTGCCGCGTACGCAGTGTCGTCGCGCACGCCGCACTCCCAGCGCCAGCCGCCGCCGTTGTGCTCGATCTGCCACAGCCAGGTGCGGCCGGACTCACGGTCCGTCAGGCCGCCCATCGGCAGGTGGCCGCAACTGGACCACACGCCCTGCCCCGCCACGACGCGGGTGCTGCGACCGGAGGTGGTGTGGAAGCGGCCGCTCCGCTCCGGCGAGGACACCCGCAACGGCTCGCGCTGCCAGCGGCATTCGGCGAACCACTCGTTCTCCGCCCACAGCAGCTCGGCGTTGTCCAAGGCTGCTGGATCGCCCCTGGTGAGGCAGCCCGCCACGAGCGAGCCGACCGACTCCAGGTGCAGCGTCTGCGCCCCTTCGTTGCGCAGCAGGACTTCGCTGCGCAGCACCGGCAGGCCGTCCATCGACCGGTAGACCGCCTCGGCGGTCAGACCGGTCTTCGGCTCGTGGAGTTCGACGGTGAGCACGTGCCAGTCGCCGTCCAGGCTCGCGCGGTGGGAGCGGTGGCGCAGCCGCGCACCCAGGACGGAGTTGATGAGGTGCCGGCCCGACCAGTGGCGGCCGAGGCCTGCGGTCGTCACCTCCACCAGCGGCAGCGGTGCGCCGGGGCGCGGAGTGCTGGTCTTCTCGCCGGGTGCGCCGAGGCGGACCAGGCGGGGCGGGCCCGGCTCGCCCAGGGAGATCTCCAGCTCCAGGGCGTCGTGGCCCCAGCGGATCGTCTCGTGCGGGTCGGTCATGATGCCTTCCTCGATGGGGAGACGCGGCGGGAGGTCAGTGCGCGCGCAGGACCGCGCAGCCGCCGGGCGCCAGCTCGCTCAGTGGCCCGTCCGTGAGCAGGTCATGGCCCGGCCGGGGCAGCGGTACGGCCTCGGCGCGGTGGTTGAGCAGCAGGTGCCAGCCGCGGCCGTCCGGGGCGTGCCGGGTGACGGCTTCGACGCCCGTCGGCAGGCCCGGAAGCTCCGGGGGCACCCTGGCCTCCGTGAGCAGTCGGCCGACCAGGGCGGCGTAGCCGGATTCGTCGAGGTGGGTGGAGAGGTACCAGCCGTGGCCGGAGCCGAAATCGTGGCAGGTGAGTGCCGGGCTGCCGGCGAGCATGCCGTGGGTGTAGGCGGCGAGCGCCTCGGCGCCCTCGGTGCGCAGGGATTCGCTCCAGGAGGTGGCCGTCGAGCCGTCGGAGAGCGTGATCTGCTCGTCCTGGTGCAGTGGGCGGTACTCCTCGACCCGGATGCCGAGCGCCTCGCGCAGCGGGGCGGCCGGGTAGCCGCCGAGCCGGGAGTGCAGGCGCTCGTCGACCATGCCGCTGAAGTGCTGCACGAGCAGGGTGCCGCCGGCGGCGACGTAGCGGCGCAGGTTCTCGGCACCCGCGTCGGTGAGCAGGAACAGGGCGGGGGCGAGGACCAGCCGGTAGCGGCTCAGGTCGTGCTCGGGGTGGGCGAAGTCGACCGTCCGGCCGGTGTCCCAGAGCGCCCGGTGGGCGCGGCGCAGCGCGGCGAGGTAGTCGAGCTCGGAAGACGGGAGCCCGTCGACGCGCATGGCCCACCAGGCGTCCGAGTCGTGCAGGACGGCGACCTCGGCCCGGACGGTGGAGCCGGCGAGTTCGCCGAGCCGGGCGACGGCCTCTCCGGCCGCCGTGACCTCGCGGAAGGTGCGGCTGTCCGGCCCGGCGTGCGGGACCATCGCCGAGTGCCACTGCTCGGCGCCGGCCCGGGACTGGCGCCACTGGAAGAACAGCGCGCCCTCCGAGCCGCGGGCGATGTGGGTGAGCGAGTGGCGCAGGATGTCCCCCGGCTCCTTGGCGAGGACGCGGCCGCCGGCGTAGACGGTGTTGGTGCCCTGTTCCATCAGCAGCCAGGGGGCGCCGCCGGCGATCGAGCGGGCCCGGTCGGCGTCGAAGGCGGCCTGGGCGGCGGCGTCGACGCCGGGTGCGCTGGGGTAGTGGTTGACGGAGACCACGTCGACCTCGCGGCCGAAGGCCCACAGGTCCAGGTTCTGGTAGCCGGGCAGCATGAGGTTGGTGGTGACGGGGCGGTCGCTGTGGGCGCGGATCGCGTCGCGCTGCTCGCAGTAGGCGGCGAGGGTCTCGTCGGACCAGAAGCGGCTGAAGTCCAGCGTCTGGCCGGGGTTGTGGTGCCACTGGCTGGCTCGGGGCGGGAGGATCTGCTCCCACGAGGTGTAGTTCTGGCTCCAGAAGGCGGTGCCCCAGGCCTCGTTGAGAGCGTCGAGGGAGCCGTGGCGGGCGCGCAGCCAGACCCGGAAGGCGGCGGCGGTGTGGTCGCACAGGCAGAGGGTCACGTACTCGTTGTGGACGTGCCACAGGGCGAGCGCGGGGTGGTCGCCGTAGCGTTCGGCGAGGGCGGCGGCGATGCGGCGGGCGGCCCGGCGGTAGGCGGGGGCGGTGAGGCAGTAGGTGTCCCGGCTGCCGTGGGTCAGGCGGGCGCCGTCGGGGCGGACCGGCAGGGCGTCCGGGTGGGCGAGGGTGAACCAGGGCGGCGGGGAGGCGGTGGGGGTGGCCAGGTCGACGGCGACGCCGGCCGCGTGGAGGCGGTCGAGGTGGGCGTCGAGCCAGGCGAAGTCGTACCGCCCCTCCTCGGGCTCCATCAGGGCCCAGGAGAACACGCCGACGGTGGCGAGGTTGACCCGCGCCCGGCGCATCAGCGCGTCGTCCTCCTTCCACACCTCCGCGTCCCACTGCTCGGGGTTGTAGTCCCCGCCGAAGGCGAGCCCGCCGAGGCGGTCGGTGAGCCGGCGGATGTCCATCGGGGAACCGTCCTTCTGGTCGTGGTGTCAACTGCGGTGCGGCGCCGGGGCGGTGCTTTCGCGGACCACCAGCTCTGGTGGCATCAAAAGGAGTTGATCCTCCGGCTGGTCGCCCGCGACGGTCGCGGCGATCCTTGCCATGACCTGGTCGACGGCGACCTGCCCGAGGTCCTTCTGGGGACCGGTCACCGAGGTGAGCCGGGGGGAGTGCTGCTCCGCCAGCGGGTCGGGGCAGATGGCGAGCACGGAGGCTTCCTCCGGCACGGTCCGTCCGCCGGCGCGCAGCAGGCTGAGCAGCGGGCCGATCGCGGCCTCGTTCTGCACGACGAGCCCCGTGGTGTCCGGGCGGTCCGCGAAGATGCGGGCCAGGGTGCCCGCGGTGCTCTCGTACGTGCCCTCGCACGGCCGGTGGAGGACGCACAGACCGCGCTGTTCGGCGCGTTGGCGGAATCCGTTCAGGGTTCGCTCGGCGTATCCGGCGTGGCGGCGGTAGACGCCGCTGCTGTAGCCGATGAAGGCCACGTCGCGGTGGCCGAGGTCGGCCAGGTGGTCGGCGCACAGGGCGCCCGCAGTGGCGAAGTCGTGGTCGACGCAGGAGAGTCCGGTGGGGTCGTCGGGCAGGCCGATGAGGGCGGCCGGGATCTCCTCGGCCTGCAGGACCGGGATCCGGTCGTCGTCCAGCCGGACGTCCATCAGGATGACCCCGTCGGCGAGTCCGGTGGCGGCGACCCGGCGGATGCCCTCGGGCCCTTCGTCGTTGGTGAGCAGCAGGACGTCGTAGCCGTGCTCGCGGGCGGCCACGGTGACGGCAATGGCGATCTCCATCATGGTGGGTACGTGCACTTCGGGGTGGAGCGGCACCACCAGGGCGATGACGTGGGAGCGCTTGCCCGCGAGAGCCCGGGCACCCGCGTTGGGGTGGTAGCCGAGGTCCGTGACGGCCTGCTCGATGCGGGTCCTGGTCTCGTCGGAGATGGGGCGCTTGCCGCTCAGTGCGTAGCTGACCGTGCTGGACGAGACGCCGGCGTGCCTGGCCACATCGGCGAGTGTCACCATCGTTCTGCTTCCTTGTGTCGGTTCTGGGGAGCGGTCCCTGTCACGCGGCTGGGGAGGGGCGCGCGGGACCGCTCCCGGTCTGCGGGAGCCCCGGGCTCAGCCCTTGATCGCGCCGGTGAGGACGCCGGTGCGCAGGTGCTTCTGCACGAACGGGTACACGATCAGCAGCGGTACCAGGGTGAGGACCACGACCGCCATCTGCAGCGACAGCGGCGCGGTCTGCGCGTGGGTCGTGCCGAAGCCGGAGTTGACGGAGCCCGGCAGGCCGTTGCCCCGGTTGACGTAGGTGAGCAACACGTACTGCAGTGGCCACTTCTGACTGTCCGTCGGCATATAGAGCATCACGTTGAAGAACGCGTTCCAGTAGCCCACGGCGTAGAACAGCGCGGTGACGGCGGTGACGGCGCGTGAGGTGGGCAGGACGACGGACCACAGGATCCGCCAGTCCCCTGCGCCGTCCATGCGGGCCGCATCGATCAGTTCGGAGGAGGTCTCCTGGTAGAAGGCGCGCAGCACCAGGATGTTGAAGACGGAGACGGCGCTGGGCAGGATCAGCGCCCACCACTGGTCGTACCCGCCGAGTCCGGTGACGACCAGGAAGCTCGGGATCAGGCCGCCGCTGACGAACATCGTGGTGATCAGCAGCAGCAGGACGAAGCGGTGCCCGAGGGAGCGCGGCCGGGAGAGGCCGTAGGCGCACAGGATGGAGACGGCCATGGAGATCGCGGTGCCGACCACGGTGATGCCCAGGCTCACCATCAGTGCGGTGACGACCGTCGGGTCGCTGAGCATCTGGCGGTACGTCTCGGTGGTCAGGCCGTCCGGCCAGATCACCAGGCCGCCGGCCCGGTTGACGGCGCCGGGGGTGGAGAAGCTGGTCACCACGATGATCCAGAGCGGGACCAGGATGACGGCGAGCGTTGCGCCGAGCGTGAGCCCCTTGGCGGTCTGGCCGACGGCGGTGGGCGGCTCCTCCCAGGGTGGGCGGGCGGAGCGGGCCCGGCGGCGGGCGGCTGCTGCTGCCGTGCGGCGCTGCTCGCGCCGCGAACCGATGGTGAGTGCGTTGGTCATCTGCGATACAGCCCGTCCTCGCCGAAGGCGTGCGCCAGCCGGTTGGCGCCCCAGATGAGCAGGAGGGAGACCACGCTCTTGAAGAGCCCGGCCGCCGCGCCGTAGCTGTAGCCGCCGGTGGCGATGCCGTAGTAGAAGGAGAAGGTGTCCAGGACGTCCGCGGCCTCGTGGCCGACGGCGTCACGCTGGATCAGGAACTGCTCGAAGCCCACCGACAGCGCGTTGCCCAGGCGCAGGACCAGCATCAGCACGATCACGCCGCGCAGGCCCGGCAGCGTGATGTGCCACATCCGCCGGAACCGGCCCGCGCCGTCCGCCGCCGCGGCCTCGTACAGCTCGCTGTTGATCGCGCTCAGCGCCGCGAGGAAGACGATGATCCCCCAGCCCGCCTCCTTCCAGATCGCCTGGGAGGTGACCAGCAGCGCGAAGGTGTGCGGATTGGTCATGATGTCCCAGGTCCCGATGTCGTGCCGGCGCAGGAACTGGTTGAGCACGCCGGCGCCGCCCAGCATCTGCTGGAAGATCGTGATCGCGAGCACCCACGAGAAGAAGTGCGGCAGGTAGACGACGGACTGGAAGATGTTGCGGATCCGCTCGCTCACCACGGAGTTGAGCAGCAGGGCCAGGGCGATCGGGACCGGGAAGAAGAGGACCAGCTGGACGAAGCTCAGATACAGCGTGTTCTTCATCGAGGCCCAGAACGCCGGGTCGTCGAACAACTGCCGGAACTGGTCGAAGCCGACCCAGTCGCTGTGCCAGACCCCGACCAGCGGGTCGTACTCCTGGAAGGCGGTGAGGATGCCGAACAGCGGGACGTAGTTGAACACCAGGAGCAGGACGACCGCGGGCACCGTCATCAGCAGGAGCGACTTGTCGCGCCTCAGCCTGATCCGCCAGTTGAGCCGCGCGGGGCCGGCCGGGCGTTTCGGTGCTGCGGTGCTCACTGGCCGGTGCCGAACTTGTCGAGGACTTTGTCGGTCATCCACTGCTTGAGCCGCCCCCCGGGGCCGGACCGCCAGCTGGCGATGACGTCCTGCACGTCGGAGACCTTCTTCTTGCCGTGGTAGCAGTCCTTGATGGTGTCCTCGACAGCCTGTGCGGCTGCGGCCGAGGCGATCGCCTGCGGCATGGTGAAGTTCATGCCCCAGAAGGCCGGCTTGGCGAGGTACTTGACGTTGGCGGCCTGCCAGGCCGCGTAGTCCTTGGTGACTATGTCGCCCCCCGGATTGCTGATCACGGAGGGGGGAGCGGCCAGGAACGGGTAGGTCGTCGCCTGGACGTCCTTCTTGCCCTCGTTCGTGAAGGTCGGCACGCCGTTCACTCGCTTGTGGTGCACGCCCTCGACACCGAAGTTGGCCAGGGTGTACTCGGCCGTGCCGTAGGGAGCGGCGAGGTAGTTCGCGACGGAGAGCAGCTCCTCGATCTGAGCGGGCTTCAGGTCGGCGTTGAGGTAGCTGATCATGCTGGCGGCGGTGCCCATCCAGATCACGGGCGTGCCCTTGCCGTCGCCGGTGATGGCGTTGAAGGCGCCGCGCCGGTAGTTCGGGTCCGCGGCGACGCCGGACTGGTGGTCGGCCAGATTCCAGGCGCCTCCTCCGCCACCCGCTATGAGTACCTTTCCGCTGTAGAAGCGGGTAGCTCCGTTGGCGACGTCACCGGCGAGGGCGTCCGGGTGTATGTAGCCGGAGGTGGCCAGGCGGTAGTGCCAGTCGAGGGCCTCCAGGAACTCCTGGGTCTCATACTTGTGGACCAGCTTGCCGTTGTCGACCTTCCAATTCTGGGGAGCGCCCCAGGCCGTGAAGAGGTAGGTCCACACGTCGTCGAAGGCCCACACGCCCCTCTTGGCGTCGGTCAGCTCCTTGCCGAGGTTCATCAGGTCGTCGGCGGACTTCACCTGGTCGGCGGTGATGCCCCGGGCATCGAGGACGTCCCGGCGGTAGAAGGTGGCGCCGGGGATGCAGAAGCTGGTGGAGAAGCAGGGGATCCCGTAGAGCTTGTCGCCCCAGACCCCCATCTGCCAGGCGCCGGAGGGGATGGCGGCCAGGTTGGGGTACTTCTTGACCTTGTCGCCTGACAGGTACGGGGTCAGGTCCGCGAGCTGGGTGCCGATGAGCTCGCCGGTGTTGAAGTTGTTGTTCCACCAGGACGGCAGGTTGATCCAGTCCGGCAGCTTCTTGGCGGCGGTCATCGTCGGAACGATGGTGTCGTAGTGGGTGCCGTCGGCCGGCTTGATCGTGAGGTTGACACCCAGGGCCTTGTTCATGGCCTGGTAGAAGGAGTTGCCGGCCGGCGGGACGGTGCCCCACAGCGGCGTCACGGCCGAGTAGCTGCCGCCCTTGCCCGGAACGCCGGAGACGCTGGCGACCGGGGAGGCCGGGTAGGAGAGGAAGCCGGGGTCCGTCGCCGTGCCGTCGCTGCCGGCGACGGAGGGGATGTCCGGCTTGATGACGGTGCTGGGCACATAGGTGGGCAGGGCCGCCTTCAGGCCCTGCGCGGTGTTCGCACCGGTCTTGTGTTGCGTGCTGCCGCCGCAGGCGGACAGCAGGGGCGCCATCGCGGCGGCTCCCGCGACTGTGGCAGCGGTACTCAGGAAGCTCCTGCGGTTCAAGCCGGATCTCATGGTGGCGTGGCCCCTCTCCGTCGAAGCGTGGTCGAAGCGTCGAAGCGCTTGAATATTTCGGGGACACTAACGACGCGTTACTCGGTTCGGCAAGAGGCTGAACAAATACAAAATCCATGTGACTTGGGGAGTTGACACTCCCGTCGGAGCGTGCCAGCGTCGAAGCGCTTCGATTGCGACCGCCGAGCCCAGTCCGCCCGAGGGGTATTCCACGTGAGTTCCGTGCCCATGTCCGCCGCCGGCCTGCCTGACTTCCGCAATCCCGCGCTGCCACTGCGCAAGCGCGTCGACGACCTGCTCGAACGGCTGACGCTCGACGAGCGGATCGCGATGCTGCACCAGTACGCGCCTGCCGTCCCGCGCCTCGGCGTCGCCGCGTTCCGCACCGGCAGCGAGGCCCTGCACGGGGTGTCCTGGCTGGGTGAGGCGACGGTCTTCCCACAGGCCGTCGGACTCGGCGCCAGCTGGGACGGGGACCTGGTGCGCGAGGTCGCCGAGGCGGTCTCGACCGAGCTGCGGGCCTTCCACTACCACCGCCCGCCGGCGGTCAGCAGCCCGGAGCGCGGAGCCAACTCGCTGCAGGCCTGGGCCCCCGTGCTCAACCTGCTGCGCGACCCGCGCTGGGGGCGCAACGAGGAGGGCTACTCCGAGGACCCGGTGCACACCGCCCGGGTCGGCGAGGCGTTCTGCAAGGGGCTCTCCGGCGACCACCCGACTTACCTGCGTTCTGCCTCGGTGCTCAAGCACTTCCTCGCCTACAACAACGAGGACGACCGCTGCACCACCTCCTCCGGGCTGCGCCCGCGCGTGCTCCAGGAGTACGACCTGGCCGCCTTCCGGCCCGTCGTCGCCTCCGGCGCCGCGACCGGTGCGATGGCCGCCTACAACCTGGTCAACGGCCGTCCCTGCCACGTCAGTCCGCTCATCGAGGCGGAACTGCGCCGCTGGGCGGAGCCGACCGGCCACGAGCTGTTCGTGGTCAGCGACGCCGAGGCCCCCTCCAACCTGGTCGACCCGGAGCACTATTTCGATGACCACGCCGAGTCCCACGCAGCCGCGCTCAAGGCCGGCATCGACAGCTTCACCGACCACGGTGAGGACAGCGGGACCCCGGTGGGCCGGCTGCGTGAGGCGCTGGAGCGCGGCCTGATCGACGAGGCCGACGTGGACCGCGCCGTTCGCCGCCAGCTCGAACTGCGCTTCCGCCTGGGCGAGTTCGACCCCGAACTGGACCCGTATGCGGGCACCGGCCCCGAGGTGATCGACAGCCCCGAGCACCGCGCCCTGGCCCGCAGGGCCGCGACCGAGTCGACGGTGCTGCTCAAGAACGACGGCCTGCTGCCGCTGGATCCGGCCCGCACACCGCGGATCGCCGTCATCGGCCCGCTTGCCGACACCCTCTTCGAGGACTGGTACAGCGGCACCATGCCGTACCGGGTGGGTATCGCCACCGGCCTCGCCGCGGCCCTCGGCGCCCACGGCGGCGAGATCGTCCCGGTGGAGGGCTCCGACCGGATCGCCCTGCGCTCGCGCAGCACGGGCGAACTGCTCGGCAAAACCGCCTTCGACCTGACCGACTGGGGTGGCGGTGCCGCCACGCTGCGCGCCGCCGACACCGGCCGCTACCTGAGCCTTCAGGACGACGACGCCCTGGCCGCCGATCAGGACACCATCAAGAGCTGGTTCGTCAAGGAGACCTTCCGGCTCGAACCGGCCGGCCCCGACACCGTGCTGCTGCGCTCCGTTTTCACCGGACGCTACGCCGCCGTGGACCCGACCGACGGCCGGGTCACCCTCACCGCCGAGACCGCGGAGGAGGCCGAACACTGGCAGCGCGAGTTGGTGCGCGACGGCATCGCCGAGGCGCGGGCGGCCGCCGAAACGGCGGATGTCGCCGTGGTCGTCCTCGGCAACCACCCGATGATCAACGGCCGCGAGACCGAGGACCGCGCGGACATCGACCTGCCCGAGGGGCAGGAGGAACTGCTGCGCGCCGTCGCGGCCGTCCGCCCGGATACCGCCCTGGTCGTGATGAGCAGCTACCCCTACGCCCTCGACTGGGCCGACGAACACCTGCCCGCCGTGGTGTGGACCTCCCACGGCGGGCAGGAGACCGGCAACGCGCTGGCCGCCGTGCTGCTCGGCGAGGCCGAGCCCGCCGGCCGCCTGCCGCAGACCTGGTACCGGGGCGACGACCCGCTGCCCGCACCGCTCGACTACGACATCATCAAGGCCGGCTGGACCTACCAGTACCACCGCTCCGTACCCCTCTACCCCTTCGGCCACGGGCTGTCCTACACCGACTTCGCCCACCGCGACCTGCGCCTGTCGCACCCGTCGATCGGCCAGGACGGCTCGGTCGAGGCCACCGTGACCCTGGAGAACGGCGGAGCGCGGCCCGGCAGCGAGGTGGTCCAGGTCTACGTCCGCGCCCTGGAGGCCCGTTACGAGGCACCCCGGCTGCGCCTGGCTGACTTCCGCAAGGTCCGGCTGGAGCCGGGGGAGAGCCGCGAGCTGACCTTCCGGCTGACGGCCGAGCAGCTCGCCCACTGGTCCGTCGCCACCGGGGACTTCGCCGTCGACCCCGGCCGCTACGAGGTGATCGTCGCCCGCAGCGCCGACCACCCAGTGCTCATCGCGCCGCTCACCGTGACCGGGACGCCCGCCGCACCCCGGCCGGGCGTCGCACACCGGATCCTGGCCGTCGGGTTCGACGACTACGAGGACGCCACCATCGTCGACGCCACCCGCTCCGACGGCGACGCCGTCACGCCCACCGATCCCGCACAGCCCGCGAGGCTCCTCTTCCGCGAGGTCGACCTCTCCGGCGCCCGCACGATCGAGGTCGAGACCGCCCGCGAGGGCGCCGGCACGGGCGGGGCGCGGCTCGAAGTCCGCTCCGGCGGCCGGGTGCTGGCCGCGATGGAGGTGCCCGTGACCGGCGACCGCTACGCCTGGACCAGCACCACCGCCGAGCTCGCCGCCCCGCTCCACGGCGTGCACGACCTGAGCCTGACCCTGCACGGCGACTTCCGGCTGACCGCCTTCCGCTTCGGCGGGGCCGGCTGAGGCCTCCCACCCCACAGACCGGTGGTCCGCCTATGAGGGAGGCGGACCGCCCTCCCACCCCTGCCCGGCCTGCGCGCCGGAAGACCCGCCCGCTGCCGCATCCGTTCCGACCCCGTCCCCCGCCGCCCGGAGGCGGCCCCCATGTCGCTGCTGACACCCCACCACCTCACCTCGTCCTCGCAACATCCGGAGGAATCCCCCATGCCGCTCACCGACTTCGGACTCGACGAACTCGCCGGCTATCAGCCCGAGTCGACCAATCCGCAGGATTTCGACGAGTTCTGGCGGCGCACCCTCGCCGAGGCCCGCTCGCACGGTGGGGTGGTCAAGGCCGAACTCGTCACTGCGCAGTACGGACTGCGCACCGTCGAGGTCGATGACGTACGGTTCCCCGGCTGGAACGGCGAGCCGGTGGCCGCCTGGCTGCTGCGCCCGCGCGGCGTGGAGGGCCCGCTGCCGGTCGTCGTCACGTACATGGGCTACTGCGGCGGCCGTGGACTACCAACCGAACACCTGTTCTGGTCTGCCGCCGGCTACGCCCAGCTCGTCGTGGACAGCCGGGGACAGGGCCACGACACCCCGGACCAGACCATGGGCGACGGCACCCAGTGGGTCGAGGGCTTCATGACCCGCGGCATCGACTCCCCGGAGAACTACTACTACCGGCGGCTGATGACCGACTGTGTGCGCGCCGTGGACGCCGTCGCAGAGCTGCCCGGTCTCGACGCCAACCGGATCGTGGTGGCCGGCGGCAGCCAGGGCGGCGGCCTGGCCCTCGCCGTCGCCGGGCTCACCGGGGACCGGGTGGCCGCGGTGATGCCGGACGTCCCGTTCCTGTGCCACTACATCCAGGGCGCGCAGATGTCCCTGGATGGGCCGTACCAGGAGCTCGTCAAGTATCTGCGCTGGCACAGTCGGCACCGCTTGCAGCCGACCTTCGCCACCCTCGACTACTTCGACGGCGTCCACTTCGCCCAGCGGGCCACCGCACCTGCCCTGTTCAGCGTCGGCCTGATGGACCCGATCTGCCCGCCCCGGACGGTCTACGCGGCCTTCAACCACTACGCGGGAGAGGACCGCACCATGACCGTCTGGCCCTTCGCCGACCACGCCGGCGGCTGCGGCTCCAACCCGCCTGTCCAGCTGTCCTGGCTGAGTGACCGCGGGCTGGCACCGGAGCTGTGACCGTCGTTCCCGATCACCGAGAGAACAGTGAGGTGCGCCGCATGAGTAGGTTGGCCTTCCCGGAACTGCCACCCGGCTTCCGGTTCGGCGCCGCCACCGCCGCGTACCAGATCGAGGGCGCCCACGACGAGGACGGCCGCGGCCCCTCCATCTGGGACACCTACAGCCACAGCCCGGGCCGTACCCTCGGCGGCGCCACCGGCGACACCGCCTGCGACCACTACCACCGCTACCCGGAGGACGTCGCCCTGCTCCGCGGACTCGGCGTCGACGACTACCGCTTCTCGATCTCCTGGCCGCGTCTGCTGCGCGACGGCACCGGTGCGGTCAATCGGAAGGGCCTGGACTTCTACGACCGGCTGATCGACGAACTGCTCGCCGCCGGAATCGCGCCCGCCGCCACCCTCTACCACTGGGACCTGCCCCAGGCCCTGGAAGACCGCGGCGGCTGGCGCGTCCGGGAGACCACCGAGGCTTTCACGGAGTATGCGGCCCTCGCCGCCGAGCACTACGGCGACCGGGTGGAGCGCTGGATCACGCTCAACGAGCCGTTCTGCTCCGCCTTCGTCGGCTACGCCGAGGGTCGGCACGCGCCCGGCGCCCGGGAGGGCCGCGGGGCCCTGGCGGCCGCCCACCACCTGCTGGTCGCCCATGGCCTGGCCGTGCGGGAGCTGCGTGCCGCCGGCGCCCGCGAGGTCGGCATCACGCTCAACCTCGACCAGCTGCACGCCGCCTCCGACCGGAGCGAGGACCTCGCCGCCCTGCGCCGGGCCGAGGTGCTGCACAACGAGGTCTGGACGGAGCCGCTGTTCGCCGGGCGCTACCCCGAGCACGAGGCCGAGACCTGGGAGGGACTGGCCGACGGCCCCTGGCGCCGACCGGGGGACCTGCAACTGATCGGCGCACCAATGGACTTCGTCGGCATCAACTTCTACCGGCCGATCACCGTCGAGGCCGCCCCGCACCGCGAGGACGACCCCGAACTGCGCACCGCCATGGACATCGGCGTCGCCGAGCCGAACCCGTACGGCACCCGGCTCACCACCATGGGCTGGCCTGTCGTCCCGTCCGCGCTCACCGAACTGCTCTGCGGACTCCACGCCCGCTACCCGCAGCTCCCGCCGGTCTGGATCACCGAGAACGGCTCCGCCGAGGACGACACCGTCGCCCCCGACGGCCTCGTCCACGACGCGGAACGGATCGACTACCTGGCCGGCCACCTCACCGCCGTCGCCGACGCCATCGCGGCCGGCGTCGACGTGCGCGGCTACTACGTCTGGTCCCTGCTGGACAACTTCGAGTGGGCCCGCGGCTACGAGCAACGCTTCGGCCTGGTCCGCGTCGACTACGACACCCTGACCCGAACCCCCAAGGACAGTTACCACTGGTACCGGGGCCTGATCACCGCGCACCGCGCGCGGACGGAGGAACCTGCCCGATGAAGTTCACCGACGGCTACTGGTTGATGCGCCCCGGCGTCACCGCGCGCTACGCCACTGAGGTCGCCGACGTCCGCACCGGCGAGGACCGGATGACCCTCTACGCTCCCGTCAAGCACGTGCGCGGCCGCGGTGACACGCTCAACAGCCCGCTGGTGACGGTCGAGTGCTGGTCACCGGCCGAGGGCGTGATCGGGGTGCGCACGACGCACCACGCCGGATCGGTGCGCCGCGGGCCGGAGTTCGCGCTGCTCGGTGCGGAGCCGGGGGCCGGAAAGGTGCACCGCGAGGGCGAGGTGGTGCAGCTCAGCTCCGGAGAACTGACGCTGCGGGTCGACACCTCCCAGCTCTGGCGGCTGGAGTTCACCGCCGAGGGCCGGGTGCTGACCTCCGTGGGTGAGCGCGGCACCGGCTTCGTCACCGACGCCGACGGCCGTCACCACATGCTCGGCCAGCTCTCCCTGGGAGTAGGCGAGTTGGTGTACGGGCTGGGGGAGCGGTTCACCCCGTTCGTCAGGAACGGGCAGACGGTGGACATCTGGCAGTCCGACGGCGGCACCAGCAGCGAACAGGCCTACAAGAACATCCCGTTCCACCTGACCAACCGGGGCTACGGCGTCTTCGTCAACCACCCGGGCAAGGTCAGCTACGAGGTCGGCTCGGAGTCGGTCGGGCAGGTGCAGTTCAGCGTCGAGGACCAGTCGCTGGAGTACTTCATCGTCCACGGCCCGACCCCGAAGCAGATCCTGGCCCGCTACACCGCGCTCACCGGCCGCCCCCCACTGCCCCCGGCCTGGGCGCTGGGCCTGTGGCTGACCACCTCCTTCACCACCGACTACGACGAGGCCACCGTCAACCGCTTCGTCGGCGGCATGGCCGAGCGCGGCATCCCGCTGAGCGTCTTCCACCTCGACTGCTTCTGGATGCGCGAGTACCAGTGGTGCGACTTCGACTGGGACTCCGACACCTTCCCCGACCCGGCGGGCATGCTGGCCCGGCTCAAGGAGCAGGGCCTGCGGATCTCCGCCTGGATCAACCCCTACATCGCGCAGAAGTCCGCGCTGTTCGAGGAGGGCATGCGCGAGGGTTACCTGGTGCGTCGCCCGGACGGCACCGTCTGGCAGTGGGACCTGTGGCAGCCCGGCATGGCACTGGTGGACTTCACCAACCCGGCCGCCCGCGCCTGGTACACCGGCAAGCTGCGCACACTCCTCGCGCAGGGCGTGGACTGCTTCAAGACCGACTTCGGCGAGCGGATCCCCACCGACGTCGTCTGGCACGACGGCTCCGACCCGGAGTTGATGCACAACTACTACACCCACCTGTACAACCGGGCCGTCTTCGAGCTGCTGCGCGCCGAGCGCGGCGAGGGCGAGGCGCTGCTCTTCGCCCGCTCCGCCACCGCCGGCGGCCAGCAGTACCCGGTGCACTGGGGCGGCGACTGCGAATCGCACTTCAACGCCATGGCCGAGTCACTGCGCGGCGGGCTCTCCCTCGGTCTGTCCGGGTTCGGCTTCTGGAGCCACGACATCGGCGGCTTCGAGGGAACCCCCACCCCCACCGTCTTCAAGCGCTGGACGCAATTCGGCCTGCTCTCCTCGCACAGCCGCCTGCACGGCAGCAAGTCCTACCGGGTGCCGTGGGACTACGGCGAGGAGGCCGTCGAGGTCACCCGCGAGTTCACCCTCCTCAAGCACCGCCTCGCCCCCTACCTGCAGCGCGCCGCCCAACAGGCGCACACCACCGGCGTCCCGGTGATGCGCGCTATGGCGCTGGAGTTCCCCGAGGACCCCGCCGCCGCCACGCTCGACCGGCAGTACCTCCTCGGCGACGACCTGCTCGTCGCCCCGGTCTTCACCGACGACGGCACGGTCGAGTACTACGTGCCCGAGGGGACGTGGACCAATTTTCTGACGGGGGATCAGATCACCGGCCCGCGCTGGGTGCGCGAACAGCACGGCTTCCACACCCTGCCGCTGCTCGCCCGCCCCGACTCCGTCATCCCCCTCGCCGCCGACGACCAACACCCGGTCTCCGCCTGGGCCGAGGGGGTGGAACTGCGGGTCCACGCCTTCGCCGACGGCGCCGAGCGCACCGTGGTGATCCCGCGCAGCGACGGCCCCGGCCGGACCGCCGTCTTCCACCTGCGCCGCGAGGGTGGCCTGCTGCGGGTGAGCACCGACAGCCCGCACCCCTGGCAGCTGCGCATCGGCGGCCCGGACGGCGTCCTGCACGTCAGCCCGCCCGGCACCGCCGAGGCCGAGCTGCCCTGCCCGGAGTGAGGCCGGCCCCCGGACGCGAGGCCCCGCGCGCCCCCGCAAGGGCGTGCGGGGCCTTGCCCTTCCAAACCTGGCACCCGGAGGTACCCGTGCAGAGCCGCACCAAACGTCACCTCACGCCCGCCGCGCTCGACGCCCTGCTGCGCACCTCCGTCGGCATCGGGTGCCGTCTGGAGCACGAGCTGACCGACGGCTGGTTCAACAGCGCCTACCGCGTGCTGCTGGATGATGGCAGGCCCGCCGTCGTCAAGCTTGCGCCACCGGCCGACGCACCGGTACTGCGGTATGAGCGGGGCATCCTCGGGACGGAGACGATGGTCTACCGGCGGCTCGCAGCCCTGCCGGGAGGCACAGTTCCGGTGCCCGAACTGCTTCACGCGGAAGAGGAGTTCATCGTCCTGTCGCTCCTGGAGGGAACTCCGTGGGACAAGGCGGGCGAGCAGCTCTCCGCCGACGCGGGGGCCCTGCTCCGCCGGGAACTGGGCGCGATCACCGCCCGACTGCACACCCTGGCCCCGGCCGACGGCCGCTTCGGCTACCCGGCCGCTGAGTCCGGCCTGTCCGCCGCCGACTGGCGTACGGCCTTCAGCGCCATGATCGAGGCCCTGCTCGACGACGCCGACCACTGGCGCTCTCCCCTGGCCGTACTGCCTTCGGACATTCGCACGCTGGTGTCCGAAGGCGGGTACGCCCTGGACGATTTCACGGAGCCCCGGTTGGTCCACTTCGACCTCTGGCCGGGCAACATCTTCATCCGACCGGGTGACGCAGGGCAGGCCGGTATCACCGGACCCATCGACCACGAGCGGGCCTTCTGGGGCGACCCGGCAGCCGAGCTGGTCTCCCTCGCCGGCGGTGGCACCGGCCCGGACAGCGACCTGGCCCGCCGGTTACACCGCAGCAGGCGGCAGCCTGGACTTCAGCCCGGCCCTCCGGCACCGCATGGCGCTCTACCAGCTCTACCTGGGCCTGCTGCTGGCCGTGGAGTGCGCCCCGCGCGGCTACGCGGAGGACCACCTTGCGTTCTGCCGCCGGATGCTCGCCGACTCCATCGCCCGACTCCGGGCGCTGGGACAGACCGTGTTGGATCCAGGTCGTTGCTCCTGCTGCGGAAAGCACATACGACGCCGGTGATCGGCGACCGGCTGTACTCACCCGCAACTTGAGAAGAACGGAGGAATCACCTTGCCCTACATCGTCCGCGCCGGCGGTCTGGAACGGCACACCGTCGCAGAGATTCTCCGCATCGAGCCCTGGGGACCGGACGCCGTCCGGGTGCGGGCCTCGTCCGGGACCGTCGACCCCGCAGCCCCCGGTGCGCTGGAGAGCCCCTCGCCCGCCCCGCACGCCGAACTGTCCGTATCGGACGACGGCTGTGCCCGCCTGGTCAACGGCCGCCTTGTGGCCGAGGCCTCGGCGGACGGCCGGCTGAGGTTCAGCCACGCCGTCTCGGGCCGCGAACTCCTCGCCGACAAGGGCCCGTACGGGCCACCCGGCGGCCCTCGCGTCCACGCGGCGGGCGGCCGGACGGAACAGCACTTCGAGGCGTACGACGGTGAACGGCTGCACGGCCTGGGGCAGAACCCCAACGGGCGCCTGGACCAGAAGGGTTGCGTGATCGACCTCGTCCAGAGCAACACCGTGGCGGCCGTCCCCTTCCTGCACTCCTCGCGCGGCTACGGACTGCTGTGGAACAACCCCGCCACCGGCCGGGTCGAACTGGGCGCCGACACCACCCGGTGGACCGCCGACGCCGGCGGGCGCATCGACTACTGGATCACCGCCGGCGACACCCCGGCCCAGATCCTGGACTCCTACACCCGGGCCACCGGACGCCCGCCCCTCCTGCCCGAGTGGGCTTCCGGTTTCTGGCAGTCGAAGCTGCGCTACCGCACCCGGGACGAACTCCTGGCGGTGGCACGGCAGTACAAGGAGCGCGGACTGCCGCTGTCCGTCATCGTCTGCGACTTCTTCCACTGGCCGAGGATGGGCGACTGGCGTTTCGAGGAGAGCGAGTGGCCCGATCCCGCCGCCATGGTCAAGGAGCTGACGGACCTCGGGGTGAAACTCGCCGTCTCGGTGTGGCCCACCGTCGAGCCCGGCAGTGAGACGCACGACGAACTGCGCTCGGCCGGACACCTGGTACGGGACGCGGGTGGCGGCCTGCTCAGCTTCCCGTGGCCGTCCCGGTTCAGCGCGGACGCGCTGATCAGCCCGATGGCGTACTACGACGCCACCCACCCCGGAGCACGCGCCGCACTGTGGCAGCGGCTGAACGACAACTACCGCTCGCTGGGCGTGGCGTGCTTCTGGCTGGACGCCTGCGAGCCCGACCTGCCCCGGGACCTCGCCGACCGCGCCGTCTACGCGGCCGGGCCGGCCGCCGAGGTCGCGAACCTCTACCCCGTGCTGCACGCCCGCGCGGTGGCCGACGGCCTGCGCGCGGCGGGCGAGGACCGGCCGCTGTCGCTGGTCCGCTCCGCGTGGGCGGGCAGCCAGCGGCACGGGGCCCTGCTGTGGTCCGGCGACATCCCCGCCACCTTCGGCTCCCTCGCCCGTCAGATCAGGGCCGGGCTGAACGTCGCGATGAGCGGCATTCCCTGGTGGAACACCGACATCGGCGGCTTCCTCGGCGGCGACCCGGACGACCCGGCGTACCGCGAGCTGCTGGTCCGGTGGTTCCAGTACGGTACCTTCTGCCCCGTCATGCGGCTGCACGGGGACCGCAACCCCAATCACCCCACCTTCTCGGCGGACATGACCGGTGGGCCGAACGAGGTCTGGTCGTACGGGGAGGAGGCGTACGGCATCCTCCGCGACCACCTGGGGCTGCGTGAGCGCCTGCGCCCATACCTGAGGACGCTGTCCGAGGACGCCCACCGCACCGGGGCCCCGCCGATGCGCCCGCTGTTCTTCGACTTCCCCAAGGACGAGCGCGCCTGGGACGTGAACGACCAGTTCCTGCTCGGCCCCGACGTGCTGGTGGCACCCGTGTACGAGACGGGTGTCCGGGCTCGCCGGGTGTACCTGCCGTCCGGTGCCCGCTGGCTCGACCCGGCCACCGGACGCGTGCTGGAGGGCGGAACGATGCTCGACGCCGAGGCCCCACTGGAGCGCATCCCGGTCTTCGTACGGGAAGGGGCAGAGGTCGCAGCCCGGCTCGGCTGACTTGCCCCAAAGCCCTTGTCCGCAGCGCCGAAGCGTTCGAACGAAGGAACCAAGCAGTCATGCAGTCCATGCCTTCCTTGATGAGGGCCCGAACCGATCATTCGTAGGATCGGGAGGCCCAGGGACCTCGGGTGTGGCTGTCATCAAATTGCCGCTGTTGTGGCTTGGAGGGATTGGCCGCCCGGGGTCCCATGACGACTCGGCCACTCGTTGGGACGCGCGAACTGAATCGCTTTGTATGGACACGTCGGCGAGGTCGTCTGCTGGGAACCAGTACACCTACGACGTCGGAGGTGACCGTGCCTGAACTCTGGGCCGCTACGGACGCGGGCAAATCCGCGCATCACTGCACGGTGATCGACAAGGACGCCACGGTGTTCCACTCGCGACGGGTGCCCAACGACGAGACCGAGCTGCTTGGGCTCCTCGGCGACGTCCTGGATCTGGCCGATGGCGAGCCGGTCACGTGGGCGGTGGACCTGAACGCCGGCGGCGCCGCGCTGTGGATCGCCCTGCTGGTCAGTCACGGGCGGAAGTTGCATCGGACTGGCCGCTGCCCACCGCTACGTCACCGAAGACATCGAGTTCCTGGCCGCACTCGCGCCCCACTTTGGAAGAGGAGATAGCCGTCGCCGCGGCCAAGGCATTCGTGATCCTGGACGGCACCTTGCTGCTGACCGATTACTCACCGCCTTGACGAACCCCAGCCGCGCGTCGGCTGGGGTTCCTCGCTTTGCCGGCGGATGAGGCGGGGCACGAGGGCTGTTCCGGTGACCTGGCCGACGCCGTAGCCAAGCACGGCGACGACGATCCAGGCTCCGGAGGTGCGCATGATGGCGGGTAGGCAGGCGACGACGAGGAAGCCCGGAGCAGGATCAGATCGGCGGCCGGGGGGAGAGGTCCAGCGGGCCGCGAAGGTGTCTGCCGGCACCCTTACGGTCCTGGGCCGTCCAGCCCCGCAGGGGCAGCCGCACGCACGTCCCGCGGGCTCGCGCCGAGTTCACGGCGGCAGGCCTTGTTGAAGGCCTGGAGATCGGCGATGCCGACGGACGCGGCGATGGCGGTGATGGACAGGGTGGAGGACAGCAGGAGGTGGCGGGCGCGCTGCAGGCGGCGATGCCGGATGTACGAAACGACTGTGAGGCCGGTTTCGGCACGGAACACGCGCGTCAGGTGTGTGTGGGAGATTCCGACGGCGCGAGCGACGTCCGGTACGGACAACGCGTCGGCCAGGTGTTCCTCGACGTAGGCCTGGGCGGCTGCCACGAAGGGGTGGCGGCGCCCGGCTCCATCACCCCTCGGCAACTCGGCGATGCGCCACAGAGCGGTCCAGACCTCGGCCGAGGCTCGCGGGGGAGAAGTCGGCATGGCCGTCACGGCGTGTCGGAGCAGATCGGCCAGGCGTGTGCTCTCGGCCGCGGCGTCCTGCATCACCGGCACCACCCGCGTGGTTCCGCCGTCGTGCAGCCGCAGATGGACGTAGAAATGCTCCGACCTGCCCCGGTAGTGAAAGTGCACCTCCGTGTTCGGCGGCACCAGGCTGACGTGGCCGGGGCGTATGGGATGGACCGACTGCCCGAGGGACAGAGCACCCTCGTAGTTGTAGAGGTGCAGCTGCCACAGGTCGGGGAGCCGGAAGACGTCGTGGGCGGTGGAGACGCCGTGCACCCCGATGCCGGCATCGACCACGGTGGGCGCCTTGTCGAGCCGCAGTGTTGTGTGCTTCACGAGGATGGAAAATTACCAGCACTGGACGATTTCAGCCCACGACCGATCCCGGCAGGGCACGTACGTTCGTCGCATGTCAACCAGCAAGCAACTCCTGACATCGGTTCAGGTGGCGCGCTTCGTCGCGCAGGGATTTCTGCGCCTGGACGGGGTGGTGCCGCAGGAGATCAATGAACAGGCCATCGCGGCCTTGACCGAGGGCCTGCCGGAAGTGTCCTACGGCACTCCGCTGGGCGTGGCGTTCGCGCAGGACACCTTCGTCCACGAGCTGCTCGCCCTGCCGGTCGTCGCAGGCGCCGTCGAGAGCCTCGTCGGCCCCGAGCCGACCGTCGACCACCATGCGGTGCATGTGCGCGAGCCGCACGAGGGACAGGCGCAGCCGCTCCACGGAGACGGGATCATCGATGTGCGGCCGGACGCGTTCGACATCCAGCTCATGTACTACCCGCACGAGGTGACCGCCGAGATGGGCGGCACCCTCAGTGTGCCCGGAAGCCATCTGCGCAGGATCAATGAGACGGACGTCGGCCGCGTCCAGAACCTCAGGGGGCAGACCCGTCTGACCTGCCCGGCAGGCACGGTTGTCCTCGTGCACCACGGCATCTGGCACAGTGGCCGCCGCAACGACACCGTGGGCCGTCGCTACATGTACAAACTCCGCCTCAACCCGACCGTGCCGCAGGTGTGTCTGTGGGACGTCTCCGACCTGCACGACCCTGCGGTGGCCGCGGAACTCAATACGCACTTCCCCTGGTACGAGCAGGCCACGGCCCGACTGGAGATCTACAACCGGGTCCTGTTGTGGAGGGCCCTGACCGGTGACGACTCGTTCGATGTCGAGTACTGGGTCACGCGCGTGAGCAATCGGCCGGCCTTGAGGAGTCACGCATGAGGCAGCAGGTTCTGGTCCTCTATCTCGCGACGTCGGCGCTGGACTCCGACGTCGTGGGCTGGTCTCGATACGATGGGACCGGCCGGACCCGTCCGACGACCGGTGACAGCGACGAGCCGCCCTATCCCACAGGGCTTGCCGCGCTGCACGACGGGTGGCGCCTGTTCCAGGCCTCCCAACTGCTGCCGCCTCAGTCCGGTCATGAGTACGACGTCTCCTTCCTCAAACACGAGTTCTTCTTCGAGAAGGTGGAGGACAGCTCTCGCTCTTGACCCGGTGTTGGAACTGCTGCTCCTGTCCGGTGGGTGGCGTAGCCGTAGCGGGCGTTGAGGCGGCGCCCCCAGGTGCTGGGGGCGGTTGAACCGGGCGAGGGCGGCGGGGACGACGCCCCGCAGGGGCGGGCGGAAGGCTTGTGCTCTGGAGGCACGTCGGAGACCCGGATGAGGGTGATTACTGCAAGGTGAGAAAGCAGGGCTGGCAACGCGCGGGCGTGGCCGTCGCGTCCGTCCGCACCGCGGCAGAGGAAGACAGGCAGGCGGGCACCCCAGCGATGCGTTCTTAGCCGACGACCTCGGTAGCCGCACCATTCAGGTGCGTTTCCACAAGGGCAGCCACTCTTGTGCCACAACCACCGTATCGTCAGCCGTCGACTCGCCCACCGACATGAACCGCACGACGGGCGGATCGGTGCAGGCGATGGTGAAGAACGAGTGCGGGGCGAGGTTTGCCGTCTCGCCGTCCGGCGCGAGGGTCGAGACCCAGGCGATCGGCCGGGGTACGACGACGGAGGTGAGCAGACGGTAGAACGCCCCGGTCGTCATGGACGCGGGCGAGCAGTCGACGTGCATGACAGCACGCCAAGCGGTGGCGCCGGAGGCCGTGCCATCCGGCGCCCCGCGTTGATCATCGGCGGGCCGCCGCCCTAAGGTGCGAGGACAGCCGTACCGGGAGCCGATAACCATCAGTCAGTACCTGACACCTCGTGCGCGGGCCGTCCTCGCCCTGGGCCGGGGACTCGTCGCCGTACCGGGCCCGGGGCTCGTCCTCGGCGGAATCCTCGGCCTGCAGGGCGGAGCGGCGCTGACGACTCGTCTCTACCCCGCCGTGGGACCGGCCGGAGTGGTGACTCTGCGGCTGACCATCGCCGCGCTCGCGCTCACCGCGCTGTGGCGGCCCCGGATCCGCGGCGACCGGGCCGGCCTCGGTATCGCGGCCGCCGCCGGAACCCTGCTCGCCGTGCACCACCTCGCGTACTACGAGGCGGTCGCCCGGCTGCCGCTCGGCGCCGCCACCACCCTGGAGTTCCTCGGTCCCTTCGCCATCGCCCTGTGCGGTTCGCGCCGCGCACCCGACCTGCTGTGGGCGGGCCTCGCCGCCACCGGCGTCGTCCTGCTCAGCCGTACCGGTACGGCCCTGGACGCGACCGGCATCGCCTGTGCCACCGTCGCCGGATGCTGCTGGGGCGGATACATCCTCATCGGCAAGCGGCTGGCCGGCCGCGTCCCCGACGGCCGCGGCCTCGCGCTGGCCGTGACCTGGGGAGCGCTGCTCAGCCTTCCTTACGGCATCGCACAAGCGGGCACCCGCCTCCTGGACCCGGGCACCCTCGCCGTGGCCGCGGCGGTCGCCGTGCTGTCCAGCGTCGTGCCCTACACGTTCCAGCTGGAGGCACTGCGCCGCCTGACACCGCGTGTCTTCGGGGTGCTGACCAGCCTGGAACCGGCGATCGGCGCGCTGATCGGACTGCTGTTCTTGCGGCAGCACCTCGCGGTGGCCCAGTGGACGGGGGTCGCGGCGGTGGGGCTGGCCTCGGTGGGGGCGACGCGCACGGACGGGGCGGCCGGTACGCAGGACCTGAGCGACGCGGCGGAGGCCGCTCGGGAGTGAGGGAGCGTCCGGCCACCCGGATCGGGCCGGCGTCGGAGTGGTCGCGTGGTGTCGCCTCATGCGCTCCGCGGTCGCCGACCGGGCCTTCCTGGGCGAGGACCGCCGGGGTCCAGCGGTCCACCGCGTCCTCGTCGCCGCGCTCCAGGGCCTGTTCGACCAGACCGGGCGCCGCGGGTTGCGGACGGGCCGGTCACGCGGACCGCCCCATGCCCTACCGTGACCGGCATGAACGCGTCGGGACGGAGTCTTCGGAGCTATCGATATGTCGGTCCCGAGGACGTGAGGGCCGCCGTCCGGCCGGGAGGCTCCGGCACCGTCATTCGTACGGCGGACGAGTTCGCGGACTGGGCCGCCACCCGGCCCCGCGAGGAACTGGCCGAGCCATTCACCTACGTCATCGGCCTGGACGGCGCGCTACGGCTGGCCCCACGCCGGTCCGAGCACGTGGCCTGCGCGGGCGGCGAGCCGGTGCTGAGCGCGGGAGAGATCCGCTTCGGCGAGGACACCGGCCGCTGGGCGGTGCGGGAGGTGACCAACCAGTCGACGGGCTACTGCCCGGACACCGACTCATGGCCGGCGGTCGCCGAGGCGCTCGACCGGGCCGGGTTCCAACGCCCCGGGGCCTTCACCCATGAGATGGTCTTCCGCCGGTGCCGCACCTGCGGGCAGCACAACATTGTCCGGGAAGAGCATTTCGTCTGTGTCTTCTGTGACGCCGACCTTCCCGAGCGATGGAACCTCGACCCTTGAGCGGCCCAACGGGCGGTCACCGGCCCGGAAGTGGCCGTACCGTGAGCGTCTGCTGGGCCTGGCCGACCGGGCCGTGGACGTCGTGGAGGACGCTGCTGGTGAGGCCCTGGCCGGTGGGGCCGAAGGCGACCGTGGTGTCCAGGCCGACCCAGCGGCCCGCCGGCTGCCGGTGCAGATGGATCGTCAGGTCGACGTTGGGGAACATCCACTCGGTCGGCGGCCGGCGTACGGCGATGCCGTTGGCCGTGTCGACGAGGGCGACATAGGAGGCGACCGGGCTGCTCGGCTCGCCGGCGACGAGGTCGAGGTCCGTGGAGATCCAGACCGTGCCGCGGCCCGGCTCCGAGGGGGTGACCGGCCGGACGTCCACGGACGCGCAGTGGCCGCCGGGCCAGAGCGAGGCCAGGGAGTGACCGGCGAGTCCGTCCGGCGGGGTGAGGCGCGCCTCGGCATCGCCGGCCACTGCGCTGGTGTCCACCTCGGTCAGCAGCCAGGCGCGGGCCCGCACCACCGGCCGGTCCGCGATGCGGACGAGCGCTTCGAGCAGTTCGATGGTGCGGCCGGGCCGGATCGACTCCACCTGGATCTCGCACTCGTCCAGGGCGAGGCGCCCCAGGATGTCGAAGCTGATCCTGGACAGGAGCAGTCCGCTCGGCGGGCGCTCGGCGCGGTACTGGTCGATCGCGTGGACCATGAGTCCGCCCAGCGGGCTGAAGTGCATCTCGTCGGTGTCCCACGCGCCGCTCGCGTGCGGGGTGGGCTTGTAGCGATGCTGATCTATGCGCTCGAAGTAGCTGGCGGCCAACGGGTGCCACTCCTCAGGGTGTCCGTGCACGGGGGCGTTGAGCAGGTCGTTGCACAGTACATCCGTGCCCGCGACCGGTTCACGGGCCGGTCTTGATCGTCTGCATGGCGACCTGCGGCCCCGGATGCCCGCCGGGACCGTGGCGATCTTCGTCGCGTACGGCCTGCGCGACCCGCCGCTCACCCACGCCGCCGTACCGCCCCCGGCGCCGCGTTCAGGACGGCGCCGGGGCCGGGGTGGGGCGGGGCGGTCAGGCCGCCAGTCGCTCCGCGAGCTGCTTGGCCTTTGCGGCGGCCTCCTCCAGGGCGCGGTCGCGGGAGGCCTCGTACAGCGGGATGAGCTCGGCCATCGCCGGGTTCTGCGGGGCCATGGTCAGCTCCGGGACGATGAAGTCGAGGTCCAGACCGAGGGCGTCGGCGAGGACGGCCGAGAGGTAGTTCTGCACGTACTCGTATCCCTCGCGCGGGGTGCCCGGCCCGTACGCGCCGCCCCGGCTGGCAACGACCGTCACCGGGGTGCCCTTCGCGGACTGGGTCTCGCCCGCGGTGCGGCCGAAGAGGATCACGTTGTCCAGCCAGGCCTTCAGGGTCGAGGGGATCGAGTAGTTGTACATCGGGGCGCCGATCAGCACCGCGTCGGCCTGCTCCAGCTCCTCGATCAGCCGGACACGCTCGGCGAAGGCCGCGGCCTGCTCCGGGGTGTGCGAGGCAGGGTCGGCGAAGCCTGCGGTGTGCGCGGCGGCGGTGATGTGCGGGACGGGCTGTGCCGCGAGGTCGCGGTGGACGACCGTGCCCTCCGGGTGCTGCTCCTGCCAGTGCGTGCGGAAGGCCTCCGCCACGGCGCGCGAGGCCGAGGCCTCGGTCGGGAACACGGACGAGTCGATGTGCAGCAGGGTAGCCATGGTGACTCCAGAAAGAAGACAAAAGGGACAGGGGTATCCCCGTGGCTCAGCACTGGCTGAGTTTTCGTACAGAGCTATCTTTAGCACAGGGGCTTACTTTTTTTCATCCCCCTACATCGGGGTAGTACCCTGATCGCATGGCGGCGGACGTGACCCACGACAGCGCGGCGTGCAAACGGGTGGACGATGGCATCACCCGTGTCTTCCAGCTGCTCGGAAAACGCTGGAGCGGCCCGATCGTGGCCGTCCTGGTGGAACAGCCCGCACACTTCGCCGACCTGCGCCGGGCCGTCCCCGGCATCAGCGAGCGCATGCTGTCCGACCGGCTCGCGGAACTCGGTGCGGCCGGACTCGTGCTCCGCGAGGTCGACGAGGGACCGCCGCTGCGCGTGTCCTACCGGCTGACCGAGGCGGGGGCCGCCCTGGAGCCGGCGCTCCGGGAACTGGGCGAGTGGGCGAAGGCCCACCTGCCGGACGCCCCGCCGTGCCCCGGCGCGTAGCGCCGGCGGCCGGCCGGCTCGCCCGCGTAGGGCGCGGTCCGGCCATGGACATCACCGCGCAGTGGGTGCGGACCGTCTGGACCAAGCGGTCACGCGGCGGCACGGCCGCGGCCCGCCGGAACGCGGTGCCGGTCGGATTCCCGTTGCCCGAAGTGCCGTTGGACCGCGCGCACGTCGTACGGGTGACCGAGCGGCAGGACTTCACGCCCGAGGAGAGCCGGAGGGACCTCGACGACATCCCCATCAGCCTGCGGGAACGGGACGGCGGCCTCCGGGTGTTCGCCCACAGCGGGTTCGGTGTGCCGCTCCGGCCCCGCAGGCCGCCGGCGGTGTGGCTGCGGCCGGGTCAGTGGGTGCGGTGGCAGCTCAACCACCGCCACAGCAGCAGCTCCGGGACGGCGGACTGGTCGTACTCGCTCGACATCTTCAACGTCGCCTACGGCCCGGTCGACCGTGACATGTTCCTCGGAGAACCGGCCGTGCTCGTCGACGAGTGCGGGCCGGTGCGATAGCCCACCTCGTGGACGACGTCAGCCGCCTCAAGGGTGACACCTCACGGCAGACCGGCTTGGCGCGGCTGAGCCGGGTCAGTCCACCGGCCACGTGTGGACGGGCGCGTTCAGATGCATGTAGTCGATGTACAACTGGGTCATCCGGCGCAGCGCCTCATGGCGGCCGGCGCGCGTGGTGGCGTCGAGGTGGTGGAACACCTCCTTCTGCCACACCGCGCCGTTGCGTGCCGTCACACAGCGCTGCTCGATGATGCCGAGCAGCGGCTCCCGCCACGCCTCGTCCATGCCGGACAGTTCCAGCCCCCGGTGCGCCAGCGGCAGCAGCCTGCGCAGGACCAGCTCCGGCACCGGCACCTCGCCCATGCCGGGCCAGTACAACGGGGCGTCGATGCCGCGCCGGGCGGCGGCGTGCAGATTGTCCTCGGCGGCCGCGAACGACATCCGCGACCACACCGGCCGCTCCTCCTCCACCAGGGCCCGGGTGAGGCCGTAGTAGAAGGCGCCGTTGGCGAGGGTGTCAGCGACGGTCGGGCCGGCGGGCAGCACCCGGTTCTCCACGCGGATGTGCGGGAGGTCGTGGGAGACGGCGTACACCGGGCGATTCCAGCGGTAGATCGTGCCGTTGTGCAGGGTCAGTTCGCCGAGCTCCGGGATGTCGCCGCTGTCCAGCGTCTCCGCCGGGTCCTGTTCGTCGCACAGCGGGAGGAGAGCGGGGAAGTAGCGCAGGTTCTCCTCGAACAGGTCGAAGACGCTGTTGATCCAGCGCTCCCCGAACCACACCCGGGGACGTACGCCCTGCACCTTGATCTCTTCCGGGCGGGTGTCCGTGGCCTGTTCGAACAGCGGGATGCGGGTCTCGTGCCACAGCTCCTTGCCGAACAGGAACGGTGAGTTCGCCGCCAGTGCCACCTGGACCCCGGCGATGGCCTGCGCCGCGTTCCAGTACGGGGCGAACTCCTCGGGAGACACCTGGAGATGGAACTGCGTGCTCGTGCACGCGGCCTCCGGGGTGATGGTGTCCGCGTAGGTGCGCAGCCGGTCCTCGCCGTCCACCTCGATGCGCAGGTCCTCGCCGCGGGCCGCGAAGATCTGGTCGTTGAGCAACTGGTACCGCGGGTTCTCCGACAGGGTCTCCTCGCCGATGTCCTGCTGGCGCAGGGTGGGCAGGATCCCGATCATGATCAGCCGGGTGCCGATCGACCTGGCCCGCTCGTCCGCGTGGTTCAGCGCAGCGCGGATCTCCGACTCCCACGCATCGGGTCCGCCCGCGGTCAGCCGGCGTGGCGGCACGTTGATCTCCAGGTTGAACCGGCCCAGCTCGGTGGACCAGGCGGGGTCGGAGATCGCCTTCAGCACATCGGTGTTGCGCATCGCCGGCTCGGCGTCGTCGCCGACCAGGTTCAGCTCGATCTCCAGACCGACCTGCGGCCGCTCGGACTCGAACCGTGCCTCGCGCAGCATCTGCGCCAACGTGTCCAGGCACGCGTGCATCTTGATCCGGTACCGGCGGCGGTCCTCGCGGGTGAAGACGAGCGCCGGGACGTCGCGTCCCATCGGCCCTCCAGGATGCCCCTCGTCGCAGACCTCTTCACCCAGCGTCGCACCAACACACGAGCCTCACCAGGCACGGCCGGCACGTGCGGGCCGACGCCGTCTCCGGGACGCTCCGGTTCCTGCCCCGGCGAGGCGGCGCACGAGCACGGGCACGGCGGGCCGTGCTCCTTGTGCACGGCCGTGCACGGCCCGTGTCCACGCGGGATGCGGTCGGTGAGCGGAGCGCAGCCGTTGAAATCGCGCGGCGAGCAGTGCCGGTGCACCCGCGCCTGAACCTCCGCACGGGGCCCGGCGGCAGGGACGCTTCCGGTGCGGCGCAGGGGCGGTCGGCAAGGAGGTCACGTCTCTGCCATGAGTACCGCCCCGCAACCAGTGGGAGGCCGCTGCCGGTGATCCCGGTTTCAGGCGTTCTTGCGGGCCACGCCGCCGTAGAAACCGATGGCCTCGGAACTGGGTGGCGGGGTGGTGTCCGGGCGCCAGAAGGGAACCTGGGTCAGGCCGGGCTCGACCAGTTCGAACCTGTCGAAGAACCGCTCGACCCGGTCGCGGGACCGGAGGTTCATGGTGGCGGTCGCGCTGTTGTAGACGGCCTCGGCCTCGCTGCGGTCGTCGGCGAAGTCACCCGTCGCGTGCGAGAGCACCAGGAAGCTGCCGGCCGGAAGCGCGTCGCGCAGGGTGGCCACGATCCGCTCCGGCTCGTCCGTGTCGCGTATGAAGTGGAGGATGGCGACGAGGAAGAGGGCGACCGGCCGGTCGAAATCGATGATCCGGCGGACCTCGGGATGATCGATGACGGACTGCGGATCGCGCAGGTCGGCGAGCACGATGCTGGTCGTGCCGGCCCGGCTGAGCAGTGCGTCGCCGTGCGCCTTCACGATCGGGTCGTTGTCGACGTAGGCGACGCGCGCGTCCGGAGCCAGCTCCTGGGCGACCTCGTGCACGTTCGGCGAGGTGGGCAGCCCGGTGCCGATGTCGAGGATCTGGCGCACGCCGCTGCCGATGACGTACCGGACCGCACGGTGCAGAAAAGCACGGTTGGCCCGTACGGAGATCCACACCTCGGGCGCGGCCGCGGCCAGTTGGTCGCCCGCCAGCTGGTCCACCTCGTAATTGTCCTTGCCGCCCAGGAGGTAGTCGTAGATCCGTGCGGGATGCGGCTTGCTGGTGTCGATGTGCACGGTCTGGCCGCCGTCCTGAGTCACGCTGTGCTCCTTTCCACGACCGTCACGGCCTCGGTCCCGCAAACGGTTGGCCAAAGCTTCCCACATCAACTATCTGGTGCGCGGGGCGAGTTCCGGGAGCTCAGGATCAGCAGCTGCCTGCCGGGACCAGCGCGTTCGGAAGCGCGGGCGGCGTGTGTGCCCAGGCCGTGCATGCGGCAGTGGCCGCGCTGGGGGATGCGTCCGGGGCTTCTTGATGTCGACGTGGACCAGGCCGCCGACCCGGGTCGCGCTCGTAGCGGAGGACCTCGCGCTGGTCGCTGCCCGGCGGGCGCGGCTCATGTGGCAGACCCGCCTGCCGCTCCGCGCCGGCCGGGCACCCTCCGGGGCGGGGTGCTGTAAGCGGCGTGACTCCGGCCTCCGTGCGAGGGGGGCGCCGTACGCGGCCTGCTTCCTGGCGCGGCGGGGTGCCGCTCGTGGCCTGCTTGCGGTCACCGTGCGAGGGCGGGCGGCATCAGGGGTCGGCCTCCGCGTGACGTGCGGGGCCAAGCGTCGCCCCCCGGCAGGACCCCTGCACGGGGCGCCCGTCACCCGGCCGGACCGGCTCCGCTGGCTTGCGCGTCGTCGGCGTCGGATGGTCGGAACAAGATCGGTGAGTCGAAGCTTCGTCCGACCGGTCGCGGGTCGTCCCTCCGTGTCCGTGACGAGGCGGGCCGACGCGCCGGGGGCGGGGAACGGTGAATCCATTGCGCTCGGGTCGTTCCCCGCCCTCCCACCCCGGCTCGTCCGGGCCTCGCCGCCGCTCGGTGCGCGCAAGCGCTGTACTTCAGTTTCGCCCCGTACGGGCTGATCCGGGCGTCCACGAGCACCGGCTGGACCAGCGAACGTGTTTCGGGCAGCGCGGCGGGCACGTGCTTGGCTCCCCGGCCAGAGCGGAGCGGCCCAGGCTCACCGCCGCCACGGCGCCGCCCGCCCCGGCCGCCGGACTCACCGCTCGCAGCCAGGTCGCGTCGATCACCGCGCCGCAACCGGCATGGTCTGGTTGGCGGGCTGAGCATTGCGGGCGGTGAGTTGATCTCGTTCGGCGAGAGTGGGGATGCCGTTGCAGAGCGGATGCGTAAGATCGCCGGCATGGCGCTGCGACCGGTTCTGGTGAACGTAAAGGCTCTTGACGACTCGGCGGTCGGCCGGTTCTGGGCGGAGGCGCTCGGCTGGAGCGTTTCCAGCTCGGAACCCGGCGCGACCGCCGCCAAACCCGCCGGCTTCGATTGGCTGGACCCGGTCGGCGTCTGCGTCGACGTCATCGCCGTGCCGGAACCCAAGACGACGACGAAGAACCGTGTGCACATCGATCTCGCCACCACCTCCGCAGCGCATCAGGCGGAGTTGGTCGCGCGCCTGCGGGCTCTCGGTGCGACGCCCGCGCACGTGGGCCAGGGCGACGTGCCGTGGACGGTTCTCGCCGACGTGGAGGGCAACGAGTTCTGCGTGCTGGAGCCGCGGGACATCTACGGGGACACCGGACCGATCGCCCGGGTGGTGGTCGACTGTGCGGATCCGCGGGCCATGGCCCGGTTCTGGGGTGAGGCCGTGGACTGGACCCTGCACGAGGTGACTGACGATCATGCGGTGCTGCGCTCCGCCAAGGGTGTCGGCCCGTATCTCGAGTTCCTCCGCATGCCCGGGGCGAAGACCGTGCCGGACCGCGTCCATCTTGACCTGGTGCCCTGCCCCGGTGACGACAAAGCAGCGGAGGTGGCCCGGCTGCGGGCCCTCGGCGCCACCGACCTCGACGTCGGCCAGGGCGACGTCCCGTGGACGTGCCTGGCGGACCCGGAGGGCCACGAGTTCTGCGTCCTCGCCCGGTCCTGACGCGCAGCCTGGTCAGTGACGGAAGGGAACGTCCCTCCCTCCTCTCCCTGGACAGCAGGGCACCGATCTCCATAGAGTTCGAGTCCAAGAATGGAAAATCAGTCCAGGCAGCTTCCGGAGACCGCCATGGCCGCCGCTTCGCCCGTCACGTACGACGACATCCGTGCGGCCGCCGCGCGCCTCGAAGGAGTCGCCCACCGCACGCCCGTCGTCACCTCCCGCACCCTGAACGCCCTTGTCGGCGCCGACGTGTTCATCAAGTGCGAGAACTTCCAGCGCGTCGGCGCCTTCAAGTTCCGCGGTGCCTACAACGCGGCCGCCCAGCTCTCCCCGGACCAGCTCGCGAAGGGCATCGCCGCCTACTCCTCCGGCAACCACGCCCAGGCCACCGCCCTCGCCGCCCGCGAACTCGGCACCAGCGCCGTCATCCTGATGCCCGAGGACGCCCCGCGCCTCAAGCGGGAGGCGACCGCCGGATACGGCGCCGAGATCGTCACCTACGACCGCTACACCGAGGACCGCACCGCGCTCGGTACGGCGCTGGCCGAGGACCGCGGGCTGGCTCTCATCCCGCCCTACGACCACCCCCACGTCATCGCCGGACAGGGCACCGCGACCCTGGAACTCCTCGACGAGACAGGCCCGCTCGACGCCCTGCTCGTGCCCGTCGGCGGCGGCGGCCTGATCGCCGGCAGCGCCACCGCCGCCAAAGCCCTGCACCCCGCTGTCCGGGTCATCGGCGTGGAGCCGGAGGAAGGGGACGACACCAAGCGGTCCCTGGAGAGCGGCGCCCGCGTCACCCTGCCCGTGCCCCGGACCATCGCCGACGGTCAGGCCTTGCCCACGCCCGGCGAGCTCACCTTCGAGATCAACCGGCGCCTGGTCGACGCCATCGCCCTCGTCAGCGACGCGGAGATCGTCGCCGCCATGCGCTTCGCCTTCGAACGCCTGAAGATCGTCCTCGAACCCAGCGGCGCCACCGGCCTGGCCGCACTCCTGGCCGGCCGCGTCGACAACCCACCGCCCCGCATCGGCATCATCGCCTCCGGCGGCAACATCGACACCGTGCGGTTCGCCGAACTCATCGGTGGGTGAGGGTCGTTGTGACGCGGCGCACGCAGAAGCAGCTGCGCCGCTCGGATAAGAAGTACATGTCCCGCCGCCAGTCTTCGCATCCAGCGGACGGTCAGGGACTCGGCGTCCCTGGCTCCCCGACTGCGGCGCTCGCGGACTCCCGCGATGCTGATGATCGCCGAGTGCTCCTCCCAGGTCCGCCGGTGGGAGACCGCCGTTCTGGCCGCCGATCCCGCCGTCGAGCGCACCCAGTACCTGCCCAGGGTCGGACATCACCTGTGGAACGGCCTCGACGACAACGACGAACGAGCCGCCGCCGTCATCACCGCGTTCCTCCAGGGTGCACGGGCGCCGCTGCCGAACTACCCGACTCGCGCGGACATACCGGCCTTCCTGCGCGCCGGGAACTGAGGCCGGCCGCCGGCCCGCCCTGCCGCACCACCGGTCTCGGGCCGTTGTCAGTGGTCGCCCTTACGGTTCGATCAGTGAGGACCTGCGGGAAAGGCCGAGGTTCCGTCCTGGGGAGGGGTCTGCCATGACCACGGCGTCCGCGGTGTCGACGACGTATCTGGAGTTGTCGCAGGAGGGCGGCGGTGCCCACAAGTTCTACGAAGTGACCGTCGACGGCATGGTGGTGACGGTGCGGTACGGCAGGATCGGCGCCACCGGACAGATCCAGACGACGACCTTCCCGACCGCCGAGAAGGCCCGGGCGGCCGCCGCGAAAAAGGTGGGGGAGAAGGTCCGCAAGGGATACGCCCCGGCGGTCCAGGGGCAGCGCGCTCCGCGGCCGGTGACCCGGCGTCAGGTCAGCTCGGCCCCGTCCACCGCCCGGGCGGTGGCACCCGTGCTGTGGCGGTTCCGCACCGGCTCGGCCGCCTTCGGAATCCACGTCGACGACGAACACTGCTGGGTCGGCAACCAGGCGGGTGACGTCTACACCCTCGGCCACGACGGCGCCGTCCTCGCCCGGTTCGGCCTGCCGGACGGGGTGAAGTGCCTGGTCGCCGACGACTTCTGGATCTACGCGGGCTGCGACGACGGCAAGGTCTACGACCTCTCCTCGAAGTTGCCGTTCGCCGCGTACGACATAGCCGCCGACGTCGACATCTTCTGGCTGGACATCCACGAGGGCATCCTGAACGTGTCGGACCGCGACGGCCGGCTGACCGTCATCGACCACGAGGACGAACACCAGTGGGCCCGGCGCAGCCGGGGCGAACACGCCTGGATGGTGCGTGCCGACGACCGCGCCGTCTACCACGGCCACCACCGGGGCGTCACCGCCTACGCGCCTGGCGGCAGCGGCGAGTTGTGGCACACGGCCACGAAGGGCAGCGTGCTGTTCGGCTGGCAGGAGGAGGACGCCGTGTACGCGGGCACCGGTCACCGCGTGGTCCAGCGGCTGTCGAAGGCGACCGGCACCATCGAGGCGACGTACGCCTGCGACAGCGCGGTCTACTCGTGCGCCACCTCCCCGGGCGGGCGGTTCGTCTTCGCCGGGGACGCCGCGTCGTCCGTCTACTGCTTCGACCAGGACGGCACGCGCCTGTGGAAGCTCGGCACCGGCGGCGGCTCGGCGCTGTCCATGCAGTACCGCGACGAGCGCCTGTACCTGGTGACCACCGACGGCTCGCTGGTGTGCGTCGACGCGAGCGAGACGGCCATCGCCGACGCCCAGCAGGGCACGGTGCCGGTGGCGCGGGACGTCAAGCTCGCCGCGGCCCTGCCGACCTACCAGCCCGCCACCGCCGTGGCCGCGGTGGCCACCGTCACACAGGCACCGGCCGGAGCCGTCGTGGTCGAGTGCGTGCAGGACGCCGGCCGGCTCCGGGTGCATGTGGTGTCCGAGGGCTACGACACCTCCTGGAACGTCCAGTTCCCGCGGGCGATACGCCGACCGGGCGCCCGCTACGTCGTGGACGCCCTGCACCCGGCGGCCGGCGGCTTCTACCGGGTCCGCGGCGACATCCGCCGCCTGCTCTGACGCTGCCGCTCTCCTGTGCCGTTCGGTCCAGCCGGCCGGCACCTCAAGGCCGCACGGCCTGCGCCTCAGCGAGCCCTGCCCGGGTGCGGAGGGGCGCCTCCGCCGCGCTGCCCGCCCGGTTGCGTCGGGGACGTGACCAGGCCGCCTCCATCGGAGATCACCACCGACAACAGGCACCGCCTCGCCCGGGCAAGGCGGTCGGCGCGTCAGCGTCGCGCGGCCGCTTCGTCCAGTACTTCCCGTGCCACGGCCAGCGCCTCGGCGCGATCTTCGGGTACGAGCCCGATGCGGGTGCGCCGGTCCAGGAGGTCGGACTCGTCCAGGGCGCCCTCGTGCCGTACGGCCCACAGCAGTTCCGCACGGGTCACCGGGTGGCCCGGCAGCACGGGCTCGACCAGGGCCGGAGCCCCGGCCCCGAGGGCGTGGACGGCCCCGGCCTCCGTGCCGTAGCGGCGGACCAGTCGCCGGGGTGCCGACAGGGTGCGCAGCCGGCCGGGTGCGGCGGCGCCGACCAGCGGCAGCGCGGCGGTGGGGGAGGGCACGGCGGGAAGTCCCCGCGCGGCGGTCGCGGCGTCCACGGCGTCCTGGGCCATCCGCCGGTAGGTGGTGAGCTTGCCGCCGACGATCGTCGTGATGCCGTCGGGGGACGTCAGCACGGCGTGCCGGCGGGAGATGTCGGAGGTGCGGGCGGGGGCTCCGTCTCGGCCATCGTGGCCGGAGGTGTCCAGCAGAGGGCGCAGTCCGGCGAAGGCGCCGACGACCTCGTCCCGGGCCACCGGCGTGTCCAGGACCGAGCCGAGCACGTCCAGCAGGAAGCCGATGTCGGTCTCGGGCACCTCAGGGACGTCCGGGATCCCGCCGTCGACCGGCTCGTCGGTGAGACCGACGTACACCCGGCCGTCGCCCTGGGGCAGGACCAGGACGAAGCGGTTGGTCTCGCCGGGGATGGGGATGTGCAGGCCGGCCGGCAGGGTGCCGAGCCGCTCCGAGCGCAGGACCAGATGGGTGCCGCGGGAGGGCCGGATCCGGATGCCCTCGACGAGCTCGCCCGCCCACACGCCGGCCGCGTTGATGACCGCGCGGGCCCTGATCTCGCCCTCCTCGCCGGTGAGTTCGTCGCGGATCCGGGCGCCGGTGCCGGTCAGCTCCAGCACCCTGACCCGGGTCAGCACCCGGGCGCCCTGCGCGGCGGCCGTCCTGGCCAGGGCCGTGACCAGCCGGGCGTCGTCGGTCACCTTGCCGTCCCAGGACAGCAGTCCGCCCCGCAGTCCGGCCGAGCGCACCGAGGGCGCCAGATGCCGGGCCTCCGTCGCCGACAGCCGGCGCGGGGCGGGCAGCACCTGGCGCGGGGTCCGGGCCGCCAGCCGCAGCATGTCCCCGGCCCGGAACCCGGCCCACGCCAGCGAGGCCTGGGCCCGGGACACCAGGGGGGTCAGCGGCAGGACGAAGGGCTGGGCGGCCACGAGGTGCGGGGCGGTGCGGGTCATCAGCACCCCGCGCTCGACCGCGCTCTCGTGCGCCACGTCGAACTGCGCGGAGGCCAGATAGCGCAGCCCGCCGTGGATGAGCTTCGAACTCCAGCGGGAGGTGCCGAAGGCCAGGTCGTGGGCGTCCACCGCGACGACGTCGAGACCGCGGGCCGCCGCGTCGAGCGCGGCTCCGGCCCCGGTGGCGCCGAGCCCGACGACCAGGACGTCGGCGACCCTGCCGTCGGCGGCCTCGGCCAGTTCCCGGCGACGGCGGTGTGCGCTGAGGGACGAGCCGGCGTCGGCCCGGGTGTGACTCATCAGATCTCCTTCGAGGAAACCCCGTCGTTCAGGGCGGGGAGGAATCGAGCCCCTACGGAGCAGGGCAAGGAAAGCAGGTTCGTCGCCGGGGCGGGGCGGTGCATTTTCCCAACTACCGGGCAGCGTTCACAGACTGATGGGCTAGTGTGTGAGCCGTGAGGGCCACCGGCGTGAAGCGGGCGTTCAAGTACCGCTTCTATCCGACCGATGCGCAGGCAGCCGAGCTGTCGCGCACGTTCGGTTGCGTGCGGAAGGTCTACAACCTGGCCCTTGCGGCGCGCACCGAGGCGTGGGTGCGACAGGCGCGGGTGAACTACAACCAGACGTCTGCGATGCTGACGGCCTGGAAGGAGACCGAGGAACTGGCGTACCTCAACGACGTCTCCTCCGTCCCGCTCCAGCAGGCACTTCGCCACCTGCAGACGGCGTTCACCAACTTCTTCGCCAAGCGCGCGAAGTACCCTCGTTTCAAGTCGCGGAAGAAGTCGCGGAAGTCGGCGGAGTACACCACCAGCGCGTTCCGGTTCCGGGACGGGAAGCTGACGCTGGCGAAGATGGCGGAGCCGCTGGACATCGTGTGGTCCCGTCCGCTCCCCGAAGACGCTTCGCCGTCCACGGTGACCGTCTGCCAGGACACGGCCGGACGCTGGTATGTGTCCCTGCTGTGCGAAGACCCCTCCGTCCAGCCACTTCCGGCAACTGACACGGCGATCGGCATAGACGCCGGCCTCGACCATCTCCTGACCCTCTCCACCGGGGAGAAGATCGCCAACCCCCGGCACGAGCGGCGAGAACGCGCCCGCCTTGCCAGGGCCCAGCGGCAGCTTGCCCGCAAGGCCAAGGGTGACGGAGCGAACCGGGCCAAGGCCCGGTGGAAGGTCGCCAAGGTCTATGCCCGCATCGCCGACCGGCGACGCGACCACCTGCACAAGATCACCACTCGGCTCGTTCGTGAGAACCAAACGATCGTGATCGAGGACCTGGCTGTGCGCAACATGGTGAAGAACGGCAAGCTCGCCCGCGCCATCAGCGACGCGGCGTGGAGCGAGTTCCGGAGCATGCTGGAGTACAAGGCCCAGTGGTACGGCCGCGAAGTGATCGCGGTCGACCGCTGGTTCCCCTCCTCCAGGCTGTGTTCTGCCTGCGGTAGTTTGCAGGGCGCGATGGCGTTGAATGTCCGTTCCTGGACGTGCGACTGCGGCACGACCCACGATCGGGACGTGAACGCGGCGAAGAACATCCTGGCGGCCGGGCTGGCCGTGTCTGTCTGTGGAGCTGGCGTAAGACCTCAACGGAGAACTCCGGGCGGGCAGTCGGCGACGAAGCAGAAACCTCTACGGCGCGAGCCGTAGGAATCCCCCCTCCTTCAGGAGAGGGGAGGAAGTCAAGGCGTGAGGGTCCTCTCCAGGAGGGTGCGCAACTCGCCGAGGAAGGCGGCGGAGTCGAGCTCCGGATCGTCCTCGTCGGTCATCGTGCGCAGGGACAGGGTGAAGGACTGCACGGTCAACAGCAGGGCGCGGGCCTGCCGTTCGACATGCCCGGGGCGCACGGAGCCGTCCGCGTGGCCGTCGCGCAGCCCGTCGGCCAGCAGCGCCAGCAGCGCCTCCTGGCTGGCTCCGCGCCGGTCGAGCACATAGGGGAGCAGCAGTTCCGGGTCGACGTCGACGATCTTGCGGAAGAGCGGGTGCGCCCGGAAGGCCTCGACGCCCGCCACCAGTCCGTCCACGATCCGGGTGCGGGTGTCCGTGCGGGAGGCGGGCTCGGGGATGGCGCGGGTGGCCACGTCGATCCACTCGCGGGTCATCAGATCGCCCACCAGGGTCCGCAGATCCGGCCAGCGCCGGTACAGCGTCATCCGTGAGACACCGGCGCGGCGGGCGACGTCGGCGAGGGTGGTGCGGCGGACGCCGACGGCCAGCACACAGTCGCGTACCGCGTCGAGCACATGATCGTTGTCCGAACCGTTGTGACGAATAGGCGTCATGTGTCACAGTGTAACGCCCCGGGGTCGGGCGCAGCAGACACCGTCACCCCGGGGGCGGCCCGCCGGCCGTCGCGTGAACCGAGGACACCGAGCACACCGACCTGTGAGGACGACCGTTCAATGGACATGCTGTGGAACGGCTGGGGCGACCCGGCCAAGGCGGCACCGCTGCCCGACTCGGTGACCGGACTGCTGCGCGACCTGCTCGGCGTCAAGCCCCGCACCACCCCCGCCCTCACCCTCGAGGACATCGAACTGCCCGCCAGCACGGCCTCCCCGGCCGCGCTCAAGGCGCTCGCCGAGGCCGTCGGCGGCGAGGACCACGTCCGCACCGACCACGAGAGCCGCATCCGGCACACGCGCGGCAAGTCCACCCCCGACCTGCTGCGCATCCGCACCGGGGACTTCGCGGACGTCCCGCAGGCCGTGGTCCTGCCCGCCTCCCACGACGAGGTCCTCGCCGTGCTGCGCGCCTGCGCCGCACACGGTCTCTCCGTCGTCCCCTTCGGCGGCGGCACCTCGGTCGTCGGCGGACTCGCCCCCCAGCGCACCGCGTTCATCGCCCTGGACCTGCGCCGCATGAACGGCCTGCTCGACCTGGACCCCGTCTCGCGCACCGCCGTACTCCAGCCCGGTCTGCGCGCCCCCGAGGCCGAGGCCCTGCTCGCCGAACACGGCTTCACCCTCGGCCACTTCCCGCAGTCCTTCGAGTGGGCCACCATCGGCGGCTTCGCCGCCGCCCGCTCCAGCGGCCAGGCCTCCGCCGGATACGGCCGCTTCGACGAGATGGTCCTCGGCCTGACTCTCGCCACCCCCGAGGGAACGATCGAGACCGGCCGCGCCCCGCGCTCCGCCGCCGGACCCGACCTGCGCCAGCTGATCCTCGGCTCGGAGGGCGCCTTCGGCGTGATCACGTCGGTCACCGTACGGATCCGTCCGGTGCCGCAGGTGCGGATCTACGAGGGCTGGCGGTTCGCCTCCTTCGAGGAGGGCGCCGCCGCGCTGCGCAGTCTCGCCCAGGACGGACCCCGGCCGACCGTGCTGCGGCTGTCCGACGAGACCGAGACCCTTATCGGCCTGGCCCAGCCCGACGCCATCGGAGGCGACCTGGCGCAGAGCGCGGCCGGCTGTCTCGCCATCACCGGCTACGAGGGCACGGCCGAGGACACCGCACAGCGCCGGCAGCAGGCGGCGGCCGTCCTCACCGCCTGCGGCGGCACCCTCGTGGGAGCGGAACCGGGCGAACGCTGGGCCCACGGCCGCTTCTCGGCGCCGTACCTGCGCGACGCCCTCCTCGACGTCGGCGCCTTCGCCGAGACGCTGGAGACCGCCGCCTTCTGGTCCCGGATCCCCGACCTCTACACGGCCGTACGCGGCGCGCTCACCGACACCCTCACCGAAGCCGGCACCCCGCCCCTGGTGATGTGCCACATCTCCCACGTCTACGAGAACGGCGCCTCGCTGTACTTCACGGTCGTCAGCGCCCAGGGTGAGGACCCGGTGGCGCACTGGACGCCCGCCAAGCACGCGGCCAACGAGGCCGTACTGGCGGCCGGGGGAACCATCTCGCACCACCACGGAGTCGGCACCGACCACCGCGACTGGTACGTCCGCGAGGCCGGACGGCTCGGCATCTCGGCCCTGCGTGCCGTCAAGCGCCGCCTGGACCCCGAGGGCCTGCTCAACCCCGGCGTCCTGCTCCCCACCGACTGACCCACCGATCCGCTGACCGACCCCATCCGATCCGCCTGCTTCGGAGGCACACCGATGCGACAGTTCACCGCCGTCGTCAACCCCACCGCGGGCGGCTCCACCGGGGCGGCGACCCTGCTCCACCTGGCCCGGCTGCTGCGCGAGGCCGGGGCCGAACTGGAGACGGAGTACAGCAACAGCCTCGCCCACGCCCAGGACATCGCCCGTCGCGCCGGTGAGCGCGGCCGGATCGTGCTGGCCGTCGGTGGCGACGGCATCGCCGGCGGCATCGGCGGTGCACTCAGCGGCACCGGAACCGTCCTCGGCCTGGTGCCCGCGGGACGCGGCAACGACTTCGCCCGCGCCCTCGAACTGCCCGCCGACCCCGCGGCACTCGCCGGCATCCTGCTGCACGCCGAGCCACGGCCGGTCGACACCATCGAGGTGGAGTCGGCCGTCCACCCGCGCACGGTCGTCCTGGGCAGCGTCTACGCCGGCGTGGACGCGGTGGCCAACCGGCACGCCAACCACGCTCGGCTGCTGCGTGGTTCCGCCTCCTACTACGCGGGCGGCCTGCGTGCCGTCACCACCTGGCGGGCGGCCGACTACCGTGTCACCGTCGACGGCGAGGAACACACCCACCGCGGCTACACCGTCGTGGCCGCCAACTCCCCTTACTACGGCTCCGGTCGGCTCATCGCCCCCGACGCGCGCGTCGACGACGGCCTGCTGGACGTGGTGATGATCCGCGAGGCACCGCGCAGGCTCTTCTTCACCCTCATGAACGAGCTGAAGACGGGCCGTCATGTGCACCGCCCCGAGGTGCGCGTGCTGCGCGGCAGGGAACTGCGCATCGAGGCGAACAGGCCCGTCCCCTACGGCGCGGACGGCGAGGTCGACGCCACCCTGCCGGTGACGGTGCGGGTACGACCCGGAGACCTGCCGATGCTGTACTGAGCCCAGCATCCGGAAATGACACGGCACCGGTGCATGACCTGCCAGGTCGGGGTAGGGGGAGGGGAAACCGGCCGAGCGCGCCGGGGGATTGGTGGTCGGTCATGACGCTGGAGCCCGCCGAGGGCGCGGTGCAGGCGGTCGTCCTGTACGACGGCCGGCTGCTGCTCGTGGAGGACGGCCACGGCTGGGCACTGCCGTCCGGTACTCCCGACCCGGCCGAGGCCGCCGAGGCCACCGCGGCGCGCGTCGTCTACGAACTCACCGGGTATCTCGTCGACGGCACGGAGTCCCTGGCCCGACACGACGTTCCACCCTCAGACGGCACGTCGGCGGTGGTGTGCCAGTTGCTGAGCGGGACCCCGTCGGACGGGGCCGCTCTCACGCCGGAGCAGGTGCGTTGGGCGCCGATCCCCGAGACCGCCGACGTCGAACTCCCCGCCGCCGTACGCGAGTACCTTCGGGGACACACGCCCGTATGACGCGTCTGGCCGTCAGTGGTCTGCCGAGTCCAGTGCGCGGGCGAGGAACCGCTGCCGGTCGACGACCGCCCGGTCGATCTCGCCCGTGGCGACCAGCCGGCCCGAGCCGTCGACGGCCCGCACCACGAAGGTGAGGCGCCCGCCCGCGACGGAGGCGGAAGGTTCGGCGCTCACCTCCACCCGGCCGCCGACCGGCGTGGCCCGCAGATGCCGGACCCGTACCTCGGTGCCGACGGTGGTCCGACCGGAGTCGGTGAAGCAGGAGGCGGCCCGCACGGTGGCCGCCTCCATCCACGCGATCAGCCGCGGGGTGGCGAGCACGGGCACGTCACCGCTGCCCACCGACACCGCGGTGTCGGCATCGGTCACCTTGTGCTGCATCCCACCACGCTAGGCCTGGGCACGGCGGATGTCGATGTTGCCCCAATCGGAGGCCCCGGAGCAGACCGAGGACACCGTCAAGGTCCGCGCCCGTTGCCGTCAAGCTGGGTGAGTGGCCGGCCTCACCGGCCGGGCAGCTCCAGCACGTCCACTCCGGTGCCGGCCGGCACGCCGGCCGCCGGCACCACCGCGAGGCCGTCCGCCAGGGCCAGGCCGCGCAGCATCGCCGGACCGTCGAACGGCAGCGGCGTCACCTCCTGCCCCGTGGTGAACACGGGTAGCAGCCGGGTGTCGCGGGGATGCCCGGGCAGGGCGGAGCCGGCCACCAGCCTGACCGGCTCGGCGCCGGAGTGCCCGCCGAGGTGGCGCAACAGAGGCTCGGCCAGCGTGACCATGCCGGCCACCGCGGCGAGCGGGTTGCCGGGCAGCCCGACCAGCCGGCGCGCCCGGCCGTCGGCCGTGGCCGGCAGTTCGGCGAGCAGCATCGGGTGACCCGGCCGTACCGCCACGGAGTCCACGAGCAGCCGAGCGCCCACCGCCCGGAGCGTGTCGTGCAGGAAGTCCACCGGTCCGGCCGCGGTGCTCCCCGTGGTGACCACGACGTCGGCGGGCGAGCGGCGTACGGCCTCCCGGAGTGCGGCGAGGTCGTCGGCGAGCAGACGATGGCCGATCAGCTCGGCGCCACACGCGTGCAGCCACGGCGGCAGCAGCGGCCCGAGCGCGTCCCGGACCCGTCCGCCGCGCGGCACGCCCTGCTGGAGCAACTCGTCGCCGAGGACCAGCAGTTCCACACTCGGCCGACGGTGCACCGTCAGCCGGTCGTACCCGGCGGCGGCCGCCAGGCCCAGCACCCGTTCGGTCACGGTGGTGCCGGCGGGCAGCAGCGGCTCACCGGAGCGGCACTCCTGACCGCGCGGCCGGATGTCGCGGCCTTCGGGCACCGGCGCGGGGGAGCGGTCGTACAGCAGGCCGCGCTCGGGGTCCGCCGCGCCGTGCTCGCGCCGCAGTACGGCGGTCGCGCCGGCCGGCACCGGGGCGCCGGTGGCGATGGGCACGGCCGAGTCCGGCACGAGCGGCCCGGGTTCCCGGCCGGCCAGGACGCCGGTGCCGCCGAGCCGCCACGGGCCCGGTCCGGCCACGGCCCAGCCGTCCATCGCGGCGGTCGCGAACGGCGGCAGGTCGGTGAGCGCGACGAGCGGTTCGGCCAGTGCGTGGCCCAGCGCGTCGGTGAGAACGCGGGGGACCGCGGGCAGCGGGTGCCCGGCGCAGGACCGCGCGATCGCGCGGGCCGTCTCCCAGGCCCGCGCGGCCCGGAGCGGATCCGGCTCGGTTCGCGGTCCGTGCGGTGCCGTGCCATCGGCCGGGTGCGTCCGGGAAGCCGTCATGCGGGTCATCGTTGGTGAGCCCTCCGAGGAAGTCAAAGAGGCCCCACTTGGGTGCCGATAGGTGGCGCCTATCCGATAACCCGCGCTTATCACGCCATTGAAAACACCTCTTTGACGTGTCTGCGGAAAGAGGCGGATGCTGCCCCGCAGTGCCCATCGGAGAAAGAGGCGGACCGGAAGATGAGCGGTAACGAGGACCCCGTGGACGATCTGTCGGTCACCCCGCCCAAGCGCTGGGCGACCGGTGTCCCGGCGGTGACACACGCACTGGAGTACTCGCTGGGGCAGACGACCGTACGACGTACCGCGCTGACCCTGCTGAACATCAACCAGGTCAAGGGATTCGACTGCCCGGGCTGCGCCTGGCCCGAGCCAGCACCGGGCAAGCGGCACCTCAACGAATACTGCGAGAACGGCGCCAAGCACATCAGCGACGAAGCCACCTCGCGCCGGGTCACCGCCGAGTTCTTCCGCCGGTACCCGATCGCCGAGCTGGGCGCCAAGTCGGACTACTGGCTCAACCAGCAGGGCCGGCTGACCGAGCCCATGATCAAGCGGCCCGGTGCGGAACACTACGAACCTGTCGGCTGGGACGAGGCGCTCGACGTACTGGCCGGCGAGCTCCGCCGGCTGGACTCCCCGGACGAGGCCCTCTTCTACACCTCCGGCCGGCTGAACAACGAGGCCGCCTTCCTGCTGCAGCTCTTCGCCCGCGCCTACGGCACCAACAACCTGCCGGACTGCTCCAACATGTGCCACGAGTCCAGCGGGTCCGCGCTGATGGAGACCCTGGGCATCGGCAAGGGCAGCGTCTCCCTGGACGACATCCACACCGCGGATCTCGTCTTCGTCGTCGGACAGAACCCGGGCACCAACCATCCGAGGATGCTCACCGCACTGGAGGAGACCAAGCGCAACGGCGGCAAGGTCATCGCGGTCAACCCGCTGCCTGAGGCCGGACTCATCCGCTTCAAGCATCCCCAGAAGGCACGCGGAGTGGTCGGCCGGGGTACCGCGATAGCCGACCAGTTCCTGCAGATCCGGCCCGGCGGCGACCTCGCCCTGTTCCAGGCACTGGGCCGGCTGCTGCTGGAGGCCGAGGACGAGCGCCCGGGCACCGTACTCGACCACGGCTTCATCAGCACCCACACCATCGGCTTCGCCGACTTCGCCGACCACGCCCGGAAGGTCGCCTGGGAGGACATCCTCACCGCGACCGGGCTCACCCGTGAGGAGATCGAGAGCGTCCACGACCGGGTGCTGCGCAGCGGGAAGATAATCGTCTGCTGGGCCATGGGCCTCACCCAGCACAAGCACGGCGTCCCGACCATCCGCGAGGTGGTCAACTTCCTGCTGCTGCGCGGCAACGTCGGCAGGCCGGGCGCGGGCGTGTGTCCGGTGCGCGGCCACAGCAACGTCCAGGGCGACCGCACGATGGGCATCTGGGAGCGCATGCCCCAGACGTTCCTCGATGCCCTGGGCCGCGAGTTCGGCTTCACCCCGCCCGCGAAGCACGGACTGGACTCGGTCGACGGCATCCGGGCCATGCGCGACGGCACCGCGAAGCTCTTCCTCGGCGTCGCCGGCAACTTCGTCCGGGCCACCCCCGACAGCCATGTCACCGAGGAGGCGATGCGGCGGTGCCGGCTCACCGCGCACATCTCCACCAAGCTCAACCGCTCCCACACGGTCTGCGGTGACACCGCCCTCATCCTGCCCACCCTCGGCCGCAGCGACCGCGACATCCAGGCGTCCGGCGAGCAGTTCATCACCGTCGAGGACTCCATGAGCGAGGTGCACGCCTCCCGCGGCCGCCTGGCGCCGGCCTCCCCGCACCTGCTCAGCGAGGTCGCGATCATCAGCCGGCTGGCCCGCCGCACCCTCGGCGACGAACCCGCCATCCCCTGGGAGGAGTTCGAGGCGGACTACGCCACCGTCCGCGACCGCATCTCCCGGGTCGTACCGGGCTTCGAGGACTTCAACGCCCGGGTCGCGAGACCCGGTGGCTTCCGGCTGCCCAACCCGGTGAACCAGCGTGTGTTCCGGACGCCGAGCGGCAAGGCCGTCTTCACCGTCAACGAGTTCACGATGCCGGACATCCCCGAGGGCCATCTGCTGCTGCAGACACTGCGCTCCCACGACCAGTGGAACACCGTGCCGTATGCGATGGACGACCGCTACCGCGGCATCCACAACGCCCGCCGGGTGGTGCTCGTCAACCCCGCCGACCTGGCCGCCCTCGGGCTCGCCGACCGCGACCGGGTGGACCTGGTCGCCGTCTGGCACGACGGGCTGGAACGCCGGGCGGAGGACTTCCGCGTCGTCGCCTATCCCGCCAGCCGCGGCTCCGCGGCCTCCTACTACCCCGAGACCAATGTCCTGGTGCCGCTGGACAGTGTCGCCGACATCAGCAACACCCCTACGTCCAAAGGCGTGTTGATCCGCCTGGAGCCCACGCGCGGAGCGGGAACATGGGACGAGTGACGGTACGGCGGCGGGTGCTCCGGATCCGCGACGGAGTACCCTCCGCCCGGCCGGACACCCTGGCCGCCGAGGAACCGATGGAGATACGGGTCGGCGGGCGCCCCCTCACCGTGACCATGCGCACCCCGGGCGACGACTTCGACCTCGCGGCCGGCTTCCTCGCCGGCGAGGGCGTCGTCCATGCCGCCGGCGACGTGACCGGCATCCGCTACTGCGCCGGCGCCACGGCGGACGGGGGCAACACCTACAACGTGGTGGACGTCGGCCTGGCCCCGGGCGTGGCCACGCCCGGCGCGTCGCTGGAGCGGAACTTCTACACCACCTCCTCGTGCGGCCTGTGCGGCAAGGCCGGCCTGGACGCGGTGCGCATGGCCATGAGGTGGTCCGTGGCCGAGGACCCGCTGCGCGTGGGCCCGGAACTCCTCGCCTCCCTGCCCGATAAGCTCCGTGCGGCGCAGAAGGTGTTCGACAGCACCGGGGGCCTGCACGCGGCCGGACTGTTCACGGCCGACGGCGAGCTGCTGTGCCTGCGCGAGGACGTGGGCCGGCACAACGCCGTGGACAAGGTCGTCGGACACGCCCTGCGCTCGGACCTGCTGCCGTTGCGCGGCACCCTGCTGATGGTCAGCGGCCGCGCCTCCTTCGAGCTGGTGCAGAAGGCCGTACTCGCCGGAATCCCCCTGCTGGCAGCCGTCTCGGCCCCCTCCTCGCTGGCCGTGGACCTGGCGGCCGAGAGCGGGCTGACCCTGGTCGGCTTTCTGCGCGGTACGTCGATGAACGTGTACGCCGGTGCGGAACGACTCCAGCCGCAGCCGGTGGGCCGACGTGGGCTGATGGGGGTCTGACGTGTGCTGGTGGGGTTTGATGCGGGCTGACGCGAGGGCTCACGCGGGGTCCGACGTGGGCGCCCGGCGCCGCCGGAACCGGGCCGCCGCCTTCTGCGACCGCGGGGCCGAGCTGCCGGGTGGCACCTGCGGGGTTGGGCCGCCGTGTCCGGCACCCTGCAGGGCTGAGTCGCCGCGCCGGGCGACCGCGGGGCTGAGTCGCCGCGCCTGGCACCTGTGGGGCTGAGTAGCCGTGCTCGGCACCGTCGGAGCCCGGTTGCTGCCTTCGGCGGCCCCGGAGCTGGGCTGCCGCGCCGGGCGACCGCGGGGCTGGGCGGTGGCGCCCGGCGTCGGCTATTGCCCCGGCGTCCTCGGCCATCGCCCCGCCGTCGGCTACCGCCCCGGATCCCCCGGCACGCGCTCCAGGGCCGAGGCCACGTCGGTGGTGCGGGCGATGTCCGTCAGCGCCCTCGCCATCACCGAACCGGGCTCCCGGGCGGCGACCACCAGGCCCACGGGCACGGCCGCGGCGGGTTCGACGAGCGGCACCGCCCGCATACCGTGCGGGACACCGAACACATGGAGCCAGGCATGCGGCACGATGGCCGCCCACTGGCCCGTCCTGACGTGGGCGAACAGCGCCGCCACGGAGTCGGTCTCCAGTCGGGGCGAGGGCTGCGTCCCCGCCTGCGCGAACAGCTCGTCCAGCACCCGGCGTCCCTGCATCGCCGGGGTCAGCATGCACAGCGGCAGTCGCGACGCCTCCGCCCAGGTGGCCGACGTACGCCGGGCCAGGCCGTCGGCGGTCGTGAGCAGCAGCACGTACCGCTCCTGGTACAGGGGCACGGTGTGGAAGCCACCCTCCGACACATCCTCGCGCAGATAGGTCACCCCGGCATCGAGCTCGAAGTTCTGCAGCTGCCGCAGGATGTCCACCGACTGCATGTCCGCGGTCACCTCGACCGTGACCAGCGGGTGCGCCGCGCAGAACGGCCCGGTCAACTGGGCGACGGCACCGGACGCGGTGGGCACGGTGCCGATCCGCATCCTGCCGCTCAAGCCGTTGCGCAGGACATCCACCTCGTCCTTGAGGGCATCACGGTCGGCAAGGATCCGCTGCGCCCATACGACGATGCGTTCCCCCTCCGGGGTGAGGCCCTCGTACTTGCGGCCACGCCGCACCAGCGGCACGTCGAGTTCCTCCTCCAGCTTGCGCAGCGCCTCCGACAGAGCGGGCTGGGAGACATAGCAGGCCTGGGCGGCACGGGCGAAATGCCGCTCCCGGGAGAGGGCGACGAGGTATTCCAGCTGACGAAAGAGCACGGCACGGGTGTACCCGACCGCTCCCCGTAAAGCCAACCCCGGCCCGTCGGCCCCTGCGCCGGTCGCGGCGCCGGACTGCGTACGACCTGCCGAGCCGACCGGGCAGCGCCATGCTGGAACGACTCGGTTCCAAGGACTCGACGACTTGGTTCCAAGACCCTCATGTCTCCAGGACCTCATGAGGAGGCGTACTGCCGTGGTCGAACCGCAGCCCGTCATCGTCCCGCCGGCCAGGGCGGCGGTGTTCCTCGTCGCCACCATCGATCCGGGCGGGGAGGACACGGTCCGCGGCCTGCTCGAGGACGTCTCGGGGCTGCGCCGCTCGGTGGCCTTCCGCGAGCCGGCCGAGGAACTGAGCTGTGTCGTCGGCATCGGATCGCACGCATGGGACCGGCTGTTCAGCGGCCCGCGCCCACGTCGGCTGCATCCCTTCGCGGACCTGGTCGGCCCCCGCCATCGAGCGCTCGGCACACCGGGCGACCTGCTTTTCCACGTCCGCTCCCACCGTATGGATCTCTGCTTCGAACTGGCCCGGCTCCTGGGCGAGCGACTCGCGGGAGCGGCCACCGTGGTCGACGAGGTGCACGGCTTCAAATTCTTCGACGAACGTGACCTGCTGGGCTTCGTGGACGGCAGCGAGAACCCCGAGGGAAACGTCGCGGACGACGCCGTGTTCATCGGCGAGGAGGACGCGGAATTCGCGGGCGGCAGCTATGTGATCGTGCAGAAGTACCTGCACGACATGACGGCCTGGAACGCCCTGTCGGTCGAGGAACAGAACCTGGTCATCGGGCGCACCAAACTGGCCAACATCGAACTCCCCGACGATGTGAAACCGGCCGATTCCCATGTCGCGCTCAACACCATCACCGACGAGAACGGCGACGAACGCAAGATCGTACGGGAGAACATGCCCTTCGGTACCATCGGCAAAGGCGAGTTCGGCACCTATTTCATCGGATATGCCCGCACCCCGGATGTGACGGAGGAAATGCTGAGGAACATGTTCCTCGGCAGGGATCCGGGCCGGCACGACCGCATTCTCGAATTCTCCGTGCCGGTCACGGGCTGCCTCTTCCATGTGCCCACCGCCACTTTTCTCGACGACCTGCCCGATGCCCCGAGCGGCTCGTGACTCAGCGTTACCGGAACGGCAATGCGTGTCTTCCGTTTGCGGTGCCGTGCACAGCGGGGTTCAGTGATTACGGACCGCCGGAACAACCACCCCGCGGATTATCGAGCCCGCGCGCTCAGGAGCTGTCATGTCGATGTCGTTCGGTGCACCGTTCGGTTCGTCGGATCCCTTCGGCGAGTTGTTCAGCCGTTTCTTCGGGATGTCGCCCGCGTCGTCGCCCCCCGCCGTACAGCGGGTGCCCATCGGCCGGCTGCTGACGGAGTCGTCGCAGGAACTGCTCAACCTGGCCGCTCAGCGGGCGCTGGAGGACGGCACGTCCGACCTGGACACCGAACATCTGCTGTGGGCGGCCACCAAGGTCGAACCGTCCCGGAGACTGCTCTCCAAGCTGGACGTCGATCCCGACACGCTGGCGGCCGAGCTCGCCGAGATCCTGCCCCGGGAGTCCGGTGAGCCGTCCGCGCAGCCGGGCCTGACCCCAGCGGCCAAGCGCACGCTCCGGGCCGCCTACGCCTACTCGCAGGCGGCCGGAGTGTCGTACATCGGTCCCGAGCACATCCTCGGCGCCCTGCTCGGCGACAGTGAGACGGGCGCCGCCAAGCTGCTGCGTGCCGAGGGCATGGACACGCAGAAACTGGCCGGGCTGACCGAGCAGGCCGCTCGCGGCGACGGAGCTCCCGCCGAACGGCAGAAGGCGCCGGCGACGACGCTGGACGAGTACGGGCGGGATCTGACGGAGGAGGCGACGGCGGGGAAGCTGGATCCGGTGGTGGGGCGTGGAGAGGAGATCGAGCAGACGGTCGAGATCCTCTCGCGGCGGTCGAAGAACAATCCCGTGCTGATCGGCGAGCCGGGAGTCGGCAAGACGGCGATCGTGGAGGGGCTGGCACAGCGGATCGTGGCCGGTGAGGTGCCGGACACCCTCAAGGACAAGAGGGTCGTGGCCCTGGACCTGTCGGGGATGGTCGCGGGGGCGCAGTACCGGGGCCAGTTCGAGGAGCGGTTGAAGAAGGTCATCGAGGACGTCCAGGCCGCCAAGGGCCGGATCATCCTGTTCATCGACGAACTGCACACCGTCGTGGGCGCGGGGGCGACGGGGGAGGGGTCGATGGACGCGGGCAACATGCTCAAGCCGGCCCTCGCGCGCGGTGAACTCCACGTCGTGGGAGCCACGACGATCGACGAGTACCGCAAGTACGTGGAGAAGGACGCGGCGCTGGAACGGCGGTTCCAGCCGGTGATGGTGCCCGAACCGACGGTGGAGGAGACGGTGCAGATCCTGGAGGGGCTGCGGGACTCCTACGAGGCGCACCACCAGGTCCGGTTCGACGATGGGGCCTTGGTGGCCGCGGCCGAACTGTCCGACCGCTACATCACCGACCGCTTCCTGCCCGACAAGGCGATCGATGTGATGGACCAGGCCGGTGCGCGGGTGCGGTTGCGCAGCGTGGGCCGGTCCACGGAGGTGATCAGCCGCGAGGACCGCATCGCCCAGCTCCGCCGCGAACTCGATCAGGCCGTCTCCGGGGAGGACTTCGAGAAGGCGTCGGAACTGAAGCGGCAGATCTCCGAGGTGGAGGGCGAACTCGCCGGCATCGAAGAACGCCGCGAGGGCGTGGTATCGGTGACGGCCGCCGATATCGCCGACGTGGTCTCCCGGCGTACGGGCATCCCGGTGTCGCAGCTGACGGCGAGCGAGAAGGAGAAGCTGCTCAGGCTGGAGGAGGAGATGCACGCCCGGATCGTCGGCCAGGACGAGGCCGTCACCGCCGTCTCCCAGGCGGTACGGCGCAACCGGGCGGGCATGGGGGATCCGAACCGGCCGGTGGGATCCTTCCTGTTCCTCGGTCCCACGGGTGTCGGCAAGACCGAACTCGCCAAGACCCTCGCGGCGTTGCTGTTCGGGGACGAGGACCGGATGATCCGGTTCGACATGAGCGAGTTCCAGGAGAAGCACACCGTCGCCCGTCTCGTGGGTGCCCCTCCCGGATACGTGGGCTACGAGGAAGCGGGCCAGCTGACGGAGAAGGTGCGCCGCCGGCCGTACAGCGTGGTGCTGTTCGACGAGGTGGAGAAGGCGCACCCGGACGTCTTCAACACCCTGCTGCAGATCCTGGACGACGGCCGGCTCACCGACGCCCAGGGCCGCACCGTCGACTTCCGGCACTGCGTGATCATCATGACGTCCAACATCGGCGCGCACCGGATCCTGGACCACAAGGGCGATGTGTCGGAGCTCAAGGACGAGTTGATGGAGGACCTGCGGACCAGGTTCCTGCCGGAGTTCCTCAACCGGATCGATGACATCATCATCTTCCACGGGCTGACCGAGGAGGATCTCGGGAAGATCGTGGACCATCTGCTGGACCACAGCAAACGCCGCGTCCACGCCCAGGGGATGACGCTGGAGGTGACCGATGCGGCGAAGAAACTGCTCATCGCCCATGGACACCAGCCGGAGTTCGGCGCCCGGCCGCTGCGCCGCACGATCCAGGCGGAACTCGACAACCGGATCGCCACCCTTCTGCTCAGCGGCGAGGCCGATCCCGGCGACACCATCGTCGCCGACGTCGAACACGACTCCCTCCACTGCAGGGTCCGTAGAACCGACTGAGGGCTGACTCCTCAGCGTCATCCCTGCTCGCTGTGCTCCCCGATCGACATCACGACCACGCTCGACGGGCCGTCGGGCGTGTCGAAGTGGACCGAGTCACCGGGGCGGTGTCCGAGCAGCGCACGGCCGAGCGGACTGTCGGAGGTGACCAGGTTCTGGTCCAGGGCCTCGGCGAGTTCCCCGATCTGGAGCGTCTCCACCGAGCCGTCCGGGAAGCGGACGGTGACCGTGCTGCCCACGCCGACCACGTCCGTGGGGGCGGGCCCGGCCACGTCCGCTCGGCGCAGCCGCTCGGTGATGGTCTCGATACGACGGTCCAGGCGGTTGAGCTGATTGGCGCGCTGCAACTGCTCGGCCTGGTCCGCCTGATCGCCCACGTCCGTACGGTCCTGCAGGATTCCGGCGACGAGCCGGCGCTCATCACGCAGGTCGGCCAGCTCCTGCTCCAGCGCGCGGCGGGCAGCGGCACCGATCGGCTCCGGGTCACCGGTCATTTCCGCTCCTATGGTCCAGGGAAGAATGTTCATGAGTCGGACATTTTTCGCATCGTATCAACGAGAGCCCGGGGGTCGTGCCGCCATGCAGTGGCGGTCGGGGCGGCGGCTGCGGTGGAGGCGCCGAGAATCCCGATATACGGTGTTTCCGGGTGTTTTCTTCACCGGTTTCCCTCTCCCTCCAGGAGGTTTCCATGTCCTCGAAGCGACGCCGTAAGAAGAAGTCGCGACGCAACCATCGCGCCAATCACGGCAAGCGGCCCCAGTCCTGACGACCTCGGACGCATGAGTCTGATGCCAGACTCAGGCGTATGAGGACGACGACGTCACCGCCCGCCCGCACGGCAGCGACCACGTCGAGGTGCGCCATATGACCTCCGCCATGGTGGTCGGCGGCGGGCCCAACGGCCTCGCCGCCGCTGCCCTCCTCGCCAAGGCGGGACTGCAGGTCACGCTCCTGGAAGCGACGGACGAGGTCGGCGGCGGCACCCGCAGCCACGAGGCGATCCTGCCGGGACTCGTGCACGACCACTGCTCGGCCATCCATCCCATGACCGTCAGCTCACGGGCGCTGCGCGCGCTCGAACTCGAACGGCACGGGCTGCGCTGGTTGTTGCCGGATGTCGACTGCGTGCACCCGTTGGACGACGGCAGTGCCGGGGTCCTGCTGCGTTCCGTGCCGGACACCGCCCGCCTGCTCGGTCCGGACGGTGACCGATATCGCGCGCTCCTCACCACCCCGGTACGACACTGGGACGCCCTGGCACACGATGTGATGGGCCCCCTGCTGCGCATCCCCTCGCACCCGCTGCTGCTCACCCGCTTCGGCCTGCCGACCACCCTTCCCGCCTCCCTCCTCGCCCGCTTCTTCACCACCCCACGGGCGCGGGCCCTGTGGGCGGGCGTCGCGGCACACGCCTTCCGCCCGCTGTCGCAGCCGTTCACCTCGGCCATCGGGCTCGGCATCCTCACCGCGGGCCATGCCGCCGGCTGGGCCGTGGCCGAAGGCGGCTCACAGTCCATCGCCCGAAGCATGGAACGCGTGCTGCGCCTGCACGGGGGCATCGTCCACACCGGCGTGCGCGTCACCGACCACCGGCAGCTGCCACCTGCCGACGTGACCCTCCTCGACCTCGACCCCGGCCAGGTCATCGCCCTCTACGGCGACCGGCTCCCGGCCCGGGTGCGCCGTGCCTACCGGCGGTTCCGCCGGGCCCCCGCCGTCTTCAAGCTCGACCTGGCCGTCGAAGGGGGCGTGCCCTGGACCAACGAGCACGCACGCCGGGCGGGCACCGTGCACCTCGGCGGCCCGCTCGCCGAGGTGGCCGACACGGAGCGGGCCGTGGTGGCCGGCCACCTGCCGGAACGTCCCTTCGTGCTGGTCGGCCAGCAGTACCTGGCGGACCCCGCCCGCTCGGTGGGCGACGTCCACCCCGTCTACACCTACGCCCATGTCCCGTACGGCTACGACGGGGACGCGACCGACGCGATACTCCGTCAGCTGGAGCGGTTCGCCCCCGGTGTCCGCGAACGCATCGTGGGCCGCCGGGCCACCCCGCCCGCCCGGTTCGCCACCGCCAATCCCAACTTCACCGGCGGCGACATCATCACCGGGGCCAGTACGATCCCTCAGCTTCTCCTGGGCCCTCGCCCGACCATAGAGCCGTACTCGACCGGCCTGCCGGGTGTGTTCCTGTGCTCGGCGGCGACCCCGCCCGGTGCCGGCGCGCACGGCATGTGCGGCGCCGGAGCCGCGGCGGCCGCACTGCGCCACCTGGGGGTGCGGGCCGCTCGCTGACACATGAGGACGGCCGGCGGCATCGCCTGGGGGACGATGGCGCCGGCCGGAGTCGACTCGCGCGGTGTTCGCAGCTGTCGGTCGGGGGCGGCGGTCACGCGGCTCCGGCCGGCCCGGGCAGCTCCGCGGAAGGTGTGCCGTGGCGCCGCGCCAGGCCCTTGCGGTCGTAGGCGAGGGTGCCGAGGAGGCCTGCACCGAGGCCGAGGACAAGGGCCGCCGCGGCGGCGGTCACCGCGCGACCGAGGCCGGCGTCCCACACGGCGCCGAAGTACAGGACCGAGCGGACGCCGACGTAGATCTGGTGCAGCGGCTCGAAGGTGCCGAGGAAGCGGACGACGGACGGAGTGGCCTCCAGTGGGGCCGTACCGCCGGCGCTCGGGACCGAGAGGACGATGAACAGGAAGAGGTTGACCACCATGCCCAGGCCGCCGAGCAGGGCGAGGATGCTCTGGACGACCACGGCCACGGCGGTGATCGCGAGCACGCTGAGCCCCCACAGCTGCCAGGGGTGGTCCAGGGGCATGCCGAGCCCGTCCGCGATGGCCAGGTAGACCGTGGAGACGACCACCGCGACGCCCGTCATGATCCCCCACTTCAGGGCGAGGGTGGCCAGGCGGCTGTGTCCCGAGTGCGGCTCCATGCGGTAGCGCGGGCCGAACTCCTTCGGGGTGAAGCCGAGTTGGGCGTCGACCAGGTTGCTGACGATCAGGGACCCGGTGAAGCCGGCGAGTACGAGCAGCAGGGCGTAGTAGAAGGCCGACAGGCCGTTGCCCGTGCCGTCGGGAACGCGGTGGAAGGGCGTGACCCGCACGTCCATGGGTGCGGACAGCACGAGTCGCGCGGTGCCCGGCACGGTCCGGCCGTGCGCCGTGGCCGCCTTGGCCCGGGCCGAGGTCACCTCGGCGAGAAGCTGCTTGCCGACGGCCTGGTCGGCCCGCGTGAGCGCCTGGTTCGCGAGCGCGTTCACGACGGATGCGCTGGAGGTGTTGGCGAGCGGGTTGGTGTAGACGGTGATCACCGGCCGCTCCACGGCGGCGCCGGTCACGGCGCCCGAGGCCAGTGCCGTCAGCTTCCTGCTGAGGTCCGGGGGCAGCACGATCGCGCCGTAGAGCTTCGCCTGCCCCAGCTCGTGCTTCGCCTCGGCGAGGCTGAGTGAGCGCAGGTCGAACTTGTCGTGGTCGATGCCCTCGCGCAGGCTGCCGGCGATCTGCCTGCCGACGTCGACGTGCTGCCCGGAGGCGGTGGTGGCCCCGGTGTCGGCGTCGACGATCGCCACGGGGAAGTCCGCGAGGTGGTCGGAGGAACTGACCGTGCTGCCCAGGTACAGCGCCGCCAGCACCGCCATGACGACGGAGACGATGACGGCCGGAGCCAGCCACAGTCGCGGCGTCGGCTTCCTGCCCGCGGGACCCGTGCCGTTCGTCCTCATGTCGCATCCTTTCGAGGTGACCATTTTGGTTACTCAGTGACCAGGATGGTAACCTAAGGCCGTGAAGTCAACCGTGAAGCTCACGAGCGAGGAAATCGACCGCGCACTGCTCGACGTGGCCGCCTTCGTGTTTGCCCGGCACGGATTCGCACAGGGGCCCGTGCAGGCCATCGCCGACGCCGCCGGCTACTCGAAGGCCGCCGTCCTCAAGCGCTTCGGGTCCAAGGAACGCATCCAGGCCGCCGTGGTCGCCCGCGCCGAGGAACACATCACGCGCGTCGCCGCCGCGGCCGCCGGACTCCCGGTCGGAAAGCGGCGCGACGCGGCCCTGCTCAACGCGCTCGTCGAAATGATCGAGGAGTGGCCGGGCACAGGCGCGCTCATCGTGGGCGCCTTCTGGCTCACCCGCGACCCCGAGATCCTCGAACGTCTCGCACAGGCCCAGCGCACGCTGCTGGAGGCCTTCGATCCGCAGATCGAGACCGACGAGGAGCGGCGGGTGCGGGTGGTGTCCGCGATCGGCGCGGTGACCTCCACCATGATGGCCAACCGCGACACCCGATGGACGGAGCTGACGGACGTCGTGGTGGCCGCGGGACTGGGCGCCCTGGGCCACGCGTCCGCCACCTGACGGCCACCGTGCGACGCCCGCCGACGGGCGGAGTGCCTTCCGGATAGGGCGCAGGTTGTACGGGGCGGGCGGAGGTCGTTGCCAGGTCCTCGGCGGTGCGGAGAGGGCAGGATTCGAACCTGCGTGGACCCAACGGGTCCGACCTCGAGCCAACGCTCACCGGTCCCCGATCAACCACTCCGGGCACCTCTCCTCGCTCCCGGCTTCGCGGTCGCCCGCTCCGCCGTTCACATGGACAACAGTGCCGGAACCGGCTGACATCACGCTGACGCGCAAGTGCGGTCCGTGCGTCGCCTCTTCGGCACCGCCTGGATCGGAAGCGGTGAGGGCCCGAGGCGCGGAGATCAGGGGTGGAGCTTCTGCTGCGCGGCGAGCATGGCGACGAACTTCTCGATGCGCGCCGCCCGTGTCTGTGGCTTCTTGGCGTCCTGGACGCGGTAGAGGATCGCGTACCGGTTGTGGCTGTCCAGCGTCGCGAAGAAGTCCCGGGCCTGAGGACAGGCCTCCAGAGCCGCCTGGAGGTCCTCGGGCACCGTCGCCGTGCGCTGACCCTCGTACGCCGCCTCCCAGCGGCCGTCCGCCTTGGCCTTCTCCACTTCCCGCAGGCCGGCCGGTCGCATCCGGCCCCGCTCCGTGAGTGCGGCGGCCTTCTCCCGGTTCACCTTCGACCACTTGCTGCCCGGCCGCCGCGGGGTGAAGCGCTGCAGCCAGTGCCGCTCGTCCAGCTTCTTCTTCTGCCCGTCGATCCAGCCGAAGCAGAGCGCCGACTCCAGCGCTTCCGCGTAGCCGACGCCGTCGAGCCCGGAACCTGCCTTCGGGATCTTCAGCCAGATGCCCGGCACGTCGGCGTGATGCTCCTCCAGCCACTTCTCCCACGCCTGCTGCGTGGCGAAGGCCATGACGGGATCGGCACCGTTCTGTGCTCCACCCGTCTGTGCTCCACCTGGCATGCGTCACATCAAAACCCACCCCACCGGCGCGGTCAATCAGCAGGCACGCCCCGATGCCGACACAGGGTGCCGGGCTCAGTCCGCCAGGTCCGTCTTGCCGAACAGGGCGGCGTAGCTCGACGGGAGCTGGCTGAAGACCTGGTTCAGCTCGCCTCCGCTGACGCTGTCGGCGACCGTGGTCAGGACCGCGCCGGCGTCCCACTGGGCCGTGCGCGGCCTGCTCCCGATCCGCTCGGCGACCCGGCGGTGGAACTCCTGGACCCCGAACCGCTCCGGCCGGGGCTGCTTCGCGTCGGCCAGACTCGGGCCCAGCGGTCCGGGCAGCTGGGAGGCGAGGTCGTCGATCTCCCCAGGGCTGATCCGCTGCGCCAGCACACTCAGCACGGCCTCCGTGACCTGCGCCGCCTCGTCCTGGCTGGCGTACTCGCCGCGCTCGCGCACACGGGCGAGGAACTCGTCATACCTCATCATCGTCACCTCCACTTCGGTGCCGTTTCACCGCTGCGCCCGTGTCCCCGGCACCCGAGCCGTCTCAGGCGCGCCCGGCCCATACGTCGGACTCGGTCCCAGTACCCAGCCCACCGCGGGATGCACGGCCGGATCCGACGGGCACGCCTGCTGGGAACCGCGAGCCCGGGTTACCCGGCCCGCATTCCGAAGCCGCATCCTGCCGGGCGCAGCCACCGCCACGGCGGCGACGCCCTGGGGTCGCGCGTGCCGACGCCGCAGGACGCCGGGCCCGATCAGCGAATCGAGCGGGCCACGCCCGACACACCGGCGCAACTGCCCAATCGGGCCTGGGGTGCGGTGCTGAAGGGCTCCCTGCGCGAGTTCCAGGACGACGAGCTGACCGACTGGGCCGCCGCCCCGACCTACTACGGGGTTCTCGCCCTCTTCCCGGCGCTGCTGGTCCTGGTGTCACTGCTGGGCATCGCCGGCAGGTCGGTCACCGGCAAGGTGCTGGCCGATCTCCGGCACCTCGCGCCCGGCTCCGCCCGGGACATCGTCACCAGGTCCATGGAGCAGCTGCAGAACAACGCCGGCACCGGATCGGTCATGACCGTCGTCGGCGTCGTACTGGCGGTCTGGTCGGCCTCCGGGTACGTGGCCGCCTTCATCCGGGCCGCCAACGCCGTCTACGACTTGCCGGAGGGCCGCCCGGTGTGGAAGATCCTGCCGCTGCGGATAGGCGTCACCGTCATGCTGATGGTGCTCTCTGTGGCCGGCGCTGGTCCTGCTGGTCACGGTGATGATCGCGATCCACCGGGGGCCGAGCCGAACCCTCAGCCCCGCGACACCAGGAAGTGGCACGAGGACGACGTACGCCGACTGCGCCAGACATGACCGGTCCGGCGGTTCAGGGCGGGCGCACCGAGGCCCGGAAGCACGGTGCGCCCCGCTCGCTCACGCCGCGTACCCGCCGTCCACGAAGAGCTCCGCTCCGGTCACGTACACCGCCTCCGGCCCCGCCAGATAAGCCACGGCGGAGGCCACCTCCTCGGCTGTGCCGAAGCGGCCGAGAGCGGTCATGGCCGCCTGAGCGGACGCGAAGGGACCGTCGGCGGGGTTCATGTCGGTGTCGGTCGGGCCCGGATGTACGACGTTCGCCGTGATCCCGCGCTCGCCCAGCTCGCGGGCCAGCGCCTTCGTCAGCCCGACGACGGCCGACTTGCTCATCGCGTACAAGGTGGCGCCGGGGCCCGGCGCGTGATGGGTGATGTGTGACGGCAGCCGTTCCTAGCCGTCGGGCCGTGGTGTCCGCGCCTCAGGTGGTGTGCAGGGCCGAGCGTAGGTGGCGGAGGGCCAGGCCTACCGCGGCGAGTTGGTGTGGCTTGCCCGCGCGCAGCGGTGAGGAACGGCCCCGCTCCTGGCGATCACCCGGGCGGTTGCGTGGAGCGGGCGCGGCGGTGGGCCGCGACCCGTTCGCGGGTCGCGCAGCGCCGGGAGCAGTAGCGGCGTCGGGGGCCGGGGCCCTGGGTGATGAAGACGTTCCGGCAGACGGCCGACGCACAGATCCTTCCGGGCGGGAGCTGGCGGTCCCAGACGAGAACGGTCAGGGCCAGGCAGGACGAGGCGAGGAGCCACTCACCCCAGGGAGCGTCGTCGTCGCGGTCGAGGTGGGGATGCCAGGGCGTGTCGCCACCGTGTGAGGTCAGACGGAGCGGCCCGGTGTGTTCGCCGAGCAGTCGATTGAGGACGGCGGCTGCCTCGTCGGCGCCCTCGGCGGCGAAGACCTCTCGCAGCCGGTCCGCGGCCTCCCGCATCTGCGCGACATCCCGGGAGGTGAGGTGCACGGGGCCCGTCTCGCCGTGAGCGAGCAGCACCTCCGCCACATGGCCCGGGTGGGGGCGGTCCTCGGCGAGGACGTTGACGAGAGCGGCGGTGCGGCGGGCCATGGTCAGGACGGAGTGCCGGGTGGACCAGTCGCCGTCGGCGCCGTTGCTGGGGGACATCAGCGCACTGTAACGCATATTGCGGAGTTTTGAGTTACCTCCGTAACGTCACTCGGATGACCAGGCGTTACGTGATGATCAGGTATTTCGCGGGGGCGACGATGGCCCGTGTCGGGGACGAGATGTCGGGACCGGCGTTGATGCTGGCGGGATACGCGGTCGCCGGCTCGGCCTCCGAAGCGGCGGCGCTGCTGGCGGGCATCACGGCCGCGGCGGCCGCAGGCGGCCCCTTGCTGGGCGCGGTGCTCGACAGACAGCGGCGGCCGGGACGGCTGCTGGCCGCCGCGCTCGCCCTCTACGCCGCCGGCGTCGCGGTGATCCTCGTGGGGCTCGGCAGGCTCCCGTTCACCGTCATCGTGCTGATCGCCGTCCTGACCGGCCTGCTGGGGCCGGCGCTGTCGGGCGGCTGGACGGGTCAGCTGCCGAGGGCGGCGGCAGCGGACCGGCTGCCACGGGCCAACGCGCTCGATGCCATGACCTTCGGCGTGGCGAGCCTGTCCGGTCCGGTCCTCGCCGGTGGTCTGGCCGAGGTGCTGGGGGCACCTGCAGCCGTCGTGGTGTCCGCGGCGCTCATCGGTTCGGCGGCACCGGCGGCGTGGACCCTGCCGGCGCGTACCGCGCGGGTACGGGAGCGGCAGCCCGGTGCGCTGATCGGTGACCTCGCCGCCGGAACGCGGGTCATCGTGGGCAATCCCCGGCTGGCGCGGGCGACCCTGGCCTCGGTCGTGTGCTGTGCCGCGCAGGGCATGCTGACGGCCTGCGTCCCGCTGCTGGGGGAACGAGTCCTCGGCGCGGCGGGGCGCGGCGCGCTGCTGCTGTCCTGCGCGGCCGTCTCGGCCCTGGTGGCCAACGCCGTAATCGCACGATTCCCGCAGTACGTCGCCCCAGACCCGGTCATCTGGGCCGGCGCCCTGATCCAGGCCGGCGCGTTCGCCCTGGCGGCGACAGGCCGCCCGGCCGTGCTCGTCGTGGCCCTGCTGCTGGCCGGGATCGGTGAAGGGCCGCAGCTCACCGCACTGTTCGCGATACGCCACCGGGAGGCTCCGGACCGTCTGCGCGGCCAGATCTTCACCACCGGCGCCAGCCTCAAGATCACCGCGTTCGCAACGGGCGCGGCGATCGCAGGTCCCCTGGCGACCTGGTCCCTTCCCGGCACACTGGCAACCGCAGCGGGCGTGGCGGCCTGCGCGGCGCCGGCCTTCTTCGCCGTACCACTGCACGCCGGCGAAGCGTCCGAAGAGACTTTCGGGCCAGGATGATCTGCGCTGTGGAGCGGGGGCGGCACAGCCGCCCGGAGTCACACACCGACCGCGCCGTCGATGCGTTCGCGGATCAGGTCGGCGTGTCCGTTGTGACGCGCGTACTCCTCGATCATGTGGATGAGCACCCAGCGCAGCGAGACCGTGCCGCGCCAGGGGTCGTGGCCCTCGATGTCGAGGTGTGAGGCCTCGGCGACGAACGCCTCCGCGAAGGCGACTTCCGCCCGCCAGGCCGCCCAGGACTCCGCGACGACCTCGGGGTCCGGGCCGGCGCCGTCGAAGTCGCCCTCGGGCACGTCCGCGGAGGAGAAGCGCAGTTCGACGTCGTGCCCGGCGAGCACGGCCCGGAACCAGCGGCGTTCCACGTCGGCCAGGTGCCGGACGAGGCCGAGCAGGGAGAGCGAGGAGGGGGACACGGACCGCAGGGCCAACTCCGGCCCCAGCCCGGAGCACTTCAGCTTCAGGGTGGCGCGCTGGGCGTCCAGCACGGCCACGAGCATGCTCCGTTCGTCACCGGTCGCGGGGCCGGTGAACCGGTGCTCGCTGCCGGTGCCGGTGAACAGTTCGATCCGTCGGTCGGGAATCTTCATGGCCACATCATGGGCGCCGGGCGACAGTCACCGAAACCCGCGGTGGGGTTCCGGTGTGCCCGCCTTCAACCCATTGATCACGACTCCGCACAGGACCTGGCCGGCCGTTGCGTCCAGCCGGGCGGTGAAATCCGACAGACTGCGCAGATACGACAGGCTGGGGCGGCCGGAGAGCCGGGTCTCGCCGACGACGGCGAACCCCGATCGGGCCAGTACGGCCCGCGATGCCGCATTGTCGAGGGTGGTCGCGGCACGGAGGGCCGTCAGCCCGTAGCGGTGGGCGGCCAGGTGGCAGATCTCCCGCACCGCCCAGGTGGCGAGCCCCCGGCCCGCGGCGCGTTCTGCGATCCGATACCCGAGGTCGGCGCCGCCGTCCGCGACGTCCACGAGATTGATCCGGCCCAGCACCTCGCTCCCTTCGTCCACCAGCACATGGAAGAAGCAGAGACCGGCCTCCTGCTCGGCGAGCAGGGCACGGAGCCGCTCGTCGAACCGGGCGAAGTAGTCGTCACCCCGGTCGGGGACGGACGCGGCGAAGTAGGCCCGGTTCTCCTGCTCGAAGGCGAACAATGCGGGGGCATGAGCCGGACGGAGCAGCTGCATCTCGGGCATGGACGGGAATATGGGCAAGTTGTACGTGTAAAACCATAACGATCTCGGCCCAGGCCTTGCGCGCCCACCGATCCGCCCTAGCCTCCGCACATGGCATTTCTTTCCAGTCGCCGCAGAAGGGCCCGCCTTGCTCCCGAACTCGATGACCAGGACCTGGGCAAGCTGCTGAAGTCACTTGTGGCGACCACCAGGACCGGCACCATCGCGACCACCGAACTGTGTGTGGCGCAGATGTCCCGCCTCCTGGCGCAGGACGCAGGCGACTGGGACCGCCGGACGCATCGTATGGACGTACTCGCGGGGTACCTCGTCGGATCGCATCTGCCGCGGTCGTGGGTCACGCGCGAGCCCCGCAATGTGGACGCACTCGTCCTGCAGGCCTGGACCCAGGTCGCGCAGGCCCGCGCACAGGGGCAGCTGGAGGACCCCGCCGGCGCCGTCGATGTCTGTCTGCGCGCCGCCGAACTCGCCCCGGAGGACCCCACTCCCTGGGTGGCCCTCCTCGCCGTGGCACGCCTGGACCGCCGGGAGCAGTCGCAGGTCTTCGGGCTGTGGAACGAGGTGCTCGCACGCGATCGCTGGAACCGCGAGGCCTATCTGAACATGCTGGCCTACCTCAGCCCGGACGAGGCCGGATCGCGCATCCAGGTCCTGGAGTTCGTGGACACCCTGCGCGCCCGCATGCCCGCCAACGCACCGTGCGTGGCGACCGAACTCACTGCCCAGGTCCACCAGTACCACGCCATCCTCGACCGCGGCGGGCTGGAGGCGCTGGTCGCCCGGAACCACTGGTCACAGCTCATGGCCACACAGGCCCTCGACCGCGCGGCGCACACCTGGACCCAGCCGGGGTTTCTGCGCCATGCCAAGGCGCTTGCCGACCTCAACCTCCTCGCCTACGCCCTGGTCGCCGCGGACCGGCGCGCCGAGGCGGGTTCCGTCTTCGAGCAGATCGGTGGCGTCGTCACCGCGTGGCCCTGGCAGACCGGCGGCGATCCGGTGACCGAGTTCGACCAGACCCGGCAGAGGGCCACGGCCGGTTTGTGAGTCGCGCTACCACCTCCTGATTCCTCGTCAATTCGCCGAACACCCTTGCGGTGACCGAAGCGGGAGAGTCAGATGCGCTGAATCGCCCCGTCCGGACCCCGTTGACACTTGTCGATGGGGGACGGGGCGATGTCGCCATGGCTCATTCGGCCGGGTCAGGCCGGGACTCCTCCGGGTTCGACGCCGCCGAATCGGACGCGGGGTTGAGGGTGTAGAAGACGGACGAGCCCTGCTTGGTGCGCTGGGCCGTGTTGCGGGCCACGAGGTTCTCCAGAGTGGTGCGGATGACCTTGGTCTGGATCTCCCGCTCGGGGTGTGCCTTGTCGAGCGCCTCGGTGACCTCCGCCGCGGAGCGGGGCTCCTGCTGTTCGGCGAGGTGGCGGCGGACCAGTTCGATGAGGGTGGGCTGGGCTGACTGGGTGGTTGCCTTCTTCGCCGAGGACTTCGTCGCCGCAGGCTTCTTGGCGGGCTGCTTCTTGCCCCCGGACTGCTCCGGAACCGCCTTCTTCGGCGATCGGCGCGTCCCGGACTCGGTGCCGGACTTCGTGCGCGGGGCGGGCACCACGGCGCCCTCGGCCGGGGCGGGCGCGCTCACCGGGGTGGCGACACCGAGTGCCTGCCGCATGTTCACCAGAATCGTCTGGTCGTGCTGAAGGGCGGCCAACTGCTCCTGAAGCGCCGAGATTTCGGCGGTGATGCGTTCCTGCTCCTTGACGTTGTGCTCGAGGTCGTTGGTCACCTGGCTGACGTACTGGGAGGTCAACTCGGTGACGGGGGCGGTGGGCTCAGGCATCTGTGGCTCCAATCGTGACTCTGGTGCGCTCCGTCGCCCGCGGTTGGGGCAGGCGGGGAGCGGGAGTTGTCCTGCGGGGTCCCCCGACACATGGATGATACGGATGGGCCGGCGGGTTTCCACTGAGTGAACCCTGTGCGTTGCGCCTCGGTGTGCCGTTCTTCCGTGTGCCGTCGCACCCCTGTGCCATCCCTGTCGCTCAACGTGTCTTGCGGGGGCCGCCCGGCGCGGGACACTTCCCATGGCTGGACGCGGCCGACCTGTGGCCCCGGATTCGGCCCGAATCCCGCCGCGCCAGCATCGCGATCATGGCGGACTGGGAGTTGCGTCCCGCATCGGCGGCGGACGTCGAGGCGGTGGCCGCGCTGCGGGCCGTGGTGCTCAGAGCGGACCTGGAGCGTCTCGGGCGGTACGGCGAGCACCGGGTGCGGCAGCGGCTGCGGGACGGGTTCGCACCGGAGCACACCTGGGTGATCGAGACGGGCGGTGTCCTGGCCGGATGCGTGGCGCTGCGGCCGGCGGACGACGCGCACCGGCTGGAGCATTTCTACCTGGACCCGAGCCTGCAGGGCCGGGGCATCGGATCGGCTGTGCTCCGGCTTCTGTTGGAGCGTTGCGACCGCGACGGCACCCGGATCCGGCTGAACGTGCTCCGGGGCAGCCGGGCCCGACGCCTCTACGAGCGGCACGGATTCGGGGTCGAGACCGAGGACTCCGTGGATGTGTTCATGGTCCGCGAGCCCACCTCCGCCCATGTGTCCGCAGGCCATGTCGGTGGCGCGAACGAAGAGCCATAGCCGCCGAAAGCCGAAAGCGTACGACGTGTCACCCGGCGCTCAGCTCCGCACCGGTGCCCGCTCGTCGAGGAGACCTGGCGCGACCAGGGAACGCCATCGCCGCCTGGAAGGGAGTCACACCATGTGCCTGGCACACGGCAGCGATCTTCCGTGCCTGCCGCAGTACCCCCGGTGAGGGCGGGGCATAGTCGAAGGACGCTCCCTCGGCGGGACGGGGTGCGGCGAGCAGGCCGGAGTTGAAGATCGGGGCGGCGAGGATGCCACAACTCCAGGCGGCGGTCGGCGTGTTCGCGGCGGTGTCGTCGTCGAGCGGTGCGAAGAGGTCGCCGAGGGGACCGCCGCCGTAGCCAGTTCCGTGACCTCCACCGCGCTGCGTCCCAGCCGGGTCGTCCTCATCCGCCCGGTCCTCCCTGTACCGCATTCACGCACGACCAACGGAGTGTCGCGCCGCCGGACCGGGCATTCCAGCCGCTTCCCTGCCTGGCACCGGCACCGGCACGTGGCCGCGCACGGAGACACCATGGGCCGGCGCGAGATCCGGCCGAAGAGGGCCGTAGCCTGACGCCCGTGACCACACCGACCGCACCGACGACCGCGTCGATCCTCGAACAGTTCGATCTCTGCGCGGACATGGCCGAGTTCCCGGATCTGCAGAACGGCTACTACTACCCCGTCGACACGCGGATCCACCTGTTCGGCGACGGCACGCGCTGGGCGATGGTCGCCGAGTTGCTGGGATACAACCCGCGCGTCGGGAACCTCACCGACGTCCTGCACTGCTTCGGCAACTGCCTGACCCGTGACGAGCCGGGTTTCGGGAGCTTCCTCGACCGGGTGGACAACATGGACGACATCGATCCCGACGGCGACGAGGTCTACGCAGGGGGAGTCCCGGTGGTCGTCCGGGGCAGGCCGCTGACGGTCGGCGCCGACACCGGTACGCCGCTGGAGGACGTGTTCCGCCGCCTGGTGCCCGCGCACAGGGACCTGCTGCTCGCGGACGCGGCGGAACTCAGGTCCGCCGTCCCCTCCGACCTGCCGGTGCTGCTGTGCCTGGACGAGTGGAACCAGCCGGAAGACCTCGCTGAGGTCATGCCGAGCGGCCATGAGACCTTCCGGCTGATCGCCGAGGTCCTGTCGTGCGGCGATCCGGAGCGCTACCGGCCCACGCTCCCGGCGAACACCCACTGGTCCCACTGGTCCGACGCGGGCACGCTGTAGTCCGGCCGCCGGGCCGACCTCGGCAGGTCGGTCCGGTGCCTACAGAGGGTTCTCGCGCAGCCAGGTCAGCACCTGCTGGGCGTGCTCGTTCGGCGGGAAGACCGGGTAGAAGACGTGCTCGACGACACCGCCGCGGAGCACGAGCGTCAGGCGCCTGAACAGCCGCATCCCCTCGACCTCGAACGTGGGCAGACCGAGCGCGTCGGCCACGCCGAGGGTGGGGTCGGAGAGCATGTCGAAGGGCAGTCCCAGCCGCTCCACGACCTCGTGCTGGTAGTCAATGTCCTGGCTGGACAGCCCGTAGACACGGCCCGCGCCGGCTTCGAGCAGGTCGTGGAAGTGGTCGCGGAAGCCGCATGACTCGGGTGTGCAGCCACGGGCTCCGGGAATCGAGTTCCAGCCCTCGGGAAGGTCCGTGCCCGGGCGGCCGGTGAGCGGGTAGACATAGACGACCGTGCGCCGTGGGCCTAGCCGGTCCAGGCGGACCGTTCGGCCCGCCGTGTCGAGCAGGGCGAGACCAGGCACCTTCACGCCGGGGAGATGGGCCGCCGCACCGTCGTCCTCAGGGACGGGCAGATCCGCGGGCAGTGTCAGATGGTCCAGGCGTCCGGTGCCGCTTTCCTCGGCCGGTGTGCCATCGCTGCCCCGGTGAGCGGCCGCGTTCAGGTTGGCGATCAGCGTCGCGCGGCGGGCGGTCAGGGACTCGATGCGCCCGGTGAGTTCGTCGATGGCCTCGCGGTAGCTCGCGAGCGAGGCGGGACAGTCGTCCGCGTGCGCCCGTCCGGCGGCCAGGCACTCGAGGAAGGGCCGGGTGCGCTCGACGGGGATACCGAGCCGGTGGAGCGTCCTGATCTCCCGTACGAGGCGTACGTCGTCCTCGCCGTAGTCCCGGTAGCCATTGGGCAGGCGCTCGGGTGTGATCAGCCCCAGTGACTCGTAGTACCGCACCGCTTTGGTCGTCACACCGGCCTCACGTGCCAGCTCACTGATCCTCATGCGTTCACCTCGCTCACACGCTAAACCCTGCCCTCAGCGGCAAGGTCAAGGCGTTCCGAGGCGCGGGACGGTGGCCGACGGGGTTCTCGGACCCCTCCACCGCCCCGGGTGTGCCGTCACAGGAGGGTCTCCCCGGTAGCGAGGCGGCCGCGTGAAGGATGCGGGCGCCGACCACGGCGACAGGGCGGAGAACCGAGCGGCCACGAAGCGACAGCACGAGCCGTACCTCCCAGCGGCCGTCACCGTACGGCCGGGGCACCGCCCACAGTGTGGGCCTCGGTGAGTCGGTGCCCCAGCCGAGCCTCGAACGATGTGCCGGAGCATCGCCGTTCCGCCGCCTCCCACCACGCCCGCAGAGCGACACGGGCATCGCCGTGCGCCCGCTGCGGCGACGCCCAGCGGCACCGTCCTCGACGGGTCAGGAGGAGTCACGCGCCAGTTGCCGCAGGACGTCCAGGGCCTCCTCGGCGCGGTCGTAGGGCACGAAGAGGTGGTCGTGGTGGAAGCCGGCGACGACGTTGCAGCTCAGCTCCGCGTCGGCGAGGGCCCGGGAGACAGCGGCGGTCAGCCCCACCGATGCCAGCGCGGAATGGACCCGTAGGGTGATCCATCCGGCCACATAGTCGTACGCCATCCCCGCCGCGTCCGCGTCCGCTTGGGACACGACGAGGGTCAGGCCCTCCTGTTCGGCCACCGTCACCACCGGGGTGACACCGGACGGCACGCCGCCCTCCGCCATGGTGAAGACATAGCGGCCCGGATTCAGTTCCGGACGCATGTCGCTGAGCAGTGTCTGCAGATCAGTCTCGCCGGTCACGGCCCCACCCTACGGGCCGACCGGCCGCTCGCCTCGGAGGCGGGCGGTCCCGGTCATGGCGTCGCCGTCGCCTCCCGGTGGCGACCAGAGGCATGCCGGTGTGCCGGCGGTCGTGCCGTCGCTGATGTGGAGGACCGCGTCCACCGCGTCGAACGTCGCCCGGTCGAGCGGGAGTAGCCCTGCCGGGGATGTGTGTCCGTCCGCGTGTGGGCGGCCGGGGGAGCGGTGGCCGCCTCCAATCCCCAGGTGGGTATACGGCTCTGGAGGAGGCCCTCGTAGATGTCAGGGGCGGGGTCCTGAAGCCCGAGGGCCTCGCTGCGCCCCAGACTGCCGGCGACACAGACGTACCGCTCGCCCAGCAGGGACGCCACGATGGCACCGGCGCAGAACCACTCGGCGCCCCGGTCGCCCAGTTGCCAGATGCTGAGATTCCGCTGCAGATGGAGGTTGTGCGCGAACAGCAGGGTCGCACCTCGCCTGTCCTCGGTGCTCCGGATGTCCAGGAGGTTCTGCGCCATGAGCGCGTCCCGGGCGGCGAGCAGGCCGGCGATCCGGGGACTCGGCTCCAGGGGCCGTGCCGACTGCCTGTGGTAGCGCAGCAGGCCGAGGCCGGCGGTGAGATGGGTCCTGGCCCTGAACCACTCGTCGCGTGAGGTCGCCGCGATCAGTTCCGGGGCGCGTGCGTGGAGCGTGGTGAGCATGTCGTCCGCGATCGACCGCAGCCTCTCGGCCTCAGCCAGCGGCGCCGGGTGACACTGCGGGGTTTCTCCCCCACGCCGACCGGCACCGGGCCGAGGCCGCCGTCCGCGAGGTGAGCCGGCTCGATGCGCAGTGCGCTGGGGAGACGAAGACCGGCATCGGGGTGGACGAGGTCCGCACCGAGTTCGAGTTCCTGCCGGTGGGGGAGGCGGCCGTCGCAGGCATCGGCCCGGTGGCGATCGGCAGCTATGGCCGGGGCGTCGAGCCCGGCGATGTGCCGATCGCCCTTCTCCTGCCGTAGGCACTCGGCGTCCCGGCACCCGGGGCGACGAAGTCCCGTCAGGCGCCGGCGGCAGGGGCGTGGAAGTAGTGGCCCTTGTCGAGGTCTTCGAGGAGACCCGGCTGGGTCGGCTTCCAGCCCAGCAGTTCGCGGGTCAGCGTGCTCGACGCCGGAAGGCCGAGGCCGATGAAGCCGGCCATCCAGCCGAAGTGCCCGGCCCCCTCCTCGGCTGCCACGGAGACCACCGGCACGTCGAGGTGCCGGCCGATCACCTCGGCGACGTCACGGATCGCGACGCCCTCCTCCGCGACCCCGTGGAGCACCGATCCGGCCGGGGCCTGCTCGACCGCCAGACGGAACAGATGCGCGGCGTCGAGGCGATGGACGGCCGGCCAGCGGTTGTCACCGTCTCCGATGTAACCGGAGACGCCCTTCTCGCGGGCGATGGCGACCAGTGTCGCCATGAATCCGTTGTCCCCCTCGCCGTGACAGGTCGGCGAGAGCCGTACCACGGAGGAGCGGATGCCGCGCGAGGCGAACGCCAGCACCTCCTGTGCGGTGGTGGCGCGGATCGAGACCGTCGAGCCGTCGAACGCGGCCCTGTCCTGTTCGGTCGCCACCCGCCCGGGTGCGAGACCGGCCAGGCCGGAGGCGAGGACGAAGGGCCGGTCGCTGCCGGCGAGCGCCTCGCCGAAGACGTCGACGGCGCGGCGGTCGGCCTCGGCGGCGCCCTGGAAATCGCCGCTGAAGGCGATGTCGTGCTTGAAGGCGAGGTGGATCACCCCGTCCGACGCGGCGGCCGCGTCCCGCAGCAGGTCGAGGTCGTCGACCGTGCCGCGGACGACCTCCACGCCCGCCGCGGTGAGCGCGGTGGCCGAGGAGTCGGAGCGGGCGAGCCCGACGACCTGGTGACCCGCCCCGATGAGCTCGGGTACGACGGCGGATCCGATCCAGCCGGAAGCGCCGGTGACGAAGATGCGCATGAGGAGACCCCAGACTTTCGATGTCAGTGACTGTCATAGACGCTACACCTGATGTCAGCCTCTGTCATCACGTAAGATCTCGGCATGGGTAGATGGGAGCCGGACGCGCGCGGACGCCTGGCGAAGGCCGCGCTGGAGCTCTACGCCGAGCACGGGTACGAGCAGACCACCGTGGCGGAGATCGCCAAGCGGGCCGGGCTCACGGAACGGACCTTCTTCCGGCACTACGCCGACAAGCGCGAGGTGCTCTTCGCCGGCGCGGGCGAGCTGGAGGACCTGTTCGTCCGGGCGGTCGCCGGCGCTCCGCAGACCGCGGTCCCGCTCGACGCCCTGACGGTCGGGCTCGACGCCGTCGCAGAGTTGTTCGCCGACCGGCGCGAGTTCGCACGCCGGCGGCAGGCCGTGATCACGGCGAACGCGGAACTCCAGGAGCGCGAGCTGATCAAGCTCGCGTCGTTGGCGGCCGCGCTCGCCGACACATTGCGCGGCCGCGGCATCCCGGCGCCCACCGCGAGTCTGGCCGCCGAGGCTGCCGTCGCCGTCTTCAAGGTCGCCTTCGAACGCTGGATCGCACCGGGCGAGGAACGCGCCATGCAGCAGCTGATCCGGGAGTCACTGACCGAACTGAAGGCTGTGACCTCGGGCGTCTAGGCCACGCACGGCAACCGGTGCTGCCCGGCCCGGTCGTGCGCGCGACCGAACCGCCCCGTCGGCGCAGGGCAGTTCGGCCGCTCGTGCGCGAGGGATCAGCGGTAGCAGGTGGTGATGCCCGGATGCCAGAGGCAGGCGATGCCGGCGAAACCGCCGTTCGCGGTGATGTCGAAGGAGAACGCGTCGCCGCCGCGCAGAACTCACCGGTCTTCGACCGTACGGTCCTTGCGCTGCACGAAGTGGAACCCCCATGACAGATCGGCCTGTTCGGTGACGATACCGAGGGACGACGGCTCGATGACCGTACCGGATCTCGCCCTGATCAGTGGAACAGCCACGGGAATCCTCCCTCCTGGACGGCGGCTACGGCAGGCCCCATGCCGCGCCCGGCTCGCTGACGGCGACGGGCGCGATGACGAGGTCGGGCCGGGCACCGGAGTGCACAAGCACCTCGCGGCCCTCGGGCAGGTCGATGGCGAGGGTGCCGTCGCCCAGGTCCCGGGTGCGGGCCGGGGTGCCGTCGTCCAGCACCGCGGTGAGGGTCCCGCTCAGACCGTGCCGGAGCCTCAGCGGCTCGCCCGCCAGGCTCCTGACCCGGATGAACCGGGTGGCCCCCGCCTTGCGCACGGCACTGACCAGGAAGGCGCCCTGGGTACGGAAGTTGTGCAGGGTCACATCCTTCCAGGCGGACGGAACGGCCGGGAACACCCGGACCACACCGCCCCAGCTCTGGCAGAACATGTCGTGCAGCGACTGGGAGGCGGACAGCGGCGTCTCGATCACCGGACCGGCCTCGGTGTAGTGGGTGTTGGCGCGGCACGGGTACCGGGTGCTGGGGTCGAAGAACTTCCGCAGGTAGCCGATCGCGGTGTCACCGTCCCCGGTCATCGCGTAGATCGAGGCGGCGCCGGTGTAGCTGTAGCCCCGGTGGGCTCCGGTCAGCGCGTGCCAGTGGACCACCGACTTCGTGATCAGGTCGCGGTTCTCGGGCTGGTCCCAGTTGACGAGGTGGAGCGGGTACACCATGAGCAGGTGCGAGTAGTGCCGGTGGCACTGGGCGTACGGGGTGTCGGCGCCGATCATGAAGCCGTTGTCGTCGACCGGGTACGGCGTGAGCCGGGCCAGCACCTCCTGCCAGCGCGGCGTCAACTCGTCGTCGATCCCCAGCAGTTGCGCCGAGTCAAGGAGCGTCTGGCAGCCCCAGCGGATCAGGGCCAGGTCGTAGTTGGTGTCCTGCGGCGGTACGACGGGATATTCCGGTGAGAGTGTGCTCGGCAGGTGGAGCTTGCCGTCGCTGCCCGGGTTGAGGAAGTGCAGGTAGTAGTTGATCGTCCGGCGCAGTAGGGGGTAGACCGTGTCGCGCAGCAGGGAGGTGTCCATGGAGTGCCGATACGACAGCCACACGTTGTGCAGCGCCCACGTGAGGTCGCCGGTCTCGGCTCCGGTGCCCGGTTGTCCCACCTCGCGGTCGCAGAACATGTCGGAGCTGCGGCCGATGCCGGAGCCGTCCGAGCGGTAGGCGGCGGGCACGTTGGCGGTGAGCTGTTCCTGGCTCTGGCGCAACGTGCTGGCGAGCGAGTCGAGTTCGGGGTGGTTGAAGCCCTGGATGAGCCAGTACTCCAGCTGGACGTTGAGGTTCCACCAGACCGCCGGCCAGGGCGTGGGCTCCAGCCACGGCCCGGAGGTGGCCATCACGGGGCCGCCCGCGCGGCTCGCGGAGGCGACCTTGTAGAGCTGGATCCAGTGGAAGCTCTGCAGCCGCTGGTCGGGGAACGACACAAAGCTCTTCCGGTAGAACGCGTGCCACCAGCCGGTGTGCCGGCGCCGCAGGACGCCGTACGACGGCGCGCGCCGGAGGTTGCGCAGCGAGTCGGCCTCGGCGGCGGTGGACGAGGGGAAGCTGTGGCCGACGCTGAGCAGGAGGTCGTCGCCGGAGCGGCGGTAGGAGGTCGCGGTCTGGCCGCCGCCGGTCAGCGGCTGGAGCACCTGTGCGGTGCCGTCCGCGGTGGTCCGGGTGGTCCAGGGCGGGTTGCCGGTGTAGCCGGCGGGCGGAGCCTCCTGGATCTTGCGGGGGCTGATGGCCTCCTCGGGGTGGAACGTCCAGGTGACCTTCTCGCCGCCGGCCGCCGTCACGCGGGCGGCGAAGACCTCGTCGTGGATGAGCGCGGAGAGGGTGAGGGTGCCGGCGGTGGTGGTGACGGTGCCGGTGAGTTCGGCGTTCCACAGGCTCAGTCGCCAGTCGACGGCGGTGATGGTGCCGACCGGATCGAGCGTGAGATGCCCGACCGGCAGCCGGCAGGTGCCCCAGCCGCTGCCGAACTCGGGCCGGTGGTCCTGGACTCGGCCGTGCTGCACGGTGAAACGGATCCGGTTGGCGCCCGGCTCCTGGTAGACCATGCTGCCGAGCAGCCCGTCCCCGAGGAACGGGCCCTCGTACCAGAGCGTCGGCAGCCTGGTCCACAGCAGGTCCTGGCCGCGCAGGAACTCGTCCCACGCGCTGCCGGAGGTCATGGTGTCGCGGAGTCTCCAGGGCCGGCCGGCGCCTTCGCCGCTCGATCCGGCGCCACCGGACGGCACCGTCCCTGCGGACTGTGCGGCGCGGGCCGTCCCGGGCAGCGCCGCCACGGCCGCCCCGCCCAGCGCGGTACCGAGTACGGATCTGCGGGGAACCGGCGAGCGCTTCTCCGGCTGCGAGGTCATCGTGGTCCTCCAAACCTGACGGTTCATCGAAACATCGGGTGTATCGGGGACCGTAGGGATGGCTCAGGCGCGTGTCAATGAATTCGACAGCCGCTACTGGTCAACACATCCGATGTATATGGCGCGTTGTCGGGTCGTCAGCTCGGGCAGCGGCCGAGATTCGGTAACGGGTCCGGGTCGGGCTTCAGCCGGGCGATGAGCAAGCCTGACATTCGGATAACGATCTACCGACAATCAGCACATCCATTCATGGGGCATACATACGATCCTGCGCATGAACAGAGCTGTGAAGATCGGCATAGCCGGTACCTGCACCGCGCTGCTCGCTCTTGGGGGAATCGGTACGTACAACATCCTGCACGGCCTGACCTCGGGCTCGGCAGGCGGCAATGACTCCCGGGACGCGCGCGCTTTCGACCCGTCGGCGCTGTCCAGCACGCCCCCGTCGGACGCCGAGGCGGTGAAGCGGGCCCGTGCGTTCCTGGACGACTGGTCCCGGCAGCGCCTGGACGGCGCGGCGGGGGACACCGACGTGGCCGCTACGGCCGCGCAGGCGCTGCGGGGCTACGCGGACGGCCTGCACCTGAAGAAGTTGTCGTTCGGTCACATCGTGTCGGTGGGTCCCTCGTCGGTGACGCAGGGCGCCACCAAGGTCACCTTCGACGTGACCGCCCAGGTCGCGGGCGGCACCTGGAGCTACCCGAGCGCGGTGGCCGTGCTGAAGAGCAAGAACGGCCGGACGGCGGTCCACTGGAACAGTTCGGTGCTCTATCCGGGCCTGAGCGACGGCCAGTCGCTGACCGCGGGCGAGCTGCCGGCCGGCGCGGGCGGCACGAAGGTCGTGGCGAGCGACGGCAAGACCGATCTCTCCGGCTTTGCGTCACTGCGGGACATCGCGGCCACGATCGGCAAGAACGCGAAGCCCACGGGTGGCACCCCCGGAACGGGTGTGGCCGTCGTCGACTCCGGCGGCGCGGGCGTGAAGACGCTGAAGGTCTTCTCCAAGGGCCGCCCCGCGGTCGTCGGGACCACCATCGACGCCGGTCTCCAGGCAGTGGCCGAGCGCGCCGTGAAGGATGCCCACCTTCAGCAGAAGCCCGCCGGCACCGTCGCGCTGGACTGGCGCAACGGCCACATCCTGGCGATCGCCCACTCGGGCGACGACGGCGACATCGCCGTCAACGGCATCAAGTCCCCCGGCTCCACGATGAAGATCATCACCTCGGCGGCCCTCTTCGACAAGGCGGGTCTCGATCCGAGCAGCCCGGCGCCGTGCAAGGACTCGCTGATGGCCAACAGCCAGTTGTTCCACAACGACTCCGGCGTGCGGGCCGACCCCGGCTCCTCCCTCGCCCAGGCGTTCACGGTGTCCTGCAACACGTCCTTCATCAAGGACGGCTTCCACTACCTCGTGCACGACGGCGACGCCTCCGCGCTGCACGACGAGGCGGTGAACGTCTTCGGCATGGGCAGCTGGTCCATCGGCGGGGGAGTCGCCACCACGGACCCGAGCATTCCGCCGGACGTCCAGGGCGGCGACCAGGCTGCCCAGTTCATCGGCCAGGGCAAGGTCACCGCCACGCCCCTGTTCATGGCGTCCGTGGCGGCCACCGTCCGGGGCGCCGGCTTCGAGCAGCCGGTCATCCTGCCGGGACAGCACCAGGAGACGGCGTCCCGGCCCATCTCCGCCCGCACGGCCGGCTATCTGCAGTCGATGATGCGCAACGTGGCCACCAGCGGTACGGCGGCACCGCGCCTGGGCGGGCTGGTGGGTGTCGGCGCCAAGACCGGCACCGCGGAGGAAGGCGACCATACCAACGGCTGGCTGACGGCCTACAACTCCCGCATCTCGGCCGCGGCGCTCGTCGAGGGCGGCAGCTCGGGCGTGGACTCGGCGGGGTATGTCGTACGACGGCTGCTGACCGGCAGCTGAATCGTGACCCCCGGCGGGAGGGCGCCCCTTCCTGCCGGGGAGCGGTGTCCTCGGCGGCGCTCGGTGTGCCGCCGCCGGCGGGCGTTGTCGTCCCGCCGGTCACTCACTCAAGTGAAGCGGCGCACGCCCTGCACGCGCTGGTCGTCGCTCGCCGCGTCGGTGACCGCGCCCTCGCGGACCACGCTGTCGCCGACGATGATGCTCCCGGCCGGGTGAGCTTCAGGGACCACTCCAGGTACTCCGGGTTGGAGGGCCGGCCCCGCGGATCGTCGCCTTCGTGCCCGGCGTCGTCACCGCCGACGTGGAGGCGGTGTGCAAGGCCGCGAACGAGTCGCTCCCCTGCTACGAGAGGTTCCCGTCCTACCGGCGCGTGATCGAGCTGTCCGGCGGCACCCGGGCGGTCGACCTCGCGGTCATCGGCGACGAGGAGACCGTCGCCGCCGAGGTTCGGCGCTACGGCGAGGCCGGGGCGACGGTGGTGGTCTTCACGGCGACCGATCTGGGCGGCGAGGCCGACCAGCGGCATACCTGGAATCCGCTCGGCGCGCCGGCGGACGGCTGAGCCGCCTCGCGTCAGGACGGCGGTGCGGTGAAGTGCGTGACCGGGCGTGCGAGGCGCTCACCGTCCACGGTGATGTCCACGGCTTCGTTGTAGAAGGCGAGCAGCCCCTTGACCGCGCCCACCGCGGGCAGCGGCTCGGGGTAGCTCCACACGATGTCGGGCGGAACGTCCGCCTCGCCTCGCTCCCCGTGCCAGGACCAGTACTCGGCGGTGCCCTTGTAGGGGCAGCCGGTGTGGTGGTCGGTGGGGCGGAACAGGTCGAGGCGGACGTCCTCGCGGGGGAGGTAGTAGCGGGTGGGCAGGCCGGTCTCGAACAGGAGCACCGGACGGCGGGTGTCGGCGACGACCCGCCCGCCGATCTCGACGACGACATGCCGGCTGCTGGGCAGGGCGTCGACCCGTTTGTGCGGGTCGCGCGGGTGGACGAAGATCTCCTCTTCCTCCTCGTACCAGTGGTCCAGGCCCCGGCCGGTGCGCTCGAACCACTCGAAGGCGATGTGGCCGGCCAGATCGGCGGCGGGAAATGTCCATGCCGCGTTCTCCAGCAGCTCGCTGTCCACTTCGAGGTCGTAGAAGACCGTCGACCCGGTATGCGCCCCGGCCGGCGGGTTCCTCGCCGGCCGCAGCAGGTCCTCGCGGATCTCCGCACGCGGGAAGGCGTACAGCGGCACGGGGACGCCGGGCTCCCACACCAGCACGGGGTGGCGGCTGTCGACAACGGTGACATCGCCCTTCCGGCCGCGCACCCAGCGCTCACTGGGCTCCCAGAGAAGCCCTTCCGGGGTGGTGCGCGGGGACTGGGCGGTGCTGAGCGTGGCCATGACCGGATCTCCGGAGGGGGGTGTCTTCCGTGGCGGTTCCATGGTTTCGCGTACGGGGGCCGCTTACCAGGCGGGAGTGAAAAGAGGCTCACACGGTTGCCCGTCGGGCTATGCATGGGCATGCGGAATGATGCATACTCTTCCTATGTCCAAGGTCCTCACTTCCCTTCCGGTCGGCGAGCGCGTCGGCATCGCCTTCTCCGGCGGCCTCGACACCTCGGTCGCCGTCGCGTGGATGCGCGACAAGGGCGCCGTCCCGTGCACCTACACCGCCGACATCGGCCAGTACGACGAGCCCGACATCGCCTCGGTCCCCGGCCGTGCGACGGCCTACGGTGCCGAGATCGCGCGCCTGGTCGACTGCCGTGCGGCCCTGGTCGAGGAGGGACTGGCCGCGCTCGCCTGCGGCGCGTTCCACATCCGCTCGGGCGGCCGTGCCTACTTCAACACCACGCCCCTCGGCCGCGCCGTCACCGGCACCCTCCTGGTCCGTGCGATGCTCGAGGACGACGTGCAGATCTGGGGCGACGGCTCCACCTTCAAGGGCAACGACATCGAGCGGTTCTACCGCTACGGTCTGCTCGCCAACCCGCACCTGCGGATCTACAAGCCCTGGCTGGACTCGGACTTCGTGACCGAGCTGGGCGGCCGCAAGGAGATGTCCGAGTGGCTGCTCGCGCACGGGCTGCCCTACCGCGACAGCACGGAGAAGGCGTACTCGACCGACGCCAACATCTGGGGCGCCACCCACGAGGCCAAGACCCTGGAGCACCTGGACACCGGTGTCGAGACCGTCGAGCCGATCATGGGCGTGCGGTTCTGGGACCCCACGGTCGAGATCCCCGCCGAGGACGTCACGATCGGCTTCGACCAGGGCCGCCCGGTGACGGTCAACGGCAAGGAGTTCGCCTCGCCGGTCGAGCTGGTCATGGAGGCGAACGCCATCGGCGGCCGGCACGGCCTCGGCATGTCGGACCAGATCGAGAACCGGATCATCGAGGCCAAGAGCCGCGGCATCTACGAGGCCCCCGGCATGGCCCTGCTGCACGCCGCCTACGAGCGCCTCGTCAACGCGATCCACAACGAGGACACCCTCGCCCAGTACCACAACGAGGGCCGCAAGCTCGGCCGCCTCATGTACGAGGGCCGCTGGCTGGACCCGCAGGCGCTCATGATCCGCGAGTCGCTGCAGCGCTGGGTCGGCGCCGCGGTCACCGGCGAGGTGACGCTGCGGCTGCGGCGCGGTGAGGACTACTCGATCCTCGACACCACGGGCCCGGCGTTCAGCTACCACCCGGACAAGCTCTCCATGGAGCGCACCGAGGACTCCGCGTTCGGCCCGTCGGACCGTATCGGCCAGCTCACCATGCGCAACCTCGACATCGCCGACTCCCGCGCGCGCCTCGAGCAGTACGCCGGTCTCGGCATGGTCGGCACCGAGCACCCGGCCCTGATCGGTGCGGCCCAGGCCGCCTCCACCGGCCTGATCGGCGCCATGCCGCAGGGCGGCGCCGAGGCGATCGCCTCCCGCGGCGAGATCTCGGAGGAGGACGAGGCCCTGGACCGCGCCGCGATGGAATCCGGCACGGACTGACCCCGCTCACCGGCCGCACACCCCTTGGGCAGCGGGCCCCGTCGGACACCACCGACGGGGCCCGTCGTCGTACGCCGCCCGTCTGAGAACCCGGACGCATGGGGCTCGACGAGTGCACGGAGACGGAGCCCGGTTGCGGAACCGCCGCCGATCCCGGCAGCGTCTCCCGAGCCTCTCGTACCCTGTGTCCCGTGCCGTCCCCCCGTCTGCAACGCGTCGCCGTCCTGGTCCTCGAAGGCGCCAAACCGCTCGATGTCGGGATCCCCGCGCAGGTGTTCACGACGCGGGCGAGCATGCCGTACGAGGTGCGGGTGTGCGGGGCGGAGCCCGGGCTGGTGGCGGGCGGTGACGGGCTGTCGTACCACGTCGCCGACGGGCTCGACGCACTCGCGTGGGCGGACATCGTCTTCATCCCCGGATACCGGTTCCCGGACCGCGAGGATCCGCCCCGGTCCGTCGTCGAGGCACTGCTCGCCGCCCACGCCCGGGGCACCCGGCTCGCGGCCATCTCGACCGGGGCCTTCGCGCTCGCGGCCACGGGACTGCTCGACGGCAAGCGGGCGACGACGCACTGGCACTACGCGCGGGCCCTCGCCGCGAAGCACCCGCTGGTCCGGGTCGACGAGAACGTTCTCTTCGTCGACGAGGGCAGCGTGCTGACCTCGGCCGGCGCCGCCTCCGGTATCGATCTGTGCCTGCACATCCTGCGCAAGGACCTAGGGGTCGCCGTGTCGAACCACGCGGCACGCCGCCTGGTCGCAGCGCCCTACCGCAGCGGAGGCCAGGCCCAGTACGTGCCGCGCAGTGTGCCCGAGCCGCTCGGCGAGCGGTTCGCCGCGACCCGCGAGTGGGCGCTGCACCGCCTCGGCGAGCCCCTCACCCTCACGGTGCTCGCCCGGCACGCCGCCGTCTCCCCGCGCACGCTCTCCCGGCGTTTCGTCGAGGACACCGGATACACGCCCATGCAGTGGGTGATGCGCGCCCGCATCGACCTGGCCCGCGAACTGCTCGAACGTTCCGAGCGCAGCATTGAGCAGATCGCCGCCGACGTCGGCCTCGGCACCGGCACGAATCTGCGGACCCACTTCCAGCAGATCCTCGGCACCACACCGAGCGAATACCGGCGCACCTTCACCCAGGGCGAATAGCCCCTGGCGCTCCCTGGCGCGATCCTTGCGAACCATGGCGCTCTCGACACGGTCATGCGCGCCGGCGGCACGCGACGCTGGTGGGGAAACGAGGGGAACCGAAGGGACACCACCCATGACTCGCATCGCCATCAACGGATTTGGCCGTATCGGACGCAACGTGCTGCGCGCACTGCTCGAACGCGGCAGCGCCCTGGAGGTCGTCGCCGTGAACGACCTCACCGAGCCCGCGACCCTCGCGCGGCTGCTCGCCTACGACACCACGGCCGGCCGGCTCGGCCGACCCGTGACCGTCGACGGGGACGCCCTCGTCGTCGACGGCCGCCGTATCAGGGTGCTCGCCGAACGCGAGCCCGCGCAGCTGCCGTGGGCCGAACTCGGCGTGGATGTCGTCCTGGAGGCGACCGGCCGCTTCACCTCGGCCAAGGCCGCCCGGGCCCACCTCGACGCCGGCGCGAAGAAGGTGCTCGTGAGCGCGCCGTCCGACGGAGCCGACGTCACGCTCGCCTACGGGGTCAACACCGACGCGTACGACCCGGAGCTGCACACGATCGTCTCCAACGCCTCCTGCACCACCAACGCGCTCGCCCCGCTGGCCGCCGTGCTGGACGAACTCGCCGGGATCGAGCACGGGTTCATGACGACCGTGCACGCCTATACCCAGGAGCAGAACCTGCAGGACGGCCCGCACCGCGACGCCCGCCGGGCCCGCGCCGCCGCCGTCAACATCGTGCCCACCACGACGGGTGCGGCCAAGGCGATCGGCCTGGTGCTGCCGAACCTCGACGGCAAGCTGTCGGGCGACTCGATCCGCGTCCCCGTCCCGGTCGGCTCGATCGTGGAGCTCAACACGACCGTCGCACGTGACGTGACCCGCGACGACGTCCTGGCCGCGTACCGCGCCGCGGCACAGGGCCCGCTCGCCGGCATCCTGGAGTACTCGGACGACCCGCTCGTGTCGTCCGACATCACCGGCAATCCGGCCTCGTCGATCTTCGACTCGGCCCTCACCCGCGTCGACGGCCGGCACATCAAGGTGGTCGCCTGGTACGACAACGAGTGGGGCTTCTCCAACCGCGTGATCGACACGCTCGAACTCCTCGCCGGGCACTGACCGGAGACCGGGAGCGGACCACGCCGTCCGCTCCCGGTGCCGCACCTCTCGCGAGAAGGACCAGGTCAGCGGCTTGACATGGTGGCAACACCCTGGGACTTCCTGGGGAAAGCCCCCCATCCGGTACGGTGCCTGACCGGCTGTCGCGGGTGAACGGGCCCGCCGAGACTCGACGGCATGACGATCTCCCCGCAAGCCCCGGTCGCGTCCGGCACGCCCACCGCCCCTTCCCGTACGTCCGATGCCGGAGCCGGCAGCGACTTCGCCCGGCTGTCCCGGCGTGTCGCCGCGGCGGGTCTGATGAAGCGGCGCCCCGGCTACTACACGGCACGGCTCGGCCTGGTGACCGCGCTGCTGGCGGCGGGCTGGGGCGCCTTCCTCGTGCTCGGCGACACCTGGTGGCAGCTGGCGGTGGCGGCCTTCCTGGCCCTCGTTTTCGGTCAAGTTGCCCTGGTGGCCCATGACTTGGCGCACCGCCAGGTCTTCCGGCGCGGCCGGCCGAGCGAGACCTGGGGCCGGCTCTTCGGTAATCTCGGCATCGGTATGAGCTACGGCTGGTGGATGAACAAGCACACCCGCCACCACGCCAACCCCAACCACGAGGAACTCGACCCGGATGTCGCCCCGGACATCCTGGTGTGGTCCACCGCCCAGGCCCGCAACAGTCGTGGCCTCGCCCGTCTCATCGGAGGACACCAGGCCTGGCTGTTCTTCCCCCTGCTGACGCTGGAGGGCTTCAACCTGCACGTCGCGAGCGTGCGGGCGCTGCGCTCGCCCGCCACGAAACACCGGGTCCTGGAGGGCGGCCTGCTCCTCCTTCACCTCGCGGCCTGTGTGTCCGCGCTGTTCCTGGTGCTCTCGCCCGGCAAGGCGGTCGCATTCCTCTTCGTGCACCAGTGTCTCTTCGGTGTCTACCTCGGCTGCACCTTCGCACCGAACCACAAGGGCATGCCCACGTTCACCGGCGACGAACGACCCGACTTCCTGCGCCGCCAGGTCCTCACCTCCCGCAACGTACGCGGCGGCCGGCTCACCGACGTGATGCTCGGCGGGCTCAACTACCAGATCGAGCACCACCTGTTCCCGAGCATGCCCACCCCCCATCTGCGGCGGGCCCAGATCATCGTCCGCGACTACTGCGCGGAGATCGGCGTGCCGTACCACGAGACCGGCCTGATCCGGTCCTACCGCGAGGCCCTCACCCATATGCACCGGGTGGGAGAACCGATCAGGCGCCAGCGCAGGGCATCCTGATGTGTCCATGGCGAGGGTCAGGGATTGGCCGTACGGCGCTCAGCTCCACGGCGTGACCAGCCCCGCCTCGTACGCGGCGATCACGAGCTGCACCCGGTCCCGGGCGTCGAGTTTGCTGAGCAGCCGGGAGACATGTGACTTGGCGGTGGCCACCGTGATGAAGAGGTCTGCCGCGATCTCGGTGTTGGACCGCCCGCGTCCGACCAGGGTCAGCACTTCCCGTTCCCGCTCGGTGATGCCCTCGGGCAGTCGGGCGGAGCGCCGCGGTGTGGCCGCCCGGTGTTCGACGAAGTCCGCGATCAGACGGCGTGTCACACTCGGCGCGATCAGTGCGTCACCGGCGGCGACCACGCGGATCGCGCCGAGGATGTCGTCCAGGGCCATGTCCTTGACGGCGAAGCCACTGGCCCCGGCCCGGAGCGCGCCGTAGACATGGTCGTCCTCGTCGAACGTGGTGAGGATCAGCACGCGGGTCGACGCGTCGCCGGCCGTGATCCGGCGCGTGGCCTCGATGCCGTCCATGCCGGGCATCCGGATGTCCATGACCACCACGTCGGGTCCGGTCTCCCGGACCCGCTGGACGGCCTCCTCACCGGTTGCGGCCTCGCCGACGACCTCCAGATCGGGGTGGTCGGCCATGAGGACCCGCAGACCGGACCGCACGAGTTGCTGGTCGTCGGCGAGGACGATCCGCACGCTCATCGGGTGTCCGCCGAGACGCCGGCAGGTTCGGGCAGCGGCAGCCGGGCCACCACCCGGAAGCCGCCCTCGGCACGAGGGCCCGCGCTGAACCGGCCGTGCAGCAGGGCGACCCGCTCCCGCATGCCGACGATGCCGAAGCCGTGGCCCGCGCCGTCCCCGGGGACACCACGCCCGTCGTCGACGACCTCCACGGACAGCTCCTCGTTCCCGTAGTCGATGGCGACCGTGCAGTGCCCGGTGCCCGCATGACGGACCACGTTGGTCAGCGCCTCCTGCACGATACGGTAGGCCGACAGCTCGACGTCGGGCGGCAGCGGCCGCCGCTCCCCGCTGGCGCGCACCTCGACACGTACCCCGGCCTCCGCCGTCACCGCCGCCAGACGTTCGACGTCCGCGAGACCGGGTGAGGGAGCGAGCGGAGCCTGCCCTGCCGGCGCGGTGTCCGGTTCGGCCTGGCGGAGCGCCACCAGGGTGCGCCGCAGGCCGGACAAGGTCTGTCTGCTGGTGCTCTCGATGGCCCGCAGGGCGTCGCGGGCCGCATCGGGTTGGGTGTGGATGACCCGGCTGCCCACCCCCGCCTGGATGGCGATGATGCCGACGGAGTGCGCGATCATGTCGTGCAACTCCCTTGCTATCCGTAGCCGTTCGGCGGTGACCGCCTCGGCCACCTCCTGTGCGCGCAGCGCCACCGCGTGCTCACGGCGCTCGCGGCTCAGCAGCCCGAGCATGCACGACGCCGCCATCGTCAGAAGGCCGATCACACCGTCGACGATCACGGCCGGGCCGTGTGCGAAGAGGCCGATCGCCATGAACTGGACGACGAAAGCCAGAGACACGGCGCCGATGGAGACCCGGCGCCTGCACGTGGCGACGATGTACCCCAGGACGAGGTCCGCCGCCAGATACGACAGGAACTGACCCTGATAGAACAGGGTCAGGCTCACCCGGTTGGAGCGCTGAGGGACGACCACCACGGAGGTGGCACCGAGAAGCGTCAGCAGCAGGGCCGTCAGCGGCGTCCGGCGCAGCACCCCCACGAGCAGGGCCACCCCCGGCAGCGATCCGACGGCGACAAGAGGGCCCGAGTCCCGGGGCGCGCCCCCTACCAGGACCAGCAGCAGGAGGACGTACAGAACGCCACCCGCCCAGGCCGTGAGCGTCGCGCTCGTCCCCGCACGTGCGTGGTTCCGGCGGTCCCGTGGCGCTGCGAAGGACGCGGCGGCAGCCGGGGGGTCGGTGGTGGTCATGCCGCGAGCCTAACCAGCCGCCCGAAGCCGCGGCATCGGCCCCGGGACGTACACCCGTGGGCCAATCCGCCGTGCGCGTTTGCCACCCACGGCTTCATGCCCGCACCGGGCGTCACCCGGCACCGTTGTCGCCGTGATCGAAGTCAACGAACTCACCAAGCGCTACGGCGACAAGACGGCTGTCGAGCGCCTCACCTTCGCCGTGCGGCCGGGACAGGTCACCGGCTTCCTCGGTCCCAACGGAGCTGGCAAGACCACCACCCTGAGGATGATCCTCGGCCTCGACAGACCCACGGGCGGCTCCGCCACGGTCGGCAAGGCCGAATTCCGCAGCCACCCGCGCGGCCTGCGGCACGTCGGCGCGCTCCTGGACGCCGGCCATGTGCACGGCGGACGCAGCGCGGCGGCCCATCTGTCCGCACTGGCCCGCAGCAACGGCATCCCGCCGCGGCGGGTCACGGAGGTGCTGCAGGAGGTCGGGCTGGCGGAGGTCGCGAGGCGGCGTATAGGCGGCTTCTCGCTCGGCATGAAGCAACGGCTCGGGATCGCCACCGCCTTGCTCGGCGATCCACCGGTGCTGATGTTCGACGAGCCGATCAACGGCATGGACCCGGAAGGCGTTCTCTGGGTCCGGCGCCTCTTCCGCAGACTGGCCGCCGAGGGACGTACCGTCTTCCTCTCCAGTCATCTGATGTCGGAGATGGAGAACACCGCCGACCAGCTCGTCGTCATCGGCCGGGGCCGGCTGATCGCCGCCGAGTCGGTGGAGGACTTCGCGGCCCGCAGCACCCGCCGCAGCGTCGTGGTGGCCGGCCCTGAGGCCACGAGGCTGGCGGCGGTACTGACCGCCGCCGGCGCATCGGTCGAGCCGCAGGGTCCGCAGGGTCCAGCCGGCGCAGGGAGGCTCACCGTGACCGGGTTGCCGGCGGACCGGATCGGAGCGCTCGCCCTGGAACACCGGATCCCGCTGCACGAGCTGACCACGCGCACGGCCTCACTGGAGCAGGCGTTCATGGAACTCACCGCCGACAGCGTCGAATACCTGGCAGGACAGCCCCGATGACGACACGCACCATCGCCGCACCCGTCCGTTTCGGTGACCTGGTCGCCGCCGAGTGGATCAAAACACGGTCCCTGCGCTCCACTTGGTGGACGATCGCACTCGCCGGCCTGTTCGTGATCGGTTCCGCCGCCGTGGCGGCACTCGCGGACTACCACAACCTGGCGGCCGCCGGTACGACCGTGCGTAGCCCCGCCGGCTTCCTGCCCTTCGACGCCTGTCCGCAGCCCGGCTACATGACGCTGATGCTCGTCGCAGGCAGCGTCGGGGCCATCACGATCGTGAGCGAGTACAGCAGCGGCCTGATCCGCACTACCACCGTGGCCGTCCCCGCCCGCGGCTCGGTGATACTGGCCAAGGCGACCGTCACCGCCGCACTGTGGACCGCCGTCGGTACGGCCGTCTCCACCTGTAGCTTCCTCGTCTCCCAGGCCATCCTGAACGGACGGCACGCGGGGGTCTCGATCACACACCCCGGTGTGCCGCGGGCGCTCGTGGCATCGGCGCTGCTGGCCCCCGTCTGCGCACTGGTCGGGCTCGGGCTGGGCGTACTGATCCGGCACACCGCCGCGACCATGGCGACCTGTGCCTTCACGCTGCTGATGCTGCCCACCGTCTTCTCGCAGAGCAAGCGGTGGTCCGCCGACGTCAACCACACCATGGTCGTCGCCGCCTGGCAGCGCCTGGTCCAGAACTGGGAACCGGATCCCGGCTCCCGCATGTTCAGCGCCACGGTCCCCGGCTCCTGGACGGTGTATGTGCTGTGGCCCCTGATCGCGGTCGTCGCCGCCGTGCTGGTCGTCAGGAAGCGGGACGTCTGACCTGTCCCCACGGGGCCGTCTGCTCCCGGGCGCGACAGGCGGTGCGCCCGAGACGACGTCCGGGAATGCCGGCGACCCCTACGTGGTTTGCACGATCGTGTCCGAACCTGCCCGCTCGTCCGGCGGGCGGCGGCACGACAGCACCGGGAATGTCGGAGCACGCGGCACTGTTGCACTCATTGCTGACATGCTCGGGTCAATCCCGGGGTGTGGGTGAAGGGAGATTCTCATGGCACGCAGCACCGTGCGTCCCGTCGTCAGGCTGAAGTCGACGGCAGGTACCGGCGTCACCTATGTGACACGCAAGAACCGTCTGAGCGACCCCGACCGGCTCGTCCTGCGCAAGTACGACCCGGTCGCCGGCCGGCACGTCACCTTCCGCGAGGAACGCTGAAGCACGCCGCGGCCCCCTCGGGCCGACGGCCACAAGGAGGCACACCCATGAGGACAGGCATCCATCCCGAGTCCCGGCTCGTCGTCTTCCGCGACCGGGCCGCCGACACCCTCTTCCTGACTCGTTCGACCGCCGCCGCGTCGAAGACCGTCGTCTGGGAAGACGGCACCACCTACCCGCTGATCGACGTGGAGATCTCGTCGGCCAGCCATCCCTTCTACACCGGCACCGCGCGGGCCGTGGACACCGCCGGCCGCATCGAACGCTTCCAGCGCCGCTACGGCCGTCCGGCGTCCCGCGGCTGACCGACGGGTGCTCCTGAGCACGAGGAGAGCCAAGCCATGAAGGTGCGCAAGTCCCTGCGCTCACTGAAGTCCAAGCCCGGCGCCCAACTGGTGCGCCGCCGCGGGGTGGTCTTCGTCGTGAACAAGAAGAACCCCCGCTTCAAGGCGCGCCAGGGCTGACCGGCCGCGCCGGGAGGAGAAGACATGGGCCCGGTCCTGCCCCGCGCAGGACCGGGCCCGTTCGGTTCTGCTTGCCGCAGTGGTCCGGTCAGGTCCGGCGACAGGGGCTCCGCTCCGCGTCGGTCACGCCTTGCCGGGGCAGGGCGGCGACCAGCGCGCAGAGTTCCTCCATGCCGATCGGATACACCGCAGGAACAGACTCGGCGACGCCACCTGCGCTCCTACTCAAGTCCCCCTCCGGCGGGGCGCCTTCCGCCGCGCGACGGAGAAGGCCGGGCTCGGCGGAGGAGGCGTCGGCGGCACACGCCGACCAGCATGTTCGGCATGACCAGAGCGACTGTGCCCCCTCCTCTTCGTGCCCTCCCACCCGCCCCCCTCTGGGCGCGCCGCGCCGCTCACGCCATCGCCTGGTGCGCGGCACCCTCGGGCCTGTGGCGTCTGGCCATGGCATCGGGCCTCTACGTGGGCTACAGCGACAAGGTGTTGCGCGATTCATACGCCATACCGGGCTGGGGAGTCTCCTACGTCGTCGGCCTGTCCGTCCTGACCGAGCTGGCCGCTCTCTTCCCCTTGCTCCTCGTCCGCGACCGGCCACCGCGACACACCCGTGCCCTGGCCGGTCTGGCCTGGACGGCCTCGGCTGTGACGATCCTGGTGGCGTTGTCGCAGGTGGTGGTCGCCTTCACCGTGGACAGTCGCACGGAGCTCGCGAGCGGCGCGCCCCGCACCGTGTGGGCCCTCGCCTACGGCCCGCTCCTCGCCGTACCGGTTTTGATGACGGCGGTCACCTGGTCGTACGCACGGCGGCACCCGGCCAAGGGACGGCCGGGAGACAGGAACGGCCGGTAGTGCCACCGTGCCCCGACTCGCCCGCCGCCGATTCTGGAAGACCTCTTACCCCCGTCTTCACGGCCGCGGGTGGTCCGCTGCATACGGTTGCCGTCGTGGACGGCTGTCGGGGTGACGGCCCGCGATCAGGTGTGGGGGAACGGATGACGGCTGGTCGCCGTGCGGTGCTGGCCGCCATGGCGGGAGGACTGCTCGCCGGTTGCGCGGGCCCGAACAACGGTGGCGGCGCCCCCGCGGCGGCCTCCTCCGGTTCGCCGGGGGCAGGCGCGGGCGCGACGACTCCACGGCCGCCCACTGTCGTCCCCTCGGCCACGGCCTCCGCCGCCCGGCCTCTCGTCACCCGCGCGGAGACCGTGGCCCGCTACGGGCGCAGCGTGCCGCACACCTGGGGCTTCGACGCCCCGGGTGTGGTGCACTCCCTGCCGCACCCGGCCCGCGACATCGCGCTGACCTTCGACGCCTGCGGCGGCCCGGGCGGCAGCGGCTATGACCGGGCGCTCGTCGATTTCCTCCGGGCACGGCACATTCCGGCGACGTTGTTCATCAATTCCCGCTGGATCGACGCCAACCCGGCCACATTCCACCGACTGGCCACCGACCCGCTGTTCGAGATCGCCAACCACGGCACCCGGCACCGTCCGCTGTCCGTCACCGGCCGCCCCGCGTACGGCATTCCCGGTACCCGTGACGCGGGCGAGGTGTACGACGAGATCGCCGGCAACCGGGCCAGGCTGACCCGCCTGCTCGGCGCCCCGCCGCGCTTCTTCCGCTCCGGCACCGCGTACTGCGACGATGTCGCGGCCCGCATCGTCACAGACCTGGGGGAGCGCTTCGTGAGCTTCTCCGTCAACGGTGACGGCGGCGCCACCTTCACCGCCGAGCAGGTCCACGCCACCGTCGCCTCGGCTCGGGCCGGTTCCATCGTCCTGTGCCACATGAACCACCCCGAGGGCGGCACCGCACGGGGCATCGCGAGCGCCGTCCCGCACCTGCTGGCCACCGGCCACCGCTTCGTCCGCCTGTCGGACGCCATGCCTCGGACCTGACATGTGCCACGGAGTGGCGGCGATGCACCGAACGTGACCGGTCGGCGCCCACTGTCACCGCGCCGACTACAGCGCCACGGAACGCCGGGCCAAGGCCGCCTCGGTGCCGCTCCGGCTCCCGATTGCCCCTGTCTCACCACTCGTCACTGGGGCAACGGCGGCTCACAATATGTGCCAGAGACACACCGGCCGCCAGGAGGCGTCATGAGCACATCAGCCGAGTCGAGGGTGTCCGGCCTTGAGGTCCGGTCCATCGACTACGTCCCCTTGGACGAGCGGCACGGCAAGCTCTGGCATCTGGGCCCGCTGTGGTTCATGTCCAACGCCCAGATCGCGACCCTGGCCGTGGGACTCATCAGCATCACCGAGGGCGGCAACCTGATCTGGTCCCTGCTGGCCATCGTCGCCGGCACCGTCATCGGCACCTTCTTCATGGCCTTCCACTCGGCACAGGGACCCCAGTTGGGCCTGCCGCAGATGATCCAGTCGCGCCCCCAGTTCGGTTACGTCGGCGCCCTTCTGGTGTGGCTCTTCGCCTATGTGCAGTACGCGGGCTTCAACGTCTTCAACAGCATCCTCGCCGCCGACTCCCTGCACACCACCGTGCACGGCAGCGTCAAACTGTGGGTGGTCGTGGTCACCGTGGTAGCGCTGGTCATCGCGCTGGTGGGCTACGACATCATCCACAAGGCCGAGCGGATCCTGACGTACACCTTCCTGGTCGTCTTCGGGATCTTCACCGTCGGCGTGCTCGTCACCCTGCGCTATCCGGCGGGCTCGTTCGATCTGGGCGCCTTCAAGTGGACCCCGTTCCTCGCCCAGTTCGGCGTGGTCGCCGGCTACCAGATCAGCTGGGCCATCTACGTCTCCGACTACTCGCGCTATCTCCCGCCCGACGTGACGGTCCGCAAGACCTTCTACTGGACGTACTTCGGCTCCGCGCTCGGCGGCATCTGGCTGATGGTCCTCGGCACGCTGCTCGCGGCCTGGGCCGGCAAGGACTTCGAGACCATCAAGTCCATCAACGCCGCCGGCGACAAGGTCTTCGACGGCTTCGGCGCGATCGTGCTGCTCTTCGCCGCCCTGGGCCTGGTGTCCGTCACCGCGCTGAACATGTACGGCGGTTCGCTCACCCTCATCAGCGGCATCGACTCGTTCAAGCGGGTGCGGCCGACACTGGGCGTACGCCTGCTGACCATCGGACTGACCGCGGCGCTCTCCCTGGTCGGTGCGCTGGCCGCGACCTCCAACTTCCTGGAGAACTTCAACAACTTCCTGCTGCTGGTGCTCTACCTCTTCATCCCCTGGACCGCGGTGAACCTCATGGACTACTACGTCGTGCGCCGCGGGCACTACGCCATCGCGGAGATCTTCAACCCGCACGGCATCTACGGCCGTTGGGGCTGGCACGGCATCATCTCCTACCTGGTCGGCTTCGCCGCCATGATCCCGTTCTTCTCCGTCGGCACCCTGTACGTGGGTCCCGCCGCCAAGGCGCTGGGCGGAGCCGACATCTCGCTGTTCATCGGCCTTCCGGTCGCCGCGGTCCTGTACTGGTGGCTGACCCGCTCGATCGACGTGGCCGCCGAGACACGCGTCGCCGAGGCCGAGGCGCAGGCGCTGGAGCAGGCGGCCCACGAGCACCGCGAGCCCTGAACGGCGCCGGCGCGCTACGACCGGGGGGCGCGCCGGGCGACCGCGCGCCCGAGGGCGTCGCGGCAGGCGAGGATCGCGGGGTGCCGGCTGCTCCCGCGCCGTACGACGGTGAAGATGCGGCGGCTGCGCAGGCCGCGGGGGAGCCGCCGCAGAGGCACGGTCGGCGCCCGGCCGTCCCAGACGAGCGCCGGAAGGAAAGCCGCGGCGTGCCCCTGCTCGACGAGGCGGAGGTGGAGCAGGAGATCGGTGGTCTCGAACCGTACGTCGGGTTCGAAGCCGGCGGTGCGGCACAGGGTCATGGCCCAGTGCCGGGCGGTCGTGCCCTCGGGCTCCATCACCCAGGGATGCTTCTCCAGGGAACGCAGCACCGCCAACGCGCCCCGCGTGTCCGGCGTTTCGGCGGGTTCGGGCAGCGCGAGGTGGAGCTCGTCGGCGAGCAGGTCCTCCTGCTCCAGTTCGGCGGGCCGCGGATTGGGATCGCCGGGGTATTCCTCGGCGAGGACCAGGTCGAAGTCGCGGGCCTGGAGGGCGGGAAGCGCCTTCTCCGGTTCCATGTGGGTGACGTGGACGCGCAGTCGGGGGTGCCGCTCGCGCAGCAGACCCAGGGCAGCCGGTACCAGGGCCAGCGCCGCCGTCTGGAACGAGGCGATGCGCAGGGTGCCGGTCAGATCGGACAGCGAGGCGGCGATGTCGGCCTCCGCGCGCTCCAGGCGCTCCAGGACCGCTTCGGTGTGGGCGACGAGGATCTCCGCCTGCTCGGTCAGCCGAACCCGCCGCCCCACCGGTTCCAGCAGCCGCACCCCGACCTCGGACTCCAGTTGGGAGAGCTGCTGGGAGACGGAGGACGGGGCGTACGACAACGCGGCGGCGACGGCCGCCAGGGTGCCGCGGTGCTTGAGCTCGCGCAGGAGGCGCAGCCGGTGCAGGTCGAACATCGCCGGTTCCTCCTTCTGGCCACTGTCAAGATCTACCTGGCCGGCAGCTATGGCAGACGTTCGGTTTTTCCGACGACTATAAGTCGAAAACATTCGCTGGACCGATCGTAGGCCGGCATCGGACCCTGTTCACGTGCCCGAGAACGCCTCCTCCCTCTCCGCGCTGTGGTGGACGGTGCGCCCTGGTGCCCGCACCTGGCGTTGCGCGCCCGCAGCCGCCGAGGTGCGGGACTTCCACGCCGCGCTGCCGGACTACGCGCCCACGCCGCTGGCCGAACTTCCCCATATCGCGGCCGAGTTGGGACTCGGCAGGGTGTTCGTGAAGGACGAGTCGTGCCGTCTGGGCCTGCCCGCGTTCAAGGCGCTCGGCGCCTCCTGGGCGGTCCACCGCGTGCTCGCGGAGCGGGCCGCCGTCGGCATGGGCCCGGGCCCGGTCACCCTGGTGACGGCCACCGACGGCAACCACGGCCGGGCGGTGGCCCGCTTCGCCCGTCTGCGCGGACAGGATGCGCATGTCTTCGTGCCGCGCGGAGTGCCTCCCCAGGCCGTCGCGGCGATCGTCGGCGAGGGAGCGGAGGTCACCGAGGTCGCGGGGCCGTACGACGCGGCGGTGCGCCGTGCGGCCGAGGCGGCCGGCGCGCCGGACGCGGTCCTGGTCCAGGACAGCGCGTGGCCGGGCCAGGAGCGGATCCCGGGGTGGATCGTCGAAGGGTACTCGACCCTCTGTGCCGAGATCGACGAGCAGTTGGCGGCCCGGGGTGCGGGGGAAGGGCCCGACCTCGTCTCCGTACCGGTGGGGGTGGGTTCACTGGCCCAAGCCGTGGTCACCCACTACCGCAGCCGCGACCGGGGACATGCTCCGGCGCTGCTGTCGGTGGAGCCGGAGGCGGCGGCCTGTGTCCTCGCCAGCCTCGTGCAGGGCGAGGTCGTGAGCGTCACCACGGGTGAGACCGTGATGGCCGGGCTGAACTGCGGCACCCCGTCGAGCCTCGCCTGGCCCTGCCTTTACGGCGGGCTGGACGCCGCCGTCGCCGTCCCGGACTCCGCCGCCGCCCGCGCGGCCGCACGACTCGCGGCCCTCGGGGTCTCCTCCGGCCCCTGCGGGGCAGCCGCGCTCGCCGGTCTCCACGCCGCGCTGACCGGCCCGGGCGCGGACGAGCGCCGTACGGCACTGGGGCTCGACGCGAGCTCGGTGGTCGTGCTGCTGAACACCGAGGGCACGTCCGCCAATCCTCACCACACCGCTGAGTGAACCCGCGACACCTGAAAGATCTCCGAGCTGATCCACCGCACCTGTATGCCATGCCCGCAGACCGCTCTTCCCGGAAGGAGGGCGGCAGCATGCTGACCCACCTCGCGGCCGCGATCGGCGTTCTGGGCCTGCTGACCCTCGTACCCGGCCCCGACATGGCGGTCGTCACCCGCCGGGCCCTGGTGGCCGGCGCCGCGGACGCGCTGCGGACCGTCGCCGGGATCGCGACCGGGCTGCTGCTCTGGGGCGCGCTGACCGTGGCCGGGCTCGCGGCCGCGCTCGCCGCGGCACCGGCGGCCTACCTGGTCGTCAAGCTCCTCGGCGCGGGCTACCTGATGCTTCTCGGCGTAGCGGCCCTCCGGCAGAACCACCAGGCCCCGTCCGCCGTGACCGAGACCGGCACCCCGCACGGGGCCGGGAGCCCATGGCGGACGGGACTGATCAGCAACGTGCTCAACCCGAAGATCGCCGTCTTCTACACGGGCCTGCTCCCGACCCTTGCCCCGCCGCACATCTCCGCCGCCTGGGCCATGAGCCTCCTTCCTGCTGCACGTCGTGCTCCCCCTCGCCTGGCTGGGCAGCTACACGCTGCTGCTGGTCAGGGCGGGGCCGGTCCTGCAGAGGCCACGAGTCCGAGGTGCGCTCGGCCGCACGACTGGCGTCGTACTGATCGGCTTCGGCCTGCTCGTCGCGACCACGTCCGGCTGATCCGGCCAGGCCCGCACGCCATGACACAGGTGGGCGGATAGTTCGGACAGCCCCGCTCAGGCCGAGGCCGACCTACCCGACACACCGAAGTCCGCAGCCCCGCTCGGGCCGACGCGGACCTGCCCGACGCACCGGAGTCCCGGCGCCGGCCGCCGCACACCTGGCCGGGACAATCCTCGTCATGAACGACGACATGGCAGACGCCCGGAGCCGACTGGCCAGGATCGAACGGCTGCTGGAGAGCGGCGAACGCGAACTGGTCCCCGCCTGGCGCCGGGCGACCCGCGGCGAGCCGCGCTGGACGGTGACGGCGGTGATCCTGGCGGCCGTCGCCCTGCAGCTGATCGTGCCGCACCGGCTCATCCTCCTGCGCACGGTCTGGGCTCTGCCCGCACTGGAGTTGGTGCTGCTGGCCGGGCTGATCGCGGGCAACCCCCGGCGCGTGGAACCCCGTACCCGCCTGCTGCGGTACCTGGGCCTGGCCCTGACCGGCGTCATCAGCCTGGCCAACGGCTGGGCGGCGGTCCTCCTCGTGGGGGACCTGGTGCGTGGCAAAGGCGGAGAGAGCGCGGTCCCGCTCCTGCTGACCGGTGGTGTCATCTGGGTGACGAACGTGATGGTGTTCGCCCTGTGGTACTGGGAGTGGGACCGGGGCGGCCCCATGGCCCGGGTCCGGGGACAGCACCAGTTCCCCGATTTCCTCTTCGTACAGATGCAGAGCCCGGAGCTGGCCCCGCCGGACTGGGAACCGGCGTTCCTGGACTACCTCTACCTCTCCTTCACCAACGCCACCGCCTTCAGCCCGACCGACGTCATGCCGCTCTCCCGCTGGTCGAAGATGCTCATGATGCTGCAGTCCTCGGTGTCCCTGGTCACCGTGGTCCTCGTGGTCGCCCGCGCGGTCAACATCCTGAAGTGACCGGACGGACGTCCCGCCCATCGGCGAACGCCCGTCGCCGGCCTCCGGTTCGCGAGATCCGCCCACCCGTGTCACAGACGGCCGGGCTGTCTCGTCTCAGATCCCGGAGAACGGCTTGGGATCAGGAAGGTGATGGTCATGCGGGTGTTCGTGGCGGGCGGAACCGGCGTGCTCGGGCGGCGGCTGATACCGCAGCTCGTGGCCCGGGGCCACCAGGTGACGGCCACGACGACGAGCGCGGCCAAGCTCGGACAGGCCGAGAGACTGGGCGCGAAAGCCGTCGTCATGGACGGACTGGACGCGGTGTCCGTCGGGGAGGCGGTGGCGGCCGCCCGGCCGGACGTGATCGTGCACCAGATGACCGGGATCAGCCTCGCACACGCCGGCAAACCGGATCTGAAGCACTTCGACCGGTGGGCCGCGCCCACCATCAGGCTGCGCACCGAGGGAACCGACCACCTGCTGGCGGCGGCCGAGGCGACCGGCGTACGGCACTTCGTCGCGCAGGGCTATGCCAACTGGAACGGAATCCGCGAGGGGGGATGGGTGAAGAGCGAGGAGGACCCGCTGGACCTGCACGAGAGGACGCCCGCGTACCCGGCGATGGCCGCCCTGCGGCACGTCGAGGACGCGGTCGGCAAAGCCGGCGGCGCGGTCCTGCGCTACGGCGGGTTCTATGGGCCGGGCGCCACCGACGACCAGCTCGAACTCGTCCGCAAGCGGCAGTTCCCACTGGTCGGGGACGGCACCGGGTACGCCTCGTGGGTGCACCTCGACGACGCGGCGAGCGCCACCGTCCTCGCCGTGGAACAGCAGGCGAGGGGCGCCTTCAACATCGTCAACGACGAACCCGCCCCGGAGAGCGAATGGCTGCCGCATCTGGCGGCGTGCGCGGGTGCCAAGCCTCCGATGCGGGTGCCGAAGTGGCTGGCCCGGCTGCTGGCCGGGGAGGTCGTGGTGACGATGATGACCGAGGGCCGTGGCTTCTCCAACGCCAAGGCCAAGCGCGAGCTCGGCTGGCAACTGCGCTATCCCTCGTGGCGCCAGGGGTTCAAGGACGGCCTGGCGTGAGCCGGGCCGAGGAGTTCGAGGAGCTCCGGCCGCTGCTGTTCTCCATCGCCTACCGCATCCTGGGCAGTGTGGCCGAGGCCGAGGACGCGGTCCAGGAGACCTGGCTGCGCTACGACCTCTCCCCGACCCGGCCGGCGTCGACCAGGGCGTTTCTCTCCGCCACGGTCACCCGCCTCTCGATCGACGTGCTGCGCTCGGCCCGTGTGCGGCGCGAGGAGTACGTCGGACCGTGGTTCCCCGAGCCGCTGCTCACCGACCCCTACCAGGACCCCGAGCACGCGGCGGAGCTGGCCGACTCGCTGTCCATGGCGTCCCTGCTCCTGCTGGAACGGCTCAGCCCGCTCGAACGGGCCGTCTTCGTCCTGCGGGAGGTGTTCGCCTTCGGCTTCCCCGACATAGCCGCAGCCGTGGGACGCTCCGAGGCGGCCTGCCGCCAGCTCGCCGTACGCGCCCGCCGCCACATGGACGCCGGCCGGCCCCGCTTCGAGGCGGACCGGAAGGAACGCGAGGAACTCGCGGAACGGTTCTTCGACGCCTTGAAGGACGGCGATGTCGACGGGCTGCGGCAACTCCTCGCCGCCGACGTGCAGATGGTCGCGGACAGCGGCGGCAAGGCACCGCGGTGGGCCGGGGGAATCCACGGCATCGACCAGATGTGCCAGATGCTCGACCGGCTCCTCTGGCCGTTCCTCGGCATCGGCGGCGTCGTCGAGCCACGCCAGGTCAACGGCCAGCCGGGCGCGGTCTTCCGCGACCGCGACGGCAAGGTCGTCAACATCTGGACCCTCGACATCCTCGGCGGGCGCATTCAGGCGATCCGCACGGTCAGCAACCCCGACAAGCTCGGCCACATGGGCCCCGTCGCCGATGCCTGGGCCCTGCTGCGCGAAGCCCAGCAGGCCCGCCGGCACATGGCCGGCCCGGAACCGACAGACCCGGCCACCACACCCGTAAGGGAATTCGAGCGGGAAACAGAACAGGAGAACCGGACATGATCAGGATCGGCATCATCATCGGCAGCACCCGCCCCGGCCGGAAGGGCGACCGGGTGGCCGCATGGGTACGGGACCTCGCGGCCGAACACGCGGGCGTGGCCGCGGACTTCGACCTCGTGGACCTGAAGGAGCACGCGCTTCCGCTGCTCGACGAAGCGGTCCCGGCCCTCATGGCGCCGGGCGAACGTCCCCACACCAGGCGCTGGGCCGAGCGGATCGGCTCGTACGACGCCTTCATCGTCGTCACCCCCGAATACAACGCGGCCCCTCCGGCCAGCCTGACCAACGCCATCGACTACCTCTACGCCGAGTGGGGCGGCAAGCCGGTCGCCTACGTGGGGTACGGCGTCTTCGGCGCGGTCATGGCGGTGCAGAAGCTGCGCGCCCAGGCGGGCGTGCTGCGCATGGCGGACATCGGACCGCAGGTGGCGCTGTCGCTGCGCGAGGACTTCGTGAACTTCACCGACTTCCGTCCGCAGGAACTGCACGTGCCCGAGGTGCACGCCCTGGTCGACGAGCTGCTGACCTGGGCGCAGGCACTCGCCCCGCTCCGGGCGGAGTCTGCGGCGACGGCCTGAACGGGATCAGTCGAGGAGCCGGAGCAGAACGGCGGCCTCCGCACGGAGCCGCGCTGCCTGGTCGGCCTGGCCCGGTGCCGTGAACTGCGCTGCGACCGTGAGCCGTTCATCGGCCTCGGCGCGCACGATGTCGGTGATGTGCTGTTCGGTCAGCTCACGCCGCGCAGCCTCGGTGGCGCCGACACCGACCGGCGCCTGCTCGATGGCCAAGCCGCGCAGCTCGGCCGAGCCCACCGGCACCGCCTCGGCGTTGTCCACCGCTGCAAGCGTGGAACGCAAGGCGCTCACCGCGACCTTGTCGCGGGCGCGCATCGCTTCTCGCAGGGCTTGCCGCATATGAAGGCGCAGAGACATGCCAGTGACCCTATGATCCGCCGGCGGGACCCTCAACGGAATATCCGTTGAGGGTCCCGTCAGGCGTTCGGGTCGAAGGGGATGCCCGAGGGCATGGAGTGCGCCAGGGCGTACTGGAAGTCGCCGTCCTTGATCTTGATGGTGGCTTCGCCGAAGTCGGCGCTCATCAGCTTGTCCCGGAAGCCGGCCGGGTAGCCGTTCCAGCCCACCAGACGGGGGTAGAACCAACCGCCGGTCACGTTCTCGGGAGGCTCGTCGTTGCTGTTGGCGAAGCGGAAGTCGTGGGTGGACAGGCCGTCCTTGTGGTACACGATCTTCGGGTGGGTGCCGTCGAAGCGGACCGAGGAGCGGGCGGCCACCTGGTAGCTGGTGTGCTGGGACACGGAGACGTACTGGATCTCGTTGTTGTTGATCCACACCACGACGTGCTCCCAGTCGTGCGTGTGCCCGATGGCCGCCGGCCCCAGGGTCGCCTGGTCCTTCTCGAAGTAGCTGGCGTACATGACGGCACACCAGCCGTTGTTGCACTTCTCGCGCGAGTAGGTGTTGGCATTGGCGAGCTGGGCGTAGTCGTGGCAGTGGCCGTTGACGTCGCCGCCGAGTTTCAGACCGGGGTTGATCGTGCCGTCGGCGCCGATGGCGGCCGTGGCGTAGCAGCCGTCGCCGTCGTAGTCGTAGGCGGGCGAGAAGGTCTGCTCCAGGCCGTCGGCGTTCTGCGGTAGCAACTGAAGGACGCTCGCGTCGGCGCGGCCTGGGAGGGACACCAGGAGGGTCAGCGCGGTGAGGGCGACGGCCGGGGCGTACCGCCGAAGTCGCCGCGAACAGTTGGTGCCGGCCGCCTTGGAGCCCGTGTCGGTCGCCGTGAAGGCGGCCGTGGAAGGGGACTTGGCCATGAGTGGGGGGTGGCCTTTCACGTGGGGAGCGGGAGGCTGAGTGCGTGTGACGATGCGCCGCTGAGCCGTGAACCTAAAGGTGTGGACCACTTTCGTCAAGTGGTGAAGTAAGCGGTAAAGCAAGCAAGTTGGTGACGAACGATGTACATGGAGGTGCTCGCTCGCTCGGTCGTGTCACATCCGGGCGGGCTCGTTCGTCAGATGTGTGGAGCCAAATGCGGCGACGGAGGAGAAGTCGTATGTCAACCGATGAGACCACTCGCAACAAGGCGACGGCCGCGCGTCTGCATGACGCTGGGCACACCAGGGATCTGGAGATGATCTCGAAGGTGATCGATGAGGTCGCGGCGCCGGACCTTGTGTTCCATGCGCCGGTGCCGATGGGCATGACGGGAGCGCAGGCACTCAAGCAGGTGTGGGCCGTGCTCCTTCGCGCGTTTCCCGACATTCACGTCACGGTCGAAAATGTGATCGCCGAGGGTGACAAGGTCGTCTCCAGGAACACGGTGACCGGAACCCACCGGGGCGAGTACCAGGGGATGCCGCCGACCGGCAGGTCCGTCACCTACGGCGAGATCTTCATCCTCCGCTTCGAGGACGGTCGCATCGCCGAAATCTGGGGCGTGGTCGATGTCCTCTCCCAGCTGCGCCAACTGGGCGCCGTCTCGTAAACGCTCCGCTTCCGGGCCACGGCGGCCGCGCCGTCGATCTCGACGCGCACGCCGTCGCGCACGAGTTGCGTGACGACCGTCGTCCGGGCCGGAAACTGCGGGTAGTCCGTGAAGAACTCGCGGTACACCCGGTTGAAGGTCGCGAAGTCGCCCCCGACCCTGAGGTAACAGGTGCACTTGACGATCAGATCCTTCCTGCTCCCAGCGGCGACGACGACCGCGACGAGGTTGTGCAGAACCTGCCGGGCCTGTTCGGAGACGTCGTCCGGTATCGCGTGCGTCTCCGGGTCGAGCGGTCTTGACCGGACGTGAACTCCAAGTCGCCGACCCTGATGGCCTGGGACAAGGGTGGCTCGGTGCCGTCGGGGAAGCGGACGAAGGGGGCCTTGTCGGTGCGGATGCGTTCGATCATGCCGGGACTGTGAGGGGCCCGGCCTTCCTCGCGGGAGCGGAAATCCTTTTGCCCGCGTTCACCGCGCACTGCGAACGCCGTCAGCGTGGTCCGGCGACGCCGATGCGGAGGTGATGACGGAGGTCGTGCGCCGCATGCAGGCACTGCTGCAGCGGATCGGGCCTGTCGTCGGTTCGCTGCGGAATACCGGAATCCTGCCCACCTCGTAGCCGCCATTACGTGCCTTTTCGAGAAGCGAATTATGCGGAGCGCGGGATGACTTTACGCAGCCAAATGGCGTAAGACAGCGACGTTGGCACGCGCACATTGAGTGATCGATCCTAAGGTTTGCTTCGCGGGTTGATCGGCACGACCATTGTTGCCGCAGGCTTCGCCCTAGGGTAGGCCCATGGGTTCGGAAGAAGGGAATTCACTTCCCTTGCACAGCATTCGACTGACGCGGAGGTGCTGAGGCACTCATGAAGCGGAAAATCAGAGTGAGACTGGGGATTCTGACTCTCCTCGTAGTCAGCGCTGCACCGCTCCCATTGGCGGCGGTTGCGTTTGCCGCGCCTAGCGAGCCAAGGACGCATTGTCCCAGTGGAGGGAATCCTGCCCCTGGAGCAACGATCAACGGTGGACTCGAAGTCGATGGGGCCTGCTTCCTCAACAACGTGACCGTCAACGGGCCCATCGTCGTCGACAGCAACGGAGGCCTGCAGTTCGTCGACAGCAATGCGCACGGCGGCATCACCGTGATGCCCGGTGGAGAGCTGGACATCAACCACAACCTTCACGGCAACGTTCCTCTTGGTACTTCCGGAATGGTCAACGGCGGGATCGTGTTGAACAGCCCGAGTGACTTCGACATCTATTCGACCACGGTCAACGGCGGAGTCCGGGAAAGCGGACCTGCAAGCCATGGTTCTCTGCCAACGGTATGCGGATCCCATATCAACGGCGGCCTGACCATCAGTAATGTTCCCTCGCCTGGCGTATGGGTCGGGGATCCCGAGGACCGCCCACCGGGCTCAGCCGTGACGTGCCAGGGGAACGTGATTCAGGGCGGCGTCGGCTTCAGTCAGGTGAACGGCGGCGGCATCGAGGGCAACACGATCATTGGGGGTGTCACTCTCGACGCAAGCAGGTTGGAGTTCAACGGGAACACGATCATCGGACAGAGCGTCTGCTCCGGCGGTACTGTCATTGTGCCTGGGGAGCCGCCAGACCCGGCGAGCAACACCTGCCGAGTTTCTTGAACCCCGGCTCGCCTCGGCGAGCCAGTGGCATCCACCATACCGACGAGGACCGCAGACACTGATCCGCATCGACCCGGGCGGGAGGCGCCTACGCGTTCGTCAACTGGCTTTCCGCCCACGGCCGGTGGCTGTCGTACTCGGCCGGCACGACCCTCACCGAGGCCGCCCACCAGGCTGTCCCGAAGGTCCCGGCCTCGGCCTGAACGCCGGCCGTGCCAAGCTGAAGCCCACTGCCCGGCACAAGAATTGGCCCCCGAGAACGCACGGCGCTTCGCCTGCAGGTGGGCAATCTTGATCAGAAAGTGGGCAACCTGGACGCGAAAGTGGATTCCCTCGCCAGTAAGGTCCGCGGCCTCACCGAGAAGATCGATCGAAACCAGGCGCAGATCGTTGAGGTGCTGACCCAGCTGATCGGACGGAACGCCAGCTGATCTCCCTTTAAGGCTGCGGCCCGCGAACACTTCGAGTGTTCGCGGGCCGCAGCCTTATGTGTGCAGGTCAAACGGTTGGGGCGCGAGGGATGCCGTTCCCCTCTGCTGCTACTGGTTGGTGTGGAGGCGGTGCTGGCGGGCGGTGACGAGCGTGCGCCATCGGGCACGGGTGGCCTGTTCGCCATCCAGCCACCGCGGCCCCGTGTGGTCGGCGGGGAGGGGAAGGGCAGCCATGAAGCAGGCGATATCGATGTAGTAGGCGTAGTCCCCGTTCTGGGTCTGTTCGCGCAGCCGGGCGAGGGTGGCGGCGAGTGCGTCGTGGTCGTCGAGGACGGCTTGGTGGAATGCCGCGGCGAGTTCGAGGGTGGGGGTCATGGAGGTGAGGCCGGCGATGTCGAGCTCGGTGCGCAGGGTGTGGATGCGGTCGTCGAGCGAGGCATCGCCGGCGTCGCGGATCAGGGCGGCGATGGCGGCGTTGATCGTGGTGGCGCGCAGGTCGAGGTTGGCGAGGAGCTGGTGGGCGAGGTCGATTTCGCCGTCGGCCTGGTGGGGGTCGTAGAAGGCGACGGCGAGTGCGCGCAGGGCTTGGTTGTGTGCGGCTTCGCCGGCTTTGGCGTGCTGTTCGGCTTCCGTGCGTCCGGCGAGGTAGGCGGCGGCCGCGCGTTCCGGTTCTCCCTGTAGCCACCACAGGTCGCCCAGGACGCGCTGGTGGCGTCCTTCCCATCCCAGGGTCTGTGCGGCGGCGTGTGCGGTGGGGAAGTCGCCGGCGAGCCGGGCGGCCTGGGCGAGGCCGCGTCGGGCGGCGGCGGCCAGGCGGCCGTTGCCGTCGGCGACCTGCTGGTAGCCGTGGCGTGATTCCTGGCTGTGCCCGGTGTCGCGGTAGGCCTTGGCCCGGTAGTACAGGGCCATCTCCTCGAGTTCGGCGGGCAGGAGGCGGGTGTCGAGGACGGCGGTCAGCCGGTCCACGGTGCGGGTGCGGTGTTCGTGCTGGCGGCGGGTTAGGGCGCTGAGGAGTTCGACCAAAGCGTCAGCCGCCGTGTCCAGGCCGGTGCGATCGCCGGTGTCGGGCGGGGCGATCGGCTCCCAGACGGAGTCGCCGATGTATGCCCAGGCCGCGTCGGTGAGCCAGCCAAGCTCCAGGCGGTGGGTGCCGGCCAGGCGCAGGCCTTGGCGCAGGCAGCCGACCAGGAGAAGCCGGTCGCGGTCGGATCCGTCTCGCCACTGCTGGCCGAGGGCGGTGAAGGCGCGTTCGGCGGCGCGCTGCCAGTCGGCGCGGCTCCAGCGGTCGTCGCTGTGGTCGTCGGCGCCGCGGATGGTGGAGCGGATCAGGGCGTGCAGGTGGTACGGCCAGAGCCCGAAGGGGTTCTCGCGGACGAAGGGGCGTTCGATCAGCCGCATCGCTGGCGCCTCGTGCGCGAGGCCTGCGGCGCGGGTGGCCAGGGGGAGGTCGAAGGCGTCCAGGAGGCTGACCGAACGCAGGACGTGGCGCTCATCGGGAGTCAGGTCGGCCAGGGTCCTGGAGATCAGGGCCGGGAAGTCTTGGTCGAAGTCATCGCGGGTGGGGGTGCGGCCGGTGCGGCGGATCTCCAGAAAGCGCATCACCGACAGGTCGAGGTAGAGCGGCAGGCCGTGGCTGCGGCTGGTGATCACAGCGCGCAGGTCGTCGGGGATGAGGGGCTGTCCGTCGCGGGAGAGCCGACGGGCGAGGTAGTCGTCGCAGTCCTCCGGGGCGAAGTCGCCGACCAGGACCTGCCGGCCGCCGCTGGTGGTGGGCAGCGGCGTGCGGGTGTAGGGGGTGTCGGCGGCGGCCAGGCCGGGCCAGGCCTCGGGGCCGGTGAAGTCGAGCTGCCCCTGGAGGCCTTCGTCGGCCCACTGCAGCCGGCCGCGCCCGGTGATCACCCACAGCGCGTTGGGCATCAGCCATACCACGCGTTGGATCAGCCGTTCCTGGTCGCGGCGGGTCCGGTCGCCGACGTCCTCGAAGGTGTCGAGCAGGACGACGGGGGTGACGCGCATACGGTCGGGGAGGCGGGCGATCTCCCACGCGAGCAGGTGCGGATAGTAGGAGAGGGCGTCCAGATCGGGCTCGGCTTCCAGCAGGTCGGCCAGCCGCGCGCACCCGGCGAGCGCGCGTACGGTCTGGCGGCGTTCACGCAAGGCGCGCACCAGTGCGCCGGTGACCTGGCCGACGACCGATCCGACCATGCCGGGCAGCGCGAGCGTCTGGGCGGCCTCGCTGAGCGCGGATTGCATCTGTTCGGGCAGCGCCTGCCCGAACCGGGCGGCCAGCCCGCCGCGGCGCAGGTACTCCTCGATCGGCTCTCCGGGATGGTTCACCTCCCAGTACCGGCGCAGGGCCAGGTCGAAGGCGGGCAGCGGGCGCCCGACGCGGCCGGCGAGGGCGAGCCGGATCGTGAGCACCAGCTGCTCGAAGTCGGTGCCGGCTGAGCGGGCGAGGTCGATCCGGACGGGCAGGATCCGCCCGTCCGGCCAGCCGGGCTCACCCCACTGGGGCGGGCGCTGTCCGGCATCGGCGAGTGCTGCCTCGAGCTGGCGGGACAGGGTGGTCTTGCCGATCCCGCCGACGCCGTGCAGGACGATCACGTTGTTCCGGGGCGCCTCGAGGTCTTCAACGTCGAAGCCAGGTGAGGAGATCCGCTGCAGGTGCTCGGTAAGCGCATCGGCCACCAGGTCCCACTGCGCCTGCCGGTTGGTGAACGCCTCCTCCGCCGTTACGGTGCGGTCGTTCGTACTGAACAGGGCCCTCAGATCACGGCCGCCGGTCACGTCCACCCCCGATAGATGATCACTCTGAGCTCAACCTATGCCCGCCCTGCGGGATTTGGGGAGTCGCTCCCGGGGGCGTGGCCCGGTTGGGTGGCGGTTTCAGGCCTGTCCACGGCCCGGGAACGCCGGGATGGCACCGAGCCGGGGGAGTGGGCCGGGAGGACAATGGCCCCTCGTTCAAGATCAGAATGCGAAGGGGGTGTCATGGCCGGCACACCAGATGAGCCCGACTTCTCCGGCCTGGACGGCGGCGAAGAGCAGGACGCGGCAGACATCGTCCGCGATGTGGTGACCTGGTACAGCACGCAGATCGCGTCCGAGCGCAGGGCGCCGGTGCCCGACGAGGAGCGGATCGAGGAGCTGAAGGCCGCCCGTCAGGCCGCGCTCGCCGACCAGGCGCAGCTGGCGACCGCGGACCCGGAGGAGGCCGAGCGGGTCGCCACCGTCTATGCGGCCCGGCTCAAGGAGCTCAAGGAGTCGTAGGCCGAGGGCAGGCGCCGTACCGGCAGAGGCCAGACGGATGGGTGCGGCCGGTTGATGCGGGCCGGCTGCACCCGTGCGGGCATCAGCGGTCGCGCGAGGGCGGCGATCTCATCCAGCTCCTGGCGGTGCTGGGGAAGCGCCCGGCGCAGCGCCTGGTGGAGGCGGAGGAATGCGGCGGCCTCCTGCTCGGTGTAGGGACGCAGCCGTTCCGCGGCGAGCGCCCAGGCCGCCCGCCGGCCCCCGCTCTCCTGTCGGAGCAGGGCTTCGCCGTCACGCCGGATCACGGTCACGGCCGTGATCGCCGGATGCCGCTGCGCGGCGTCGACGACGTCGGCCAGGGCGCGGAAGCACACGTCGTGTCCCGCTCGTGAAGTGAAGCGCGGGTAGCCGCCCCTCTGCAGGGAGCGGGCGTACCGCAGCGCCGTGGACAGCAGACTGTCCGCCTCCCGCACGGCCAGGATTACCAGCTCGACCGTGTAGCCGTCGGCCGCGAACGGCAGCGCGCTGGCGAGGAACTCCTGCACGCTGCCCGGCGCGCCCTCGATCAGCGCGTCGCCGCGGTGCCGGCGCACATACGCTTCGGCCTCGGCGAACCAGGCACGGTAGTCGGCCCGGATCGCGGCCCCGGCATTACGGGGGTCCTCCTCCAGCAGGCGCAGATAGTCCGGGTGCGACGCCTTGAAGTCATCGCCGACCAACTGCGTCGTCCCCGGCCGCATGGCCCGCTTCACCATCCTGGCGGCCAGCAGCTTCCCCGCCCCCGGCTGGCCCAGCACATAGACCGCCCGCGGATCGTCCCGGCTGACGATGCCGCTCAGGTAGGAGGGCGCGATGAGCTCGTCGAAGATCCAGCGGTGTTCCTCGGCCGAAAGCCGGTGGTAGTCCACGCCCGGCGCCCGCCGTCGCGGTTGAACGATGCGGCGTACGGGCTCGGCGAGCGCGGCGGCACGTTCGACGTCGCGCTGGACGGCCAGGCGCCGGTCCTCGCAGTGCACATCGCGGTGCAGCCGCTGATCGGTCCGGGCCAACTCCCGGCGGAAGACGGCCGTCTCCTGGGCGGTCCAGGGCCGGGACCGCTCGTACACCACCGCCTTCTCGGCCGCCGGCCGGCGGCGCCACACCCCGTCGACGAGGTCGTTGTCGTAGAGCACGGTGCCGTCGCGCCGCACCACCGTGATGCGGTCGGCCAGTTGCTCGGCCTCGATGATGGCCAAGGTCTGGAGCATCTGCTTCGCGCAGGTGTCGTGGTTCTCCCACGAGACATACCGGCCGCCACCGGAGAGCGCCTCGGAAAGAAAGCGGTCCAGCACCCCGAGCTGGCTCAGGGCCTCCGCTGTGGCCACCGCCACCACGCGGAACTCCTCGGGATCAGCGAGGGCGGACTCGACCACCGCGTCCAACCCGTGCGCTCGAACGTGATCCTCGAGCGCGGCCTGCCAGCGGCGCGTGTCCGGGCGCACCTTCACGCCGGCGGTGCGAACGTCGTCAGCCAGGAGCTCGGCATACCGGGAGTGCGCCGACTTGTAGAGGTCGCTGCAGATCCGTACCGCGCCGCCCCGCCGGTCCAGCGCCGCCTGAACGAGGTCGGCGATCTGAGTCTTCCCCGCGCCGGGCTGCCCGGCGACGACAACGACGACGGGGTGGCACTGAGATACGGCGCCCCTCGTGAACGCCGGAATGATCACCTGCTCCAGCGTCTGGAGACTCTCCGCCTCGGGCAACGGACCCAGAACGCTGCGGACACCATGTGCGCGCATCACCGTGATCACCTCCCGCGGGCTTACGCCGAACCGAAGAGGACCCACTCTCCGAACGACGTTGCCCCGTGGTCAGAGGCTGGTCAGCAGGTCGTCGAGTGGGGCGGGCACGCGGTCGGGAGCGAGGGCCTCGACGAGGACGCGGCCGTAGTGGATCTTGCGCTTCTTCTTCGTGCTGAGAAAGCGCCGCAACTGCTGGTGCGAGGTGCGGCCCCGCTGTGCGGGCTGGCGCAGGAAAGTCTGCAGGGCACGCAGCTCGCCCTCCGCTCGGACCAGTTCCTCCACCCGTGTCACGCCCAGCGCGCGGATAAGCTCGTCCTCCAGATCCGCCGCACAGACGAAGAAACCGTGCTGTGCTGAGCCGGCCCCCGGCAGAGCGCGCGCGAAGTAGGCGCGCTCCGCCTCGTCGCACAGTCCCGTGAGGCGCAGGCCCAGGCCGGGTGGCCCGAGGAGGCGGGCGAAGCGCCCGACACTCATCGCACCGCCGATCGGCAGGACGCAGACGCCCTCGGCCGCCAGGTTCCGGCCGCGACGCGCCGCGAGCGCGTCGACCGCCGCGACATCACTCGGCCCTTCCAGCAGGACGGCCGCACGGACGGGAAGCCGCGCGGCCAGCACGCGGGCCAAGTCGCCGGGGTCACCGGCAGCCCACGCGATGACCGCCTCCCGAAACGACCTCATGTCATCCATGAGGCGAGTGTCCGTGCTTTCCGGCCAACGCGGTAGGGAATTACCGCCGGTCCGTCGGCACGAACGAGGAGGAGGCCGGCACCAGTTGCGGCCCGAGTGGGCCGCGCCGCATCAGCACGGGGCGGCAAGAGCCTCCAGCATGGTCCGTGCCGTGACGGTCGCGTCGTAGTCCTCGCGCACGCCCGGAACCAGGATGATGTCGCCCTCGATGTGCCGGGAGCGCAGGGGTGCGATGGCCCGATACTCCTCGGAGTCCCACCAGGCGCGTGCGTGGGAGATCGACGGAAAGCCGATCACGACGACGTGCCCGGGCCATGCGCCCTCCTTCACCTCGTGCTGATCGCCGTGTACGAGGAACCGGCCGCCGTACGGTTCGAAGGTGGCGGTGACGCGCGCGATGTACTCGGCGATCTCCGGGTGCGGAGCGGCTTCCCGCAGGTGAGCGATCGCGTAGGCGGTCATGGTGTCCCTCCGGTCGGTCGGCTGCTGTGCTGTTCACGATCCTGCCGCCGGTGGCCGCCGCGGTCGATGACCTGCCAGGTAATCAAGGAACCGAGCTGATCGGGGCCTGGCCGCGGGGCCTGGCCGCGGGGTCAGGATCCAGCCACCGTCGGCGTCTGCGGCCGACGTGCTGACGTGGTGTTTTACAGTGTCTGCCATCAGTTCCGCCGATATCACCTGTGAGGAATTCGCGAACATGCCGACTGAAACGCTCGAGTTTCAGGTAGAGGCCCGTCAGCTGCTGCAGCTGATGATCCACTCGGTCTACTCCAACAAGGACGTCTTCCTGCGAGAGCTCGTCTCCAACGCCTCCGACGCGCTGGACAAGCTGCGTCTGGAGAAGTTGCGGGACGACTCGCTGGACGCCGACGTGTCCGACCTGCACATCGAGATCGACATCGACCGCGACGCCCGCACCCTCACCGTGCGGGACAACGGCATCGGAATGTCGTACGACGAGGTCGGGCGGCTCATCGGCACCATCGCCAACTCCGGCACCGCACAGTTCCTGCAGGAGTTGCGGGAGGCCAAGGACGCGGCCGGGGCGGAGGGGCTGATCGGCCAGTTCGGCGTCGGGTTCTACTCCGGCTTCATGGTGGCGGACGAGGTCACCCTGGTCACCCGGCGCGCCGGCGAGAGCCAGGGCACCCGCTGGACCTCGCGCGGCGAGGACACGTACACACTGGAGCCGGCCGACGACGCCCCGCAGGGCACCTCGGTCACCCTCCACCTCAAGCCCGCCGACCCGGAGAACCAGCTCCACGACTACACCTCCCCATGGAAGATCCGGGAGATCGTCAAGCGCTACTCGGACTTCATCACCTGGCCCATCCGGATGGTCCCGGACCAGGGCGAGGGCGATGAAGGGGCGCCCGAGCCCGAGACGCTCAACTCGATGAAGGCACTGTGGGCACGGTCGCGTGACGAGGTGTCCGACGACGAGTACCACGAGCTGTACAAGCACATCGGGCACGACTGGCGCGACCCGCTGGAGACGATCCGGCTCCAGGCCGAGGGCACCTTCGAGTTCCAGGCCCTGCTGTTCCTCCCCGCGCACGCTCCCCACGACCTGTTCACGCGGGACTTCCGGCGCGGTGTGCAGCTGTACGTCAAGCGTGTCTTCATCATGGACGACTGCGAGGCGCTGCTGCCGCCGTACCTCCGCTTCGTCAAGGGTGTCGTCGACGCGGCTGACCTCTCGCTCAACGTGTCCCGCGAGATCCTCCAGCAGGACCGGCACATCGAGATGATGCGGCGACGGCTGACCAAGAAGGTCCTGTCCACGGTCAAGGACATGATGGCCAAGGACCGTGACCGATACGCCACCTTCTGGCGCGAGTTCGGCACCGTCCTGAAGGAGGGACTGGTCACCGACCCGGAGAACCGTGACGCCATCCTCGCCCTCGCGTCGTTCGCGAGCACACACGACGACACCGAGCCGACCACGCTGAAGAGTTACGTGGAGCGGATGAAGGACGGCCAGGACGACATCTACTACCTGACCGGCGAGTCCCGGCAGAGCATCGAGAACTCCCCGCACATGGAGGCCTTCCGGGACCGGGGCATCGAGGTGCTGCTGCTCACCGACCCCGTCGACGAGGTGTGGGCCGACACCGTCGGCGAGTACGAGGGCAAGAAGCTGCGGTCCGTCGCCAAGGGGCAGATCGACCTCGACGCCAAGAACGACGAATCCTCCGAGGGCGAGCGGGAGAAGCAGACCGAGGACTACGCAGGCCTGCTCGGCTGGATGAAGGAGCAACTGGACGAGGACATCAAGGAGGTGCGTCTGTCCTCCCGTCTCACCGTCTCCCCGGCCTGTGTCGTCTCCGACGCGAACGACCTGACCCCGGCGCTGGAGAACATGTACCGCGCGATGGGCCAGGAGGTGCCCCGCGCCAAGCGGATCCTGGAGCTCAACCCCGGCCACCAGCTGGTGAAGGGCCTCAACCAGGCGTACAAGGAGCGCGAGGACCGCACGGGGCTCACCGAGACCGCGGAACTCCTGCACGGTCTGGCGGTACTCGCCGAGGGCGGCCAGCCCAAGGACCCCGCCCGCTTCGTCAAGCTGATGGCGGACCGCCTGGAACGCGCTCTGTGATCCGGCACCGGTTGAGGTCGGCGGCCTGTCCCGGAGGCGGGGCGGGCCGCCGGCTCGGCGGCGCCTGCTGAACCGTGGGGCCCCGGCCGCCGCCGTGGCGCTCACGGAACGCACTGTGCCTGCTCGGCGCCGTCGCAGACAGCACAGCCGCGCTCGCCGTGATGACGAGCGGCCACAGCAGGTACCAGCCCGTCATGACGAGGAGGGCGGCGACCGCGACGAGCGCGAGGAGCGCGCAGCGCGTACACGGTCACGAACGACCCGGTGGTCAGCAGCGCGCGCGGCTGAGGGCCCACGTCGGCGACCGCGGTGGCGGCCAGGGCGAGGCCCAAGAGCCCTGTCACGACCGCCAGGCTGCGGCGCGGCACCGCACCGACGCCGCCGCCCCGGTCGAGCCAGGCGGGCAGCGCGCCGTCGCGACCGAGTGCGGCGCCCAGTCTGGCCGCGCCGGCGAAGCAGGCGTTCATCGTGCCGAGGGTGAGCAGCACGGCGGCGGCCGCAGCCAGCACGTGGACCGTGCCGCCGATGCCGAGGGCGAGCAGTTCGGCCAGCGGGGCGTCGGAGGTGCCGGCGGCCGGGCCGAGCACCAGGACTCTGGTGGCGGCGACGGCGAGGTGCAGCACGCCCACGACGGCGACCATCACGGCGGTGGCGCGGGGCAGGTCGCGCGCCGGACGGCGGAAGCCGGCGGCGAGATGGGTGATGGCCTCCCAGCCAGCGAAGCTCCACACCAGCAGCGCCGCGGCCGCGCCGATCGCGGGCCGGCCGTGCGGCGCGAACGGATGCAGGTTCCGCAGGTGGGCATGCGGCAGCGCGGTCACCACCGCGGTCGGCAACAGCGCCACGAGCAGCACGGCGAGCGTGAGTTGCAGTCGGCCGGAGACGGTCATACCGAATCCGTTGGCCACGGCCACCAGGACGAGCGGCACGCCAGCGGTGAGCAGCACCGTGCGCCGGCCGCCGCCGAGGGCGGTCGCGACGTACGCCCCGGCGCACATGCCCGCCGCCGGGGCACCGGCGGGTACGGCGCAGGAGAAGCACCAGCCGACCACCGCGGCCGCCCGCGCGCCGAAGGCGACCCGCTGGACAAACACCAAGCCTCGCTTAGGCTGAACATCCAGAGATGGAAAATTGGTCCAATGGTCCTGGAGAGACTTCCCGTGGAACATGCGGAGGCGGACGAGCACCTCATCCGCGAGGCTGAGAAGATCGCCGTGGCGTTGGGGCGCATGTTCCCCGGTCTGTGCGAGGTGGTGCTGCACGACCTGCGGAATCCCGAGCACGCGATCCGGGCGATCGAGAACAACCTCTCCGGACGTCGGGTCGGGGACTCCACCACGGAGCTGGGCCTGGCCCGCATCGAGGACCCCGACTACCCCAGTGTCATCCAGAACTACCCCAATCAGTTCCCGGACGGCCGCCCCGCGAAGAGCACGTCCATCGGCATCAAGAACGCCGCGGGGGAGTACATCGCGGCTCTCTGCCTGAACCTGGACGTGTCCGTGCTGTCACCGGTGACCCTCGCCCTGTCCAACCTGGTGGCCACCGGCACCGAGCACCGCGAGCAGCCCCTGGAGGCTCTGCGCGACCGCACCGCCCGCGAGCTGCGTCGAGCGGTGGAGGAACACGCCGCGGAGCGCGCCGCGACGCCCCGCTCGCTGAGCCGGGACGACAAGAAGGCGCTCGTACGGCAATTGCAGCGGGACGGCTACTTCGACTCGCGCGACGCCGCACAGACCATCGCCGACCTGCTGGGTGTGTCCCGGGCGACCGTGTACAACTACGCCAAGTAGGGCCACGGGAACACCCGGAAGAGCACCGCCCCTTCGGACCCCGCACGAACCCTGGTCGAGCCGGACCCCCTTGGGAACGTGTTGCCGGCTGGTGAGCACAAGCCCCCGGAAATTGGATGTCACAGGCGCCGTCGGCTCCGCTAGCGTCGGCCCTGTGACTCCAGCAGATCTCGCGGCCGTCATCTCCGACGCCGTCCACACGGTCATCCAGTCCGGACGCATCTCGGCAGAGGTGCCCGAGGAGATCCGCGTGGAGCGCCCCCGGCACCGCGGCCACGGCGACTACTCGACCAACGTCGCCCTGCAACTCGCCAAGCCCGCGGGCCTGCCCGCCCGCGCCGTCGCCGAGGCACTGGCGCCGCTGGTGAGCGCGGCCGGGGGAGTCGCGAAGGCCGAGGTGGCGGGCCCCGGGTTTCTCAACATCACGCTGGAGACCGCGGCGATCGGCGCCCTGGCCCGGGACATCGTCCTGACCGGGGAAGCCTACGGCCGCACCGACCGGCTGGGCGGCCTGCGGCTCAACCTTGAGTTCGTCTCCGCCAACCCCACCGGCCCGGTGCACATCGGCGGAGCCCGTTGGGCGGTCGTGGGAGACGTCCTGGCCCGGCTGCTCGAGGCCGCGGGCGCGGACGTGTCGCGGGAGTACTACTTCAACGACGCCGGCGTACAGATCGACCGCTTCGTCCGCTCCCTGCTCGCCGCTGCCCAGGGGCTGCCGGTGCCCGACGACGGCTACAGCGGCGCGTACATCCAGGAGATCGCGGACGCCGTGCTGCAGCACCACCCCGGCGCCCTGGACCTGCCGGAGAGCGAGTCCTTCGCCGTGTTCCGGGCGGTGGGCACGGAGCTGATGTTCGACGAGATCAAGACGTCGCTCACCGCGTTCGGAACCCGCTTCGACACCTACTTCAACGAGAAGGACCTGCACGACCAGGGGGACCTGGACACCGCCGTCACCCGGCTGCGCGACGGCGGCCATGTCTACGAGTCCGACGGCGCGGTCTGGCTGCGCACCACGGACTTCGGCGACGACAAGGACCGGGTGCTGGTGAAGAACGACGGCTCATGGATGTACTTCACCGCGGACTGCGCGTACTACCTGAACAAGCGGTCCCGGGGCTTCGAACGGGTCGTCATCATGCTCGGCGCCGACCACGCCGGCTATGTCGGCCGGATGCGGGCCATGGCGGCCTGTTTCGGCGACGACCCGGACCGGCATCTGGAGATCCTGATCGGCCAACTGGTCAACCTCGTCAAGGACGGCAGACCGGTCCGGATGAGCAAGCGGGCGGGTACGGTCCTCACCCTCGACGACCTGACCGAGGCGGTCGGTGTCGATGCCGCGCGGTACGCGCTCGCGCGGGCCAGTGTGGACACGATGATCGACCTCGACATCGACCTGCTGACCCGGAAGTCGAACGACAACCCGGTCTACTACGTCCAGTACGCGCACACCCGGCCCTGCTCCGTGCTGCGCAAGGCGAAGGAAGCCGGGATCGACAAGGGCGCGCCGGAGGACTTCGACCCCGCCCGGCTCACCCACGGACGGGAGGTGGACCTGCTGGCCACGCTGGCCGAGTTCCCGCAGGTCGTCGCCACCGCGGCCACGCTGCGCGAGCCGCACCGGGTGGCGCACTACCTGGAGGCGCTGGCCGGCACGTACCACCGCTTCTACGACGCCTGCCGGGTCCCGCCGCGGGCCGGCGAGACCCCGGACGACCGCGCCCGGGCCCGGCTGTGGCTGACGGAGGCCTGCCAACGGGGGCTGCACAACGGCCTGCACCTGCTCGGCGTCTCGGCACCGGAACGGATGTGAGGCCGGTCGGCGGACGCTGGACGGCCGGTTGGCAGACGCTACGAGACCGGTCGGAAGATGTCGCCGATGACGTCGGACGGCGCCGTCGTCGCCTGTGCCTCCGCGAACCACTCCCGCCCGAGCAGCCATCCGAAGACAGGGGCCGGAACGCGGACCAGCACCCTCAGCACCGGAGCAAGCCGCCCCCTGCCCGACACCTGCGAACGATGAGCCGCGAGAGCCGCCTGCTTCCGCGCCGCGAACCGTCGGACATCCACGATGTGGGTGATGGCGGCGCGCGAGGTGTAGGCCGTGCGGACCGTGTCCGCGTCGAACCGCAACGGGATCCTCAGCACACGCACCAGCCTCACCAGGCGCGCCACCACATCGCGTGGGATCGTCGCCTCCAGCACCCGCGGCGCCCCGGCGAGTTCGGCGGCACGCCTGCCGACCTCGTGCACCTTGACGTGGTCGCGGTGGCCGTAGCCGCCCCGTGCGTCGTAGCTGAGGAGCAGGTTCACCCCTTCCTCGCGGAGGATGGCGGCCAGCCGCTCGGCCGCCTCCTCCGTGTCCGCCCGCACGAATCGTGTCCGGTCCGGCGGATCCGGATACAGCACCGGACCATGGCCGCTGTCCGCGTACCCCAGATGCGTCACCCGCTGCACGCCCAGCACGGCAGCACTCGCCCGTAGCTCGTCCAGCCGTGGTGCTCCGCCCTCCGGCACGGCGTCCATGAGCCCGTCCGCGGCGACCACGATCACGACACGATGCCCCTCGGCCACGGCCCGCGCGAGCGTGCCGCCGGTCAGAAACACCTCGTCGTCCGGGTGGGCGTGAAACGCGAGGATGGTTGCCATGGGCCAATCCTGTGGTCTCTAGAGGGGACATGAGCATTGACGCGATCAGCGAGCAGTATCAGGGATCACTGCCGTGACGCGTCCGTCCGGTTCCCGTCGGCCGTGCCGGACCCACTGTCTCCCGCGATGAGCTGTCGGTAGCCGTAGTCCATGGAAACCTGGTTCAGCAGATCGGCGTGGCGGCGGTGCCAGACACCGGGATCATCTCACCAGGCTGATCACCACCGAGGCGAGAGCCGAGGTGCCCTTCGAGATCGTTCTCACCGATAACCGCTGTGCTGTTGCGCTCCAGGACCGACACACTGCGGGCATGGAATTCATCTGTTACCACCGCGATCGGCGGGGCTCCCTCGCGCAGCGCATGGAGCTGCTCGAAGCGCACTGGTCCTACATGGACCGGTTCGACAAAGAGATGATCGCCCGCGGTCCGACCCTCACGGACGACGGCGAAGTACCCACCGGCAGCGTGCACATCGTCGACCTGCCCGATCCCGCCACCGCCCGCGCATTCGCCTTCGACGAGCCCGGCTACCAGGCCGGTGTGTACCGTGACGTGCTGCTGCGCCGATGGCGCAACGTGCTGGGGCGCACCATGTGGGACTTCCCCGGAGGGCGCACCGGCGGCCGCCGGTACTTCGTGCTCGGTCTCGGCCGGGGAGAGGCCGCCGACCTCACTCTGCCCCTGGAGCAGAACGAGCTGATCGCGTACGGGCCACTGCTGTCCGACGACGGCAACACCTGGCTCGGTACGGCAGCGTTGGTCCGGGCACCGGACCCGGACACGGCGCGCGCCGTGCTGACCGTGGACCGGTATGTCGACATCGAGGTCCACAACTGGCAGTTCGGCGGACGGCAGTCATGAGCCGCCGTTGAGGAGGTGAGCGCGTCTCAGGCGATCCAGTCCTGTCGTCCGGCACACCGGGGCCTGGGCGGCACCGTGGGCATCGGTGCCGTGTCGTACGCACTCACGGTGGGCCCGAACACCCAGTCACTGAGCCCCCGTCAGAAGCCGGAAGACTTTGCCCGAGCCCATGCGTTTCTTGGGCTGGACGCGGCATGACCGTCCGCTGGCGTACATGTTCCGCCTCTCGGATGTCGGTGCACGACGCGCACCCGCTCGACACAGTCCGAGGAGAAGCCATGTCCAGACGTCCGGCCCACCCCGCACGTACCGTCACGGCGGCCGCGGCCGCGCTGGCCGCGGTCGGCGCGCTCACCGCCGCGGCCGCGCCCGGCTCCGCGCTCGCCTCCGCACACCCGCACCCGGCCGCCCGGCATGTCCTGCTGCTGTCCGTCGACGGTCTGCACCAGTCCGACCTCGCCTGGTACATCGCCCGTCACCCCCACTCGGCACTCGCCCGGCTCACCGCCGGCGGTGTGCAGTACACCCACGCGGCGACCACCAACCCCTCCGACTCCTTCCCGGGCATGGTCGGCCAGCTCACGGGCGGCGACCCGGGCACCACGGGCGTCTACTACGACGACACCTACAGCTCCGCCCTCCTGCCGGCCGGTACGACCAACTGCGCCGGCGCCAAGCCCGGCGCCGAGGTCGACCTCACCGAGGACCTCGACAAGAACCAGGACTCCCTCGACGCCGGTCAGGGCCTCAGCGGCCTGCCCGGCAGCATCCTGCAGATGACCGGCGACCCCACCAGCCTCATCGACCCGGCGAAGCTGCCGGTCGACCCGAAGACGTGCAAACCGCTCTACCCGCACTCCTACCTGCGGGTGAACACCGTCTTCGACGTGGTCCGCTCGGCCGGCCTGCGCACCGCGTGGTCCGACAAGCACGCCGCCTACGACATCCTCAACGGCCCCTCCGGCAAGGGCATCCAGGACCTGTTCACGCCCGAGATCAACAGCAAGGCCATAGGCTACGCCGCGGGTGACTGGACGAAGGACAACGCCGCGACCGAGCAGTACGACGGGTACAAGGCGCAAGCCGTCCTCAACGAGATCGACGGCTACGACCACGGGCGTAACCACAAGGTCGGGGCCCCCGTGGTCTTCGGCATGAACTTCCAGTCCGTCTCGACCGCCCAGAAGCTGCCCACCTCCGACGGTCTGACGGGCGGTTACCGGACGAAGGGCGTGCCCGGCCCGCTGCTGGAGAAGAACCTCGACTTCGTGGACCAGCGGCTCGGCGCCTTCCTCACCGAGCTCCGCAAGCAGCACCTCGCCGACAGCACCACCGTCATCCTGTCCGCCAAGCACGGTCAGTCGCCCACCGACCCCAAGGCGCTGACCCGCATCGACGACGGCCCGCTGCTCGACGGCCTCAACGCCGCCTGGAAGACCGCGCACCCGGGCTCCGGCGACCTCGTCGCCCACGCGGTGGACGACGACGCCATGCTGCTCTGGCTCACCGACCGCTCCCAGGCCGCCGCCGACTTCGCCAAGGCCTACCTGCTCGCCCAGTCCGGCACGGGCAACGACATCGACGGCAAGGCCAAGCCGTTCACGGCGAGCGGTCTGCAGTCCCTCTACGCGGGTGCGGACGCGGCCCGGTACTTCCGCGCCCGGCCGGGCGACTCCCGCGTGCCCGACCTGGTCGGCGTCTCCCAGTACGGCGTCGTCTACACCGGCGGCAAGGGCAAGATCGCCGAGCACGGCGGCGCCCACGCCGACGATCTCGACGTCCCGCTCGTCGTCTCCGGCGCCGCCACCCCGCACGGCGTACACGTCGACGGACCGGTGCACACCACGCAGATCGCCCCGACGATCCTGCGACTGCTGGGCTTCGACCCGCGGGACCTGGACGCCGTCCGCGTCGAACACACCCGGGCCCTCCCCGTGCGCTGACCTCGCGTCCCCCACGCCACTCAGGCCTCTGCCCCGGACGGCGTACTGCTCTGTTACACACTTTCGGGTGGACGGCTTGGGTGGCGCTGGGGTGGCGGAGTCCGGGATTGGTTGCCTCGGGCTCATGTTTCCAAGCCGAGTGCGGCTGACATGCCGTCAACCTTGTGCATTCAGAACATGAATGGACATTGCAGGCGAGAGTCATGGATTCATGCAGGATGCGTAATGCCCTGCGCGCGTTTCCCTGACAATTCGGGGCGTAGGTAGCACGGTGTGCGTGTGCGGCCGACCGGTCGCCGACTCCCACCACGCATCCTCGTGAAGGGGGACCTCGTGTCCGCTTCTTCTTCCGCCCGCCGTATGACCGCAGCCGCTGCCGTGACCGCCGCGCTGGTGGGCACCGTGGCCATCCCGGCCACGGCTGCGGAGCACCAGTCGAGCCGTATGCACCACGCGATGGTGCACATCAGCGGCGTACAGCACGCTTGGCTGGGCCGGGACGACCGTTCCAACCGCTTGCTGAACAGGGAGTGGGTGGACATCACGAACGACTCCCGCCGGGCGATGAACCTGGACGACTGGACGCTGTCCGACCGGGACGGTTACACCTACACCTTCCGTCACGTGTGGCTGGAGGGCCGGGCCACCGTCCGCGTGCACACCGGGATCGGCCGGGACACCGGGACCGACCTCTACCAGGACCGCCGCACCCCGGTGTGGGACGTCAACGCCGACACCGCGGTCCTGCGCGACGATCGCGGCCGCCTCGTCGACGCCGTCTCCTGGGGCCGCCGCAGCCACCGCGCCGAGGACATGGACCGCCGCGACGAGGCCGGATGGCACGACGGCGGCTACCGCCACCACGACGGCGGCTACCGCCACCACGACGGCGGATACCGCCGCTGACCCGATGACCCGCGGCCCGCGCCGCGGGTGCACCACCGCCGGCACACCGGCACAGGCGCAGCCCCGGACGGCCTCCTCGCCGACCGGGGCTCTCCCCTGCCTGGCGCCGCCGGCACGCTGGTCATGGGCCGGGCCCGATCTCGGCGCCGACGCCGGACGCCCGGGGGCCGCCGGCATGCCCCTGGCCCGGGGCTCACACCCTGCTCCCGAGTCCTGTGCGGTGGGCGTAACCCCTGATGATCAGGCGCCGAGACACCTCGGTAATGAGCGGTTCGTACCGTCACGAAGGGTGAGATCAGGTCGAACACAGGAGAGGGAGGCGCCCGTGGCCCCGCCGGGCTCGCGGAGCGAGGGCACGACGAAGGTGCGGACGGTCTGCTCGTACTGCGGCGTCGGCTGCGGCATGGTCCTCGACATCGGCAGGGGACCGGACGGGCGGCGTACGGTCCTGAAGGCGACGGGCGAAAAGGAGCACCCGGCGAACTTCGGCCGGCTGTGCGCGAAGGGCGCGACCACCGCCGACATGCTCGCCGCCCCGGGCCGGCTCACCACCGCCCTCGTCCGTGCGGACCGCGGCGAGGAGCCGCAGCCCGCGCCCCTGACGGCCGCCGTTGCCGAGACCGCCCGGCGCCTGCGCGCGATCATCGACGAGCACGGCCCCGACGCGGTTGCGCTCTATGTCTCCGGGCAGTTGAGTACTCCATATCCTCCAGCCCCCTCACCGACCCCCACCTGGTGTCGCTGACCACCGTCGTCCGGTACGAGAACCTGGCCGGCCGGCCCCGCCAGGGCGTCGGCTCGCCCTTCCTCGCCGACGCCGAGCCCGGCGCCCCGGTGCCGGTCCGCGTCCAGCGGGCACCGCACTTCCGTCCGCCCAGCGACCCCGCCACACCGGCGATCATGGTGGGCCCCGGCACGGGCATCGCACCCTTCATCGGCTTCCTGGAGGAACGCCGGGCCCGCGGCCACCGCGCCCCGAACTGGCTGTTCTTCGGCGAACAGCACCGCGCGACGGACTTCTACTACGAGGACGAGTTGACCGCGTTCCTGGCGGAGGGCACGCTCACCCGACTGGACACCGCCTTCTCCCGCGACCAGCGCGCCAAGGTCTACGTCCAGGACCGGATGCGCGAGCACGGGCCCCTGCTGTGGTCCTGGCTCCACGACGGCGCGCACTTCTACGTCTGCGGCGACGCCTCCCGCATGGCCAGGGATGTCGACCAGGCCCTGCGCGAGATCGCCACCGTCCACGGCGGCCTGGACGACGCGGAGTCGGCGGCGTACGTCAAGCAGCTCGCCGCCGAGAAGCGGTATGTGCGGGACGTGTACTGACCGAGGCCGTACGAGCGCCGGTCCTGCTCGATCCCGGCATTTCACCCCGGCGTGCGGCACCCCGATGCTTGCCCCCGGGCCGCGGGGGACTAGCGTCTTCCCGTCATGGATCCGAGCCGGTTCTTCCATGTCGAGCCGAAGGAGGACGATCTGCATGGATGGTCACGCGATGACCGAACTGTCGGCGGGCCAGCTCCCCGAGCTGACCACGGGGCGTCTGCTGTCCACGTGGCACCTGGACGTCCCCGCGCTGCTGCTGGTCATCGCCCTCGGCGCGCTCTACGGCTGGGGCGTCGCACGGCTGCGCAAGCGCGGCACGCCCTGGCCGCCCGCCCGGGTGATCGCGTTCGCGCTGCTCGGCCTGGGCGCGCTGGTGGTGGCCACGATGTCCGCCCTTGCCGTCTACGACCACGTGCTGTTCTGGCCGGCCGCCGTGCAGAACATTCTCCTCGACCTCGTCGCACCCCTCGGCCTGGCCCTCGGCGATCCGCTGCGGCTCGCCGTCGAGGCGCTGCCGGAGGGTGGCGCCGCGCGAGTGCGCCGGGCCATGACCGGCCGCCTGGTGCGGGTGCTGACGTTCCCGCTGGTCAGCACCGCCCTGGTGCTCGGCACCGAGCTGACGGTGTACTTCACGCCGTACTTCGAGACCGCCCTGCGCGTGGGCTGGCTGCACGAGCTGATGTACCTGCACCTGCTCGCGGTCGGCAGCCTGTTCGTCGTACCGGTGCTGACCCACGAAGAGGCGCTGCCCGCCTGGTGCACCCACCCGGTGCGAGCGGCGCTGGTGTTCCTGGACGGCATCGTCGACGCGGTGCCGGGAGTCGTGGTGATGACGCACAGCACGCTGATCGCGGGCGCATGGTACCTGCACCACGCGCCGAGCTGGTCCCCGGACGTCCAGCACGACCAGCAGACCGGCGGCGGCGCGATGCTCAGCATCGCCGAGCTGGTCGCGTTGCCCTTCCTGCTGGCGCTGCTGTTCCAGTGGGCGCGGGCGGAGCGGGTCCAGACCGCCGCCCTCGACCGCCGCCTCGACGCTGAACTGGCGCCCGTCCCGGCACCCTCCCCGGACCACGGTCAGACAGCCGCCCCCGAACGGGTACGCCCCTGGTGGGAGACCGAGCAGAACGAGGTGGCCCGGGAGAAGTGAGCCCGCCATGATCGCGTGTGCACGGTTCGGCCGCCGCCGAACGGTCGGCGCCCTACCGTCACCCGCATGGACACCGCACCGCACCCGGCCGGGAACAACGCCGGCCACCTGACCATCACCCCGAGCATCCTCTACTTCGGCACCCCGTCGTGCTGCTGACCACCGAGAACCCGGACGGCACCGTCAACCTGGCACCGATCTCGTCGGCCTGGGCGCTCGGGCAGGTGGTGGTGCTCGGGATCGGCAGGCAGGGCCAGACCGGTGCAAACCTGGCGGCCCGGCCGGAGCTGGTGATCAGCCTGCCCGAACCCCGGCACTGGGCGGCCGTCGAGCACCTGGGCGAGCTCACCGGCCGGCCCGCGGCGGCCGGGCACGGACTCCGTCGCGCCCGCTACGAGCCGGACAAGTTCACGGCGGCCGGTTTGCACGCCCAGGCCTCGCACACGGTCCGCCCGCCGCGGGTGGCCGAGTGCCCGATCCAGCTGGAGGCCCGCGCCGCCCGGGTGGGCACCGACGCCGCCGGCGACTTCCTGATCGTCGAGGCCCGGGTGCTGAAGGTGCACGCCGACCCGCGCCTGGTGGTGCCCGGAACCCAGCACCTCGAGCCCGCGGCCTGGAGCCCGCTGATCTACAACTTCCGGCGCTACTTCGGACTCGGCCCAGAGCTCGGGCACAGCGGTGTGTCCGAGACGCCGAGCAGGAGCGCCGTAGCCGACGTTCGCTGGTCGCCTCGCCCCGGAGCGCGGCGCGGCGCGGTCCGCGGGAGGCCGGAATTCGTCCGAAGGAGTAGGCTAGATATTCATCGAATGGTGAATTAATGCTCTCGTGAAGGGCAGGACTGCCATGGAACAGACCACATGCTGTGTCGTGGGAGGCGGCCCCGCCGGCATGGTGCTCGCTCTGCTGCTGGCCCGGTCCGGGGTCCCGGTGACGGTGCTGGAGAAACACGGCGACTTCCTGCGCGACTTCCGCGGCGACACCGTCCACCCCTCCACCCTGGCGCTGCTGGACGACCTCGGTCTGGCCGAGCGCTTCGCCGAGCTGCCGCAACGGCGGGTCCGCACCGTCCAGCTGCCCATCGGACCCGACGGCGCGGCGGTCATGGTCGGGGACCTCTCGGTCCTGCCACGTCCTTACAACTACGTGGCGATGGTGCCCCAGTGGGACCTGCTGGACCTGCTCGCCGACGAGGCCCGGCGCGAGCCGTCCTTCGAGCTGCGGATGAACACGGAGGCCACCGACTTCCTGATCGAATCCGGACGGGTGAACGGGGTGCGCTACCGCACCGCCGACGGCGGCACGGGCGAGCTGCGCGCCCTGCTCACCGTCGCCTGCGACGGCCGCGGATCACTGGCCCGGTCCCGCCCGGAACTGCGTCTGCGCCGCTTCCCCTGCCCGATGGACGCCTGGTGGTTCCGGCTGCCGCGCCGGGACAGCGATCCGCAGGGGCTCTACGGCGCCGCCGGTGACCGCTTCCTGACCGCGATGATCGACCGTGGCGACTACTGGCAGTGCGCAGGGATCATCCCCAAGGGCACCGACGCACAGCGCCGCGCCGCCGGGCTCGACCGCTTCCTGGCCGACTTCACCGCGGCCGTCCCCTGGATCGCCGACCGCGCACACGCCCTGAGCTCATGGGACGATGTCAAGCTTCTCGACGTACGGCTGGACCGCCTGCGCCGCTGGCACCGCCCCGGCCTGCTGTGCATTGGCGACGCCGCGCACGCGATGTCCCCGATCTTCGGCATCGGCATCAACCTCGCGGTCCAGGACGCCGTGGCCGCCGCCCGCTACCTCACCGAGCCACTGCGCCGGGGCAGGGTGGCACCACGCGACGTACGCCGTCTGCAGCGCCGCCGTCGTCCTGCCACGGTCGTCACACAGACCCTCCAGCGGGTGGCCCACGCCCGCATCATCGCTCCCGTCCTGCAGGGCCGGCCGCCCCTCGGACGCGAGCAGCGGGCCCGGCGCATGGCACGCCTGCTCGCCGAGTCACGGTGGGTACGCCGGCTGCCCGCGTACTTCATCGGCTACGGCGCGCTCAAGGAACGGCCACCCGGATCGGCCGTCCACCGGGCGGGACCGGGCACCGCGGCGCCGCCCGGCGAGACGGACACGGCCGTGGAGGTGACCCCTTGAAACGGTCGCGACGGAAATTTTCGGGACGTCCTGTCCTCTCGGCGTCTTCTTGTTCGTCGTGAAGGTAGACAGGCAAGGACGACCGAGGAGGACACCATGAAGTACGTGCTGCTGCTGACCCGCGGCGCCTGGCAGGAAGAGGGCTCCGACCAGGAGCGCGGCGAGGTCTACGGCCGGCTCATGGAGTGGTTCAACAAGCACCGCGCCGACGGGACGATCGTCGACGCTCAGCAGCTCCGCGAACCCGAGACCGCGACGACGGTCGTGGTCGAGCAGGGCCGCTCCACCATGATCGACCGCCCGCTGCTGGAGGCCAAGGAGGCGATCGGCGGCTACGCGGTCGTCGAGGTACCCGACCTGGACGCCGCGCTGGAGCTGGCCGCGAGCTTCCCGGTGCCCGACGGCAAGGTGGAGGTGCGTCCGATTGTCGAGCGCTGACTCGGCAGGCGCCCGGGACACCCGGTCACTGATCGAGCGGGTCTTCCGCGAGGAGGCGGGCCGGCTGACCGCCAGCCTGGTCCGCCTCCTCGGCGACTTCGACCTGGCCGAGGAGATGGTCAGCGAGGCCGTCGTCGAGGCGCTGCGGCGCTGGCCGAGCGCCGGTCCGCCCAGCCGGCCCGGCGCCTGGCTGCTGACCTGCGCGCGCAACAAGGCCCTCGACCGTATCCGCCGCGAGGCCCGCTTCCAGGACCGGCTCCCGCAGCTCGCGGCCCGCATCGAGGCCCTGCCCGAAACGGCCGAGCGCGAGCCCGACGACCGCCTCCGGCTCATCTTCACCTGCTGCCACCCGGCGCTGGACCCGGACGCCCAGGTCGCGCTGACCCTGCGCGCCGTCGTGGGCCTGACGACAGCCGAGATCGCGCGGGCGTTCATGGTGCCCGAGGCCACCCTCGCCAAGCGGGTGACCCGGGCCAAGCGGAAGATCGCCACTGCCGGCATCCCCTATCGCGCACCCGAGCCGGAGGAGCGCGCCGGACGACTGCCCCAGGTCATGCGCGTGGTGTACCTCGTCTTCAACGAGGGCTGCTTCACCACCGGGGGAGACCAGGGAGACCCGGGGGTACGGCGGGAACTGGTGGACGACGCCGAATGGCTCGCCGGCCTCCTCGCCGGCTCACTGCCCCATGAGCCGGAACCCCTTGCCCTGCTGGCCCTGATCCGTCTGCACGCCGCCCGCTGGCCCGCCCGCCTGGACACCGGGGGACGGCTGATTCCGCTCGCCGACCAGGACCGTTCCCGATGGGACGCCCGGCGCATCCGCAGCGCCACCACACTCATCGAGCGGGCCGCCGCGCTCGGCAGGCCGGGCCCCTACCAGATCGAAGCCGCCATCGCCGCCGTGCACTGCGAGGCACCCAGCTGGAAAGACACCGACTGGCCTCAACTCCTGCGCCTGTATGACATGTTGCTGGCCGTCGACCCGTCACCGGTGGTACGCCTGAACCGCGCGATCGTGGTCAGCCACACCGACGGCCCCGCCATCGCACTGGCCCAAGTCGAGGCGCTCGGCGGCCAGTTGGGCCGTTACCACCTGTTCCATGCCACCCGGGCCGCACTCCTGCGCGACCTGGGCCGCGACGCGGAGGCCACCGAGGCCGACCGGCAGGCCCTCCGCCTCACCGCCAACCCCGCCGAACGCTCCCTGCTCACCGCCCGCCTGACGCAGGAGACGTGAGACGGGCTTCAGGGATGGATGCCGGTGACCGGTGGTCCGACTGCAGTGCTCAGGCGGTGCCGTCGACCTCCCGTACCAGCTCTATCGCCCTGGCAAGGGTGTCGAGCCGGGCTTGCAACGTCTCCCCGGCCGGGTACAGGCGCACGGTGTCCACCCCGGCGGCGCGCCATACCCGGAGCCGGTCGCGCACCATGGCTTCGGTACCGATCAGCGTCGTACCCAGGACCATCTCGTCGGTCACCAGCGCCGCCGCGCCGTCCCGGTCGCCGGCCTGCCATCGCTCGCGCACCTCGGCGGCGACCTCGGCCCAGCCCTGACGACTGTAGGCGTTGTTGTAGAAGTTGGTGGACGCCGAACCCATGCCGCCCAAGCTGAAGGCCAGTTCCTTCCTGCGTCGGGCGGTCATCGCGCCGAGGGCCTCCTCGTCAGGCGCGAAGGCGACCTCGGCGCCCTGGCAGACGTCCAGGTCTCCGCGAGTGCGGCCGCTGCGGGTCAGGCCGTCGTCGAGGTGGCTGAAGTAGGCGTCGCCCGCGCCTTCGGGCACGAAGCTGGTGCCCAGCCAGCCGTCGGCGACCTCCCCGGTGAGTCGCAGCATGGCCGGTGACAGGGCGGCCAGATACAGCGGGACCGGGTGCTCGGCGCGCATCGACAGCCGCATGGGGACCGCTTCGCCGCCGGGCAGCGGGATGGTGAACTCCGCCCCCGAATAGGAGAGTCTGCCGCCGTCCAGCAGCCGCCGGACGATCTCCACGGTTTCCCGCATACGGCGCAGGGGCCGGGCGAAGGGCACTCCGTGCAGTCCCTCCATGACCTGCGGGCCCGAGGCTCCCAGACCCAGCAGGAAGCGCCCACCGGAGAGATTGGACAGCGTGATGGCGGTCTGCGCGACGGCGGCCGGGGTGCGGGTGCCCAGCTGCATGACCCCCGACCCCAGCAGCATCCGGTCGGTGAGCGCGGCGTAGTGGCCCAGCGCGGAGGGGGCGTCGGAGCCCCAGGCCTCGGCGACCCAGCAGACGTCCAGGCCCAGCTTCTCCGCCTCGACGACGAAGTCCGCCTGCTCGGTCCAGCTCCCGCCGCCCGAGGCCTCGATGGTGGTGGCCGTGCGCATCACGCCTCCGCCTGCTTCTTGATGTGCCCAAGGGTCATGGTGATGCTCCGCTCGAACTCGCGCAGCCGTACGAACACGATCTTCTGCTCCTTGTCCGGCATCCGGTCGATCGCGACGGAGAGCCCGGAGCGTCCCGGGCCCAACTGCATCCACTGCGACAGTTCCGTCCCGCCGTTGCGGGGCCGAAGGCGGAAGCGCCAGATCGCGGAGGGGGTGGCGGGGTCCTGCACCGCCCAGGCGAGGACTCGTTCGGGTTCGCACTCGATGACATGCGATGTGGTGGACCACTCGCCGAACGCCTCGTGCCTGCTGTGGCCGACGAACCTGGCGCCCACCGTCGGCCCGTCGGCCCCGTCGAGCCATTGGACGGACTGGAGTTCCTCACTCATGGCCGGCATCAAGGCGATGTCGCTGACCAGCGCCCAGACCTGGTCCGATGGGGCGTCGATCCACGTACTCACTTCGACCGTGGGTTTGTCCGCGTAGCGCGCGCCCGTCCACTCCACGTCAACCGGCCTCCTCGCCGTCAGGGTGTGGTGTGGCATTTAGAGTTGCTTCATAAGACTTACCATGTCAAGAGTGCGATCGCGGCCCTCATCAGACCGCACCGAATCGGCGCCGCACATCGGGCCGGCGCTTGAGCCGCTCCGGATAGCCGGGTCCCATGCGCATCGACGTCTCCCCGGCCGCCAGGGGTCGTCGGCAGACGGAGCACACGACCTCGGCCGTGGTGTCGTGGTCACACGCATCGTGGTGGAACACCACCGGGACGCCCTCGGCACCGGCCAGCCATCGGTCGCCCCATCGGGACATCGTGGCCAGCACGGTGAAGAGGTCACGTCCCTTCTCCGTCAGGACGTAGTCGTAGCGCGGCGGTTCGGCCTCGTAGAGCCGCTTCTCCAGCACCCCCTCGTCCACCAGTCGGCGCAGCCGGTCGGTGAGGGTGTTGCGCGCGATGCCCAGTTCCTGCTGGAACTCGTCGAAGCGGCGGATGCCGTAGAACGCTTCCCGCACGACGAGGGGCGTCCATGGGTCACCCAGCAGGTCGAGGGTGCGCGCGATGGAGCACGGCCAGTTGGCGAAGGACGTTCGTCTCATGCGTCGATGGTAGTCAGTCTCACAAAGAGACTCGGCAGGATGCGGAAGTCGCACGCCGACGACGAGCGCTGGCCCATGTCGTGCGGCGGCGGTGCGGTGACCTGCGCCGCCGCTCATCTCCTGCCCCACCAGCACGGATTCCCCGAGGACGCCTTCGACGGCGTGAGCACCTCGCTCTCACCGCGTGCGGCCGTGAGTACGGTCACCCCGCCGGAGCGCTGCCCGTGTGACGTCGCCGAGTCCGCTCTCGGCCGGCTCAGCCGAGGGCCAGCCGCATGAGCGTCAGGTCGAGCCATCGGCCGAACTTGACGCCCACCTCCGGCACGGTACCGACGTGCCGGAACCCGAACCGCTCGTGCAGCCGGATCGACGCGGTGTTCCCGGCTTCGATGCCGGCGATCATGACATGGTGGCCGGACTCGCGCGCCGAGTCGATGAGCGCCGCCAGCAGCGCGGATCCGATACCGAGCCCGTGCCGGTCCGCACGGACGTAGACCGAGTCCTCGACCGTGTGGCGGTATCCGTCCAGTTCCCGCCAGGGGCCGTAGACGGCGAACCCGGCCACGTCACCTGCCGTCTCGGCCGCGAACGCCGAGCCCCGCTCCAGGTGGTTCGCGAGCCACGCGACGCTCTCGGGGGCGGACTGCGGGGTCTGTGTCCACAGAGCCGTGGAGTGCTCGATCGCGTGGTTTCGGATGGCCCGGATGGCTTCCGCGTCACCGGGCAGGGCCTTGCGGACGGTGACGGCCGGACGGCATATCTCGTATATTGGATTCATGTCCAACATAGTAGATCCCCTGGTGGGGCGGATCGCTGCCCGAGTCCGCACCGAACGCGAACGGCGCCGGTGGACCCTGGCCCAGCTCGCGGACGTCTCGGGTGTGTCGCAGGCCATGATCAGCCGCATCGAGCGCGGGGAGAGCAGCCCCACCGCCGTCGTCCTGGGCAAGCTGTCGGCCGCGTTCCAGCTCAGCGTCGCCTCTCTGCTGGCCCTGGCCGAAGGAACGCCGGACGACTCGCAGAGCGGGGCAGGTGTGCGCCGAGGGGCGGACACGGCCGAGTGGCGGGACCCTGGCACGGGTTACCGGCGCCGCCAGATCACCGGCCCGCGCTTTCCCGTCGAGGTCGCCGAGATCCGCCTGCCCGCGGGCGCCAAGGTGCCGTATCCGGCCGCCGCCTTCGCCTTCGTCCGACAGGTCGTCTGGGTCCTGGACGGCCACCTGACCTTCCACGACGGCGCCACAGTCCACGAACTCGACGCGGGGGACACCATCGAACTCGGCGAGCCCGCCGAGCGCGTCTTCGCCAACACCACCGACACGGAGTGCCGTTACGCGGTGATCCTCAGCCGCGGCACGCAGCCATGACCCGCCCACTTTCCCGGGGCGGCACGTTGCTCCTCGCCTCCGTAGCCGGTACGGCGATCGCGAACAACTACGCCGTCCAGCCCGCGCTCGCGGCCGTCGCCGCCGAACTGGGCGTCCCCCTCTCCGTCATCGGCCTCGTACCGACCGCCGCGCTCGCCGGCTGCATGACCGGCTTTGCGCTGCTGCTGCCCCTCACCGACCTCGTCGCCCCCAACCGCCTGGTGGCTGCCCAGCTCGCCGCCCTGGCCGCCGCCCTCACCCTCGCCGCCACGGCGGCCGGGCCGGTCGTGCTCCTGGCCGCGTATCTGCTCATCGGGGCTGCCGCCAGTGTCGCGGCCCAAGCAAGCAACATCGCGGGACGCCATGCCCCGCCCGGGCGCCGCGGAACCGGCGTGGCCACGGTGTCCGCCGGTATGTCGGCCGGCATCCTGCTCGGCCGCCTGGCGGGAGGAGCACTCACCGACGGCCTCGGATGGCGGCGCATGCTCCTGGTCTTCGCGACGCTCGCCCTGCTCGGCGCGATCGCCGCGGCCGCGCTGCTGCCCCGGGAACGGCCTTCCGCCGACCGCGGTTACCGCGCCGCTCTGATGTCATTGCATCCGTTGCCGCGCCAGTTCCCGAAGCTGCGCCGCGCGATGGCCATGGGCGGACTGTGGTACTTCGCCTTCAACGTCATCTGGGTCGCTCTCGTCCTCGCCCTGGCCGAGCCGCCGTTCTCCCTCGGTCCGACCGCCATCGGTCTGTACAGCCTGGCCGGGCTCCTGGGCTTGTGCGCACTCCCGCTCACCGGACGACTCGCCGACCGCTGCACCCCGGCCACGGTGATCACCGCCGGCATGGTGGCCGCTGCCGCCGGGACCGCGCTGTTGGCCGCCGGCCTGAACACCGCGCCGACCACCGCCCTCGGCCTCGCCCTCTTCGACGCCGGCTGTTTCGCCGCCCAGGCCGCCAACCTCAGCAGCGTCATCGCCCTCGACCCGCCCCGCTCCGGCAGCCTCACCAGCGTCTACCTCGTGCTCTACTTCATGGCCGGCGCCGTGGGCACCGCCCTCGCCGCGCCCCTGCTTGACACCCTCGGCCGGCAGGGAACCACTCTCACCGCCCTCACCGCGCTGCTCCTCGCCGCGGCCCTCGCGTTCGCGGACCTCAAGGCCGCGCCCACCCGCCGGACTCACCACAGCCATTCGCAAGCGCAGGAGCGCGAGGCAGCGGGCGGACCGACGTCCTGAAGAACTCCCGGACCGTTCCATGGCGCAGATCCAGTCCGCGCCCGTGCACGGGTCGGTCGGAGTGCCGCCGCGGCGCTGTGCGGGTTCTTCGCGGTGCGGGCCAGGTGCGGGGGCGGTGACGGCGTGCCGATCGTCGCGCGGGGGCGTAGCGTCCCCATAGGAGCGGGCGGGTGCAGCCGGCGCGCCAACCCGCGCAGCCCGGTCGGAGGCCCCTCCGCGTGACGTTCCAGGAGTCGCGGCTGCCGAGCTGGAGGCGCCTTGTGACCAGTGCTCCTGCTGGGGCAGCGGAGCGGAGGCCCTGGATGCCGCGTTCGCCGACGCCGTGCGCCGGACGGGCGCGTCCATCGGCGGTCTGTACCTGCTCAGCCCCGATGAGGAGCAGCTTTTCCTGGACGTGCTGTACGGGGCGCCGGCCGAGTTCGCGGCGCCGTGGGTGAGGATTCCGATGACCGCTCCGGCGCCGGTGGCCGATGCGGTGCGCGAGGATCGCCTGGTGTGGGTGGCCCAGGAGGAGACGGCCTGTCGCTATCCGCGCACCGCGATGGCGCTGCCGCACCCGCTCGCGATCGCCGCGGCACCGGTCACCGGTGTGCGCCGGTATGGACATCGGCGGGGACTTCTACGACCTCGTCACGCTCGGCGCCACGGCCGTCGGGGCCGTCATCGGTGACGTCCAGGGACACGACGCGGCGGCGGCTCTCATGGGGCAGGCCCGCACCGCCGTCCACGCCCACTCGGCGCTCGGCGCCCCGGACCGGGTGCTCTCCGCGACCAACCGGCTCCTCACGGATCCCGGCGCCGACCTGTTCACCAGTTCCAGGCGGACGACCGGGACCTGGACGCCCTCATCGACACCCTCGCCGGGGCAACGGGCACCTACCGGCTGCGCACCGACGACATCGCCCTGCTCGTCCTGCACTTCCTGGGGCACCGGTGAGGTCCGTCCGACGCGGCGCCGGTGCGGGCCGCCGGATGCGCCCGGCCGAGGTGCCTCAGGTCGACTCCCGTACCACCAGTTGGCACGGCACCGTGTGCACCCCGGGTGTCGCGTCTGCGTCGATCGCCTCGAGCAGGCGCAGCGCCGCGATCCGCCCGATCTCGGCGAGGTTCATGTCGATCGTGGTGAGCGGCGGGCGGCTCGCCAGTGCCATGGTGTCCCAGTTGTCGTAGCCGACGACGGCGATGTCACCGGGGACGTCCACACCGCGTTCGCGCAGGGTGTCGGCCACGCCCCGGGCGATCTGGTCGTTGCCGCAGAAGAACGCGTCCGTGTCGGGGGCCGTACGCAGCACCGCGTCGGCGGCGCGCCGGCCCCAGGCCTCGCTCCACTCGCCGAAGTGGACCCGGCCCGTCGACAGGCCGAGTGCGGCGGCCTCCAGGTGCGACACTGCGTGGCGGGCGCGGTCGCGGGCGGCGGCGTGGTGCTCGGGGCCGGTGACGTGGGCGATGCGGGTACGGCCGGTGGCCAGCAGGTGTTCCATCGCCAGCCGGGCGCCGCCCCGGTCGTCGGAGACCACGGAGGTGTCCCCGGGGCTGGTGGAGGGGGACAGCGCGTAGACCACCGGGATCGACTCCAGCCCCGTGACACCCGTCAACGGCGCACGCGGGTCCGTGCGGCGGCCGGTGACGATGATGCCGTCCACCCGGCGGTCCAGCAGGTTGCGCAGATGGTGCTGTTCCCGGATCGCGTCGCCACGCGTGTCGCACAGGAGCACGGAGATCTTCCCGGCGCCGAGCGCGTCCTCGGCACCGAGCAGCACGGGCGTGCTGAACCGGCCGATGCCGTCGGTCGTCACGAGACCGACCGTCCAGCTGCGGCCGGTGTGCAGGCTCTGCGCCTGCGGGTTGGGACGGAAACCGAGAGCCGCCACCGCGTCCAGCACCCGCTGGCGGGTCTCGGGACGCATCCGGCCACCACCGCTGAGCGCCTTGGACGCCGTGCCCACACTGACGCCCGCCAGCGCGGCGACATCGGCGAGCCGGGCCCGGCCGGCGGGAGGAGAGCCAGGAGCAGCGGTCACGGGCAAACCTTTTCCTAGGTGATGTCGTCGATCAATATCCTGACAGCCGAAGGGCTGCAGTTCCAGTCTGCGTCGCAAAAGCCGTGCATGCGGCACCAGCCTGCAGGCAAACGGAAAAGTGCTGCCGCGCCTCTTGACCGTGCCAAGCCGTGGCCCTCTACTCTCACGTTGAGAAAACGGTTGCTCAAAGTTGCATCCCCGCACTTCGGACGCCACCGCCGTACGCCACCCATCCCGGAGAGCCATGCCCAGCTCACACCCTGCCCTGCCGTCGGCGGGCCCTGTCCGTCCCGGACCGGACGCCCGTGCCGCGCTGCGCCCCGCTGTCGCCGGCATCGACGCGGGTTTCTGGCGCACCCGCCGCGAGGTCAACGCCCACACCTCCATCCCGCAGGGACCCGACCTGCTGGAGTCCGCGGGAAACCTGCACAACCTGCGACTCGCGGCGCCCGCGCCGCAGGCACTGCCGGACGCGGCGGCCGAGAGCGAGTTCCGCGGCGCCTACCCGTTCGTCGACACCGACGTCTACAAGTGGCTGGAGGCCGCCTCCTGGCAGCTCGCCCACGGCGGGCAGGAGGACCTCGCGGCGCACGTCGACCGGATCACCGCTCTCGTCGCCGCGGCCCAGCAGCCCGACGGCTATCTCAACACCTGGTTCCAGCTCCGGGAGAAGGGCAAGCGCTACGAGGACCTGCGCTGGGGCCACGAGCTGTACTGCGCGGGGCATCTCATCCAGGCCGCCGTCGCCCACCACCGCAGCACCGGCCGCGGCGAACTCCTCGACGTGGCCGTGAGGTTCGCCGACCACATCGACTCCGTCTTCGGCCCGCCCGGCAGCGGCAAGCCCCTCGACGGCATCGACGGCCACCCCGAGATCGAGACCGCCCTGGTCGAGCTGTACCGGGAGACCGGTGAGCGCCGCTATCTCGATCTCGCCGGCTACTTCGTCGACCGGCACGGCCACGGTCTGCTCGGCGGCGAGGCCTACTGCCAGGACCGCGTGCCGCTGCGCGAGGCCACCACCGTCGAGGGCCACGCCGTACGGCAGCTCTATCTGCTGGCGGCCGCCGCCGATCTGGCCACCGAGACCGGGGACGCCGAACTGCGCACCGCCGCCGAGCGGTTGTGGCAGGCGATGACCACCACCAAGACCCACCTCACCGGCGGACTCGGCGCCCACCACGACCGGGAGGACTTCGGCGACCCGTACGAGCTGCCCAACGAGCGTGCCTACTGCGAGACCTGCGCCGCCATCGCCTCGGTCCAGTGGAGCTGGCGCATGGCCCTGCTGACCGGCGAGGCCCGCTACTCCGACCTGGTCGAACGCACCCTCTACAACGGCTTTCTGGCCGGGGTGTCGCTGGACGGGGAGCGCTGGCTGTACGTCAACCCGCTCCAGGTCCGCGACGGCCACACCGACCCCGGAGGCGACCAGTCGGCCCGCCGCACCCGCTGGTTCCGCTGCGCCTGCTGCCCGCCCAACGCCATGCGCCTGCTGGCAAGCCTTGAGCACTACCTCGCCACGAGCGACGAGGGCGGCCTGCAGATCCACCAGTACGTCAGCGGCCGGTACGCCGGCGGACCGTACGCCGTCCGTGCCGAGACCGACTACCCGTGGCACGGCACGATCGCCCTCACCGTCGACGAGGGTCCGGCCGACCGCCCCTGGACGCTCTCCCTGCGCGTCCCGCAGTGGTGCCGCGAGTTCCGGATCCGGTGCGGGGACCGGACGTACGACCAGACCGACGCCCCGGTCACCGACGGCTGGCTGCGGCTGGAGCGCACCTGGCAGCCCGGCGACCGGATCGTCCTGGAGCTCGGCCTCGAGCCCCGGCTCACCGCGGCGGACCCCCGGGTGGACGCCGTACGCGGCTGCCTGGCGATCGAACGCGGCCCGCTCGTGTACTGCGTGGAGCAGGTCGACCACCCGGGCGGCGGACTGGACGACATCGTCCTCGACACCAGCCGCCCCCTCGCCGTGAAGCACCGCCCCGATCTGCTGGGCGGTGTCACCACCGTCGTGGCCGCCGGCCGCCGGCGGCACATCCCCGACGCGGGCTGGTGGCCGTACACCTCCGCCGCCGCGCCGCAGGGCGGCGAGCCCGTCGAACTCATCGCCATCCCCTACTACGCCTGGGCCAACCGCGAGGACGGCGGCATGCGCGTCTGGCTGCCCACCTCCTGAAGACCGCTTCCTCACCACGACGCCCTACGACAACGAGGTCCTCCCGTGACACCCACCCGCCGCACTCTCCTCGCCGCGCTGGCCGCCGTCGGCACCCTCGCCTCCCTCACCGCCTGCGGAGGCGGCTCCGGCTCCTCGTCCTCCTCCGGCGCGACCGGCGGGACGTACACCTTCTGGGACCCCTACCCGCAGTTCGACGCCTCCTCCCCGTGGGGCAAGCGCGTCAGCGCGTGCGGCACCAAGGCCGGGGCGAAGGTCAAGCGCATCGCGTACGACACCACGGACCTGGGCAACAAGGCCCTGCTGGCCGCCCAGCAGGGCAATGCGCCGGACGTGATGCTCGTCGACAACCCGGTGGTCTCGACGCTGGTGGAGGCGGGAATCCTCACCAAGACGAGCGACCTGGGCCTGGACACCAAGTCGATCCAGAAGAACATCATCGGCGCGGGCACCATCGACGGCTCCGCGTACGGAGTCCCGATCGGCGCCAACACCCTCGCCCTCTACTACAACAAGAAGGTCCTGTCCGCCGCGGGCGTCGACCCGGCCTCCGTCAAGGACTGGACCTCGCTCACCGCCGCGCTGAAGAAGGTCAAGGCGGCCGGGAAGAAGGGCATCACCTTCTCCGCGATCAACACCGAGGAGGGCAGCTTCCAGTTCCTGCCCTGGTTCTGGGGCGCCGGCGGTGATCTGACCAAGCTGAACTCGCCGAAGGGCGTCGCCGCGCTGTCCCTGTGGAAGCAGTGGGTGGACGAGGGATACGCGCCCAAGGACGTGCTGCAGAACACCCAGACCACCAGCTGGCAGGAGTTCGCCACCGGTGACTACGCGTTCGGCGAGAACGGCACCTGGCAGCTCGGCAACGCCGAGAAGGCCGGCTTCGGCTACGGGATCATCAACATCCCCGCGCAGAGCGGCGGTTCGGCGCCGGTGCCGACCGGCGGCGAGTTCGTCACCGTCCCCGTACAGAAGGACAGCGCCCGCTACGACGTCAGCAAGAAGATCGTCACCTGCCTCACCAGTGACGCGAACCTGCTGGCGTCCGACACGACCCTGATGTACGTCGCCCCCACGGCGGCCGTACAGGCCCAGCAGGTCAAGCAGAACCCCAAGCTCAAGCCCTGGGTGGACGCCGTGGCCGCGGCCCGTGGCCGGACGAGCGGCGGCCTCGGCACGAAGTACCCGACGATCTCCCAGCCGATGTGGACGGCCGTCCAGGCCGCGCTGTCGGGCGGCAAGAACCCGCAGGCCGCCATGGACACGGCGCAGGCCGCGGCCGCCAAGGGCTGAGTTCACATGACCATCGCCCGAGCAGACCGCCCGCAACGGTCCTTGGCAGCACCGAGGGCGAGCGGCGCCGACCCGCTGCTCCTGAGGCGCCGCAGGCTGCGCAGGAGCCGGCTGACCGCGTTCGCCTTCATAGCCCCGCTCGTCGCCTACCTCGTCGCGTTCTACCTCTACCCCCTCTACCGCAACCTCGATCTGAGCCTGCGCGACTACACCGTCCGCTCCTTCGTCACCGGTGACGCGCCGTTCTCCGGCTGGGACAACTTCCGCAAGGTGCTGGACGATCCGGCGTTCGGTCCGGCGATACGGCACACCATGGTCTTCACCTTCGTGTCGATCGCGTTCCAGTACGCCATCGGACTCGCCCTCGCGGTCTTCTTCAACCGGCGCTTCCGGCTGTCGGCCGTCCTGCGCGCGCTGTTCCTGATCCCGTGGCTGCTACCGCTGATCGTGTCGGCGTCGACGTGGTCGTGGATGTTCAACAGCGAGTCCGGGGTGGTGAACTACTTCCTGCACTTCCTCGGAGTGACCCCGGTCGGCTGGCTCACCTCGCCCGACTGGGCCCTGGCCTCGGTCGTCGTCGCCAACATCTGGATCGGCATCCCGTTCAACCTGGTCATCCTCTACAGCGGTCTGCAGAACATCCCGGCGGAGCTGTACGAGGCGGCGGCCCTGGACGGGGCGAGCGCCTGGCAGCAGTTCCGCCGGATCACGTTCCCGCTGCTGCGCCCGGTGTCGGCGATCACGCTGCTGCTCGGCCTCGTGTACACCCTCAAGGTCTTCGACCTGATCTGGATCATGACCAAGGGCGGCCCCGGCGACGCCTCCTCCACCCTGGCGACCTGGTCGTACCAACTGGGCTTCGGGACGCTGCTGCCCAAGTTCGGACCGGGTGCCGCGGTCGGCAACATCCTCATCCTCATCGCCCTCGTCTTCGGGCTGCTGTACGTCCGTGTCCAGAGGAGGCAGGAAGCGTGAACTCCCGTACGCGCTCCCGTGGTTACACCGCCGTCGCCGTTCTCCTCACCGCGCTGATGCTGTTCCCGGTGTACTGGATGCTGAACGTGTCCCTCACTCCGCAGCAGGACATGCGCAAGAACCCGCCGGATCTGTTCCCGCTGCATCCCACCTTCGAGGGCTACAAGGCCGTCCTCGACGACCAGATGCCCTACCTCGGCACGAGCCTGCTCATCGGTCTCGGCACCGTCGTCCTCACCCTGCTCCTCGCCGCTCCGGCCGGCTACTCCCTGGCCAAGCTCCGCCCACGCGGCGGTGGCACACTCGGACTGGCCCTGCTGATCGCGCAGATGATCCCCGGCATCGTCATGGCGATGGGCTTCTACGGCATCTTCCTCGACCTGGGCCTGCTCAACTCCTGGTGGGGCCTGATCGTCGCCGACTCCACCATCGCCGTGCCGTTCGGCGTCATGATCTTCACGGCGTTCATGTCCGGCATCCCCGGTGAACTCCTCGCCGCGGCCCGGGTGGACGGGGCGGGCACCTTCCGGGCCTTCTGGTCGGTCGTGCTGCCGGTCAGCCGCAACGCCGTCGTCACCGTCTCGCTCTTCAGTTTCCTGTGGGCCTGGTCCGACTTCGTCTTCGCCAACACCCTCGACGGCGGCGGCGACCTGAGGCCGATCACCCTCGGCATCTACAAGTACATCGGCAACAACAACCAGGAGTGGAACGCGATCATGGCCACCGCCGTCGTCGCGTCCGTCCCCGCAGCCGTCCTGCTGGTCCTCGCACAGCGCTATGTGGCCGCGGGTGTGACCGCGGGCGCGGTGAAGGACTGAGCAACGCAAGGACATCCCCCATCCCCTCCGTGAGGAAACCCTTCCATGAGCCGCACGACAGCCCCGGGCCCAAGACGCCACGCCCGTCTGACGGCCGCCCTCGGTACGGCCACGCTCACCGCCACCGCTCTGGCCACCGCCGCCCCCGCCCAGGCGGTGCCCACGTCCGCCACCACCCTGGTGGTCGACGCGGCCCGGACCCTCCGGCCGGTCACCCATGTCGCCACGGGCAGCCTCTACGGCCTGGCGGACGCGACGACCCCCGCCGACAGCCTCGTCACCCCGCTCAAGCCGAACACCTTCGTGCAGATGGCGCCGGGCGGCTCGCAGCTGCCTAACGGCGAGCCGAAGCCGGCGGGCGACGCGCTCGTCGTTGCACCGAAGGCGGCGAGGGCCGGCGCGAAAGTGGTCGTACGGATGCCCGACTGGTACCCGAACTTCCCCTACAAGTGGGTGAGTTGGAGCGACTGGCTGTCGGCGGTCGACAAGCAGGTCGCCTCGGTGAAGTCCTCCGGCGCCACGAACATCGCCGCCTACGAGCTGTGGAACGAACCCGACGGGACGTGGGACACCACCAACGCGGGCGCCTTCGACGCCGGTTGGACCCGCACATACAAGGAGGTGCGGTCGAAGGACGGCGGCACACCGATCCAGGGCCCGAGCTACTCCGCCTGGAACCAGTCGTGGATGTCACAGTTCCTGACCGACGCCAAGGCGAACGGGACCGTCCCCGACATCATCAGCTGGCACGAACTGCAGGGCAGCGCCGACATCGCCGCGCATGTCGCCGCGTACCGCTCGCTGGAGTCGAGCCTCGGCATCAGCGCCCGCCCGATCGCCATCGAGGAGTACGGCACCACCAGCGAGGTCGGTGTACCCGGACCGCTCGTCGGCTACCTGGCCAAGTTCGAGCGCGCGGGCGTCCACGACGCCGAGCTGGCCTTCTGGAACCACTACGGCACCCTCGGCGACACCCTCACCGACACCGGCGGCGCACCGAACGGCGCGTACTGGCTGTACAAGTGGTACGGCGACATGTCCGGCGACATGCTCGTCACCACGCCCCCCGCGCAGACGGGCATCGACGGGATCGCCTCCCGCAACAGCTTGGGCAACCAGATCAGCGTCATAGCGGGCGGCTGCACCGGCTCCTGCGCGGTCACCGTCAACGGCCTCGGCGCTCTGCCGGCCTTCGGCGGCATGGTGCATGTGAAGCTGGAGTACACCCCGTCCAAGGGCCGTACGACGGCGGTGTCCGGCCCGGTCACCATCTCCGACACCGACTGCACGGTCTCCAACGGCTCGATCACCGTCCCGGTGAGCATGAACGCCGCCGACGGCTACCACCTGACGATCACTCCCAGCGGCACATCCACCTCGCTGGCCGGCCGCTATCAGATCACCAACAAGAACAGCGGTCTGGCCCTGGACACCCAGAACGCGGGCACCGCGCAGGGCACGCCCGTCGTGCAGGCGACCTCGACCGCCGACACCGACCAGAACTGGACACTGGTGGCCGCGGGTTCGGGTCTCTACAAGATCGTGAACCAGAAGTCCGGCCTGTTCCTCGGCATCCAGAACATGAGCACGGCCGACGGCGGCACGGCCCTGATCTGGGGCGACAACGGAACCGCCGACCACCTCTGGCAGTTCGTCCCGTCCGGAGACGGCTACTACAAGATCGCCGACTACAACAGCGGGCTGCTGCTCGGTGTCGACAAGATGAGCACGTCCTCCGGCGCCCAGGTCCTCCAGTGGGCCGACAACGGCACCGCCGACCATCTGTGGAAGCTGACCGCACGCTGAGGCCGGGACCAGAGACGAGTACGCCCCCGGATGTCGGCCGGGGGCGTACTTCACGTGGTGGCGGCGGGGCCGGGCGGAAGGTGGACCGTCATGATCAGGTGGCAGGTCTTGGCGCCCGCGCCCCGGTAGGTGTGCGGGATGTCGCCGTCGAACGTGGCGGTCTGGCCGGCTTCGACGGTGTGTTCCGCGCCGTCGACGATCAGGGTCATGCGGCCCGAGGTGACACTGACGGTCTCCACGACGCCGGCCTGGTGGGGGTGGCTCGGATACTCCTCGCCCGGTTCCAGCCGCCAGCGCCAGACCTCGACCGGGGCGGGGCCGGAGGTCGTCAGCATGAGGCGGGCCTCGCTGCCGCGCTCTCCGGTCCACAGGGGCGCGACGGCGTCGCCGGACACCACGCGTACGCGGCCTTCGGGCGGCCCCTGCATCAGCGCAGATACCGAGATGCCGAGGGTGTCGGCCAGCCGGACCAGGGTGGCCAGATTGGGGTTGCCCTGGGCCTTCTCAAGTCCCACGAGGGCACCCTTGCTGACGTGGGCGCGCCGGCTGAGTTCGTCCAGGGACAGCCCGGCGCGGATGCGGGCCGCCCGGACGTTGTGCGCGACCGACCGCAGGGCGGCGGCTGTCTCGGCCACCTGATCACCGTCCTTACCTATGCCTTGAGTACTGGAATGTACTGCACGGTCATTCGGTTGACATGGAATGGTCGGTCCGTTGTACCATGTGGTCGTTCCGTTGACCTCGAGGATGTGCTGTGATCGCTCTGCTGCTGGCCCTGGGCAGCTCACTCGCGTACGGATGCGCCGACTTCCTCGGCGGCCTCGGCGCCCGCAAGGCCCATGTGCTGCGGACCGTGCTGGTCGCGGCCCCGGCCAGTCTCGCGGTCGAGCTGCTCCTGTGGCCGGTGCTCGGTGCCTCGTTCGGCTCCGGAGCCCTCGCCTGGGGTGCCGCGTCCGGGGTCGCCTCGGCCGCCGCGTTCGCCCTGCTCTACCGCACCCTGGCGCTCGGCCCGATGAACGTCCTGTCGCCGGTGACCGCGCTGGTCTCCGCCGCGCTGCCCGTCGCCGTCGGCCTGCTCCAGGGCGAGCAGCTGACCGTCGCCGGGCCGGTGGGACTGCCGCTCGCCCTGGTCGCGGTGGTGCTGGTCAGCGCCGGGCACGGTGCGGGCTCGGCCCGCCCGTCCCGCACGGCGCTCCTGCTGGCCCTCGGCGCCGGCACCGCCATCGCCCTCCAGCTGATCTTCCTGCACCAGGCGCCGTCCGGCAGTGGCGTGGCCCCGCTGATCATCGGCCGCGCCGTCTCCTCGGCCGTCACACTCGCCGCCGCGGGGCTGCTGCGCCGCAGGCTGGGCACGGAACGTCCGGCGTACGCCATGTCGGCGGCCGTCGGCGTGCTGGACTCGGTGGCCAACCTGCTGTTCCTGCTCGCCGCCCGCAGCGGGGACCTGACCGTCGTCGCCGTGATCACCGCCCTCTACCCGGCCGGCACGGTCCTGCTCGCCCGCGGTGTGCTCGCCGAACGCATCCACCGCGGCCAGCTCGTCGGCCTGGGCGCCGCCGCCGTGGCCGTCAGCCTCCTGGCCCTGACCTGAGCAGGCCGGAACGACAAAGGAGAAGAGCATGCTCGTTCACCCCTGGGACGCCGCCCTGGAAGATGCCGAATGGCAGACCTGGATCGCCGGCGGCCACGATTTCGGACAGCTCGGCGTCAACGGCCTGCCGGGCAACCCGCCCACGGTCGTCCCCACCCACTTCACCTGCTACGGCAGCCACCTCCTGGTCCACCTGGCCAAGCCCAACCCGCTCTGGCAGGCGATCGAGCACGACCCGAACGTCGTCCTCACCGTCATCGGCGATTACGCCTTCATCCCCGGCCCCTGGCGCGCCAGGCCCGGCACCCCGCCCACCGACGGCGTCCCCACCAGCTACTACGCGGCCGTCCAGTTCACCTGCCGCGCCCATGTCGTCGACGACCCCGAGGCCAAGGCCGATCTGCTGCGCCGTCAGCTCGCCCACTTCCAGCCCGGCGGCGACCACGCCCCCGTCGCCGTGGACCAGCCGCCGTACGGCCGGATGCTGTCCGGCATCCGCGGCCTGCGCCTGGAAGTCACCGATGTGCGGGCCAAGTTCAAGTACGACGACCACAAACCGGTCGAGCACCGGGCCGCTGTCGCCGACCGCCTCACCGAGCGCGGCCAGGGCCTGGACGTGCCCACCGCACGCCAGCAGTTGCGCCGCCTCGATCGCATCGGCCCCTGGCAGCCCTGAGCCGCCCCGTCCGCACACAGGAAACGGAACCTCCGCGCATGCCCGCCTTCCGCCTCGCCCCCGCCGTCGCACAAGCCTTCCCCGGCACCCTCATCGCCCTGGTCACCGCAAGTGGACTGCGCGGCCATGAGCCCTGGCCCCACACCGCCGCCGCTCTGGAGGAGCTGGAGCGGCAACTCGCCGACGGCACCTGGCACCCCGCCGACGAGACCGACCCCCGCATCGAGGCCTGGCACGCCGCCTACCGCTCCTTCGGCACCAACCCCCGCCGTATCCGCCCCAGCGTCGACGCACTCGGCCGACGCCTCGCCAAGAAGGGCAGCCTGCCGCGCATCAACCCGGCCGTCGACTCCTACAACTCGGTCTCCGTCCGGCACGGTCTCCCGGCCGGCGCCTTCGATCTGGCCCATGTCATCGGTGACGTGGACATCCGCCACGCGGACGGCACCGAGTCCTTCACCCGGCTCGGCGAACCCGACACCGTCGAGAACCCCAAGCCGGGCGAGGTCGTCTACGCCGACACCACCGGCGTCCTCACCGGCCACTGGAACCACCGCGACGCGCACCGCACCCGCGTCACCGAGGACTCCACGCACATCGCCTTCGTCCTCGAAACCCTCCACGCGGACCGGGACGGCGACCTCCTCAAGGTCGCGGCCGACGAGCTGCAGGGTCTGCTCGCCCCGCACGCCGACCAGACCGCCGTGCACCACCTGAGCCCGACCCAGCCGCAGGCCACTGTCTGAGCCCACGGGACGAGGGGGTGGAGTGTCGGCGCCGGTCACAAGTTGATCATGTGTCCGGCCAGGCCGTGGACCGCCTCCTGGAGCGCCTCGCCGAGCGTCGGGTGGGCGTGGACGTTGCGGGCGATCTCATGGACGGTGAGGTCCCACTGCTGGGCCAGGGTCAGCTCGGGCAGCAGCTCGGTGACGTCCGGGCCGATGAGATGCCCGCCGACCAGCTCGCCGTACCTCGCGTCGCTGATCAACTTCACGAAGCCGGTGGCGTCGCCCAGGCCGTGCGCCTTGGCGTTCGCCGTGAACGGGAACTTCGCCACCTTGACGTCGTAGCCCCGTTCGCGCGCCTGCGCCTCGGTGTAGCCGAAGCTGGCGATCTGCGGCTGGCAGAAGGTGGCCCGCGGGATCATCGCGTAGTCCAGCTCCATGGTCTCCGCGTCCGCGAGCGTCTCGGCGGCGATCACGCCCATCGCCTCGGCCGCGTGTGCGAGCATCAGCTTCGCGGTGACGTCCCCGATGGCGTAGAAGTGCGGCACGTTCGTACGGCAGCGGCCGTCGACGTCGATCGCGCCGCGCTCGGAGACCTGCACGCCGGTGTTCTCCAGGCCGAAGCCGGTCACGTTGGGGGCGAAGCCGAGCGCCTGGAGGACCTTGTCGGCCTCGAGGATCTGCTGGGAACCGTCCTTGCCGGTGACGGTGACACGGACCCGGGGGCCCGACTCGTCGATGGAGTCGACGCGAGTGGAGGTGAGCGCGTCGATGCCCAGCCTGCGGTACTGCTTGGCGAGCTCGGCGGAGACCTCGGCGTCCTCCAGCGGGGCGAGGCGGTCCAGGAACTCGACGATCGTGACCTTCACGCCGTAGCTGTGCAGGATGTAGGCGAACTCAACGCCGATCGCGCCGGCGCCCGCGATGATGATCGACTGCGGCAGGTCCTCGGCGAGGATCTGCTCCTCGAAGGTGACCACGCGGGAGGTGCGCCGGGTGCCGGGCAGCAGTTTGGGTGTGGCACCGGTGGCGATGATGCAGTGGTCGAATCCGATGGTGCGCGGGTCGCCGTCGGAGCCGGACACCTGGAGGGTGTGCGGGTCCAGGAACGTGCCGTGACCGTCGATCTCCGTGATCTTGTTCTTCTTCATCAGGTAGTGCACGCCCTTGACCCGGCCGTCGGCGACCTTGCGGCTGCGGCGGAACGCCTCGCCGTAGTCGAAGGACACCTGTCCGTCGACGCGGATGCCGAAGGTCTTCGCCTCGCGGGTGACGATGTGCGCCAGCTCGGCGTTGCGCAACAGGGCCTTGGTCGGGATGCAGCCCACGTTCAGGCAGATGCCGCCCCAATACTTCCGCTCGACGACGGCGACGCGTTTGCCCAGCTGGGCGGCGCGGATCGCGGCCACATAGCCACCGGGGCCGGCCCCGAGCACCACCACGTCGAAGCGGTCGTCCTGCTCGTCCACCATCGATGCCTCCTGCAGTGGGATGCGTTCGGGCTCCGGCCAGAGTTCCCCGTTCGACGCCGGCGGCAAACAGCGGGGTCATCCCGGCGGTCGTGGCCTTCACCCGCGCGACCGGGGATCTTCTCGATGACCGACGCCTGGTTTACCCTTCAACCATGTGGGTGCCGTGAGGAGGTCGCACCATGACGGAACTCGGCCTGGCCGACACGGTCGGCATCCTGCGACAGCCCGGTGTGCGGACACGACACAGCAGCTCAGGGCTCGGATGGGACCGGCTGTATCTCTCCGCGCAGGTGGAGCAGCCCTACCGTGCCGCCTTCGACCCGGCCCCCACCCATCTGCTGATCCTGCACCTCAGCGGCCCCGTCACCGTACGGCGGGGGCACGGTGCGGACAGGCGGTCCCGGGCCATCCCGGCCGGGGGGCTCTTTCTGCAGCCGGCCGGCCGGAGTCTCGCCGTGGAACTCGGCGGGCGGCTGGACACCATCCACGCCTACCTCACGGACGACGTCCTGCGCGACGCGAACGGCGGACGGCCCGTGGAGCTGACCGAGGAGCTCGGGACCAGCGACCCACTCGCCGAGCAGCTCGTGCTCGCGCTGGAGAACGCGGTCCGCTCCTGGGAGCCCTCGGCCCGCACCTACACCGACCAGCTGACCGGGATGCTCGCCGCGCAGCTCGTACGCCGCCACGGTGTCCGCGCACAGGCGCCTGCGCCCGACCGGTCCGGGCTGTCCGACCGGCAGCTCGCCGCCGTCCGCGACCTCATGGAACAGCGCCTCGCCGAACCGCTGCCGATCGCGGACCTCGCCACGTCGGCCTCGCTGAGCCCGAGCCAGTTCACCCGGAGGTTCCGGGCGAGCACCGGCCAGTCGCCCCACCAGTTCCTGCTCAAGCTGCGCCTGGAGGCCGCGTGCCGGCTGCTGCGCACCACCTCCACCCCGATCGTGGACGTGGCCGCCGCCTGCGGCTTCTCCCACCAGGAGCACCTCACCCGGGTCATGCGCGCCCGACTGGACACCACCCCGGCCGCACTGCGCCGCTCCGGCTGAGGCGGCCCCTCACAGCCTCTCCTCAGCGCTCCAGGACCAGGGCCAGCGCCTGGCCCACCCCGATGCACAGCGCCGCCAGACCCGTGCCGGTGCCCGCCGCGGCCAGCTGGTGCGCGACCGCTCCGGTGATACGGGCGCCCGACGCGCCCAGCGGGTGGCCGATGGCGATGGCGCCGCCGCGCGGGTTGACCACCTCGGGGTCGAGTTCCGGCAGCGCGGCCAGGCAGGCCAGCGCCTGGGCGGCGTAGGCCTCGTTCAGCTCGATCGTGTGCAGATCACCGGGGGCGACCGCCGACTTGTCGAGCACCTTGCGGATGGCGTCGACCGGTCCGAGTCCGAAGTACTGCGGCTCGATGCCCGTCACTGCCGCCGCCCGCACCCGGGCCAGGGGCTCGCGGCCGATCGCCGCGAGTCCCTCCTCGTCGGCGAGCAGCAGCGCGGCCGCACCGTCGTTGAGCGGTGAGGCGTTGCCGGCCGTGATCGTGCCGTCCGTGACGAAGGCCGGCTTGAGCTTGGCGAGTGCCTCCAGGGAGGTGTCGTCCCGGATGCCCTCGTCGCGGGGCAGATCCACCCCCTCGACGGGGACGACCTCTCCCGCGTACCGGCCCTCGCGCCAGGCGCGGGCCGCGTTGCGGTGGCTGGCCAGGGCGAACGCGTCCTGCGCGTCCCGGGTGACGGCGTACTTGGCGCCGACCAGTTCCGCGCTCTCGCCGAGCGGGATCGTCCACTGCGCCGGCATCCGAGGGTTCACCATCCGCCAGCCGAGTGTGGTCGAGTACAGCTGCTGGTCCTTCGCCGGGAAGGCCCGCTCCGGCTTCGGCAGCACCCAGGGCGCCCGGCTCATCGACTCCACACCGCCCGCCACCGCGATGGACGCGTCGCCGAGCGCGATGGCGCGGGCCGCCTGGATGACGGCCTCCATTCCGGATCCGCACAGCCGGTTGACCGTGGCGCCGGGCACGCTGACCGGGAGTCCGGCGAGCAGGACGGCCATGCGGGCCACGTCGCGGTTCTCCTCGCCCGCGCCGTTGGCGTTGCCGAGCAGCACGTCGTCGATGCGCGCGGGGTCCAGGCCGGGGCTGCGGTCGACCAGGGCGCGCAGCACACCGGCGGCCAGGTCGTCCGGGCGTACGCCCGCCAGGGCACCGCCGTAGCGGCCGAAGGGGGTACGGACGGCGTCGACTATGTACACGTCACGCGGTCGCTCGATCATCGGTTGCTCCCAACAGGCCTGACGAGGAGTGGGGTATGGGCGGCGATCCGGTCGGCCGCGACACCCGGTGCGATCTCGACGAGTTCGAGCCCGTCCGGCGTGACGTCGAGGACGCACAGGTCGGTGATGATCCGGTCCACGCAGCCACGGCCCGTCAGTGGCAGCGTGCACTCCTGGACGATCTTGGAGGTGCCGTCCTTCGTCAGGTGCTCCATGAGCACCACGACCCGGCCCGCGCCGTGCACCAGGTCCATGGCGCCGCCCATCCCCTTGATCATCTTTCCGGGGACCGCCCAGTTGGCGAGGTCGCCGCCGACCGAGACCTGCAGCGCGCCCAGGATGGCGGTGTCGATGTGGCCGCCGCGGATCATGCCGAAGGAGAGCGAGGAGTCGAAGAAGGACGCCCCCGGCCGTACGGTCACGGTCTCCTTGCCCGCGTTGATGAGGTCGGCGTCGACCTCCTCGGGCGACGGGTACGGCCCGACGCCGAGCAGCCCGTTCTCCGAGTGCAGGACGACATCGACGCCCGCCGGCAGGAAGTCCGCCACGCGGGTGGGCAGCCCGATGCCCAGGTTGACGTAGTCGCCGTCCTTCAGCTCGCTCGCGGCGCGCGCCGCCATCTCGTCCCTGCTCCAGCTCATCGCTCGCGCACCGTCCTCTTCTCGATTCCCTTGTCGGCCGCCTGTTCGGGGGTCAGGGCGACGACACGCTGCACGAACACCCCCGGCAGATGGATCTCGTCGGGGCCGAGTACGCCCGGCTCGACCAGCTCCTCCACCTCGGCGACGGTGATGCGCCCGGCCATGGCGGCCAGCGGGTTGAAGTTGCGCGCCGCGCGCCGGAAGACGAGGTTGCCGTGGCGGTCCCCGCGCGCCGCCCTGACCAGCGCGTAGTCCGTGGTGATGGCGTGTTCCAGGATGTGGTCCACGCCGCCGAAGGACCGCACCTCCTTGGGCGGCGAGGCCACGGCGACCGAACCGTCCGGGGCATAGCGCCACGGCAGTCCGCCCTCGGCGACCTGGGTGCCGACGCCGGCCGGGGTGTAGAAGGCCGGGATGCCCGCGCCGCCCGCGCGCAGCCGCTCGGCGAGCGTGCCCTGCGGCGTCAGTTCGACCTCCAGCTCGCCCGCGAGGTACTGGCGGGCGAACTCCTTGTTCTCGCCGATGTACGAGCCCGTGACCCGGGCGATGCGGCCGGCGGCCAGCAGGATGCCGAGGCCACGGCCGTCGACGCCACAGTTGTTCGACACGACTGTCAGGTCGCTCGCCCCGCCGTCGTACAGGGCGCCGATGAGCACCTCGGGGACGCCGCTCAGCCCGAAGCCGCCGACGGCGAACGACCGTCCGTCCGTCACGTCCGCCAGGGCCTCCTCGGCCGTGGCCATCACCTTGTCCATCCCGGTCTCTTCCGTTCTCTTCCGTTCAGCCCTACCGGGCCAGCACCCGGCGCAGCGCGCCGAGCAGCTCGTCCTGGGCCGACTGCGCGGTCTCGGGGGCGGTGGCGCGGCGCCAGGCGACGTGTCCGTCCGGGCGCACCAGCAGCACACCGTCCTCGGCGATCTCGCTGACGCGGCTCCATTCGCCGTACAGGTCACGGAAGTTGTCGTCACCGACGCGCACCATCCGCAGCGGGACGCCGAGTTCTGTCCGGCACGCGGCCGCTGCCGAGTCCCAGACGCCACCCGACAGGCCGGTCAGCACGGTGAAGGTGCCGTCACCCACGACGTCCAGCGTGGACAGGCGCTCGCCCTGCCCGTCGACGAGCCACGCGTGCGGGAGCTTCGCACCCGGCCGGGTGGTCGGCTGGGCCACCAACTCCCGGTCCCCTGCCCAGACTTCGGCGGGCCCGTCGTCGGGAAGCACCGCCGAGGAGACGTAACGCTGGTTCATCTCGACGCCGTGCGCGTTGAACTCGTAGTTCTTGAGCTGGATCGCCTCTTCGAGCAGGCGCCGCTTCTTGGCGCCCTCGGGCGTCGGCGCGGATATCGCGTCGAGCCCCTCGGTGATCGCCGCGTGGTCGGCGCCGCCACCGATGCCGAGCACCTCGAAGATCGGGCCGAACTGGTCGCGGCTGAGGTTGGCCCGCTCGACGATCTGCCGCCCGACGGGGGCCCGTTCGGCGGAGTAGGTCTCCAGCAGCTCGGGGCCGGCCTCGCCGCGGACCACCATGGCGAGCTTCCAGGCGAGGTTGTACGCGTCCTGGACGGAGGTGTTGGAGCCGAGTCCGTTGGACGGCGGGTGCCGGTGCACCGCGTCGCCCGCACAGAAGACCCTCCCCGACGAAAACACCGAGGCGTAGCTGTGGTTGACGGTCCACAGCGAGGTCGACGTGATCTCCACCGGCAGGTCGGGATCGCCGATGAGATCGCGCACGATCTGCCGCGCCGACTCCGCGTCCACCTCCGGCGGCGGCTGCTCGATGTCGTACCCCCACACCAGCAGCCACTCGTTCCACGGCCGGACCATGCGGACCAGGCCCATGCCGATGCCGCCGGTCTCCGCCCCGGGCTGCAGCACCCAGTACAGGACGCTCGGCCGGTGCGCGCAGTACCGGGTGAGGTCGGCCTTGAAGACGATGTTCATGCTGCCGGCCTTGGCCATCTGGCCCTCGAAGGGGAGGCCGAGCTGCTCGGCGACCGCGCTGCGCCCGCCGTCCGCGCCGATCAGGTAGCGGGCCCGTACGGTGAACTCGTCGCCGCGGACCCGGTCGCGCAGCAGCGCGGTGACGCCGTTCTCGTCCTGGGTGAAGCTGAGGAACTCGGTGTCGAAGCGCACCTTGGCGCCGCGGGCCGCAGCGTTGTTCACCAGGATCGGCTCCAGGTAGGTCTGCGGCAGGTCGATCATCTCGCAGGGGCTCTTCACCGCGTATTCGCTGGCCGTCGCCGGGCCCGTGCCCCAGCTGCGGATGCGGCCGATCTCGTGCCCGGTCAGCGCGGTGCACAGCACCGTGTCGCCCATGAGGTGGGAGGGGCTGCCCACGGCCAGCGCCTCGGATTCCACCCCGAGGTCGCGCAGGACCTCCATGGTGCGCTGGTTGGTGATGTGCGCCCGCGGGGTGTTCGCCAGCCAGCCGTACTTCGTCACCAGCAGGGTGCGGATGCCGTAGGTGGCGAGCAGCAGCGCGGCGGAACCGCCGGCGGGGCCGCTGCCGACGACGAGGACGTCGGTGTCGTACGTGTCGTGCGTTTCGGTCGTGGTCATGGGTGGGCGCTCCTCGGTCATCCGGCCAGGGGGGCGAGACGGAAGGTGTATTCGAGCCGGCGCCACTCGCCGTCGACCCGGCGGCCGTCGGGGGTGGGGCCGGTCTGCGGCGCGAAGTCGACGATGAGCTCGTCCTTGACGCCGAAGACGGTGTCGCTGTCCATGTAGGCGCCGCCGGACACGAACAGCTGTGTGATGAGCCGGCGGTGGCCTGGCGCGTCGAACATGAAGTGCAGGTGGGGCGCGCGGTAGGGGTGGCGCCCGATCGCGTCGAGCATCTGCCCGACCGGTCCGTCCCCCGGGATCGGGTACTCCGAGGGCAGGATGGACCAGAACGTGATCCGCCCCTCGGCGTCGGTGCGCAGCCGGCCGCGCAGCACCGGCCCTTCCAGCTCCGGGAGTTGGACGTCGTAGAAGCCGTCCTTGTTGGACTGCCACACGTCCACGACCGCGCCCTTGATGGGCTCACCGTCGGTGTCCGTGACGCGCGCGTCCACCCGGAGCGGGGTGCCCGGCAGCCCTCCGGAGATGTCCCCGCCGTTGGCGGTCTCGGGCGGGCCCTCCACATAGAAGGGACCGAGCACTGCCGACGGAGTGGTGTCGGGTGTACGGGAGTTGGTGAGCAGATCCACGGCGCTGGAGACGCCGAGCGTGTCCGACAGCAGCACGAACTCCTGGCGGGTCGGGCTGCAGATCTGGCCGGTGCGGGTGAGGAAGTCGATGGCGTACTGCCACTCGTCCTCAGTGACGTCGTTGGCGGCGACGAAGGTGTGCAGATGCCGGACCAGGTCGCTCAGCAAGGCGCGGACGCGCGGGTCGGAAGCCTGCGCGAAGCTGTCCACGACGCGTTCGGTGAGACGGGCCAGCTGGGCCTGCGTGGAGGGGGGACCCTCGGGGCGGTGTCCGTGCCAGGCGCCGGCCAGCAGTTCCGCGATGCCCTCGGTCGTCAGCTCGCGCGGGTTCGGGTACGGCGTCGAGGTGGCCAGCTCGGTCGCGCGGGCGAGGCCGGACTCCGGCATGCCGAGGTCGCGCAGCGCGGTGGGACCGCCCAGGGAGGCGATCAGGTCGTACACGCCGCTCGGGGCGTCGGGCACGCCCAGGGCGTCGGCGATGCGGCGCATCACGTCGGGCACCGCGGGCGCGTTGTAGGCCATGGCGTGCGGCAGCACGACGGTGTGGGTCTCGGCGTGCGGCAGGTCGAAGCTGCCGCCGAGGGTGTGGCACAGCTTGTGGTGCAGGCCCATACCGACCGTGGCGAGACACGTCCCGGCGAGCCAGGCCGCGTGCAGCAGGTCGGCACGCGCGTCCAGGTCGGCCGGGTCGGCGGCGAGTCGGGGGAGCGCCCGGGCGATGCGGGAGATCGCGTCGAGGGCCTGCTGGTCGGTGACGGGGTTCGCGTCGGCGGAGTACAGGGCCTCGACCGCGTGGGCGAGGGCGTTGACGCCGCTCGTGACCGACATGGACAGCGGCAGGGTGAGGGTGAAGTCGACGTCGTAGATCACCGTCTCGGGCAGGATCTCCGGGGACGACTGCGTGACCTTGCGGCCGTCCCGCGTCTCGCCGAGCACAGGGGTCACCTCGGAGCCGGCGTAGGTGGTCGGCAGGATCACCTGCGGCAGTCCCGTGCGCAGGGCCAGCGCCTTCGACAGCCCGGTGGTCGAACCACCACCGACGGCGACGACGCAGTCCGCCGAGGACTCCTTGAGCACCTCGAGAGCCCGCTCGGTCACCTCGACCGGCGTGTGCATGGCCGCGCCGTCGAACTCCGCCGCCAGGAGGCCGCCGAGCGCGTCGCGCACCCGTGCGGAGGCCTCCGCGAGGGGCCCACTGGCCAGCAGCAGCACCCGGGAGCAGCCGAGCCGCTCGACCTCCTCGCCGAGCCGGTCGACCGTGCCGGCACCGAAGACCACCCGCGCCGGGTGGGATGTGTAGACGAACGTCCGCATGGAACTCTGCCTCCGCGTGTCATCCGGTCCCGTCGGTTCCTTGAGCCACCGAGTATGCGAATGACATCCGCGTTAACTCCTGCACGATCCGCGCGCTCCACTGCACGAAACACGCGTGCGTGCCGCGACCGGCCGCCAGGATCGTCCCGGCTTCCGAGCCGGTACGACCCTGCCGAGTGTGATCGGCGGGGCCGGCACGGTGGAGCGGGCACTGGTGCGGGGGCCCGCGCTGCGCCCGCGGGTGGCGGTGCTCGACGTGCGTCTGCGCGACGGCGACGGTGTGACCGTCTCCCGGGAACTGCGCTCTCGGATGCCGACTTGGCCTGCCTGATGTCGACCTCCTTCGACGACGAGGAGGCCCGCCTGGATCCGGTACGTCGGTGGGCATGCCGGACAACCGTTGGCACGTTCTTGCCCTCTTCCTCTGTGACCGAGAGGGGGACCATGAGGGCGAGCTGGCAACGGGTGGTGGCCGTCGGCGCATGCGGCGGAGTGCTGACGTGTGGGGGCTTGGTGCAGCCGGCGGCGGCCGGCGAAGACCCGCCGAGGATCAGCCAGGCGTACGCGGACCCACACCCCGGAGAGGCCATCGGTATCGATCTGCTCAACTACGACTGGAAGCCGGGCGTGCACCTGGTGGCCGAATCACCGGTCTTCGCGGCACCGATCCCGATGGACAACCAGGCCGGGAACACCGGCGGGTTCGGTTTCAAGGCGCCCATCCCGGCGTCGGCCAGACCCGGATCGTATCCGCTCGTCGTCAAGGCCCGAGGCAAGGTCGTGGCCCGTGACACCATCGATGTCAAGCCGATGAAGGGTCCGTCCATCGAGGTGGACGGCGGCAACCCGAGGCGGCCGGGCATGACGGTGAATGTCTTCTTCGACGACCTGTTCCCCGGTGAGCGTGGGTATGCCTTCACAGCTCACTCCACGGCGTTCACCTCGCCGGTCCGCCTCGCACACGACAAGAAGTCCTGGAACAACACCCGCACTTTCAACGCCTTCGACGTGCCGCTGCGGTACACCCTCCATGACGGGACGTACGCGGTATGGGTGACCGATGCGGCCGGCAAGCGGAAGGCCGAGGCCAGGCTGGAGATCCGCTCGGCCCGCCCCGGCGACGACGACTACGTGGGCAAGGCCAGGGGCCCCGCGTTCTTCGGGAAGCAGGGCTATCTGTACGACGCCCGGGCCAAGGGCTTCACGATCGCGGCGGGCCGGACGGTGTACGTCAGGTGGGACGACGCGCACCCGGACCTCGGGGAGGAGGAGCGGATGACCGCGACATCGCCGGCGTTCCAGACCCCGGCCAAGCTGACATTCGACGTACCCAAGGGCCATGAGGGGGACGACCCGCTCTTCTGGGGCCCGGCACGGATCAAGCCCGGCCTGAAGCCGGGCAGGTATCCCGTCACCGTCGTCAGCCACCACGGGCGGGTGACGCAGACCGGCTACCTCACCGTCACCCAGGGCTCCGCTCGCGACGACGGCGGGCAGAAACTGCCGACCGCCGCGTGGGCGGGTGCGGCCTGCGGAGCCTTCGTTCTGGGCGCCGCCGCAGTGCTGATGGCTCGGCGGCGCAGGCGGGCGCCCCTGTCCTGACCGGCGACCGGCGCCCCGATACGCCGCCGTCGTGTTTCGCCACGGCTGAGGGAGTGGGTCCACGACCTATGCCCGGCCTGGTGAGCGCCGGACTAACGTGAGGGAAACGTGTGCCGGGGCTCCGGAACCCAGCCAAGGCCGTGCCGGCGGGAGGTGTGCATGTCCGTGCAGATCCCGGGGCGTATGCCGACCGCGGCGCGCCTGGTGACATGGTTGCGGGATCGCGATCCGGATCTGGCGGCGACGCGGCGCGCCGCGCGGACCGCGATCGTCATGCCGACCCTGTTCGCGCTGTGCAGTCAGGTGCTCCACTCTTCGACGATGGCGAGTTTCGCCGGGTTCGGGTCCTTCTCGATGCTGCTGCTGGTCGACTTCAGCGGTCCGATGGTGGAGCGGCTGCGGGCGCAGACGGCGCTCGCGGTGGCCTGGGCGGTGCTGATCTGCGTGGGGACACTGGTGGCGCGCCAGACCTGGCTCGCCGTCGCCACGACGCTACTGGTCGGCTTCGTCGTCCTGTTCTCCGGCGTCGTCAGCTCACTCCTGGCGGGCAGCACGACCGCGCTCCTGCTGGCGTTCGTCCTGCCGGTCACGACACCGGTGCCGCTGTCCCAGCTGTTCGACCGCCTCGCGGGCGTCGGGCTGGCGGCAGCGGCGGCGCTGCCCGCGGTCTGCCTGCTGTGGCCGCGACCCGTCGCCGACACGCTCAGCGCGCCTGCCGCCCGGGTCTGTCGTGCCGCCGCCGCACAGCTGCGCACGGACGCCGCCGGCCTGGGCGGACTCGGACCCGTGGCCGACGCCGCGCAGCGCCGGGCGGCAGCCGACCGGACCGCCGACGCCGGCGCGGAACTGCGGCGTGTCTTCGACACCACCCCGTACCGCCCGACCGGCCTGTCCACGACCTCGCGCGCCGTCGTCCGGCTGGTCGACGAGCTGACCTGGGTGAGCATCATCCTGGCGGACCGACCCGCCCACACCGACGGGTCCCCGGCCTGCGACCCCGCCGCGCGCACGGCGCGCCTCGTGGCCGCGGACGTCCTCGATCACGCCGCCGACCTCCTGACGGACATGCGCGGGGACGCGGGCCCGCTGCGCACCTCCATGGAGAAGCTGCGAGCGACCATCGCAGGGATGGAGAAGACCTCCACCACGCGCCTGCCCGCCGGCCCCCCGCTCGGTGACAGCCCGGCGGAGATCTACGCGTTCATCGCCACACTCGACCCGTCCTTCCGCGCCCAGGAGCTCGGCTACGCCGTCCTGCAGATCGCCGACAACGTCGAACTGGCCGCCACCGCATGGCAGCGCCCCTGGCCCGACCGGCTCCTCGGCCGCGAACCGGCCGCGCTGACCGCGCCGCTGGCCCTGGCCCGCGAAAGGGCCGCGGCGCATCTCGGACCACGCTCGGTATGGCTGCACAACAGCCTGCGCGGCGCCGTCGGACTCGGCATCGCGGTGCTCCTCGCCGACCTGACCGGGGTACAGCACTCCTTCTGGGTACTGCTGGGCACCCTGTCCGTGCTGCGCTCCAACGCGCTCAGCACCGGCCAGAGCGCCCTGCGTGCGGTGCTCGGCACCGTGCTCGGCTCCTTCGTCGGCGCCGGGCTGCTGCAACTCATCGGGCACCACGGCACCGGCCTGTGGTTCCTGCTCCCTCTCGCCATCCTGGTGGCCGGCATCGCCCCCGCCGCCGTCTCCTTCACCGCGGGGCAGGCCGCCTTCACGGTCACCCTTGTCGTGCTGTTCAACATCGGCCAGAACCCCGACTGGCACATCGCCCTGCTCCGCGTGCAGGACATCGGTCTGGGCTGCGCCGTCAGCATCATCGTCGCGCTGTTCTTCTGGCCCCGTGGTGCCACGGCCGCTGTCCGCACGGCTCTCGCCGAGGCGTACACCGACAGCGCCCGCTACCTCGTCGACGCCGTGGACTTCGCCCTGGCCCACTGCACCTCCGCGGGGACCCTCGACGAACCCGCGCGGCAGAGCCGCGAGGCGGCGGCCGCCGCCCGCCGCCTCGACGACGCCTTCCGGACCTACCTCGCCGAACGCGGCGCCAAGCCCCTGTCCATGGCGGACATGACGACACTGGTCACCGGCGTGGCCGCCCTGCGGCTGGCCGCCGATGCCGTCGTCTCCCTGTGGCGGGGGTGCGGTCCGGTACTCGGGGACGCCGCCCAGACCGATGCCCATCGTGCAGTCCTCGGCGCCGCTTCCCGCGTCGCGCAGTGGTACCGCGGCTTCGCGGCGAGCCTCAGCCGGCGTGCGCCCTCCCCGGACCCCGTCCAGTTGCATCCCGAGTCCGCCGCCCGGCTCGTGGAATCCGTCCGCACCGACCTGGTCGACGGCGGGGGCCAGGCCACAGCCACCGCCGTCCGCATCATCTGGACCCGTGATCACGTCGACGTCGCCCGCCGCCTCCAGCCCGGCCTGGTCGCGGCAGCCCAGGGACGTGTCGGCCACTCACCCGCCGGGTGCCGCGCTCGTGTGTCGGGCCGCTGAGCAGAGGCAGGCGTCGACGTCGATCTGGGGGGCAGATCGTGCCGAGGACGATGTGGCGGCTCCCGGCGAGGTACTCGAAGGCCGCCCGGCGGTGTCGGCAGCCCGTCCAGGTGTGTGCTGCCTCGGTCTGGGGCGACCATGGATGGAGGCAGAAGACCCGCCGGTACGGCACGAGCCGAGGCGCCGAGCGGGAGGGAAATGAGGCATGGGCACGACGGACTCCTCCCGAGCGGGCGACGCTCGGTCAGTGGCGGGTCGGTCAGTGGCGGGTCCCGCTGGCCCGCCCAGCGGCCTGCTCGACCTGCTGGGCGTCGCCGCGGTGGTGCTGAACGCGCAGGGCCGGGTGGTCCTGTGGAGTCCGAAGGCCGAGGAACTGTTCGGCTACACCGCGGCGGAAGCGCTGGGTCAGTACGCGGCTGTGCTGACGGTCCACGAGGAGTACCGGGACGAGGTGATCAAGCTGTTCGCCGAGGTCCTGCAATCCGGCACCGACTGGGCCGGGGCCTTCCCGATCCGGCACAAGGACGGCAGCACCCGCCTGGTGGAGTTCCGCAACATGCGGCTGATGGACGACCTCGGTGACACCTATGTCCTGGGCCTCGCCGCGGACCAGGCGGCCGTGGAGCGGGTCGAGCGAGATGCCGCCCTGGCCATGCGCCTGGTGTCACAGTCCCCGGTCGGGCTGGCCCTGCTGGACCCGGACCTGCGGTACCTGGCTGTGAACCCTGCTCTCGAACGCATCACCGGTCAGTCCGCCGCCGAGCGTCTCGGCCGGCCGGTGGGCGAGGTTCTGACCTACCTGGACACGGACCCCGAGGCACGGCTGCGCCGGGTCCTGGAGACGGGCGAGTCGGTGGTGGACCGGAACATCGTCTGTCGTCCCCCCGCCGACCCGGACCACGACCATGCCTGGTCCGTCTCGTACTACCGGCTGGAGGATTCCGCCGGGCGGGTGCTGGGCCTGGCCTACTCCGTCATCGATGTCACCGAGCGCCATCGAGCCGCTGCCGAGGCGGCGCGGGCCCGGCAACGGCTCGCACTGATCGCCACGGCTTCGGCGTCCGTGGGCACCACCCTCGACCTGGAGACGACGGCGTGCGAGCTCGCCGACGTCGTCGTACCGGTCCTGGCCGACGTGGCGGTCGTGGACGTGCTCGACAGTGCCCTGGACGGCCGGACCGCGCCAGGTGAGGGCCCGGCCCTCTTCCGCGCCCTCGCCGTCCGCGCGGCCCACTCCGCCGAGGCGGACCGGGCGGCCGACCCGCCAGGGGGACTCGCCCCCTACGGCAGCGACCGGCTGATCACCCGGTGCGTGCGCACCCGGCAGCCGGTCCTGGTGTCCCACACCACCAGTGAGGATCTTGAGCGCATCGCCCGACACAGCGAGGCCGCGTCCCTCCTGGCGGCGGCCGGCGTTCACTCCTACCTGACCGTACCGCTCATGGCCCGGGGCGAAGTCCTCGGCGCCCTCGACCTCAAACGCACCCGGAACCCGGCACCTTTCGACGAGGACGACGCCTTCCTCGCCTGGGAGTTGGCCTCCCGAGCCGCGGTCTGCATCGACAACGCCCGCGGATACCAGGCCCAGCGCCGGGCGGCCCTCACCCTCCAGCGCAGTCTGCTTCCCGAGCCCGCATCGCGCCTGCCCGGCCTGGAGGTTGCCTGCCGCTACCAGCCCGCCGGCGCCACGAGCGAGATCGGCGGCGACTGGTACGACGCCATACCTCTCCAGGGTGACCGAACCGCCCTGGTCGTCGGGGACGTCATGGGCAGCGGTATCAAAGCCGCCGCCACCATGGGGCAACTGCGCAGCGCCGCCCGTGCCTTCGCGGAACTCGCCCTCGCGCCCGCCGAGGCCCTGCGTCACCTCGACCACCTCACCGAAGGCGTCGAGCAGACCATCACCACCTGCATCTACTGCGTCTACGACCCTCACCAGGGCCAGTGCGAGATCTGCCTCGCCGGCCACCTGCCCCCGGCCCTGATGCGGCTGGGGCACCCGGCTCGGCTGCTCGACCTTCCCACCGGCGCACCGCTGGGCGTCGGCGGGGTCCCCTTCGAGGCCGCCACCATCCCCTTCCGCCCCGGCGACGAGCTGGTCCTCTACACCGATGGCCTGGTGGAAACCCGAAGCGAACCCATCGACGCTCGCCTGGACGCCCTCCTCGACGCCCTCACCGTGTCACGCGGCCACGATCTGGAAGCCACCTGCGACCGCGTCCTGGAGATTCTGCGCTCGCCCGGTCCTGAGGACGACGTCGCGCTGCTCATGGCCCGAGCCCTGTCCTGAGCGACTCCACGATCACTTCGGATACCGGCTTCGACGCCTCTTTGACGAGGTGCCCAGCCGGTTCGAGGCCGAGCTCGGCCGGCATGACGTCACCGTCTCCCCGTGGGGCGTGATGATCAGCGTCTTCCCCGGCCCGACCGACGGAGACCGGGGCCCTCGTCCCGGTACTGGCCGCTGTCGCCGACCGCAACGACGCCCACTGCTTCGGCTCGCTCGACGCCCGTCGGCGTCGACAGCTGGAGGAGTGGATCCGGCACCTCGTCGATCGCCCCTGCGGGCAGGTCTACGCCTTCCTCGCCGACCCCGCGAACCGGCCCAAGTGGGCCGTGGTCAACGTTCGGTCCATCGAGCCCGCCGACGACCCCGACTGGTGGCTCATGTCCACCCCGCTGGGACGGGCCAGACTGCGCCTGCGTGCCAACGCCGAGTTCGGCATCCTCGACCACGACTACGTCGTCGACGTCGCCTGGACACCGAGCTGGCCGCCCTCAAGCGGGTTCTCGAAAGCGACCCGTCGTGACCCCCACGTGAGGACGGGGCGCTCGGCGCGGTGCCGTGCCCGTCACAGCATCACGTGCTTGGCCTGGGTGTACTCGAGCAGGCCGGTGAGGGACAGGTCGCTGCCGTAGCCGGAGTGCCGTACGCCGCCGTGCGGCAGCTCCGAGACCGTGGTGCCGTGGGTGTTGACCCAGACGATGCCCGTGCGAAGCGCGCGGCAGGTGCGCATGGCGCGGTCGTGGTCGCGCGTCCACACGCTCGCGGCCAGACCCTGGGGCACGGCGTTCGCCATCCGGAGCGCCGCCCGAGGGGAGCGCACGCCGTTGACCCGGTGCGGATCGAATGCCCGGAACCGCTAGAGATCTGCCGGGCGGGTAAACCCGTAGGAGCGCTCGACCTTGGCCACGTGGAGTGAGAACGAGGCATACCAGTGCTCGCGTCCGTGCGCACGGGCCAGGGCGTGCTCGGCGTGATCCCGCCACGCGGCAATCGACTCCTCGTCCCTCCAGTACGACACCGTGATCCCCAGGCCATCCGCACCGCGAGCGGAATCGACACCGAGGAATCCCGGCTGGTCGGCAGCCAGTTTCATCATCCGCTCGTCTCTCTCTGCGTAGCCGTTGTCGCCGGCGGTCCGCACGGCGGTGAACACCACGGCGTAGTAGGGAGGGGCGGGCAGCGAGGCGGGCGCAGCAGTATCGGTCACGGACGTCCTCCAGCAGACGACACCGGCAGTATCGCCTCAAACGATCTCGCGCACCCACCTGAACTCACAACCCTGCTCCGGGCGGTGCCCCGTTCTGGTGGTCCGGCCTGGCGTCAGGGATGCGTCAGAGCCCTGTCAGCCGCTCCTGCCAAGGTTGTTGATGTGAACGGCGGTGCGGGAGAACGGACCGCCGGGAGCATCGGGAGAGGTGCCCGGAGCGGCTTATCGGGGACCAGTGAGCAACGCTGCACGGTCGGATCCCTCGGGATCCACGCAGGTTCGAATCCTGCCCTCTCCGCCCCACGACCCACATCGGACCGGCCAGTCTCACGTCCCTGGTGTGATGCGCTTGCAAAAGCACACGCGATCCTGGCCGGGGCCGTCGTAGTCGCTGTGCACCGGCAGGCCGCCAAGGTCGCGGTCGCCCGCTTCGAGATCGAACCCCATGGCCCGGTGAAACGCGATGGATCCGGCATTCACCGGCGAGGTGATCGCGCGCACCCGCCGGCGGCCCGCTTCGGCGGCGCGCTCAAAGAACGCCGTGTACAGGCTGCGAGCCACGCCCTGCCCGCGCAGGCTCGGGCTCACTCCCACGAAGTGGACATAGGCATCATCCTCGTTGTCCGCGGAATAGAAGCCGACCAGGAAGGCTTTGATGCCCTCATCGTCTTCCACCACCAGGCTGGTTCGGGAGAAGAACTGCAAGAACAGCTTCGGCAACAACAGGGACAACTCACGGGACTGTTCAGGCGTGCGTGAGTCGCCCCACCACTTCTGCACGCATTCGACGATCCTGCCGTGGTCGGAGACACGAGCCTGTCGCATGTCTGACATTTCCCTCCCTTTTGGACGTAAGTGTCACGCCCCCGATCGGGGCAGTTGTGCGGCGGTGTGTTCCAGCAGTATCTCCAGGGCGGCCGGATAGGCGCTGTGCGGCATGTAGCGGGCGAGCAGGTGTGCCGTGGCGGCGATGTTCGGATGCGACTCGGCGGGCAGGCGCGCATAGGTGGAGTGCCACATCTCCTCGTCGCCCGCACGGGCCTCGTCCGCCAGCGCGAGCGATCCGGCGTCGAGCGCGGCGAAGGCGAGACTCTGGTCGATGAAGGCGTGGTACACGCGGACCGCCACGGGGTCGGGCAGCCCGGCGCCGCGCAGGATGCCGAGGATGGTCTCGTCCACCGCGATCTCGCGAGGCCTTCCGGTGACCCGGCTGGCGGTGAGGACGGCGGCCTGCGGGTGGGCGAGGTAGGAGGCGTGGATGGCGAGGCCCAGCGCGCGCAGGTCCGTGCGCCAGTCCCCGGTGGCCGTCCAGCTGTCGAGAGCCCTGCCCATCAACTCGTCCCCGATGGCCCGGGCCAGATCGTCCATCCCGGCGAAGTAGCGGTAGAGGGTGCTCGGATCGGCGCCCAGCGCCGCACCGAGGCGGCGTGCCGTCAGCCCGGTGCTGCCGTGCTCCCGCAGGACCCGGAGGGCGGTCTGCACGATGATCTCCTCCGACAGCACGGTGCCGCCGCGCGTGGGCCGCCGCCGCTGCCGTGCCGCCTCCGGCACCACCTGCTTCGCCATCTCGGTCGTCCTTCCGCCGCCGGCCGCGAGTCGCCTGCGCCCACCCTCCGCCTGACCTGCCTTATGCCAACGGGGTTGACCTTACATCCCGGCGTCGCGTTGCATCGAGCCAGTCCGGAGGCGCTCGCCTCCCGGGAGAAAGGTGTGTGAGATGCGCGTACTTCTGGTGGGTGCGGGAGGCGTGGGGACGGCCGTCACCCGGATCGCCGCTCGCCGCGAGTTCCTCGCCCACATGATCGTCACCGACTACGACCTCGTCCGCGCCGAGACCGCGGTCGCGGCACTGGGCGAGCAGGGCGCCCGGTTCAGCGCGCGACGGCTGGACGCCTCGGACCAGGACGCGGTCCGCCGGATGCTCGTCGAGCAGCGGTGCGACGTGCTGCTCAACGCCACCGACCCCCGGTTCGTGATGCCGCTGTTCCAGGCCGCCCTGGAGGCCGGCGCGGACTACCTGGACATGGCGATGTCACTGTCCGCGCCGCACGGCTCGCGCCCCTATGAGGAGTGCGGAGTCAAGCTCGGGGACGAACAGTTCGCACTGGCCCGGCGCTGGGCAGAGGCGGGACGGCTGGCCCTGGTGGGAATAGGCGTCGAGCCGGGCCTGTCCGACGTCTTCGCCCGGTACGCGGCAGACGAACTCTTCGACGACATCGAGGAGATCGGTGTCCGGGACGGCGCCAATCTGACGGTCGAGGGCTACGACTTCGCGCCCTCCTTCAGCATCTGGACGACCATCGAGGAGTGCCTCAACCCGCCGGTGGTGTACGAGAAGGGCCGCGGCTGGTTCACCACCGCTCCGTTCAGCGAGCCCGAGGTCTTCGACTTCCCCGAGGGCATCGGCCCGGTGGAGTGTGTCAATGTCGAGCACGAAGAGGTGCTGCTCATTCCCCGCTGGGTGGAAGCGCGTCGTGTCACGTTCAAGTACGGGCTCGGCGACGACTTCATCGCCAAGCTGAAGACGCTTCACCAACTGGGCCTGGACTCGACGGCCAGGGTGAGCGTGCCCGGCGACGACGGACCCGTACACGTCTCGCCGCGGGACGTGGTCGCCGCGTGCCTGCCCGATCCGGCCGGCCTGGGGGAGCGGATGACGGGCAAGACCTGCGCCGGTACCTGGGTCAAGGGCACCAAGGACGGTGCGCCGCGTGAGGTGTACCTGTACCACGTGGTCGACAACCAGTGGTCCATGCGCGAGTACGGCTCGCAGGCCGTCGTCTGGCAGACGGCGGTCAACCCGGTCGTCGCCATGGAACTGCTGTCCACGGGCGCCTGGTCCGGCACCGGCGTGCTCGGTCCGGAAGCCCTGCCCCCGCGCCCGTTCCTGGACCTGCTCACCGAGTACGGCTCTCCCTGGGGCCTGCGCGACGACAGCTGATCCCGCGTCCTCATCGCCTGACAGGCAGCGGCGCACCGAGCGACGTCGTGGCTCAGAGCCGACTGTAGGTGTCGATGTCCTCGGCGAACTCCTGGATGGCCTGTGCGGTGAGCGTCGGCCGGGTGTCCGCTATGGCGGTCATGTAGTCCTCGGTGGTGGCGGGCCGGCCCCGGCGTTGTGTGACTTCCCGTTCGAACGCGGCCTGCGCGCCCTTGCGGGCGGCGAATTCGATGTCGGCCGGGGTGAACAGCTCGCTGGCCTCGACCAGTTGGTGGAGGTCGACCGCGGCTGCGGATGCCCTGAGGTAGCGGTCCCAGATCGCTGCGCGGGCGGTCGGGTCCGGAGGGCCGACGGGAATGACGTAGTCGAACCGGCCCGGCCGCAGAAAGGCCGCGTCGAGAGAGCGCACGGAATTGGTGGCACAGGCCAGCAACCGCGAGTCGTGCTCGCGGAAGACAGGGATGAGTTTGAGCAGCTCGTTGGTGACTCCGTGGCCCGGATCGACCGCTTTTCCGGAACGCACCCCCGCGATCTCTTCGACTTCGTCGATGAAGAGCAGTACCGAGTCCAGTTCCCCCAGGTCCGCGAAGGTTTCTCGCAGCGCCGCGGCCAGGCCCTCACTCGTGTCGGCCGCGAGCCGGGACGGGAAGAGTTCCACGAACGGCCAGCCGAGCCGCGAGGCCACCGCCTTGGCGAAACTGGTCTTACCGGTGCCGGGCGGGCCGAACAGGATGATCGCCTTGGGCGGCGTGACACCGTAGCGGTCCGCCAGTGCGGGCTCGGTCAGCGGGAGCACGACACGGCGCTCGATGACCTCCTTCTCGCGCTCCATGCCGGCCATGGTGTCCCAGAGCCCCTCGGGGAGCATACGGCCGCCCAGCGCGGCGAGGACGTCGGTGTTGGCGGTTCCCGGGGGTTCGAGTTTCTCGTAGTAGGTCAGGTCGTCGCGGAACCGGTAGCCGGAGTTCTCCAGAGCCTTCGTCCCGGCGGCACCGGCGGGCAGCAGCGCGCTGATGTGGCGCACGTCCAGTGCGCGCAGGCGCCGTTCCAGTTCGGCGAGCAGCGCACTGCCGATCCCGCGCTCGCGCCATCGGGAGGCGAGTGCCACCAGAAGGATCCAGCCCCGTTTGCCATGGGCCTGCGCCACGGCCATGCCCACCAGTTCGTCGCCGACCACGGCGACGACCGCCGTCTGACCGGCCTTGGCAGCGGCCATCACCTCCGAGACGGGAAACACCCGGTCCTCGTCGGCCCGGCGGCTCTGGTCCCAGATCTGTATGGCCTGGTCGAGATCGTCGTCGTGATAGTCGCGCAGATGCCAAGCGGGCATCGCCACCACCTCGCCCGGTGTGGGAGTCCCATTGTCGCCGCTGCGGGCATCGGGCGACGAACCGAGTCGAGCCCGATCTCTCGCAGCGGCGCCGCGATCGATCACGCGTACGCCCGCAGCCCGCCCTGCGACTTCGTCAAGATCACATAAAAACCCCCACGTCAACCGTAGTGCGTGGCCCTCGCGCGGCGTCACACTGGCTGCCGGCGTGTTCCGCTGCCGTCGCTTCGGAAGAGACAGGACCAGGGATGTACACACTCGCGTCGCAGCAGATGTCGGAGCCGGACTCGGCGCTGTTCGACCTGACATGGGGGCTGGGCGCCACCGCGATGGGCTGGGTCGCGCTGATCAATCCCCGCGGCATCCTCGAGTGGATCGAGCTGCGGCGGGGCACGGGCCGGAAGGTGTGGCGAAGTCGCCTGGCCGGTGGTGTGTTCGCGCTGGTGGGACCAGTAATGGTGATCAAGGGTGTCGTCCATCTGCTGGCGCTGAAGGGTTCGGAGCGCCCCACGCTGTTCGACCGAGTGCACGGTTTCCCCCTGGTGTCCGCCGTCGTCGTGATCGTGGTCATGGCGCTCGTCGCGATTCATGCCTGGCGCACCAACGCCTTCCTCGGGGAGGCCTGGACGGCGGGCGGCCTGCCCCGCGCCTGCGCGGCCCTGGGCACCCTCGCGGCCCTGGCGTTCGTCACGTTGACCGTTTTCGGTTACGTGGCGGCAGGCATACTGTGCTCTGCCCTGACCGGAGCCGCAGTGGCCGGACTCGCCTTCACCCGGCACCGCGTCCAGGGGTCTCGTCCGGGCCGGGGCGGCTGCGGGGCCGGTGATCAGTAGCGCACCGCCGTGCCGACGACCGCGTGCACTTCGCCGCTGAGCTTGCGGTTGCTGCGGGCGGTGCCCTCGCCGGAGGCACCGGCGGCCACGTCCTTGACCGTCACCACGACCACGTCCAGCAGATTGCCGCTCTTGTCGGTGAAATTGACCTGGACCGCGAAGGACTTGGCCGAACCCGCGGTGTTCTTGGCCGTCACCTTGGCCGTGGCCCGGCCGTCGCCGCCGATGGCGACGGAACCGAGTGTCACCTCGTTCTTGGCGTTGACCCCGCCCTTGGCCTCGTCGAGCTTCCGTCTGGCCTCAGCCGAGGCCGAGGCCAGCGCGTCGGCTCCCCGGGAGGCAAGGGAGGAGGCGGCGGAGGAGGCCGCCGAGGCCGCCTTGCTGGCGCTGCCGGAGGGGTTTCCCGAGTTGCCGGAGCACCCGGTCACCGCTACCGCGATCACGGCCAGCACCGCGCCCGCCGTGTCCCGTGTCCCGTGCCCGCTCATACCGCGACTCCCGTGCGCTCGGAACGTTCCGTTCCGCCCAGTGAACAGTGCACGGCCGCGGCCCGCACATCGAGTCGGACGCACGGGTGTCACAGGCACCCGAACGGTCCCGTCGCAGCCGGGGAACCGACCAGCGGGGCGGCGGTCTTCGCCACTCCCCGGGGCAGGAAGACGAGGGCCTCTCAGCCGAAGCGCCGGATGCGAGTGGCCGTTGCCGGCGCGTAGAGTGGCCAGCCGTTCACCGACCCGGTCGTGACGAGCTCCTCGGCGTTGTCGCCCTGCCGGGCACGCCCTGCCGGGCCGCCACGCCGTACTCGATGAGGAAGTCGTCCGGCGGATGGTCTGCCGGTGCGGCCGGTTCGGCGTACCGGCCGGTCGGCCGACAGCGTGCGGCGGCTTCCGCCTACGCGCCGCACCCGCGGGGCCCGTCCCCCGTGTCGATCACCGTGAACCGGGGCTCCCCCCGATCGTGCACGAGCGGGGTTCGCGCGGCCGGCTCCGGCCCGGTGACCTCCACGTTGGCGGGGCGCAGCAGTCGGGGACCGAGCCGGTAGCCGGGGCGCAGGATCTTCGTGCAGATCAGCTGGTCGGTGTCGGGGGCGATGTGGTGGGTGACGGCGTCGTGGCACGCCGGGTCGAAGGGGTCGCCCTTCTCCCCGAACACCTCGAGCCCCAGGGAACCCAACTGGGTGCCGAGGGTGTCGGCGATGTCCCTCAGGCCCACCGTCATGGGCTCGTGCGCGCACGCGCGGTCCACCGAGTCCAGCACAGGCAGCAGGGCACGCAGGACATTGACCACGGCGACCTCGCACACGGCCATGCGGTCCCGCCGCACCCGCTTGCGGTAGTTGTCGTACTCGGCCTTCACCCGCTGCAGGTCGGCCGTGCGTTCCTCCAGCAGACGCTGCAACTGGGCGAGGTCCGGGTTCTGCAGCCGGCCCTTGTCCATCGTCAGCCCGCCTCCGGCTTGTCGTCGTCGACGATCTCGGCGTCCACCACGCCTTCGTCCGCGGAGGCGGCGGCGGACGCGTCCGTACCGGAGGTCGCCTCGCTCTCCGTGCGGGACCTCTCGTACATCGCCGTCCCGATCTTCTGCGCCGCTTCGGCCGCCCGTTCCATGGCCTGCCGGATCGCCGCCGTGTCCTCGCCCTTCAGCCGCTCCTTCAGCTCCGTGAGTGCGCTCTCCGTCTCGTTCTTCGCGTCGGCCGGGATCTTGTCGGGGTTGTCCCTGATGAGCTTCTCGGTGGAGTAGACGAGCTGTTCGGCCTGGTTACGGGTCTCCGCGGCCTCCCGGCGCCTGCGGTCCTCCTCGGCGTGCTGCTCCGCCTCGCGGACCATGCGGTCGATGTCGTCCTTGGGCAGCGCCGAGCCGCCGGTCACGGTCATCTTCTGTTCCTTGCCGGTACCGAGATCCTTGGCGGAGACGTGCATGATCCCGTTGGCGTCGATGTCGAAGGCGACCTCGATCTGCGGGACGCCACGCGGCGCCGGCGGCAGACCGCTCAGCTCGAACATGCCGAGCTTCTTGTTGTACGCCGCGATCTCCCGTTCGCCCTGGTAGACCTGGATCGTCACCGAGGGCTGGTTGTCCTCGGCGGTGGTGAAGATCTCCGAACGGCGGGTCGGGATCGTGGTGTTGCGCTCGATCAGCTTGGTCATGATGCCGCCCTTGGTCTCGATGCCGAGGGACAGCGGGGTGACGTCGAGCAGCAGGACGTCCTTGACCTCGCCCTTGAGGACACCGGCCTGGAGCGATGCCCCGACGGCCACCACCTCGTCCGGGTTCACACCCTTGTGCGGGTCCTTGCCGGTCAGCTCCCGCACCAGGTCCGTCACCGCCGGCATACGGGTCGAGCCGCCCACCAGGATGACGTGGTTGATGTCGGACACCTTGATCCCGGCGTCCTTGATCGCGTTGTGGAAGGGGCCCTGGCAACGCTCCAGCAGATCCGACGTCAGCTGCTGGAACTGGGCGCGGGTGAGCTTCTCGTCCAGGTGCAGCGGGCCCTCCGCAGAAGCCGTGATGTAGGGGAGGTTGACGTTCGTCTCCGTCGAGCTCGACAACTCGACCTTGGCCCGCTCCGCGGCCTCCCGCAGCCGCTGCACGGCCATCTTGTCCTTGGCGAGATCGATGCCGTAATTGTTCTTGAAGGTCGTGACCAGGTGGTCGACGATCCGCTGGTCCCAGTCGTCGCCGCCGAGGTGCGTGTCGCCGTTGGTGGCCTTGACCTCGATGACGCCCTCGCCGATCTCCAGCAGGGACACGTCGAAGGTACCGCCGCCGAGGTCGAAGACGAGGACCGTCTGGTCGTTCTCCTTGTCAAGGCCGTACGCCAGCGCCGCCGCCGTCGGCTCGTTGATGATCCGCAGCACGTTCAGCCCGGCGATCTCCCCGGCTTCCTTGGTCGCCTGCCGCTGGGCATCGTCGAAGTAGGCGGGGACGGTGACCACGGCGTCGGTGACGTCCTCGCCCAGGTGCGACTCCGCGTCCCGCTTGAGTTTCTGCAGCACGCGTGCGGAGATCTCCTGCGCCGTGTACCGCTTGCCTTCGATGTCACCGTGCTCGGGGAACCGCCAGCCGTGATCGCCCATGTGCCGCTTCACGGAGCGGGCGGTGCGATCGACGTTGGTGACGGCCTGCCGTTTGGCGACCTCCCCGACCAGCACCTCACCGCTCTTCGCGAAGGCCACGACCGAAGGCGTCGTCCGGGCACCCTCGGCGTTGGTGACCACGGTGGGCTCGCCGCCCTCGAGGACCGAGACCACGGAGTTCGTCGTTCCCAGGTCTATACCGACTGGACGCGCCATCTGGACTCTCTCCCTCCTGCCCCGCCTCCATTCTCGGCCCGGTGGCTGACCACTGCGAGCTGCTCCTTTGGACCGATGTCACCCTGTGCCAGGTCGTGACTCATAGTGCAGGCTGTGAAACCGCCCCTCCTCCTCGCAGCCGGCAGGGTCATGACCCAGTGCCCGTACCGTGGCGATCGCAAACCGCTGTTCGCGCTCGTCGGTGAAGAGCCGCTGTGGATAGGTGCGCGAGACATCGAGCGTGGTGTGCAGACCGTGTTCGGCCAGGGTGCGCACGACCGGGTGGTACGACACCGTCCGCAGCACGAACGCGCTGATCCATACCGGTCTGCGGGTGCCGTCGAGCAGTGCCGTGAACGTTCGGGCGGTGATGTAGCTGCCGCCGCCGGTCAGCGTGATGAGTCCGACCTCGGCGAGCGCACTCCTCAGCCCGGGGCCGGGCGGTCCCTGTTCCAGGTCGTCGGTGAAGGCGGCGTCCAGGAGACCCACCTCCAGCGCGTACCGCACGGCCGGCGCCGCGACGTCCAGGCCGAACACCGGCACCGTGTCCGCTCGGCGCCGCTCGGCGTAGTACTCCCTGTCCCACGCCGCGAGTTGCGCCGTCGACATGTCCTGGCAGGCGGGTGAGGTATACCGCTCGTACATCTCCGCAAGTGTCACGTCGTGGTTGAGCAGCGCGGCGTTGATCCCGTACGAGCAGCACAGGTCCAGCACCGCCGGTCGATGGGGGCGGCCGTCGTCGAGCGCGGCCCGCTGGGCGGCGGCCTGCCGGAAGACCGGCTGGGCATGGTGCGGGATCTCGTACTCCAGCGGGGCGAGCCGGCGGAAGTACATGCGGGGGTCCGGCCGGTCGTAGATGTCGTCGAAGCGCGACTTGCCGCTCGCCACGCCCTCCGCACCGCCAGAGCCCGACTCGGCCATGCCGTACTCCTCCTCGCGGAACACATCGGTACCCCCATCATGTCTCGCCCCTTATGTCCTGGATGTCTGCCACACCGAGGTCCACGCAGGTCCTGGCACGGGAGGATGGGAGGACGATGACGGGAACGGCCGCGCTTTTGCGACGACGTCACACGCTCAAGGCGTCCAGGATCGACTCCATGGCGAGGACGCCGCCGAGGCCGAGGACGGAGAGCACGGTCGTATAGGTGGTGCGCGCCTCCTTGAACATCCAGAACCCGGGGTCGTTGACATGGGAGAACGCGATCGATCCGCAGGAGATGGCGAGGACCATGATCTCCGGGTGGACTCGCTGCCGGCGAGCAGTGGCAGTGCCGCGCCCGAGGCGGTGACCACGGCGACCGTGGCCGAGCCGAGGGCCACGCGCAGGACGGCGGCGATGAGCCAGGCGAGGATGATCGGCGACAGGGACCAGTCGGCGGTGGTGTGCTTGATGTAGTCCGAGATCCCGCCGTCCACGAGGACCTGCTTGAACGCACCGCCCGCGCCGATCACCAGCAGGATCATCGCCATCGCCTGGGCGGCCGACCGGCAGGACGCGCTGACCTCTTCCAGGCTGCGGCCGATCCGCGGGCCGCACGCCCAGATCGCGACGGCCAGGGTGAGGAGCAGGGCGATGGGCGCCGAACCGATGAACGCGATGAAGTGCAGGAAAGGCCCCGATCCCGAGGTGGCCAGGTCCGTGACCGCCGCTCCGGCGATGAGCACCACGGGCAGCAGGGCCACCGACCGCGACCAGCCCATGCCCGGCATCTCCTCGTCGGTGAGACGTGGTCACCTACTACCGCCGGCGCACATGACCGGCCCCGGCCCGGACTTCGGGGTCAGAGGCTGAAGACCCGACGAGCGTTCCCGGACAGGAACAGCTCGGTGGCTTCTTCGTCCAGGCCGAGATCACCGAGGTGTTCCAGTGCCTGGACAGGGCTGATCATGGGGTAGTTCGTGCCGAACAGCACCTTCCCGCGGCCCCGGCCGCGCAGATACTCGACGAGTTCTCGCGGGTAGCGGCGGGTCGTGTAGGCGCTGGTGTCGATGTAGACGTTGGCGTGTTTGTCGGCCACGGCGATCATCTCCGTGGTCCACGGGTAGCCGATGTGGCCGCAGACGATGGTCAGTTCGGGGAAGTCGAGCGCGACCTGGTCGATATAGGGGATGGGGCGACCGGTTTCGGAGGGGCGCAGCGGGCCGGTGTGCCCGACCTGGGTGCAGAAGGGGATGCCGAGGTCGACGCAGGCGGCGTACAGCGGGTAGTACAGCCGGTCGGTCGGCGGTAGTTGCCACAGCCAGGGCACGATCCGCAGGGCGACGAAGCCGAGTTCCTGAACGGCCCGGCGCAGCTCGCGCACGGCCTGGACGGGCCGGGTGAGGTCGGCGCCGGCGACCCCGCGCAGCCGTCCGTCGGACTGGGCGACGAACTCGGCCACCTCGTCGTTGCTGATGAGCGGTCCCTGCGGCCCGTACCAGGCCGCCGAGAGACCGATCTCCACATCTGCCGCGGCCATGGCCGCCACGGTGGCCTTGACCGGCAGTGCCTCCTGCAGCGGTCCTTGCCCCGTCCATCGGCGCAACGACTCGAACATCTCGTGGTTGGAGTGACGGAGCGTGGGGTGCTGCATCCACACATCGATGACCGACACGGCTTCTCCCGAGGTGGCTAAGCGATCGCTTACTGCAACCATAGTCGCTTCACGTCTGCCGGTGTACGGCCGCGGGGCGGGCCTGGGCGCGCGAGAGGAGCGGGCGACGACCACGACCCCCGCCGGCGCGGGCGGCCTCGGGGAGCCGCGGGGCCACGAGCCGGCGGAGACGCTGGTGGCGACGGCCCGCGCGGTGGGAGTGCAGCAGCCGGAGGATCTCAGCGTCGGCAGCGAGGCGGAGCACCTGGCCCGTACCGGCTCATGTCCTACGGCCTGGGCCTCCCGACCGGCTGAGGATCCTCTCGGTGTATGAACGTTTGGCCCCCGCTGGTCCGCCGTCCCGGGACTTGGCGGACCGGCGCCTGTGAGGGCGCTCTCACGGGGTAAACGGAACCTACGCCTCCACCTGCCGCGGCGGAAGCCCTTCGGGTGTGTGGTCCAGGTCATATCGACAGGGCGCCGAGCCTTCGCCGGGCCGGGTGGCAGGTGGCGGCATCGGGACCCTGCATTCGGCGTCACCGAAAGCTGATCTCCGCGCCGATCGACTGCGTAGTGCACACTACGTCGGTGGGGTTCAACCCGGACGGCCGCGAGGCGGATCACCGTTCTCGGTGACGCCCCGCCCAGGTCACCAGGTCTTGCCGGCCTGTTCGCGGATTGTGCGGTTGATCCGGTTGAAGAAGTTGGTCATCGCGATCTCCAGCATGATCGCGTTCAGCTGATCCTCGGTGAAGTGGCTGGCGACGGCGTCCCATATCTCGTCGGTCACACCCGGCGCGCCGTCCTGGATCCGGGTGGCGGCCTCGGTCAGCGCGAGCGCCGCCCGCTCCTCATCGGTGCAGAAGGGCGTCTCGCGCCACGCGACCACGTTGTGCAGCCGCTCGTCCGTCTCACCGGCCCTCTTCGCCGCAGGTGCCGGGCGGGAGCAGCGAAAGGTGGCCCAGGCCTTCCTGGCGGCGGCCCGCCGCGGCGACTTCGGGGAGTTGCTGGGGTTGCTCGACCCCGAGGTGAGACTGACCGTCGACACTCCCGCCGGCGTGGTCGTCATCCTCGGCGCCACCAGGGTCGCTGCCGGCGCGCAGTTGGCCGCCTGCGCAGCCACGGTGGGGCGAGCGGCGTACGTCAACGGTCTCGCCAGAGTCATTTCCTGGCGCGAGGACGGCGCCCCGCTCTCGGTCCTCGCGTTCTCCGTCGTCGACGGCCGGATCACCGACATCACCGCCGTGGTCGACCCGGCCAAGCTCGCGCTGATGGACCTGCCGGATCCGGCGTGAGCCACTGCCGCGGCAGCGGCCGCCAGGGCCGACACCCTTGGTGACCCTTCGTGGGGAGGCGGACGGCCGCGAACGCGGACTCCATGGGTTCGGGGAATGGCAGTGCGTTCAGCGGGATCCAGCGAGGAACCCCGGGCCTTCGGGCCCGGGAGGAATCGCTTCTCAAGATAGGGGTGACCCGCGCCGGAGCACGGCACTGCACTGTCTACCTCGGTCGGGATGCTTCTGGTTCGCGATGTACTCCTTCACCACGGCGAGCGGTGCGCCGCCGCACGAGGCTGCGAAGTAGGACGGCGACCAGAAGTGTTCGCCCCACAGGTACTTGCGGATGTGACCGGGGTACTCCTGACGGAGCCTGCGGGCAAAGACGCCTTTGAGGCTGCCGACCAGTCGGGAGATGGCGGCCTTCGGCGGGTAGTGCACCAAGAGGTGGACGTGATCGCGTTCGCCGGTGAACTTGCGCAGTTCCGCTCCGAAGTCGGTACACACGTCGCGCATGACACAGGTCGTGACGCAGGTGAAGCTGATACCGGAGGCCGACCAGGCCGCCGCGCTGTCGGCGACCCTGCGCACGCTCAACGACCTGGCCACCTGGGTTTCTGAGGTGGCGTTCGTCAACGACGTGCCGCGTGAGTACGAGCTGCGCAAGCACCAAGGCCGGGTCAAGTTGACTGTCGGACACATCAAGCTGAGCGTCTCGCCGCTGCAAGCGCCCCTTCCTTCCCGTGCTGCTCGTCAGGAAGCGGCCGGCACCGGCTGTGAGCGTCGTCGGTCCGCCGCGCGCTGCGCATGCCCTGTGGGCGACTTCCAGGGGATTGCCTGGTCCGGGCGCTGGCCGGACCAGGGGTGCCGCGGTCCCCGACCGCCCAACCGGTCATGGGCCGTCAGCGCGCGCTGATGCTGGCTTGGTAGCCGCTTGCAGGGCCTCGGTCGAAGGCTCAGCATGACGGTTCCCACTCGTTGTTCCGGCAGTACGTCGGCTTGTCCGCTCAGGTGCGTGAGGAGTGAACGTGACCTGTGCGAAGCCGGCGACGGGTGGTTTCCGGTGTCCCGTGTCTTTCGGAAAGGGCTGGATGTGCCAGAGCCGTTTGATGCCGTGACCCCTGCTGCCGTCGGCGGGGCGGGGCGCTCGCCGGAGGCGGCCGCACCGCCGACGGTCGGTGTGGAGGAGGAGTTCGTCCTGGCCGACCGGCGCAGCAGGTCGGCCGTCTGCCGGTCTCTTTCCGTGCTGCCTGCCGCTCGTGCTCTGCTCGGCGGGTCGCATGTCACGCCGGAGCTGTCGCAGTCCCAGGTGGAGACGGTCGGTGCGGTGTGCCGTACCGGTGCTGAAGTGGAAGCGGAAGTCCTTCGATTACGCGCGGGTACGGCTGCCGCGGCGGCCGAACACGACTGTCTGCTGGTACCCAGCGGTGTGGCGGTCCTGGGCCGTTCCGGGCCGCCGCCCGTCCTCGATCAGGCGCGGTACCGGGCCCTCGCGGACCGCTTCGGGCCGCTGATTCACGGGCAGGGGGTCAACGCCTGCCACGTGCACGTCGGCGTGGCCGACCGGGAGGATGCCGTTCGGGCGGTCAACCACCTGCGGGGCTGGATGCCGTTGCTGCTGGCCCTGAGCGCCAACTCTCCGTACGGCGACGGCGCGGACACCGGATACGCGAGCTGGCGATCGGTGATCTGGAGCCGGTGGCCCTCGGCGGGACCTCCACCCTGCCTGCGCGACGCGGCGCACTACCAACGGGTCGTCGACCAGCTCATGGCCTCCGGGGCGGCGCTGGATCCGGCCATGGTCTACTGGCATGTCCGGCCCTCGGCGCATCTTCCCACCATCGAGGTACGCATCGCGGACGTGATGCCCGACGCCACGACCACCACCGCGTACGCGCTGGTCGTTCGCGCCCTCGTCGGGCACGCCGTGGAGGTGGTGCGCTCCGGCGAACCCGCGCCCGACGTCCCCGATCTGCTGTTGAGGGCGGCATGCTGGCAGGCCGCCCGGCACGGACCGGTCGGTACCCTGCCGGGCACCCACACCCGTGACTGTGCTCCCACGTCTGTCGGCCGGCTGATCGAGGAGCTGTGGAAACGGGTGGAACCACACCTCAGCCGGCACGGCGACGACCGGCGGGTCAGCGACTGGCTGGGCGAAGTGCAACTCCATGGATCCGGCTCCGCGCGGCAGAGGCGGGTGGCGGAACGGCACGAGGGTGACCTGCGGGCTGTGGTGGACGACCTCGCCGTCGAGGTTCCGTGAAGCCGCCGAGGCTTGCCTTGTCTTCGGGCGATCGGAGACCGGTGCTTTGAGGGCGGTGTGGCTCTTGTGGCCCTTGTTGCACGAGGCCGCCGAGTGGGCGCGGTTCCCGCATGCCCGGTCGGAACTCGCCTTCCCATCGTCGACATCGAAGGACACCCGGCGGGTACGGTGGTCACGAGGGCTGTGTTCGACAGTGAGCTCGGCCCCGGGTATTCGGCTTCGCCGAACCGTGCCGCTCCTGCTCGTCGGGGGGTGCCATGAAAGTCGAAATGATCCAAACGGCCGCCAACGTTCTCTTCGACGTCCCCGACGAGATGCACGAAGAGATCATCATGCTCATCAGCGCGGTCACCGACGACACCGAGACACGCGCGCCGGACCTTGCGGCCGCGTTCGGCGAGTGGTGCTGGCTGGTGTACACGATCCACGGCGACGTGGTCGAGGTGCTGGACGTCGGCTGCGCCCGGTGACGGCGTGGGCCTGGGCAGTGGGCTGGGCCCGGCGAAGAGCGTCCGGCGGGGCCGGCGCCCATGGTGCCGGGCCGTGCGGGCCCGGCCGCGGGCGGCCGGGCCCGGTGAGTGAGTGCATGGTTGTCGTCGGCTCAGGGGTGGTGGTGCTGGCTCTGCCCATGGGCGTGGTCGTGGTGGTGTTCGCCCTGGTCCGGTGAGCCGCCCATCATGCGCAGCATCGCGCGGCCTCCGGTGCGGAGGAAGCGGACCAGCAGGGCGGTGGCCAGCAGCAGGAAGGCTATGTTGAGCCAGGTCGTGTAGTTCCAGCTGACACCCTCCTGGGGAATCTTCGCGTCGGTCTGGTCGGGGATGAGGCCCAGACCCCCGAAGGCGAACTCCACGATGTAGCCGGCCACCACCATGGCGACGAAGAACGTGCCCAGCAGGAAAGCCGCCATCCGGGCGCCGTAGTACTTCCGGTAGATGTTCAGGATCGGCAGGATCAGCAGGTCGGCGTAGATGAAGGCGATGACACCGCCGAAACTGATGCCTCCCTTCCACAGCACCACGGCCAGCGGCACGTTGCCGATGGAGCAGACGAACGTGGCGATGGCCACCACCGGCCCGATCAGCGGCCCGACCAGCTTGGCGGCGAGCGGATGGCCGGCGAGGAAGAAGCTGTGCCAGAAGTCGTCCGGCACCCATGCGGCGATCGCCCCCGCGATCAGGAGTCCCGCCACCAGGTCGCGCAGGATCGCCGCCCACTCCATGACGAAGATGTGCGAGACCGAGGTGAGGCCGTCGCGGGAGAGGAGCCGGCGGAGGAAGCCGCCCTCGCCGCGCACGGACATGTCCATCGCCGCATGCCCCTCCATCGATCCGGCCAGCCCGCGTTCGGCCTGCTCCCGTGCGTGTCGCAGCAGCCGCTCACGCAGGAGAAGCCGGAACAGTACCGCGAGTACGACGATCATGATCGGGCCGCCGACGAACTCCGCGGCGGTGAACTGCCAGCCCATCAACAGCGCCAGGATCACGCCCAGTTCGACCACCAGGTTGGTCGAGGCGATCTCGAAGCCCATCGCCGCCGTGAAGTTCGCCCCCTTGCGGAACAGCGAGCGGGCGAGCGCGACGGCGGCGTACGAGCAGGACGACGAGGCCGCGCCGAGCCCCGCGGACAGGGCGAGCGTACGGGGCCGGTCGTCTCCCATGAGTCGTACGACCGTGTCTCGGCGAACCACCGCCTGCACAACGGCGGACAACGTGAAACCGAGGATCAGGGCCCAGGTGATCTCCCAGGTCATCGACCCGGCAATGGACAACGCGTGTCCGATCGCATGCATGATGCACACCTCTCGCCGATGTCTGTCGCCAGCAGGCTCGAGTGTATACCCCAAGGGGGTATACGGCTGAGAGGCAGAAGTGCGGTGCGAGGGGGAGGGGGCTGACCGCGGAGGCGGCGCACACACGACTGGCATTCGCGACGGGGTGGCAACCGCGGTCAACGCCAGTGCTCGGCCACGGCGGCTGCTGCGTGCTGGGCGGCGCCGCCGTTCGAGGGACGGCCTCGCGGCCGGAGCAGGCTCCGTGTGTCGAGGGGGCCGGCCGGGGTCAGCCGATGAGTGAGTGGAACTGTTCGATCGTACGGCGCCGCATGGTGAGGAAGGCGAGCCAGGAGCCGTCGGCGTAGTGCAGCCGGAAGCGGGCCATCAGCTGGGTCCGGGGCCGGCGTTCGACCCGGGTCACCCACGCCCGCGGCACCTCCCACACCGGGGTGCCGTCCAGGGGCTGGACCAGTCCGACGCGCTGGTCGGTCACACGCAACAGCAGGGCTCCGGAGGTGCGCGGCATCCCCGCGGCGATGCTGCCCGCTCCACCGGACTGCGCGCCCACGCTGTTGACCATGTGGTTCGCGAGGGATGCTCCGATGCCGATGCCCTTGGCGCTCCTGGCCGGGACGACGGAGGCGTAAGCCAAGAGCTGCTCGCCCGGGGCGAGTTGACTGTGGGCGGAACGTTCGCGGAGGACAGACATGTTCATGATCCTAGGTGACTGAGGGGGAGTATGTGGCAACGGGTGCCGTGCTCGCGCCGCCCCGCGTAGGGCGGTGCGGCCCGAGGCCCGAAGTCGGCGGCGAGGAATGAGAAGTAGGTGACGGGACCGGCCGATACCGTTTTCGCATCTTGCCGAGGCACTGCAGAGGGTCGTCCGGGAAGCACTGCCGGGTGGCCGACGACCAGCACCTTGGCGACGCCCTGGTCGGCCACGGACGAATCCTCTACGGCACGTTCAGCCACGCCCTGCTTTTGGACTACCGCACGACCAGCCCGCTTCCCAGCGCCCCCGTCGCTCCCGGGCAGCCCCGTCCGACGCTGGGCAGCATCATCGTCGACAAGACCATCAGCACCCGGCGCAGCCCGATCCAGTCAGTCGCGGACGATGGCCGAGTCGCCGCCGTCCTGCAGGACTCACACCTCATTTTCTGGGCGCCTGCTTCCCGCCGAACCCTGGCCGGGGTCCCGTTGCCTCTCCCTGCCGCCTGCCTTGCAGCCGCGAAGGCGGGGCAGCCTACGCAGTTCACCAGCTCGTTCTCCCCTGACCACAAGACCTTGGCACCAACCGCCTACTGCTTCCCGGCGGACGTGGACTCGAACGCCGCAGAGGGCCGACGCCGTTCCGTGTACCGGCGCTGGATGCTTGCCTATCCATCGCTTTGAGAAGCACACCCGATGATTCGCGCAGTACGCGCGTGGTTCAGGACGCTCGTGCTGGTCGCGGGGTGAGCCGGTCCCACAGAGCATTCGGGGCCCGCGCCGGGTGGCCCGACGTCACGTCGCCCGGCGGTCGTGGGGCGGGCTCGGTTCCGCCGGACCGGGCGAGCGGGCTGCCGGGCGGATCACCTCCGCGCACGGTGACGTTCACGCATCAGGGGACGGTTTCACGCGTTTGCCTCGCTACGGCTGCGTACCCGGCCGATGGCGGCGGCATGGACAGCGACTGCGCCCTCAGCGGTGGGCTGGGCGTGGCTTGGGAAAGCCGTAGTGTGGTCCTTCACCCGCAGATCGCGGCCGCACTCGCAAGCGCGGGTCGCGCGGGCGTCCGGACCTGATGTCCCCTCCGCTCGGCGGCCGTGCCCGCGCTCGTGCGCCAAGCGGGCACTGGCTCGGCCGGAGCGGGCGAGGCCCATCGTGTCTTTTCTGGCAACATCCGGAGCGGACCACGAGCGCCCGGCGGCATTCGGCGTGGCTGCACCACACGAACTGAGCCGGCACCACGACCTGTGCACAGACCCAAGCCCTGATCTCGCGCGACACCAGGCTCTGCGTGCCCCCATGCCGGCCGGCTGAATCCGTCGGCTCTGCGCCGTGCCTCAGCCGTGCTGTCGGCTGCCGCAGTCGTAAAGGCGGAAGCTGCCCTTGGTGCGCCAGCCGTAGGCCCTGGAGCGGATGCGTGTGCAGTGGGACTTCACCCAGGTGGTGGCCGAGGTGGTGGGGCGCAGGGGGGTGAGCAGCACGTACCGGAGTTGGTGAGTGGCGATCAGGGTGCTGAGTTGATCGGCGCTGGGGAAGGGGGTCTTGCCGGTGAAGCCGCCCATGACGAGCATGGGCTGGGACCGGGCACGCAGCAGGCGCTCCGCGGGGTAGGCGGCCTGGGTGGCGAGCAGGTACTTCTCGCCGTGGTGGTGCGCGGTGAGGTAGTCGAGCAGGGCGGTGTCGCGGGCGCTGGGCTGGTCGAGTCCGACCCGGCGGAGGGCGGATCGGTGGTGTACGGCGTTGTGGTAGGCCTTGCCCACCGGACCGGCCGTCGGCGACGTGGAGGCGCCCGCGTACAGCGGGTCGAGGGAGGAGGCGGCCCAGCCGGCAGGTATGAGCAGGGTGCCGACGGCCGTGCGGTGGCCTGCTCAGGAGGGCCTGCGACCAGGGTGGGCCCCACGGCCGGGGGCCCGCTTCTCGGAGTCCGGTCAGCGAACGAAGGAGATCTCCGGGTAGCTCTTGGTGGGTCCGTCCAGCAGGGCGCTGTGCTTGTGACGCAGCTCCTGGTCGAAGTACGCCGCGAGGTACACACGCTGGATCTTGATCGCCCGGTTCGGGTCGATCGTGCCGTACTGCTGCCGCACCTGGCCCTGGGAAAGCCCGAGCAGGGGCGCCACCTGCGGCACCAGCCACTCGTTGTCGCTGATGGACAGGTGCTTCGAACCGTGGAGCTGGATGTCGACCCGGTATCCCTTGAGATGCGGCCACAGCTTGCGCCACGACGAGTCGTTGTTCCGGTTGTGGCTGCCGGAACTGAAGAGCATGAAGGGCCGGCTCAGATCCTTGCTCGGCGCCGTGCCGAAGAACTGGCCGTCCAGGTTCGCGCCGGCGTCGATGCGGTGGTCGAGCTGCATGGCGGTGTCGACCGCAGCGCCGCCCAGTGACCAGCCGAACATCCCGATGTGACCCGTGTCCACGGCGTGCGACAGCCCGGAGGGCAGCTTGGCGTGGTCGACGTCCGGGTTGCCGCCCTTGGCGATGGTGCCGAGCTGGTTGATGACGAAGCGGATGTCGGCAGCGCGCACGTTGAGCGTGTCGGAGGAGTGCGCGCCGGACGGCATCGTGTTGACCTCGAGCCGTCGGCCCGGGAACTCCACCTCATTGGCGTCATGCGTGTGATCGACGGCGACCACGAGGTAGCCGCGGCCGGCGAGATCCTCGGCCAGGGCGGTGCCCATCGCGCGGTCAGAGTGCAGCCCGGTCGAGTACAGGAGCACGGGCAGCTTGCCGAGGCTGGTGTCGACAGGCGCAAGGACGTGGCCGGCGGTCTGCGGCAGCGTGACCTGCTGCGGCGACAGGCGGCGCGAGTGGAGGAAGTGGGTGCCCGACACCGACGGCATCCAGGACGCCTGAGCGTGCCCGGACGTGGAGGAGGCCGGATACCAGTACGTCACCATCAACTCGCGCGCCCTGTTGCCGGGCACGTACGGATCCTTACGGGACTTGTCGACGAGGTGCTGGCTGAAGGTGCCGACTCGGTAGCGCCCGCTCGGCGCGGGAAGCGCGAGCTGGACGGCGGCGTTGCGGCCCTGCTGGAGCGCGGCCGCGCCCTGGACGCCCTTCGGCGGTAGCGCGGTGTCGTTCTCGGGCGCCCAGGGCGCGGCCTGCCGGTCGGACGACGACCCGGTGGCCGCGTGCTCGTGGGACGCCTTCCCGGCGGCCACCGCCGGCGTCACCCCCGTACTCAGGGCGACGGCGAGCACACCAGCGGCACCGACTGCTCGGGCTATGAGTCCTTGGCGGTGGCGCGGTCTGCGGTGTCGCATAAAACTCCCCTGGTGATCACGGACCACTGGCCCGGTGATGGCCGGGCCACACCGTACCGCTGCCCGGACCGACGGATCACAGCAGCACGCGTTCACCTCGGAGTTGCAGGCCCGACCCCCCCACGCGCAGGTCGGTCCGCCGAATCACGGACGGCATGCCGTGCCGTGGTGAGCCCGCGTCAGGCCGCGGAGGAAGGAAGGCTGGAGGCAGGAAGGCTGATGGAACGGCTCTCCTCCATGACGTGGTAGCCCGCGCTCGTGTAGAGGTTCATGGCCACCTCGTTGCCTCCCCACACGGTGAACATCAGCGCCGTGTCGCCGGCTTCGAGCGTCGCCAGTTCGCCGGCCGCCATCGCGGCCCGCCCGTAGCCTTTGCCGCGGTGCTGCTCCTGGATGTGCAGCGAGTAGCCGTAGGTGACCCCGGGGAGGTATCGGTGCTTCAGCCAGCCGGTGCCGATGTGCTCGCCCGCCGCCTCCAGCACCAGGAACGAGTTGTCGGGCGTCGCCAGGCCCTGGGGGATGAGGTCGGCGAAGTCGCGGTCGGACTTGCGTACTGCCTCCTCGGGGCTCAGCGCGCCCGAGCGGACGATGTCGCCGACGTAGGCGGCCTTCTCCAAGGCGAGCCACTGGGGATATTCGACCTCTGTCATGGGCCGTGCGGTGACGCCTGCGAGTGGTTTCGGCGGGGAATCGATGCGGCGCGTCCTGAGCTGGCCGCTGACGCCGTAACCGTGGAACAACTCACCGGCCGGCTCGGTGAGCCGTATGTTCAGCCGGCGGGCGCCGCGCTCGGCGCACCATTGCTCGGCCCAGTCACGGGCGGCCTGCTCGTGTCCCCGGCCGCTGTGGGGTGCGTGGACGTGGAGGTCGCCGATACGGCCCGCGAGGGCGCCGTGGTTGTCGGTCACGACCACGGCGACGTGTCCCACTCGCGTCCCGGCGTCCGTGATCTCGGCGACGGTCCAGTCGCCGGTGTCGGCACGTACATCCTCGAGGATGCGCTCCGCGGCGGCCGTACTCAGCCCCGCGGCCGTGTACGAGGCGAGCAGCCGCCGCTCGAAGGCCTCCTGCCACTGCGCGCTGTCATCAAGGATGCTGAATTCTGTCACCTGATCACACTAGCCATGTTGTCATGGACGGAGCGGGTGATTTTTCGCGTGGGCCAGGCGACTGCTGCAGGGCCCGTGCGAGTCGCCTCACCGGCGTCGGCCGCCGTGGTGAACAGCTCGGTCGTGCCCTCAGCAGTCCCGTCTCCTCCGCGGCGTCCAGGATCGACCCGGCGGTCCCTGCGCGCCAAGATCCTTCGGGGAGCGGACACTCGAACCCACTGAGACGCCCGCATTCACGAAATATGTGTGGGTGAACAGGTCTGGTTCGGCGCCTGCGTACGTCCATGGACACGATGCGGAGAGGCACCGCCGACCTCGATGTTCTCCGTGGCGTGGCGGTGTATCGCTTGGTATGGGCGATATGGCTGAAGCTGTGCGGACAAGTTGATTCAGGTGGGCCGGACGGGAACTGTGTCGGGAAGGTCTGACTCACACTGTCTACGGGACGGACAACAGGTGATGGCCACGACGGCGGGCAAGGCGTGCGCGCTTCCGGCGGCGTCGAACAGTCTGCGGCTTCCGGGGATCGTCCTCGGGGTCGGCCTCGGCGGATTCGTCGACGGCATTCTGCTGCACCAGCTCCTTCAGTGGCACCACATGCTCACCAGCACCAACCACGACCACATCGGAGTGAAGTACTACAACCCCCACACGGTGTCCGGGCTGGAGATGAACACCCTGTGGGACGGCATCTTCCACGCCGTGTGCTGGATCGCCGTACTGGTGGGCCTGGCCATTCTGTACGCGCGGGTCACGCACGACCGGCGAGCGGTGTGGACCTCGCGGGTTCTGTGGGGCTGGATCCTGGCCGGCTGGGGCTGGTTCAACCTGGTCGAGGGCATCCTGGACCACCAGATCCTAGGCATCCACCACGTCCATGGCGGACCTCACCAGGCATGGTGGGACGCCGGTTTCCTCATCCTGGGCGGCCTGTTCGTGATCGCCGGGTATCTGGTGCAGCGAAGTGGCCGGCCCTTCGACTCCGATGCCACCCGTGACGGCGAGCAGGCCGGAGGCCGCGCCTGATGGGCCCGATGCACCAGCAGGGGGAGGGCGGCGGCGTGCTGCCGGGAGCGGTACTGACGGGGTTGCTCCTGTTCGTCGCTGCCGGCGGCTACCTGCTCGCCGCACGGCGGGCCCGGTGCCGCAACGCTGTACAGGGCTGGAGCGGCTGGCGGTCGGCGTCCTTCCTCACCGGGCTGGCGCTGCTCGCCGTTGCGCTGCTGCCGCCGCTGGCACCCGCCGCGCACTCCGACTTCCGCGGGCACATGGCCCAGCACATGCTCATCGGCATGTACGCGCCCCTGGCTCTCGTGCTGGCCGCGCCGATCACACTCCTCCTGCGCGCGCTGCCCCACGGCCACGCCCGCACGGTGGCCGTACTCCTGCACAGCCCACCGGCCCGCCTCCTGGCGCATCCCGCGGCAGCGCTCACCCTCAGTACCGGAACCTTGGGAGTGCTGTACTTCACTCCCCTCTACAACGCCGCCATGGCCCACCCGGCAGGCCATTGGCTCCTGCACGCCCACTTCCTCGCGTCGGGCTGCCTCTTCGCCTACGCGATCGCCGGTCCCGACCCCGCGCCCACCAGGCCCGGGGTGCGGAGCCGACTGGTGTACCTGGGCATCGCCATCGCCGCGCACGCCCTGATCGCACAGGCCATGTACGGCGGGTTCTTCCTCGACGTCCACGCCCCCATCGACCAGGTCCAGCAAGGCGCGGAGATCATGTACTACGGCGGGGACATCGCCGAACTCCTCCTGGCCGGCGCGCTGGTGGCAAGCTGGCGTCCCGAGCGCCGCACCAAGACGACCAGCTGGCGCGGCCGACCGGGCATCGGCGCGCCGACCCCGCACTGATCGACAGGTTCACAGCACCGGCGCGCTCCGTGAGCGGCGGCACCATGATGTCCGCCGGGAAGCCGGCCGGCGTGAGCAGTGCGCGCAGCCGGGCGGGGGCGTCCGGCGAGCCTGCGGAGCCGGTGGACGTCACCTGCGGGGTGGGCTGCACCGGGGGAGCAGGGAGCGATCCGTACCTGGCCCGCTTCCACGTCCACCGCGGCAAATGCCAGGTCGCGCGGGCCGGGGCAACGTGTTCGGCCTGCAGCTGCCCGGCGTCGAGGACTGGGCGCGAGAGCGTCCCGAACTGGTCGCCTCGCCGTTGGAGGTGCTCGCCGGGCTGCACCGGTCGTATCCGCAGTACCAGTCGCGGATGACCTCGTGGCTCGATGAGCATCGGCTGTCCGTGGCCGGCGCATGTACCTCCGGCCGCCGAACTCGCGGTGCAGCAGCGCACGCGGGAGTGCCTGCCCGCGATGCCGACGGGCGGCACGCGCACTTGAGGGCGTCAAGGCAGACACTCCGGGCGTGCGCCAATCGCTGAGGCCGCGCCGGCCGTGCGGATTCCGGGGTGTGAGGACCTGTGCCAGAACGCCGCCAAGGCCCGAGCGCACCAGCCCGACACGAAGCGGACCGAGTTCCTGGACGCCGTGGCGACCGCATGGGCGGAACTCGGCCCCGAGCGATGATCTGATCGATGACAGCCGCGGCGTTCTCCTTGCTTGTCCTCGCCTTCTTGACGTTTCGCCAGAAGCTGGATCACTGATCGACCGTGGCGGTGAGGCGCCGGAGTGCGGCGTCGGCGGGTGGGCCCCACGTGGGCTTGCCTCCGGGGCGGCCGTGGACGCCGGCGTGTCCGATGTGGATGCAGGCGAGGGATTTCAGCACCGCCCAGCCGCGGGCGCGGCGCAGGGTCGCGGCGTCCGGGGTTGGCCGGTAGGTGTCGTGGAAGCGGTCGATGGCGCCGTCCGGCAGCAGGATCCACGCGGCGGCGAGGTCGCAGGCCGGGTCGCCGGCGAAGAGGTCGCCGAAGTCGATCACTCCGGAGAAGGTGCCGTTCGTGGTCAGGATGTTCGCTGGATGCAGGTCGCCGTGGAGCCAGAGACGTGGGCCTGCCCAGTCCGGCGCGGCGGCGGCGTCTTCCCAGACCGCGCGGACGGCGTCCGGGTCGCGGATCAGTCCCAGTTCGGTGGCCGAGGCGAGCCCTTGGGCGAAGGGTTCGGCGGTGTCGGCCAGCGGGCCACCGCGGTCCCTGCCCGCGGGTGCCCCGTCGGGGGCGGGGCGGTGGAGGGCGGTCAGGAAGGCGGCCAGGGTTTCGGCCGCCTCCGCGGCGCGGGTAGCGGGGGCGCGGTCGGCGGGCTCGCCCGGTACCCAGGTGGTGACGAGCCAGGGCCGCGGAAAACGCTCGGAGGGCTCACCAAGATGCTGCGGGACGGGGATCCGGAGAGGAAGGTGCGGGGCGAGCAGGGGCAGCCAGTCGTGCTCCTTGCGCAGCAGCGCGTCCGCGGACTGCGTTGCCCAGGGCAACCGGACGGCGAGATCGTCGCCGAGCCGCCACACTTGATTGTCCCAGCCGAGCGCTCCGAGCTTCAGGGGGCGATCCGCCAGGTCGGGGTACTGCTCGCGCAGCAGATCCCGGATCAGGTCCTCGGTGATGTCCATCTCGGTGGCTGTCATGTGGAGCAACGGTAGTCGGGCAGCGGCCCTGTCTGGTTGCCCAGCGGATGTGTGTCAAGTCGAGGCGTTGCAGACGCACTTCGAGTTCGACGCATCAGGGGGGCCTGGAGCCTGGCCGGACGTCTCGTCGTACGCTGCAGCCCATGGGCCTGTGGGACGTTTTGCCGGACAGGGAACGGCAGCAGTGGACCTTCGATCCGTTTCTGGGCGTGGGTCCACTGCGGTTTGGTATGACTTCCGACGAGGCGTGCGCTGCGCTCGGCGGAGTCCCTGCGGCCGAGCGTAGTCGTTATTCGGGTTGGGAAATCAGGTGTCACAACTATTCCGGCCTGGGCGTGAAGCTGTACTTCACGGCTGAGCGTTTGCATGCAGTCTCGATCGACGCGCTTCGGGGACCGCAGGTCCATGCCGACGAGGCGGCGCTGGTCGGCCAGGTTCCCTCCGAGCTGGAACAGTGGCTGTTCGATCGCGCGGAGAGCCGGGAACCGTTCACGGAGCTCTTCTATCTGCCAGGCGCGGAGCCCGGATCGCTGACTCTTGGGGTGGTGCTCTGCGTGCAGCGAGCCGGCGATTATTTGCTCACGCGCCCCGTCTTCCTGGCCGCCGATGTGATGGATGACGTCTATCACTACCTACCGAGGGAAGCCTGGGCGATCTTCTGAGACCGGACCGCTGTGCACGGAGCGGAGTACCTGCGCCGTCTTTCATGCCTGGCCGCCCAAAGCTCACCAACTTCATTAACAATCCGTTGTGCATGTATGGTTGCGGGGCATGGAGTTGCTGCGTATGTCCAAAGCTGCGAAGCGTCTCTGGATTCAATGATGACGCTTCGTCAGTGGGCGTTGGACGGCAAGATCCCCTTCACGGGGATCGGTCGTGAGCACCGGTTGTCCTCGGTTGATGTGGACAACATGAAGCGCGGCAGTGGCTCTTCAACTTCGCGCCCGCATCTGGAGTTGCTGTATGTGCGCGTGTCCGGCTCGTCCGGGCAGGAGTCCTCGTTGGAGGCGCAGGAGGCCGAGTTGCGGGCCGCCTCGACGGGCGAGATCGTCAAGATCGTCCGGGATCGTGGCTCGGGCCTGAAGGAGGACCGGCCCGTTTGAACCGGGTGTTGGCGATGGTCGCTGGCGGCTCAGTCACCGTCGTGCGCGTCCCGCATCAGGACCGGCTGGCCCGGTTTGGTGTGAGCTGGCTCAAGCGGTTGTTCGCCGTGGAGGTGAACCTTCCCCTTGATCGTGGACACCTGGAGACTGGGACATGAGGTTCCAGAGGAAGTAGTGCCAGGTGGGAAGTAAGAGCAACCGCAGCAGGCGGTACACGGAGGAGTTCAAACGGGACGCGGTCGCGCTCGTGCACTCGTCCGGGAAGACCGTCACCGAGGTGGCCCGCCAGCTCGGGGTCAGCGCCGAGGGACTGCGGAACTGGGTCAAGCAGGATGCGGTCGACCGCGGGCAGGGGGCGCCGGGAGAGTTGACGACGGCTGAGCGCGAAGAGCTGCGCCGGCTGCGGAGGCTGGCCGCCGAGCAGGCGGAGACAATCGAGGTACTGCGAAAAGCGGCGGTCTTCTTCGCGAAGGAGAGCGATCGGTGAGCGAGGTGTACGCGTTCATCGAGGCGGAGAAGACCACCCACAATGTTGCTCTGTTGTGCCGGCTGCTGAAGGTGGCCCGCTCCTCCTTCTACGCGTGGCTGGCCGGCGAGAAGACCCGGCGGGCGAAGCAGGCCGCCGACGACGCCCTGGCCCACGAGATCACCGTGCTGCACCTCGCCTCCCGCGGCGCCTATGGGGTGCCGCGGATCCATGCCGGGCTGCGGCGGCTCGGACACCGGATCAACCGCAAGCGCATCGAGCGCGTCATGCGCGAACGCGGCATCAGCGGCGTCACACGGCGCAAGCGCCGCAGCCTGACCCGCCCGGCAAAAAGGGCGGTGCCCGCCCCGGACCTGCTCGGCCGCGACTTCACCGCGAGTGCGCCGGGGATGAAGCTGGCCGGCGACATCACCTACATCCCCACCGACGAGGGCTGGCTGTATCTGGCGACCTGGCTGGACCTCGCCACCCGCGAGATCGTCGGCTACTCGATGGCCGACCACCACCGCGCATCCCTGGTCGTGGATGCGCTGAGGATGGCCGCCGGACGCAGTCGGCTCCAGCCCGGATGCATCGCCCACTCGGACCGCGGCAGTGAATACACCTCCGACGAACTCCGCCGTGAGATACGCCAGTTGGGGCTGCGGCAGAGCATGGGCCGCACCGGCTCGTGCTTCGACAACGCCGCCGCCGAGTCGTTCTTCGCACTGTTGAAGGAGGAGATCGGAACCCGCCGCTGGCCCGACCGGGCCAGAGCCCGCGCGGAGATCTTCGCCTTCATCGAGACCTTCTATAACCGCAAGCGACTGCGCAGGCATCCGGTCTGGGGCTACCTCACCCCGTTGGAGACCCGACAGCGACACGAGCAAGGACGCGCCCTCGCAGCGTAAGCATCGAGTGTCCAAGATCACGGGGAAGCTTCACTTCATGTCTGTGGCGGGACGGAGACTTCCGCCGACTCTGGGTGGGTCAGACGGCCTCCCAACTCGGCGAACATGCAAGCCTGTTGGTGTTGCCGCTCTTCGCCGTCCTGACACTCGACGCCGGTGCCGGCCAGTTGGGCGTCCTCCGAGCGGTGGGGCAGGCACCGATCCTGTTGTTCTCGCTCTTCGCCGGCGCGTGGGTCGACAGATGGCGGACCCGCACGGTGATGGTGCTGGCGGACGTCAGCCGAAGCGTGGCCCTGGGTGTCGCTGCCGTGGCCGGCCTCCTCGGCTGGCTCGGCATGCCCGCGCTGCTCGTGGTCGCGTTCGCCGTCGGGGCCCTGTCCGTGTTCTTCGACGTGGCATACCAGTCGTCTCTCGTACGGCTGGTGAGACGCGATCAGTTGGTGCGGGGCAACAGTGCGCTCGAGGGCAGCCGGTCCGCGGCGCAGATCGGCGGTCCCGCGCTCGGCGGTGCTTTGGTGTCACTGCTGTCGGCGCCGATCGCTGCCGTCGCCAGCGCGCTGTTCTTCGCGCTGTCGTTCCTGTCGATCCGACGGATCCGTCGGATCGAGTCGATCCCGGAGCGCCCGGAACGTCCCCCTCACGTATGGCGGCGGATCCACGAGGGCCTCCGTTTCGTCGTCAGCGACACCTCGCTGCGGACCGTGTGCCTCGCCTCGGCCACCTTCCAGTTCTCCTTCGCGGCCATGATGACCGTCTATCTGCTCTTCCTGCCGCGGCAACTGCACTTGTCGGGCACGGCCGTCGGGCTGTCGCTCGCGGCGACGGGTCCGGGCGCGCTCCTGGGCTCGGTGCTGGCCGCCCGTCTGCCGGGCCGGTTCGGTCATGGTGCCGTGCTCGTGTCCGCGGCGGCACTCGGCGACGGCGCGTTCTTGTGTGTGCCCGCGCTGCACGGCTCGTCTGCGGTGACGGTTCCCGTGCTCCTCGCGGTCAGCTTCGTGTTCGGTGCTGGCGGCCAGTTGGTGAATGTCACGGTCATGGCCGTCCGGCAGGCCGTCACTCCGGACAGGCTGCAGGGCCGCACGGCCGCGACGATCACATTTGCCGGCATGGGGCTGACCCCACTCGGCTCGCTGCTCGGCGGCTTCCTCGCGCAGGAGTGGGGACTGCGCACCAGTCTCCTGACGACGGCCGTGGGCATGATGCTGTCCCCAGTGCTGATGGCCCTGTCCCCGCTCGCCCGCCTGGGACGGGCGCTTCCGGCCCTCGCACAAGGTGCCGCCGACCCACGGACTCCCTGATGCCCACGAGACCGACCGCGTGGGTATCCCAGAAGCTCGGGTGCCTGGCCGGCACTGGTGGGCGAGAGCCGATTTCGAAGCCATGACGGCGCCCGATTTCTGGGAGACCGGCGCGTCGGGGCGCCGCTACAGCCGCGCGCACGTGCTGGACGTCCTTGAGGAGCGCCACAAGGAGCCACCGGCCGAGGAGTGGACCTTGGTCCTCGACGGGCGGCGAACCCGCCGGGCGACCCTGTCGGCGCTGGGGCCGACCGGCTTGAGGGTGGTGCCTCCGGCGGGTGTCTGGCCCGCCGGAGGCGAGGTGGTGGTCAGCAGTCGGGGATGACGGTGCCGTTGTTGTCCTTGGCCTCGTCGTTGCCCCAGCGGGAGAGGTAGTAGGCGGAGACGTACTGGCCCGCGGGTCCGGTGTCGGGGTCGGTCTTGAGCCACCAGTGGTTGTAGGTGGTGGAGTCACCGATCTGGCGGCCCCATGCCTTGCAGTAGACGTAGTTGGTGCCCGCGTTCAGGGTGCCGGTCTGGGTGGTGCTGGTCGGTGAGGCGTAGACCGGGGCGGTGGGAGAGGTGTCCACCCAGTACTTGACGGGCGCCCCGGATGCGCCTCCGCTGTAGTAGGCCTCCAGTTCGCCGATTGATGTGAAGGTCTTCGTGCCGCCGGGCACGCCGATGATCCGCACACCGTCGCCGGAGGTCGGTGTGAAGTCGAACTGGTAGGTGTGGTTCTGGCCGGCGGAGGAGTCGTACGGGTAGGACGGCGATGTGCGCAGTCCGGCGACGTCCGTCCAGGTGCCGTTGTTGCGGACCTGTACCCGGAGATTCTGCGCGAACCAGCCGCCGTCGGAGAACATGTTGCCGGTGGTGTAGACGACGCGGTCCAGCGTGTAGGTGCGGGGCCAGGTGTAGCCCCACCAGCTCGCCGTCTTGTTCTCGTCGTTCCAGTCGTCGTCGGACTGGGTGAGGTTGCCGTCGTTGTAGTACTGGACGTTGCCGTAGTGCGTAGCGCGCTCGATGCCCACCGTGCCGGGCTCACGGGCGAGGTTGCGGGCCGGGTCCGCGGCGTTGGACGGGGTCGACGGCACCTGTGGTTCCAGATGCATCTGGCGCAGCGAGAAGGTGTAGGCCCAGTTGTCGTTCGCCGGGTAGCCGCCGCCGCAGGGGCAGACGTTGGACTGCAGCCACACCGACTTGCCGTCGGCGCTGATGTACTTCGAGGGAATGGTGGTGGCATAGCCACCGTGCTTGGTGTGGGTCCAGGGATAGCCGCCGAAGTCCTTGGTCTCGAAGTGCTTCCACGGACCCCAGGGGGTGGGCGACTCGTAGAACTCGAAGGTGTACTCGGTCCACGAGGTGTAGAGGTAGCGGTTCAGGGGCTTGTCGTAGACGATGCCGCCCTGGCTGATGGTGGTCAGGTTGCTCGCCCGGCCGGCGGTGTAGACGTTCTGGTAGATGTGGCGGTCGTCGTGCAGGACCGCGGTGCGCTGGTTGATGTCGGAGGACCAGGTGGGATTGCCGGCGGAGTCGAAGCCGTTGACGAACTGCCAGGCGGAGCGGTCGAGTACCGACGCCCGGGGCACCCGGGCGAGGTAGACGTCCACGGGGTCGGGCACTCGGTCGTTGAACGAATCTCGCCAGTTGTGGTCCAGGCCGTAGGCGTAGACATAGCCGTCGGGCGCGTTGGCATAGGCCTTGCCGTAGTCGAGGAACATGACCGTGGTGAAGACTCCGTTGGGAAACATCGGAGCCGTCCGGTCCCAGGTCCAGGTGCGGCCGTGATCCGTCGACTTGGCGATGGTGGCGGCGGGGGCGTCGTTGAAGTCGGTGGCGAGGTCCTGCACGGCGAGGTACAGGTTGCCGTCCACGCATGCCATTCCGGTGGGCTTACGGGTGTGGTTGGCCGTCCACACCTGGCCTACGGCGTCGCCCTGGGCCAGGCTGGTGCCCTGGAGGCTTCCGGGGGTGCCGGAGATGCGGGCGACCCCGATGTCGCTGTACGGGGCGTTGAAGCCGACGCCATCACCGTAGGCGCCGTACACATTGTCGTCGTCCGACCAGCAGTTGGGCCACAGGTCGCCGTGGTTGGCGTTGTCCCCGACAGCCGGTGCGCCGACGGTCGCACCCGAGTCGATCTGCACGGTGGAGAAGAAATTGCTCTCCGGGGCATTGGAGAGAGTGGTGGCGGCTGGCGCCAAGGTACGGGACTGCATGCCGCCCGTGACGGGCGTCGCGCTCGCCGCTGTCGGGGCGAGGGTGAGGAAGAGTGCGGTGGCGATGCCGATTGCAGTGCGCCAGGGTCTGGCGGCTATGCGCATGGGGCGGCTCCAGGGAGGTGTTGAAATCGATTTCCAATGGGATTGACGGTGCCTCCGGCGGGTGTCTGGCCCGCCGGAGGCGTGGTGGTGGTCAGCAGTCGGGGATGACGGTGCCGTTGTTGTCCTTGGCCTCGTCGTTGCCCCAGCGGGTGAGGTAGTAGGCGGAGACGTACTGGCCCGCGGGTCCGGTGTCGGGGTCGGTCTTGAGCCACCAGTGGTTGTAGGTGGTGGAGTCACCGATCTGGCGGCCCCACACCTTGCAGTAGACGTAGTTGGTGCCCGCGTTCAGGGTGCCGGTCTGGGTGGTGCTGGTCGGTGAGGCGTAGACCGGGGCGGTGGGAGAGGTGTCCACCCAGTACTTGACGGGGGATCCGCTCACGGTCACCTGGACGTCGGAGGAGGGGGCCGAGGCGTTGCCCGCGGCGTCGAGGGCGACCACCCGGTAGTGCCAGGACTGGCCGGCCGTCAGACCGGTCTGCACGAACGAGGGGACCGTCGTGGTGCCGACCAGGTGTCCGGCGTCGATGGGCGGCGCGGCGTTCTGGGCGGCGTAGACCGCGTAGTGGTCCACCGCGGCGTCGTCGGTCGACGCCGCCCAGGTCACCCCCACCGTGCCCGCGCCGGTGGCGCGGACCTGCGCACCGGTCACCGCGGCGGGCGCCGTGGTGTCGGTGAACACCGGTACGGTCGAGACCGCCTGATAGCGGCTCGCCGACCAGGCGGGCGAGCCGGACGCCGGCGCGAGAGTCACGGTGATCTTCGACTTGCCCCGGGTGAGCGACGGCGGCAACGCGAAGGTGTCGTCCAGCCAGGCGTGGTCGGCGTTGCCCAGCGGCTCCAGCCAGGTGCCCGCGCTCTGGCCGTCGACCGAAACGGCGGCCTGCTGGTACTTCTGGCTCTGGTCGCCGGTGCGCCTGAGGACCACTCCGGTGTTGGCCGGGTCGACGGCGAGCGTGAAGCTGGTGCTCGCGGTGGTCGCCCGCCCGGTGGCGGTGACCGGGGTCTGCGTGCCGTCGTTGCCCTCGTAGGTGGCGGTGATCGTCGACGCGGTACCGGGGTCGGCCGAGGTGTAGGAGTGCGCGCTCTCGTCGCTGGTGTCGCCGACGTTCAGCGTGTCGGTGGTGCGCGCGGTCGGGCCCGGGTCGCCGTACCAGAACGCCGTGGAGGAGTACGACGCGGCGACGTTGTCGGGGGAGCCGCCGACGGCGAAGTCGTAGCCGTGCTCGATGTCATAGGTGATCGAGGAGGTGAACGGCACCGCGTCCTGGATGGTCAGCCGGTAGGCCGAGGTGCAGTCGGTGTTCGCCGGGCAGCCGTACGTGGCGGCCTGGTGCGACGGGTTGCCGGTCAGCGGCAGGGTGTAGGGGCCGTTGATGAAGTACCAGCCGCTGTCGAAGTAGTCCTCGGTGCCGGTGCCGTTCGGGTCCGGGGTGGCCGATCCGTCCACGTAGACGTGCTCGTTGCCTTCCAGGTAGTTCCGGTTGACGGGGCCGGCCATGCCGAGGGCGACGCCGACGAACTTGCCGTGCCCGGAGGCGTGCAGGATCCGGTAGTCCCGGCCAGTGACCTGGTCGGCTGCCGACACCGCGTGGGAGGTGGTGTGGAAGTGCGCGATGGTCCCGTCGGCCAGCTGGGCGGCACAGCTGCTGCACGGCGCGGAGGTCGCCTCGGCGGTGGCGCCGCTGATGGTGCGGTTCGAGCCGTTGTAGACGCTGACGGTGGCAGTGTCGGAGAAGGGCATCGGCCACCAGGCCGACAGCCAGCCGGAGCCGCCCGGATCCATCCCGGTCATCAGCGAGCGCACCCGGCCGTCGTACTGGCTGGAGCCGAAGAACTCTCCCAGCGGTGCGTCGACGGTCTGCGTACCGTCGAAACTGATCCGGATCCGCGCGGAGGCGAGGATCTGGTTGCTGTCCAGCACCCCGGTCGGGGTGTACCCGAAGGTCCGGCTGCCCGACCAGGTCTGTCCGGTGATGGTGTACGAGTGTGCCGACTCGGAGGCCGTGTCGCCGACGTCGACCGTGTCGGTGCGCTTGGTGCCGCCGGAGACGGTGGAGTCCACCTGGTAGGTGAACTCGTTGAAGTCCGCCGCCGAGGACACGAACTGGTTGGTGACGGTGATCTGCGACTTGCCGGCGGTCAGCGAGGGCGGCAGGTCGAGGGTCTGGTCGACCCATGGATGGCCGTCGGACGCGGTCGGTACGGCGGCCCACTTCCCGGCCGCTGAGCCGTCGACGGTGACGTCGGCGACCTGGTCGGCGATGGTGGAGTCGAGACGGCGGGTGAGCCGCACCCCGGTGTTGCCCGGGTCGATCGCGACGGTGAACTTGCTGGAGCCGCCGGAGCCGAACGCCCGCCCGTCGTCGGTGATCAGCGGCACCGAGTTCGCCGCGTAGGTGAGCGAGTTCCGGTCCCGCGTACCGGACCAGGTCTGTCCGGTGATGGCGTACGCGTGCGCCGACTCCGAAGCCGTGTCGCCGACGTCGACCGTGTCGGTGCGCTTGAGGCCGCCGTCGACGACGGAGCCGGCCCAGTAGGTGAACTCGTTGAAGTCCACCGCCGAGGAGACGAACTGGTTGGTGATGGTGAGCTGCGACTTGCCGGCGGTCACGGAGGCGGGCAGGTCCACGCTCTGGTCCACGAAGTGGCCCGTGCTCTGCGGAAGAGCCGTCCACCGGGCGACCTTGGTGCCGTTGACCAGGACGTCGGCGACCTGGTTGGCGACGGACTGGTCCAGCCTCCGGGTGAGCCGTACGCCTTGGTTGTCCGGGTCGATCGCGACGGTGAACTTGCTGGAGCCGGCGGAGCCGAAGGCCCGCCCGTCGTCGGCCGGGTCCAACTGGCTCGGTGGCGCCGTGAGTTGGGGCAGCCTCAGCCGCACCGCCGACAGGGCCGCCGGTCCGGACACCGAGGCGACCTGCGCGGAGGCGCCGGGCGCGAGCGTGAACGGGGTGGTGCTGGTCGTCGCCCCGCTCTGCGCGGGCTTCGGGTCCGCGGTGCCGGCCGCGTTCAGCGTCGCCAGGACGTCGCCGGCCTTGTCGCTCGGGTCGAAGGTCGTCACTCCCGAGGCGTCGGCGAAGGACCGGTAGTCGACGTGGTAGTAGTCGGGGTCGGGGGTCTGGGTGGTGTAGACGAGCATCGAGGAGGTGTAGGTCATCGGTACGTCGATGTGCACACCGCCGGACGACTGCGAGGCGTTGGCCACGAGCGGGTAGACGAACGGCGCGCCGAGCGAGCCGTTCACCACGCTCTGCAGACTGGAGTTGATCACCGTGGTGCCGTCGAGCACCACCACGAGGTTGCCCTCGTCGGAGACGTCGCCCTGCACGCCGTTGGTGATCGAGGTCAGCCAGATCTGGTCGATCTCTCCCGGGCCTTTGGCCTCCGCCATGACGCAGCCCGCCGTGCCGATGGTGCGCAGGCAGTTGCGCTGATCGCCGTTGCCCTGGTTGCGGTCGAAGCTGGAGAACTGCTTCAGCTGGACGCCGCGCGGCACGGTGTCGAAGGCGTCGAGGTGACGCAGGGTGTCCCAGCCGACCGGGCCCTTGGCGGTGAAGGCGGGCGTGGCCGCGGACGCGGAGGGTGCCGCCGCGATGCCGACGGCGAAAATCGTCAGACAGGCGGCGAGGAGGTGGGCGAGACGCCTGCGGCGTCCCGGGTGCCGGGGAGGGCGGGTACGGGTTGTCGCAGCATGCATGAGACGTGCTCCAGCAAGGAGTGAGGGGGGGATCAGCAGTCCGGTATGACGATGCCGAGGTTGTCCTTGGCCTCGTCGTTGCCCCAGCGGGAGAGGTAGTAGGCGGAGACGTACTGGTCGGCGGGGCCGACGTCGGGGTCGGTCTTCAGCCACCAGTGGTTGTAGGTCGTGGCGTCACCGATCTGACGGCCCCACACCTTGCAGTAGACGTAGTTGGTGCCCGCGTTCAGGGCGCCGGTCTGGGTGGTGCTGGTCGCCGAGGCGAACACCGGAGCATTGGCGTAGGTGTCGACCCAGTACTTGGTGGGCGCCGGGGGAACGCTGCCTCCGCCGTCGACGTCGAGGTAGTCGCCGTCGATGTTGACGGTGACACCGCCCCAGGTCTCGTCGGTCCCGCCGAAGTACTGGTGGATCCGCTGGTGGTCGGCCCAGTCGCCGGCAGGCACGTAGCTGCCGGCGTCGGTGTCGGCGACGTCGTTCCACCAGGCGAACCAGATGTGGTCCGGCAGGGAGTAGGCGCCGGTGGTGTACTGCGCGGCGAGGTCACGCATGCCGGAACTGGCGCTGGAGTAGACACCTGAGCGGTAGCCGCGCGCGTGCAGTTCGTCGGTCCAGGCGGAGAGAAAGTTCAGGACGCCGGTGCTGCAGGAGGAGTTGGTGTTGTCGTAGCCCTCCATGTCGTTGTAGACGACGCTGTTGGCGGGGATCCCGAGCGTCTGTGCCTGGGACACGGCGTCGTCGGCTTCCGCACTGCCCTGGCTGCGCGCGGTGGCCGGATCGGTGGAGACCCGGTGGCCGAAGGAGCTGCAGGGTGCCTGGGAGCCGACGTAAGTGGGTATGAGGTGCCAGCCGTTGGCGGTCACGGTGCTGACCCAGGACGAGGTGAGATTGGCCTGGGCGCAGGCGCGGCTGTTGCCGCCGATGTAGACGCCCACGGCCCGGTAGGGGGACGCCCCCCAGGCGTTCATCGTGTCGGTGCTCGGGGCGGCACACGTGTCGAAACCCTTGCCGGTGTAGGCGCCGGGCTGTGCGGTGACGTCCAGGGCAGCGGCGGACGCGGTCGCCTTCTGGGCATGGCTCGCGCTGGGCCGGGCCTGGCCGTCGAGCCGGCCGGTGCGCAGGATCCGCTCGGCCGACGCCTTGCCGGTGCCGTACGTGGCGGTGGCGATGACCCCGGCGGAGGGCACGGCCAGCCGGATCTGGCCGGTGTCGGCCGCGGTGGTGTGTCCGGGCGTGTACGTCGCGGTTCCCTTCGCCGCGACGACCGTGTCGCGGCCGACGGTCGCGGTGCCGGTGCCGTCCAGGGGCTCGATGAGCAGGGCCTCGGTGCGCCCCACGAGGTGGGTGGGGCAGTGCTCCTGACCCGCGGGGTGGCCCAGGTAGACGGCGTGCCGGTCGAAGCGCACGCAGGTGTCCGGCGTGGTGGCCAGATCGATGACCGGCCAGCCGGCCGGGACACGGAGGTGGTAGCCGTGGTAGGCCACCTCCTTGGTGGCAGCGGTCGCGGCCTGCGCGCTGTGCGCGGTCAGTGCCGCGGATGCCGCGGTGAGCAGCAGGGCCAGGGCGGTGCGGGCCGCGCGTCTGGCACGGACGGGTTTAGCCATGTGCATGATGCCTCTCTGAGCTTACATGATCATGACAATTGCAACTTGGTGGTGTTTTGTGCCGATTGAGGACTCGGGAGAGGGAAATCGTTACCGCCACGGTCCATGACGACCGAGTCGACGAGATACTGCGCCCTTGGTCAGATTCCTTGCCGTAGGCGGCTGTTCGCCGCCCGGCCCACACCATAGCGTCTGTGATATCGATTTCAAGAGCTGCGGAACGGGAACGCCTGACATTTGGCGGAACCCGTACGAACGGCGGACCCTTGACGGAGGCCCTGCGGCGCGGCCTCCGTCAAGGGTCCGCCGGGACTTGCTCAGAGGGTGTCGCTGACCGTGACGTTGCGGTAGTCGGCCGTGGTGTCCTCGGTGACCAGACCGGGCTGTCCGTTGAGCAGCACCGGGAAGGTCGCGCCGCTGAAGGTGCGCTGCTGGGCCTGGGCGCCGTCGAGGAAGAAGGTGTAGCCGGTGCCCGCCTTCACCACCTTGAGTGTGTGGTACTGCGTCGGATCGAACCCGCCCGGCAGGGGGGAGTTCTGCCACGGCTGCTCGGCACCCTGCACCACGGCATGGGTGGCAAGCACCCCGTACTTGCGGTCGATGAAGACCTCGACGTGGTTGTCCTTGTCGGCGTACGAGGCGTAGATGCCGTACTTGGGGTACGACGAGGTGGTGCCGGTGGCGCTCCAGCGCACATCGGCCGAGACCGTGTAGTTCTCGTAGTTCGGGTTGGAGGCGTAGAAGAGCTGGGACCACTGGACGCCGTTGAGCGAGGTCACGCTCGCGGTGTGGGTGTCCGTGACGGTCCAGGTGCCGGCCTTGCGGCCGTTGGTGGCGTCGCCCTCGGCCGCGTCGCCGAACGCGTCGCCCCAGCCCGAGGCGTACGGGTCGGCAGAGGGCGTCGACCCGGGCTCTCCGGAGGGCACGTCCAGCGGTACCCCGTCGTTGACGGGGTATCCCAGCAGGGGTGAGCCGTCGTGGGCGTCCCAGTACAGCCGCTGGGCGCGAAGCTCGCGGCCGGCGTCGCAGCCCTGGGTGTTGGAGTGCACCAGGAACCAGTCCTCGTTGCCGTCCGGCGAGGTGATGGCTTCGAACGAGGCGGATCCGATCACATTGCCGTGGTACTTGAAGATCGGCCCGGTCTTCGCCCAGGACGAGGGATTGAGCAGATTGCCGTCGGAGTTGGTCAGCAGCCCGACCGCGTAACTGCGGGTGCCGCAGAAGCTCGCGGAGAAGGTGAGGTAGGTCCTGCCCCCGTGCTGGAAGGCCTCGGGTCCCTCGTTGACCGGGAAGTATCCGACCGTGCCGCTGCTGGGGCCGTCCGGGAGATCCACGGTCTCCCAGGGCCGGTTGGGCGCCGAGATCTGCACGCGGCTGCTGCTGATGTGGAGCGGGTCGCTCGTCGTCGCCAGGTAGATGTTCTGCTGATGGGCGTTGGCGGTGGGCCACCCGGACCAGGCGATGTACAGCCTGCCGTCACTGCCGGCGAACACGGTCGGATCGATCGCCCACAGATCGCTCGACTCGTGGAGCTGGCCGTGGGCGTAGCCGGTGTTGGCCTCGGTGTACAGGCCTGTCGGGTCGCCACCGACCGCCTGCAGGACGAAGAGCCGGTGGCCGGCTCCGTCGCCCGCCGAGGTCGCCGTGTAGTAGATGTAGAAATGGCCTTGCACGTAATGGATTTCAGGCGCCCAGACGTCAGCCGAGTTCGACTGTCCCGCGGGGATGTGGAACACGTCGTACTTCTCGGCCGCGGCGAAGCCGGTGATGGTGGCCGACTTCCACACGCACAGGTAGCCGGCGTCGCAGCCGTCCGTACTGGTCATGTAGTAGTAGCCGCCGTACTGGATGACGTACGGGTCACTGACGTGCTGCCGGATCGGGTTGGTGAAGGTCGCGGCGCCGACTGCTGCCGTGTGTGCCGTCGCCCGATCGGCCTGGGCGACGGTCGGCACGAGTACGACGGCGAGGGTGACCAGTCCCGCGAGAGCGCGCAGGATCGGTCTCCGCCGTTTTCCGGGCAATTCCACCATGGTTGGCTCCGTATGGGGGGGGAGTGAAGCCGCCGACAGTCAGCGCCGAATCGGCAGCAGGGCATGGGTTGTGCCAGGTGAGGCGACGATCGGACGGTCACCGTTGCCGTGCGGTGAACGGCTTGGCCCGCATGGTTATCAGGTGCATGACACTTGGAATCCGCGCGGACGACGGATCGGTGCGTTGGGGGGTGGCAGTTGCCGCACGGAGTGGAAGCCGTGTTCGTGACCATGGGTCTGCTGAACTGTGATCTCGCCGAAGCCCAACGAGTCTTCTTCAACGCCCCATGCCGTGACGCCGAACGCCGCTTCCACAACCACGTCATGGACCTGCTCGAAGAGGCCGCCGACACCGGACGCCTGACAGCACCCCGGCCGAGCAGAGATCCTTGACTCGGCCCCGGGGCGGGCTGAACACAAAGATTCACCTGGCCTGCGCACAGCGTCAACGTTCACTCTCGCTCCGCATCACGCACAGTCAGCGAGCAACCCCCGCAGTTCCGAGCGGACTTGGCGGGGATCCGGGTTGCTCGGCTCGGACCGGGCCGTGCCCGCGGCCGCCCTGATCGGGTACGGGCCGACCGGGCCTATGGTTCTCGCGTCACCCGTGCCCACGTGCGCGTACGAGGAGTCAAGGCGACCGTTCCCGAGCTGCTGACCAAGCTTGGCCACCGGTGGCGGCGCTGCCCCGCCGGTGGTCTGCCGGGGGCGGTCGCCGCTCGCTGCGGCGAACTGGCTGTCCGCTGCGAGGCGACAGTCCTCATCGCCGTACTCGACGAATGGGTGCGACACCTGCGCGGCCGCCCGGACAGATCTGAGCAGTCGAACCTCCGCGTTCTCTCAGCCGGCATGGAGGATCCGAAAGCGATCGGGTTCCGCCGGGTCCCGATCAACGACTCGGATCGGTGCCCAGACCCATTGCCAAACGCTGATGCCCGGCGTGCGGGAGAGCCGGATCGGCCCGCGGGTACCCTCGACCGCCACGCGCTGCCATGTCTTGGCGATGGCCGCCCGGTCCGTGCCGTGGGAACGCAGCACCTCGGCGAGGACGGCGACGGTGTCCCAGCCCTCGAAGGCGACGAAGGAGGGTGCGTCGCCCAGCTGCTCGCGGAGTTGCTTCGCGACGCGTTCGCCGAGCGGACCGAGGCGCTCGGGCAGGTAGCGCAGGAACGGGATCCCGGCGCCGTCCTCGCCCAGTGCCGCGGCCCATTCGGCGAACTCCGGCTGTCCGGCCGGAGCGCCGATCAGGATTTCCGCGAGCCGCCGGTCGCTCCGGACGGCCCTGACGATCGGCACTGCCGGCTCCGGATGGCCGACCAGTAGGAGGAGCGCCGTCGCGCCGTGGTCGACGAGCGCGTCGCAGAGGGCCTCGGGAGTGAGCGCGGTTGTGTCGAGTTCTACGACGGTGCCGCCGCGGGCAGCGAGGTGGTCCCGCAGGACGCGGGTCCCGGACGCCCAATAGATGCTCGGCTGGGTCGCCACGGCGATCCGGCGACGGCCCGCGCCGAGGAGGAGGTCCGCGTAGATCCGCCATCCACGGGACTGGGCCGGAGCCAGACGCGCGACCCACTCCGTCGGCTCCTCGGTGAGCGCGTCGAGCACAGCGGACGAACAGAGGAAGGGCACGCCGAGGGCGTCGGCCCGGACGGCGGCGGCGCGAGCGACCACGCTGTGGTACTCGCCCGCCAGGGCGGCCACACCCAGGCCGGCCAGTTCGTCCACGGCCGCCGTGGCCCGCTCCGGATCGGCCGCGGTGTCCCGGACCACCAGCTCCAGCGGTCGGCCGTCGACCCCGCCGGCGTCGTTGACCTCGCGAACGGCCAGCTCGAGTCCTGCGAGCAGGTGCCGGCCCGCCTCGACCCAGCCGGGCCGCGTCAGCGGGACGAGAGCGCCCAGGCGAACGGACGACCCGTCTGTGTGCTCCGCTCCGAACGGCGATGGTGGCGTGTTCATCGGGTGATGTCTCCCCTGGGACGATGCGGTCACGGTCCGCCCGGATCGCGCGCCGGGCGGGGCAGGCGGTTCGCGTTCATCGCAACTCTCGCAGCGGCGGGTCCGCCCGGATGATCACGCCGGTATTGGATCCACCACCGTCGCCAACGGGCAACCGACTATTTGTTCGCTGAGCGGCCGAGCTTGGTGGTCATCGGCACTGACAAGCGCCTGCACCTCAAAGGTCATCTCCGAGATTCCCGAAGCCACCGCCTGAGGCCCGGGCCCGCTGACACCCCCTCTTGCCTGGTCCGTGCCGCTCCCATAATCTAGGTAGACCTACCTACCTAGTTTGGAATGTGATGAGCGAGACCGGTGTGAGCACGGGGGAGAGCGGACGGCGGCGTCCTGCCCGGGAGCGGCTGCTGGCGGCGGCGGCTCGCCGCTTCTACGCCGACGGGGTGGCGGCGACCGGCATCGACACGATCACCGCCGAGGCCGGCGTGGCGAAGATGAGCCTCTACAACAACTTCTCCTCCAAGGCCGACCTGGTCAGGGCCTACCTCGACGACCGGCACGAAGAATGGCTCGGCCTGTACCGGGCGCGCCTGGCGCAGGCCCAGGGCCCGCGGGACGCCGTACTGGCGGTCTTCGACGCCTACGCCGACCACGCGGCGTTCGCCTACGAGCACGGCTTCCGCGGCTGCGGCCTCCTCAACGCCGCCGCCGAGCTCCCGGCCGGAGACGCAGGCCGGGCCGTGGTACGCGCGCACAAGGAGGAAGTCGAGCGCCTGATCGCGGGCCACCTGGAGGAACTGCTCCCAGGGCGCTCCGACGAGGCACAGGCGGTGGCCGAGCACCTCGCCTTCCTCCTGGAGGGTGCGATGGCCCGCGCCGGACTGGAAGGCGACGACGGCCGCCTGCAGCACGCCCGCTCCATCGCGGCGGCCCTGCTGGACCGGCTGTGAAGCGGCCCGCCGGACACGGCCGCTCGGCGGGGATGGGGGCCCTGTGCGTGCTGGCGGCCTCCGTTCTGTGGGGCACGACCGGCACGGCCGCCACGTTCGCCCCGGACGTGGGCCCGCTCGCCATCGGTGCCGTCGCCATGGGACTGGGCGGACTCCTGCAAGCCCTCGGCGCCGCCCCGCAGATCGCCCGCGAGGCATCCCGCCTGCGCGAGCAGCGCCGCACGGTACTCCTCGGCGCCGTCTCGGTGGCGGTCTACCCCCTCGCGTTCTACAGCTCCATGCGCCTGGCCGGAGTCGCCGTGGGCACCGTGGTGTCGATCGGCACCGCCCCGCTCGCCTCGGCCCTGATCGAACGCGTCGTGGACGGCCGCCGGCTCACCCGCCGGTGGACAGTCGCAGCCGCGCTCGGTCTGCTCGGCACCGTCCTGCTGTGCGTCGCCGAAGCCGCCCGCGCCGCCGACGACACGGGACGGACATCCGTCGCCACCACATTGCTCGGCGTGAGCCTCGGCCTTGTCGCCGCCGCGACCTACGCCCTCTACTCCTGGGCCGCGCACGGGCTCATCACCCGCCGTATCGCCTCCCGCGCGGCGATGGGCGCGGTTTTCGGACTCGGCGGGCTGCTCCTCCTGCCCGTCCTGCTGGCCACCGGTGCTCCGCTCATCGGCTCCTGGTCCAACGCGGCTGTCGGCACCTATATGGCGCTGGTGCCCATGTTCGCGGGCTACGTCCTCTTCGGTTGGGGACTCGCGCACGTCCCCGCCAGCACCGCCACCACACTGTCACTGCTCGAACCGGCCGTCGCGGCCGTACTCGCCGTCCTGGTCGTCGGCGAACGCCTCCCCGCCGCAGGCTGGGCCGGCATCGCACTCGTCGTCGCATGCCTCGCCGTCCTCACCAGCCCGGCACTCGCCGTCCCCGGCCGGCGCCGGCGGCCCAGCGGGCCGGTTCCCGCGGACGACGTCCCCGATGCGGTGGAGCGCGATCTGGCCCCTGGCCGACCTTGAGGCCATCCGCGCGGACCTGCCCGGCCCTTGGGTCCGCCGACCCCGGCCACAACAGCGCGGCGCACCCCGAGCGGTGTCGGTTCGAGCACGCCGTATCGGATCGTGAGCGCGGGACTGAAGAAGGCCGTGTCCCGGCCGGACGAAATCTCGGCGCGGACCCGGCGCGGCTCGGTCGTGGCGACCTTCAATCTCCGGACCACCAGCAGGCCGACGGGAATCCCAGTGGGCGCTGAGGCCACCCGCCGGCCCCGGAACACGAACCTGCCGGGTGCACCCGCATCACGCGGACTCTGCGCCGCTGGAGCCCGGCGACGGTGTAGTCCTGCTGCTGCCATCTGCCGAGGCCCGCCCACGGGGTCCTCCGCCTCTTCGCGCCGCAGGTCCCGGTGCAGCGAAGGCGAGAGCGATACAGCGACGGCGCCGACCGATGCCCTGACCACATCCCCTGCGATTCACTACGGCATCATGGCGGACCAGTGCAGTCGGTCGAGAGGACGCACCCGATGAAGTTCATCGTCCACGACGACCCAGTCGGACGGTCCACGAGCAACTACATCGCACAGGCGGACCTGGGCCCCTTCGGTCTGGACGGCCAGGTCGAGCAGCTGTGGCTCAAGCCGGCGAACGAAGACGGCAGCTACGAAGTCGCCTGCATCCCGCTGTTCACCTACGGGCTCGCCTTGGGTGACACCGTCCTGCTGACCGGCGACGACCACGTGAGCGAGGTGGTCCGGACCGCCGGGCACCGGACCCTCCGACTGCTGTTCGTCCCTGACTTGCCGACTGCCGATCTTCAGCGAGCAACCGAGCGGATCAAGGCCGAGGTCCTCGCGGCGGGGCTCTTGAGCGAATGGAGCGGCGAGCGCTTCATCGCCGTCGACATCCCCTCAGACACCGGCGCCCCCGGACTCATTGCGGTGACGGAGGAGATGGTGCACAAGGGCCAGGCCTTCTGGGAATGGGCATCCGGCCGGCCCTTCTCCGCCCGCCCCTGACAAGTCCCAGCCTCACCCGATACGCCGCGGCGCGATGCCCAGAACGAGCTTCTCCAACGCTTCCTGGGCCCGGCCGAACGTCGCCACCCAGGTCTCGATCAGACAGATCTCACCACCCTCGTCGATGCCGAGGAAGAATCGGCCCTCGTCGAGCTCGCCGATCGGGAAGATGTCCCGTCCGACCGTCACGCTCCAGTCCGCGAAGCGGTCCTCCTCGCCCACCACCTGCTCGGGATCGAAGTGGAACGGCGTCTTCGCAACATCGATGCCGGGGCCGCTGATCCGCACGTCCAAGCCACCGAACTCGGACAAGAAGAGTTCGGCAGCCTCATGCATACGGACCAGGCCCGTTGCCTCCAGCATCTCGCGCCACAGCTGGACCGGAACCCGTCGCCCTGGTCGCCACCCAGCGGCACGCAACGTCTCCTCAACCGCGCCGTCTTCTCGCAGCGGCGCAGCCTCTGCCTCCACCCATGCCTGGTCTACAGGCGTGTTCTCCGGCCAGTCCGGCCGCCTCCGCGCCTGCCATTCGTCGAAGTCCTCGCGCAAGAACCGGCGGTCCACTGGCTTGAGTCGCACCTGAGCCCGCTTGTCAGCCCACCAGACCTCGAACTCCGCCACAGTGCCCACTGTCGGCCATCGATGCGCGTCCGACGGAAGCAGCAGTACGTCGACGAACCCACCGACCGGGAGGCCGATGTCGACGAAGAGCCCAGTCGCGCCCGGATTCGGGACCGCAGTCACCGTCCCGCAGAACCTCTGTCCCAAGCACAGACCTCTGCGGACCCGGAGCCACTCCTCGACGCTGACCATGCGTCCCATCCTTGCAAGATCATCTCAGCGCATGGAAGGCTGCGCGAGAAGAGCACACACCTCTGCGAGGACCGCAGGCGGTTGCAACAATCCTGTGCCTCGACACCGCGAAGAACACGGGTGCCATGCTGACGTCCCACTCCACGGATCCGGAGATCACACTGGCGGAAGAAGGCGTGGAAAGGACTCCGGAGTTCCCCGTTCTGCTGCGGCTGATCGACGAACGGTCGATCGCCTTCCGCGCCGCGGTCGCCTCCGCGCCCAGCCTCGACGTGCAGGTGCCGACCTGCCCCGAGTGGACGCTGCTGGATCTGGTGCAGCACCTGCCCAAGGTGCACCGCTTCTGGTCCGCCGCCGTCGACGCCGGCCCGGCTGCCGCTCCCCGTCGAGTCCGCAAGCTGCGGCGGGGCACCCCTGACCGTCGTGAAACAGCACATCGAGAACTAGAAGCGCCCCGTGGGCTGAGCTGAACACCGCGGACCCGTGCTCTCACTGTCAGAGCAGTGCTGAGATGACCTCCACCCCCGGCGTAGACGCCGGAGCACTGGCCAAGATCAAAGTAGGACGTGACGACGCGCCACCGCCTAGGGGCTCCGGCGAATCTTGGCTTGGCAGCGCCCGGCCGCCCCCCTCCGGTCGGAGTGGGGAAGGCTGCCCCTAGGCTTTGGCCATGCTGCTGGTCCACGGCGGGGAAGCCGTAGCTGATGCTCCCGAACTGCGCACGGGGGGAGTGCCACTCGTCCCGGACGGATGGAGCTGGCCGAACTGCCGCGAGTGTGGCGGGCCCATGCAGTTCCTCGCTCATCTGCCCCTCGATACGGGGGCGATCGCGGTCTTCTTTTGCCAGAACGACCCGGGCATGTGCGACGACTGGGACGCCACCGCCGGTGCCAACCGCGCGTTCGTGTTCAGAGGTCAGCTGTCGCCGGCCACCGTTCCCGCCGAGGGCGAGACGCTGCTCGGTGCGGTGACCGCTCTGCGCCCCCACCCAGCCGACACCCCAACCGCGGAGCCGGCTCTGGGACGGCTGGGTGGCGAACCCGACTGGATCCAAGGCGACGAGACCCCTGCCTGTCCCTCCTGCACCGCCCGTATGACATTCACGGCCGAACTCGAAGAGGGATCAGACTTCGCGACCTCCGCGAACTTTGGCGGAGGTGGGCGCGGCTACGTCTTTCACTGCCACCCCTGTAGCGAGGCCGCCTTCCTCTGGCAGGGATGAGGACTGCCTGCAAGCTCATGGTCGGAGCCAGAGCCGGATCGCTGGGACAGCGACGGTCGGCTCGCACCCCGAACAGGGCGACCGATGCCAGAGCCTCACCTTCACCTCGCCCGGATGGGACCGCGACGGTGTACGGGCCCTGCTCGACTCGTGTCTCCTCACCGGCATCACCGACCCGGGGAACATCCGCAGCCGTCGCGTGCCCCACGTGACGCGTCGGCAGTACCGGCCTTGGAATGTCAGGTGTCAGGCGCCAGGTGCCTGCCTTCACCACGACATACGGGTGGCTCCCGAGCCGCAGCGCGGGACGCACCCGTACGGTGCGGGAGTGACCGCGGGTCAGTGCACCCAGACGTCCATCACCGGGGAGACGACCAGCATCCTGCTGTCGACGAGACGAAGCTTGTTGTGCCCCTTCACGCCCAGTACGACACGCATGTTGTACGTCGAGCGCGTGTCCGTGTGCATCGACGCCGGCAGATTGCCCCAGCCTCGCGTGCCCACCTCCTGCTGGAGAGTGACCCTCGTGCCGGAGGGCACATTGCTGGCGACACCGCGGAGCCGGAATTGCTGCCAGGCATGCACGTCCCTGGCGGAAATTTCGGCTGAGGATGAGGCCGGAGCCGTGGCGGTCGGCATGTGCTGGGGGGGACGGGGGTGAGGCAAGGGTAACCGCCGTGCCGATGGATCCGGCGATCACGGCTGCGGCCACCGCTCCAGTACCCCAATTTCGTACCGTCTTACGAATCCCTGTCTCCCGGTTCAGGGAAGGGAATCGCCGGAAGCATATGAATATGAGGGGCATATCTGAGCATTTGACACGAAGCCTGGTGGCGGACGGTGTACCTCATTCAGCTCCGACGGCCTCTCCGGGCACAACAATACTGGCCCCCGGGGCTGAACGACCCGGCTGCCCGGAGGAACGAACCCATCTCCGTCCCTCAGGCGCGATCCGGAAGGTTCGGCCCCGGAGGCCGGAATGAGGACCTCATGCCTACCAGTAGTGCCGTCGGCCGGCGACCGCGTGCCCCATGGAGCCCAGGATCCACAGCACCGCCCCTACGACGGCGAGGATTACGCCGATGGTCCACAGGATGGAGATCCCCGTGACGAAACCGATGATGAGCAAGATGACACCGACGGCGATCATGATAAGCCTCCTGGTGAAGAATCGCTCGTAACATCCGAGTGCCCGGACTGGAACGTGATACGCCACCCGGAAAACAGCGGAATCCGCGGGAGCTGCTTCGCATTCCGGGGCATCTCAGCGTGTGCAAAGAGAGCAGGACGGCTTGCCGGGACCATTTCCGGTTCCGGAGCAGGATCGGTCTCGACTTGTCGACCCAGAGTGTCACACAAAGTATCCGTCTGGCGTCGGACGGTAGTGGAGTATCACCCGCGGCTGTCGGCAGCCCTGGCGGGAAGGTGGGCGTGCCGCCGCGACCGTGCCGATGCCGCCACGGGCGCACTGATCATTGTTCGTCGTCATTGTGTCGGTATGCCAACCTCCCCGCTCGCACTGCTGGTTCACGGCCTGCCTTCGCGCCACCGGCAACGGGTGAAAACCAGTTGTACGGCTCGGGTAGCATGATCGAACTTACGAGGCTCCCTCGCCGCCCCTCCTTCACCGGAACGCCGTGCTGTCCGGGCGAAGGGTGAGCTATTTGATTGACATCTAATAAATCGGCCAAACAATTGATACCTATCGCACCGCGGGTGATTTCGCGAACAAAGTGCAGATCCGCGTTCTCCGCGTGCCGCCGGCCGCGGGTGATGCTGTGGGCTGCGGTGGCTGTGGCGACCCTCGGATTCCTCGTCGCGCTGGAGGTCGCCGCGCGTCGCTACGGCCTGCCGGGGCCGATCACCAGCCAGGTGCGGGAGGTGATATTTCCTCCCAAGTCGGGTTTCCTGTTGTACGCCAGCATGGCGTTGATGATGGTGGTGCTCACCTGGCGGCAACGGCTCATCGCGGCTGGTGCCGCGATCGGCATCGACATCGGCTTCTTGTTCGTGCGGTGGGCGCTCAACATCAAGATCACGGATGGCCACCCCTTCGGCAACGGCGCATTGTGGGTGATTCTGGGCTGCGCGGTCATCGCTGTGACACGCCGAAGGGGCCGGGAGCGTGTCCTGCTGCTGCAAGGCGTCGGACTGGGCCTGCTGTTGGTGGCCGGCCGCAAGGCCGGCGACACCTGGCTACTGATCACGTCGAAGACTCGTCCCGCCGTGTTCGACCAGCATGTGGCAACCGTCGATCACGCGCTGGGCAACCCGTCGTGGCTGGCAGGCCGGATGGTCAGGGCCACCGGTCCGATCGGCGCCCATGTTCTCGACTACGTCTACATTCAGCTGGCGGTGGCCGCAGTCGTCGTCGCGGCGTACCAGCTGCGCAACGTGGCGGTCGAGCGCCGATTCCCGAGCCACCATCTGGTGCGCACCTTTCTGGTCATCGGCATCCTCGGCCCGGCCATCTACATGATCTTCCCGGTGGTCGGACCGGTCTTCGCCTATGGCGCCGGCGGCGGGCACTGGGCGGTGGCCAACCTGTGGCCGGACACACCGCCGCCGATTCATGCCCCGCATCAGATACCGTTCGACGAGATCACCCCGCGCAACTGCATGCCCAGCCTGCACACGGCGTGGGCAACCGCGATTTTCGTTCATTCCCGCAAGGGCCCACGGATGCTGCGATTCGCCGGCGCGTTCTGGCTGGTTGCCACGCTCGGCGCAACACTGGGATTCGGCTACCACTACGGCGCCGATCTCATTGCCGGTGTGGTGTTTGCCCTCACGATCGAGGCAGCGCTGCGTTCGCTCGCATACGGCTGGGACCGGTCAGGAATCCAGCTGGTCGCTTACGGCACAACGGTTTTTGCTGCGCTCTTGCTGTCGTACCGGTATCTGCCGATCCAGATGGCCGAACATCCGTGGGTGTTTGGACCCCTTCTCATTCTGGCGATGACCTCAGTTGTCCGCGGCTACATACGCACCACCAAACTGTGGGATCCGGAGGCTGCACCAGTGCGGCAACCGGAGCCGCAACCCGAACCTGTGTGAGCCATGTTGCATAAGGAAAGGCACCCGAGCCCCGGAAGCCCAGCAGGCGGTCAGTTGACGGAGGCCGAGGCCGAGAGGTTTCGGTCGGCCGCCCAGGAGGCGAGAATGCGGAGCCGTTCGTGCGTGGGGGAGCCGGGGGCGGCGGTCCAGACGGTCAGGTGCTGATCGGGATCGGTGTTGGCGGTGAGCGTGTCCCAGTCCAGGGCGAGTTCACGGACGACTGGATGATTGAGCGTCTTCGTGCCCACGGTCCGGGCGGCGACCCGGTGTTCGCCCCACCACTGGGCGAACTGCTTGTCACTCATCGACAGTTCACCGACCAGCTCGATGAGGCGCGGGTCCTCGGGGTATTTCGCCGCTTCCATCCGCAGCTGGGCCACGGAAATCTGCGCGGAGGTCTCCCAGTCGACGTAAAGGGTGCGCATGGCCGGATCGGTGAACTGGATCCGGGGATAGTTCCGGTGCTTTTCCGGGATCTGGGAGAAGTCGGTGACCAGGGCGGCGGCCAGTGCGTTCCAGGCCAGGATGTCGCCGCGGCGCCCCTGCGCGATGGCCGGGGTGGCGGTGAGGTCGTCCAGCACACGCTGCAGCTGTGGCTGCACTTTGTGCCTGCCGCGACGCCGGGGACGGCCGGCGGTCTTACCGGCGAGCTGGAAGAGGTACGCCCGCTGGTCGTCGTCCAGATGGAGCCCGCGGGCAAGAACGTCCAGCACCGGAGCGGATGCCTGCATACGGCCCTGCTCCAGGCGTGTGTAGTAGTCGGTGCTGATCGAGGCGAGCTGGGCGACCTCCTCGCGGCGTAGTCCGGCTACCCGGTGCGGTGCCCTTGTCTCCGGCAGTCCGACTGTGCGCGGGCTCAGCTCGGCGCGGCGTGTTTTGAGGAATTCTCCCAGCTCATTGAGGGGAACGTTGCTGGTCGTGCTTCCCAGCGTGGCACCGATCCCACCCCCGCCAGGGGGGGACAAATCACTCCTAGGATATCGGCCTCCCCGGATGTGTTTCCCCGTTTCCGCGCCTGCCGCCGCCGCGTCCGGCTCTCGAGCCGACGCACAACCCGGCAACGGCATCCCCGGCGGGGCGTGCCGGGTATGAGCCGTCCAGCCCCGACGCGTCATCTCCTCGGGGTCTCGTCCCTGGCCGTGGCCGGGCGGGTACTGTGCGCGTTCGGTCCCCTCATTGCCTGGGACGGTGGCGGCGGGCCGCAGCCTGAGGGACGTACGGTTCGGTTATGGGATGTAGCGCTACCCTCCCGGCCTGATGCGTCCGCGCCACGCTCCGGACTCTTCTCCGCGCTGCTCGATGTACTGCTTGAAGCGCTTCATGTCTCCCTTGATACGTCGGTCGAGCGTCCCGAGCATGTCCGCGGCCTTCTCTGCGGCCCCGCTCGGTTCGACATCCATGACGAGTTCCACCCTGGTGTGCATGTCGTCCACCCGCTGGAAGCGGACCGATCCCTTCTGGGCCGTGTCACCGCTGGTGGTACGCCATGTGATGCGCTCATCGGGAAGCTGGTCGACGATCTCCGTGTCGAACTCCCGGCGGATTCCGCCGATCTTGGTGGTCCAGTGGTTGTGGCGATCGTCCAGCTGCCTGACTTCCTCGACGCCTTCCATGAAGTCCGGGAACGCCTCGAACTGCGTCCATTGGTTGTATGCGGTGCGCACTGGAACGTCGACTTCCACTGTTTCCTTGACCGTGCTCATCAGTGCCTCCGTTGATCGATCTGATGCTGGGCGAGTACCCGCCGCGCCACCGGCTACTACCCCGGGCTCGTGCTACCGCGACCCGGGGGCGCTGGGGCATATGACATGGCCGGGCGGCCAGTAGGTTGAGAGGCGAGTCCACGCTGGCCGCACACTTCCCGCACGCCCTCTTGGCGAGCCGTGGGCGAATTCCGGAGCCATCGACCTGGCCAGGCCAACCGCCAGCCATCCAATACGGTGCCAGCCTGGTCTGCGCCAAGCAGCCAAGGAGTTTCTCGTCCGGCGGACAGCGACCGACGTGCGTCGAATGGCAGATTTCCCGGCGTCTGGCTGGTCGGCGCACCCGGACGGCGGTGAGTACGCCGTCGCCCAGTTCGTGGAGCTGTACGTTGAACGCCGGGTCACCAGAGAGCAGGTTCCAGAAAGGGACCAGCTGCTCCCGGTGACTGACCGCATTGTCGACGACCACCAAGCCGTGCGGCTTCAGCACCCGACGCAGATGTGGCCGTCCTCCACGGAGGCGGGCCGCTCCGCGTCGAGTACGACGAGGTCGACCGAGGTGTCGGGCGTCTTGGACAGGACCCCCAGCGCGCTCGCGATTCCGCCGCGCCGCCGCGACCCGTGTCTAGTCGATCTCCACTCGTCAGCAGGCCGCCGGTGTCGCGGACCGCATCGGCGAACCAGATCGCCGAGTAGCCGTTGGAGGTCCCGATCTCCAGGACCGGGCCGGCACGCTGGACACGGATCAGCAGGGAGATCAATACGACGGGCGTCAGGGCCGCGTTCGAGGTGCTGGGCGGACCTGCGGATACTGGGTAGGTCGGAATTGGCGATGGCCTCTTCGAGCCATGTCGGTAGTTGGTCGCCTTGCGGTTGGGCGAGCATGTGGGGAGGGAGCGCAGGGCCCCAGCCGTTCGGGGGCAGCGGCCCTTCGGGCTCATTCCAGGCAGCCGTACGGGCTCAGCCCAGGTCGAAGGTGTTGGGCAGTCCCAGCCGATAGCGCGCCTCGTCCACCCGTTTCAGGGGCTCCAGTTCCGGCGGGCGGAACAGTTCCCAGACGCGACACCGCTCGGCGCCCGAATTGTCCGCGTCGAGCAGCGCGTTGACCGCTCGCCGTGCGGACTCGTTGGCGCCCTCCATCGTCGCCAGGTCCACGTCCGTACGGACGTAGTCGCCGGCGAGGAAGAAGTTCGGCACCCTGGTACGGGCCGAGGGGCGATTGTAGAGGGTGCCCGTGGGGTGGATGAGGAGCTGCTCGCGGTTGCGCGGGTCGGGGCCGCCGAGACCCGTCACGGCCGGATCCATGAACCAGCCGAGTCGGTCCTCGTCGGTGAGGGTCGTCTTGCCCGAGTCGTTCAGCCCGTCCTTGAGCTGGGCCCAGAGTTCGGCGACGATCTCGTCCTTGGTGCACTCACGGGCGCTCTTGCCGTACAGGATACCGGGTTTGTCCCACTCAGAGATGATCGTGGACAGGCACTCATGGGCCCGTCCGTCCCCGTAGTCCCGCGAAAAGTCCCGTACGTCCCAGAACTGGGACTGTCCGATGCCGGTCACCGCCCAGGGCGAGTCGAGGCAGTTGATGTGCCCGTGCACGACGGGGGTGGGCGTGCGCAGATAGAACATCACGCCGGTCATCCAGTCCGTCTTCAGCGCGTCGCACCGGCCGAGCTGCGGGTCGGCCGCGCGCAGGGCCTGGCCCCAGGTGGCGCGGGCGTGTTCGACGGGCATCGCCGAGACGTAGTGGTCGGCGGTGACTGTGCGCTCCGGGCCGCCGTCGCGGGGCGCGACACGGACGCCGGTTACACGGCCGCCCTCGTACAGCACCTCCCGAACCTCCGTGCCGAGCACGAACTCGACGCCGAGCGAGCGCAGATACCGTTCCCAGGGAGAGATCCAGGCCTCGCTCGTCGGGGCGTTGAGGACCCGGTCGACGTCGGCGTCGCCGTCCATGCCCCGGCCGAGCAGGCCCCACAGAAGCAGGGCCTCGATGATGACGCGGCCGACCGTTCGCGTGGAGGCGATCTCGGCGCGGGTGGCGACCAGATTGCGGGTCTGGCCGATGCCGAGGAGCACCTGGTACTCGGAGCTCATCTCGCCGGCCCGGATGAAGTCCCACCACGGAGTCTTCTCCCACTCGTCCTCACGGCGGGCGTCGCAGCTGGTGAGGTGGACGAGCAGACGGTCGGCGAAGTAGGCGGCCTCGTGGGCGGGCAGCCGGGTGCCGAGGTCGAGGACGGAGAGGATCTGGTCGCGCAGCCAGGCCGGGGTGATGTCACCGGGTGCGGGCGGGGTGGTGACCCGGCGCAGGGGGAAGTGCAGGTCCGGGCGGCCGGAGCCGCGCGCGAACAGCGCCTCGGTACCGCTGCGGAGGTTGTCGTGGACGCCGGCTGCATTGCCGGGGAAGGGGATGCGGCGCATGGTGTCCGGCAGGTTCCGGTAGAAGCCGGGGAAGAAGCGGAAGCCGTGCTCCGCGGGAAGCGGTGCGCGACCGCCGGCGGCAGTGCCGGGGACGTCCATGGAGCGGGCCTTGCCGCCGAGTGCGTCGTAGTACTCGTAGACGGTGACGGCGTAACCGCGTTCGGCGAGTTCATGGGCGGCGCTGAGGCCGGAGACGCCGCCGCCCAGGACGGCGACGCGCTTCTCGGACGGCGCGGCCGCGGCGCCAACGGCGGGCCATAAGGCGGTGGCCGCGACCGCTCCTCCGGCGACCGCCGCCCCGGCGGCGGCCAGGAAGCGTCTGCGGGAGTGTCCGGCGTTCTCCTCGGACTGCTGCGAGTGTTCTGCTGTCATGTGAACCGGAGCGTAGGGAGAGGCGCCGGAGGCCGGAAGCCTGTTCTCCCGCCACCCACAGCATCCTCACAATCACAAGGAGACAACCCCCAAGCCCAGCGTGTTCGTGCAAGGGTGAGGATCCAGCGCGTGACGGCCCGCGCCGATGGTGGCCGGGGTCTTGACGTTCAACTGCCGCTCCTGCAACGGCGACCGCCTGGGCGCGGCTGACCAGCGCAGGGGTCTCCTGGCATCCGCTTGCGAACCGGCCCGGCCACGGCTCGGTACTTGCCCGATGGGCAGGGACGTACTCGACGGCGTAACCGCCGGCGCTTGCCGCCTATCAGCAGTCCGTGCACGCGGACCAGCTCGCGGGGCGAGAACCGGGAAGGTTCACCGGCTCGCGACATCTCCAGTCCGCCCGCACGGCTTCACCCAGGGCAGAACGCCGCTCCCTTCCCCCGGCGCCCCGGATCCCTAGGCTGAAGGGGTGAGCACTCATGCGCCGAACGAAGCCCGCGTCATCCCCCTGCGCCCGCAGACCTCGCCGCCCGGTTCCGGTGGGGCGAGCCGCGCGCCGGAGCGACCGGCGGGAGCCCCGCAGACACCCGCCCCGAAGGAACCCTTGTTGCGCGATCTCGTCGGCGATGTGCTGCGGCGCGAGCGGCTCGCCCAGGAGCGCACGCTGAAGGACGTCGCCGAGGCGGCCCGTATCTCGATGCCGTACCTGTCGGAGCTGGAGCGCGGACGCAAGGAGGCCTCCTCCGAGGTGCTGGCGGCCGCCGCCCAGGCGCTCGGGCTCGGCCTCGCCGACCTGCTCTCGCTCGCCCAGGACGAGTTGGCCCGGTACGCCCGGAGCCGGGTGAGCCGGGGCCGCACGTCGCCCACGGCGCGCTACGACGGCCTCTGCCTCGCGGCGTGACCGAACCGTCGGCCGGTAAGACGGGGTGCACCACCGCCGTACCGGCCGGCTCGGCGGCCTTCGGCCGCGACCGCGCGGTCAGACGAACGCGAGCCGCCGGCTCAGCACCTCGTCGGCGAGCCCGTAGGCGACGGCCTCCTCGGCGGTGAGCACCTTGTCCCGGTCCATGTCCGCGCGCAGCGTCGCCACGTCCTGATGGGTGTGCCGGGACAGGACCTCCTCCACTTGCGAGCGGATGCGGACCATCTCCTTGGCCGCGAGGCTGAGGTCGGAGACCGTCCCCTGCCGGCCGCCGCTGGCCGGCTGGCCGAGCAGCACCCGCGCGTGCTGGAGCACGAACCGTCGCCCCGGATCTCCGCCGGCCAGCAGCACCGCCGCCGTCGACGCCGCCTGACCGACGCAGAACGTGGAGATCGGCGCCTGCACGAACGTCATCGTGTCGTAGATCGCCATCAGCGAAGTGAACGACCCACCAGGCGAGTTGAGATAGATCGAGATCTCGTGCTCCGGGTTCGCCGACTCCAGATGCAGGAGTTGCGCGATGACCACATTGGCGACTCCGTCGTCGATCTCGGTGCCTAGGAAGATGATTCGCTCGTTCAGCAGCCGGCTGAAGACGTCGTAGGACCGCTCACCCTGTGCGGTCCGCTCGATGACGTAGGGAACCGTGTACGACCCCATGTCACAGCCCCATCCGTCGGCGCGACGCGGCCGGGCGGATGTCGGTGAGCGACTCCACCACCCGGTCCACGATCCCGTACTCCCTGGCCTGCTCGGCCGTGAACCAGCGGTCCCGGTCGCCGTCCCGTGCGATCGTCTCCTCGCTCTGCCCGGTGTGCTCGGCGGTGATCCGCTCGATGGCCTTCTTGGTGAACTGGAGGTTCTCCGCCTGGATCTCGATGTCCGCGGTGGTGCCACCGATGCCCGCTGAGGGCTGGTGCATCATGATCCGCGCGTTCGGCAGCGCGAACCGCTTGCCGGGCGCCCCCACGGTGAGCAGGAACTGGCCCATGCTGGCGGCGAACCCCATCGCCAGTGTCGAGACGTCGTTCGGAATGAGCCGCATGGTGTCGTAGATGGCGAGACCCGCGGTGACCGAGCCGCCGGGACTGTTGATGTACAGGCTGATGTCGGTGCGCGGGTCCTCCGCCGACAGCAGCAGCAACTGCGCGCACACCCGGTTGGCCGACACGTCGTCGACCTGTGTGCCGAGGAGGACGATCCGCTGGGCGAGCAGCTGTGCCGCGAGATGGTCGTCGAAGCGGCTGGGCGGTGTGTCACCCTCCTCCGCGCGGGGCGGGAGCGTGGTCAGTGGAGTCATCTGGTCTCCTTGTCGAGGCGGGGATGCCGTCGACTCCACTCTTGACCTCGGGAGGTCCCTGGATGCGACTTCTCTGCCCGCCGCAGATTCGCCACGGGCAGAGCGGACGGCTCCGCCCTACGCGCGCAGCCGCTGGAACAACGCCCGTACGTCCTCCGTCAGCAGGTCCGGTTCCTCCGTGGCCGGCAAGTGGCCGATTCGCTCGAACTCCGTCCAGCGCAGGGTGATTTCCGTCCGGTCCGTCGTGTGCCGCAGTGGCACCCGCAGTTCGGCCGGGAACACGGCGAACGCGGCCGGGTGCGGTCGACGGCCCGGCGGGCACGGTGGGCACGGCGGCTCACCCGAGGCGTGCGCCGGCTCGTGGCAGATCCGCGCCGATGAACTGGCGGTCCCGGTCAGCCACTACAGCAACGTCGACAGTGCTGGACGGTCACATCCGTCATCCGGAACCGACGGACGGGCCTCCGAGCGCGTTGGCCCTTCTGCCGACACCGGAAGAGCGTTCGCCGCCCGGAACGGAACGGGACGTGATCCGCTCGTGAGAACGCCGAAGCAGTTCATGGTCAGGGCCGCTGCCCATAACCACGCCGAGTTGTGCGCAGCCATGAACCGATCGCACTGCCTGGCGAGGGAGTTCGATCTGGAGGCCTGGGCGGCCCGGCCCGCATGCCGCGGTACCACCCCGACGCGGTGACGCTTGTGCCGGGTGCCGACCCGGCCGTACCGGCGGCACGTATCGACACCAGCGCGCCGGGCGCCTCCGTAAACGACAGCTTCGCCGACTTGGACCTGGCCGCGGCCGGCTTCCAGGTCCTGTTCGAGGCGCATTGACATCCTCCCCCTCTTAAAAGAGGGGGATTCCAACCCAGGCAGGTTGAGGTTCACGGGCGCTCGAACGGCCGGTGGCCGTTGTCGCCCCTCCGGCACCGGCTGACCGCCGGGGGCGGGGACTCCCACCCTGTCCTGCCGCGACGTTGTGGCTTGCGTTCTCGTCCGCGTTGCAGGTGAAGCCGCAGGACACGCAGACGAACTCGGCTTGGCTCTTGCGCGAGTTCTTCTCGATCCATCCGCAGGCACTGCACCGCAGGGAGGTGTAGGGGGCGGGGACGTCCTCGACCCGGCCGGGTGCTTTCTGTTCGGTGCGCCGGCGCAGGAGCCCCCAGCCCTGGGCGAGGATGCACCGGTTCAGACCGGCCTTCTGGCGCACGTTCTTGCCGGGCTGCTCGACGGTTCCCTGCGCCGAGCGGGTCATGCTCCTGATGTTCAGCTTCTCGAAGCGGATCAGGCCGTACGACCGGGCGAGCATGGTGCTGGTCTTCTCGCACCAGTCCTTGCGCCGGTCCGCTTCACGTGCCCTCAGCCGTGCCAGCTTCGCATACTCGGCTGTCTTCTTCTCGCTGCCCTTGGGGGCGCGGGCGGCCCGGCGCTGGTGCTTGCGGATCTGCGCCCTCTCCCTGACGGTGAGCTGCGGGCAGTTCAGCTTCCGGCCGTCCGAGAGGGCGGCGGTGATCTTCACGCCCCGGTCAATTCCGATGACCTCGCCCGCGCCGGGCGCGTCGATCGGCTCGGGGATGACGGCGAAGGCGATGTGCCACTGACCGTTGCGGAAGGTGACGCGGAACGTCTTCGCCTTTGGCAGTTCATGCCGGGTGAGGCGGAACCGGACTCCTGGCTGGTCGCCGTCGTGCGACGTGCTGTTGAGACCGGCGAGACGCCGAATCGCCCTGGCGGCGATTCGGCTACCCGTGCCCCGCTACGCGGGAGCGGGCATTCACCCCGGCCCTGAAGGACCGGGCACCCTGCCCGAAAGCCAGGTGGAACTGAATCACACCATCGTCCCCGCCCGTGACCCGCAAGCCTCGGCGCAGTTCCTGGCCGAAGTCCTCGGCCTGAGAGCCGATCCCCCGGTGGCGCACTTCATGCCGGTCACGCTGGCCAACCAGGTCAGCCTGGACTACGACCAGCTCGACGACTTCGAGCCACACCACCACGCGTCCATGGTCAGCGAGCAGGAGTTCGACGCCGCCCTCGCCCGCATCCAGCACGGCGGAATCCCTCATACGGCGATGCCGCATGCCAAGAAATTGGGCAGATCCACCACAGTGAGCGCGCCATAGGCCGCAGGGGCAGCTACTTCCACGACCCCGACGGACATCTCATGGAAATCCTCACCCCGGCCGGCACCGGGTCGTGAGGCCGATGCCGGCCCACCGGATCATGGCTTCGCTGGTGGCGGGATCGTGTTCGTAGTCGCGACCGACGCGGTGATGTGCGCGGACGGCCCGGTGACATCACCGGTCGACCTGACGCTGCTGCCCGAACGCCGACGGGGGCACGGCGGGCCGTACGGTGATCTCAACCGGGGCTGCATCGACGTCGACCGGCTGCGTGAGCTGCTGGCCGGGCTGCCACTGCCGCGCTCTCCGGACGGCCGGGTGGTCCTGGCCGTCGGCGTGTCACCGCGGCTGCGCTCGGACCGGGTTGCCCGGCCGCGCCGAAGGTCCGCCGCCAGTGACTGGACCCCACACGCAGCACCGCGCTTGGCCTCGTGGCCAAGGGGAACCGGCCCATACAAGAGAAGTGGCCGGGCTGGTCCGTCGCGCAGCGCTGCCTCACGTCCTCTCTTCCGGGCGGCCGGTCGGCGTGATCGGCGTGGGATCGGTGAGGTTTTCAGGCGCCGTTGTCCATTCGATGCCGCCTCGCCGCGGGGCCAGCCAGGCGACCGGCTTCGGCGCGGTGCCCTCCGGTGCGATGGCGCGAAGAATTCCTCGCCGTCCTGTTGCGGAGTCCGTCACCATGTGGCCGAGCCACGGATGGGAGCGGTGCATCAAGCCCGTCGAGGTCATGGCTGCTCCACGCGAGGAGCCGGTACCTGCGCCTTCTGACTAGGAGGTGAGGAGCGATGTGTGGGGGACATGGTGGTTGCCTTTCCTTCGAGGCCGGGCCGCGAGGATGTGGAGCGGCGGCAAGGCCTTCCCGACAGGCGTGTTCGAATAGACGTGCGACCTTGACGTTTGGTGGCGACAACTCTGAGGGTTTTGCCGGTCCTTGACCGTGGCGGTGTGAGCGTCTGGCTGGATCGCTCACGCATGTAACTATGCTCGCAGTCGACTTCACGTTGCAACTCCTTCCCTGATAATTTCAGCCGCGCGGTATCCGGCTGGCGTCATCATCAAGTCGCCGCGCTCTGCGTCATGATGACGTGTCGTCAGGGGATGGGAGTTTGCGTGATGGAGGGTCGTTCGGGTGCGGGGGCCAACGCGCCAACGGTTCTTCGGATGATCCTCGGTCGGCGGCTGCGGGAGAGGCGGCAGAGCGCCGACGTGTCGCTGGAGGAAGCTGCCAAGGCCCTGCGGATGAAGCCGTTGACCGTCAGGCGCCTGGAGAAGGCGGAGGTCGCTCTCAAGCCCCTGTACGTGGAGCGGTTGCTGGAGGCCTACGGAGCCGACCGGCAGGAGATCGACGAGTTCGTCGCCCTGGCCGAGCGGGCCAACGAACCGGGCTGGTGGCATGACTATCGCGATGTGCTGCCCAGCTGGTTCTCCGCCTACGTCAGCCTGGAGACCAGCGCCAGAACTCTGCGTACCTATGAGCCGCACTACGTCACCGGGCTGCTGCAGACGTACGCCTACGCGCGCGCCGTCCTGCGCGGCGGCTTTCCCAATGACTCCGAGGAAGATCTGGAGCGGCGCGTCCAACTGCGGCTTCGCCGGCAGGAACTGTTGGAGAGCAAGGACGCTCCCACGCTGTGGGTGGTGATGGAGGAGGCCGTCCTGCACCGCGTGGTCGGCGGGGCGGAGGTGATGCGAGCGCAGATTGACCGGCTCCTCGAAGCCTCTGAGCTGGAACATATCAGCATCGACGTCGTTCCGTTCTCCGCAGGCGCCCATGTCGGCGCGTGCGCCCCCTTCACCTACTTCCGGTTCGCGGAGCCGGAGCTGCCCGACGTCGTCTACAGCGAGGTCCTTACCGCCTCGATGTACCTGGACCAGCGCTCGGATGTCGCCGCCCATCTGGAAGCACACAACCGGATGTCGCTGCTGACCTCCTCCGCGGACAGCAGGGCGCTGTTGCAACACATGCGCAAGGAGTACTCATGACCGTAAGCCATGGCAGTGTCTACAACGGGATGCCCGCTTCCGATCTTGGTGAGCACGGCTGGGAGTGCCCGTGGAGCGGGCCCAACGGGGGCCAGTGCGTGGAGACGAAGCAACTCGCCGACGGCCGCATCGCGCTGCGCCAGTCGACCGATCCCTCCGGGCCCGCGCTGATCTACACCACCGAGGAGATCAGCGCATTCCTCGAGGGAGTCAAGAAGGGCCTCGCCGATCATCTGACGGCCGGCTGAACCTCAGCGCGATCGGGAGAAGGCGCCGCCACGAGGTCGCCCCGCCCGCACGCCACGCAACTATCGGAAGGGAACAGCATGAGCGGCACGCCGGCCTCGCGGGACATCGACACCAGCAGGCCTCACTCCGCACGCATGTACGACTACTACCTCGGCGGCAAGGACCACTTCGACGTCGACAAGCAGGCGGCCGAGTCTGTCGCGGCCGTCTATCCCGGCATCTTCGTGTGCGCCCGTGAGAACCGGTCCTTCATGCACCGGGCGACTCGGGTTCTCGCGCGAGACCACGGCATCCGCCAATGGCTGGACATCGGCACCGGCATCCCCACCGAGCCGAACCTGCATCAGGTGGCCCAGTCCGTCGTGCCCGACGCCCGGGTCGTCTACGCCGACAACGACCCTCTCGTGCTGAAGTACGCCGAGCGCCTCATGCGCAGCACGTCCCAGGGCCGCACCGCATACATCGAGGCTGACGTCAAGGACCCTACGTTTCTGCTCAACGCCCCAATCCTCTCAGAGGTATTGAACCTGAACGAGCCGGTGGCGCTGTCCCTCAACGCCCTGATGCACTTCATCACCGACGAGCAGGACCCGTACGGGATCGTCAACCGTCTGCTCGACGCCCTGCCCTCCGGCAGCGCCCTGGCACTGAGCCACTGCACGCCCGACTACGATCCGCCCACCTGGCAGAAGGTCACCGACATCTACAACAACGCGGGAACGCCCGTGCAGTTCCGCTCCCGCGCCGACGTCGCCCGCTTCTTCGACGGTCTGGAACTACTCGACCCTGGCATCACGATGGGGCACCGCTGGCGCCCCGACCCTTTCAGCGAAGACGCGACCGCAGCTGAGCCGCCCACGGACGCCCAGGTCAGCCTGTGGACGGGGGTAGGCATCAAGCCCTAGTAGGACTCCGTTACGTCTGTCTTGATCTTGGTGTGGTCCTGCTGGGCAGTGGTCGGTGGCAGGTGGTGCAGATGCCGGTCCAGCAGTTCAGCAGGTCCTGGAGGGTGTCGAGGATCTGGTAGAGGGTGAGTCCGCTGTGTCGGCTTTTGGGGCCAGCCGCTGCTCGGTGAGGAAGGCGTGGGCGGCGGTGACCAGGGTGGCGTGGTGGTGCCAGCCTTTCCAGGAGCGGCCTTCGAAGTGGTCCAGGCCCAGGCCGTGCTTGAGCTCGCGGTAATCGTGCTCGATGCGCCAGCGGATCTTCGCCAGGCGGACCAGCTCCGGGATCGGGGTGTCGTCGGGCAGGTCGGACAGCCAGAAGCGGGTCGGCTTGTCCTCGCCGTCGGGCCATTCGGCCAGCAACCACACCTCGGGCAGGACGCCGTCCCACCGGCCGTGCTCGGCCACCGCGGCTGCCTGAGCCAGCCGACGCGGACGCACCCCGGCCGGCCGGACCTGCACCGCAAGGAAGCGGGAGGTCATCGGGCCGCGGGAGCCTTCCCGCCAGGTCACCTCCGCGAAGGCCTCCCGTCCTGCGGCCGCGGCCAGTTCCGCCACCGGCACCGGCGGCCGGTGGTAGCGGGGCACCGGCCGCCGGCCGTTGCCGGACCAGGCCGGGGCGGCGGGCACCGCGTCATGCGGCTGGACGGTCAGATCGCCGCGGACGCCGACCACGTAACGGATCTCCCGCTCGGCCAGGGCGGCGCGGAAGTCGGCATTCTGGCCGTAGCCGGCGTCCGCCACCACGACCGGCGGCACCAGCTGCCAGGTGGCCAGTTCATCCAGGGCGTCCAGGGCAAGGCGCCACTTCTCCCGGTGCCCGACGCCCTTGGGCACGCCGGTCCGCCGTCGCCGGACGGTGTCCTCGTCCCACTCCTTGGGCAGGAACAGCCGCCAGTTCAGCGGGCATGAGGCTGTGTCGGAGACCGCGTGCACGCTGACCGCGACCTGGCAGTTCGCCTGTTTGCCCAGCGCACCGCAGTACTGGGGAGCAACCCCGACCGACATCCTGCCGTCCTTGGGGAACGACACGTCATCGATCGCCCAGGCGTCCGGGCCGATCTGCGGCACCAGCCGCTCGGCGATCCGCCGGCGTACCGGCACCGGATCCCACGTGGACTGGTTCACGAACTGCTGCAGGTTCTGCTCGTTGCCGTCCGGCAGCCGCGAGGCCATGGCCTGGATGGACTTGCGGCGGCCGTCCGTCATCAGTCCCCGCAGATAGCAGTCGCTCTTGGCCCGCTGGTCCTTGCGCGGTATCGAGGCGAACACGTCCGCCACGAATAACGCCAACTCCGCCCGAACACGATTGACTTCATGTGCGTCCACACAGTCCTCATGCCCCTGAACACTGCAGGCAGACAGACCTAACGGAGTCCTACTAGTACTCCAGGAGCGTTTCGTCTGCTGGAGCGGCTCTTCAGGAGTCGGCGGGTCTCTGCCACGGTAAGTGCGACGCTGCTCCTGGTGGAGTCGTTTCCGCTGCCCCCTTACGCCGACAAGCTCGCCGCGTTCGCCAAGTACGGCCGCCACGGCACGTTGGACCGCCGGCGGGTCAGCCTGATCGGGCACTTCCAGGGAGTGTCACCGAGATGACCGACCTGCCCGCGCAGGTACTCAGGTCGCCGGCGCCGTCACAGCGACGGCCTGCGCCGAGCCGGCTTGTTGAGTTGTTGGGGTTCGTACAAGGTTCCGTCATGGAGCACCAGTCACCTCGACAACCGCGATGGCACCTCCATGCATGCCGCCTGGCTGCGCACACCGGTCCCGCCATCGACAGCGCGGATCGGGCGAAGCTGGTGCGTCGTCGTCGGCGGCAGGCGGCGTCCCGGGGCAGCACATGACAGCTGAGCTCCCTCACACAGGCCACGCCGAGATGTCGGTCAGGCCCGGGGCCAGGGACCGCAGATGGGTTGGGCCTGGAAGGCCGTCATGAGTCTAGTCGTGCTGGGCCGTGTCGGCCGCTGCGAGGGCTTTGGCACAGGCGGTTTGAGTGGTGACGGACGCTGCGTGGGCGACGGGGGACAGAGCCAGGAGCATCACAGCCGGCCGCGATCGCCGGGCGACGTGTGGGCGCCATGTGAGGCCTCCGGGTGTGCGGGGGCGGGGGAGTGGGTCAGGACGACAGCGTGATCAGCCGGGTGTTGTCGCGGGTGTCGACGCATACCTGGTAGGGGTTGGGGTCGCCTTGGCGCTCCTGGCATTTCCAGGTGCTTCCTGCGGCGCGCACCTCGACGGTCGTGCTCGACGCGTCGTGCCAGGTCTTGGTGTAGGCGGCTGCCACCTGCAGAGCAGCAGCACAGGGTACATTCTCGGGGGCGGACACCCCGAGGCCGGAAGCCTTGTCGGTTCCGCAGTATGCGCTGGGTTTGTGATCGTTCGTTCCAGAGCCGGCGAAGGCCTGGGCCGGTACTGAGAGACACATCGCGGCGACCCCCAGCAGAACGGCGAGCGTTCCCTTCCTGCTCGAATGCATCGCGTGCCCTCCTTACGGGGGAGCCCCGGGCATCGCGCCGAGTACCCAGGACTCCCTCCATGCACACTGGTTTCACCTACGGGTGTGTCCTGGCCGCTCGTGGAGGAGTCGGCCGGGGTCGGGTTGCGGACGCGGGCGATCGCTGGACTGGATGATCTCCTCGCGACGGGCGAGGCCGACGCGGTGGTGGCGGCGGGCTGTGACGCGATGAGCGAGTCTATGCTCACCATGATCGGCCGGGTGGCCGACGCGCCCACGCCCGCGCTCCAGCCCTTCCAGGAGGGTCGTGCCGGGGTCCTGCTGGGTGAGGGCGCAGTGGCGGTCGTGCTGCGCCGCGCCGCCGACGCAGGACCTGCTCCACTCGACACCGTCCTGGGCACCGGGCTGTCCTGCGACGCCCACCACGAGACCGCCCCGGATGTGGGCGGCATCGTCGCGGCCATGCGTGACGCGCACCGCCGCGCCGGTGTGAGCCCGCAGGACATCGGCCTGGTCCTAACATTGCTCTACGTCACCACGATGAGCCAAACCCCGATATCCGCAGGGGTCCTACGGTTGTCTACACCCTGCACGCACACGTGGTCCTCACCCCGAAGTACCGGCGCGGCCCATTCACCGACGACATCCTCAAGCGCTGCGAAGAGGTCATGCACGACGTGTGTACCGACTTCGCAGCGGAACTCCGGGAGTTGAACGGCGAACGCGATGACGTCCACCTCTTGGTGCACTGCCCGCCGAAGGTCGCAACATCAGGGGACAGGATCCGAGACGACTACGGAGAGGGCAGGCCAACTGCTCGCCATGTCGGCGGGCGAGCGGCGCGGGTCAGGTGCTGCGGGTGCTGTGACGCCGGCCGGTGTACTCGGAGTCGGTGACGTGCTCGAGCCAGTCGACGTCGTCGGTCTCCCACAGCGCGATGTGGGTCATGAAGTGATCCGGGGCCGCGCCGTGCCAGTGCTCCTCGCCCGGCGGGGTCCAGATCACGTCGCCCGGATGGGCTTCGAGGATCTCGCCGCCGCGAGACTGGATCAGGGCGATGCCCTCAACGACGTAGAGGGTCTGGCCCAGGCCGTGGGAGTGCCAGGCGGTGCGGGCGCCGGGGGCGAAGCGGACGGCGTTCGCCCGGGCCCGGGACGGGTCTTCGCCGCGATAGATGACATCAGCCCAGGCGTCTCCGGTGAACCACTCGGCGGGCAGCTTCATCGTCGGCTGCTTCTTCAGCAGTTCCATGGTGTGTTCTCTCCGTACTGGTACTCGTACTCGTGAGGTGCTGTGTCGCGACGGACAGGCAGCAGGGTGCAATGGACAGGTCGGGTGCGCGGACCCGACCAGTGAGCTCAGGCGCCGCGTTCCTCCGCGATCTTCTTGAGCTGGGTGATCGCGGTCATGGCGTTGGGCCAGCCCGCGTAGAAGGCCAGATGCGTGATCGCCTCGGACAGCTCCGCCACGCTCAGCCCGTTGTCGAGGGCCACGCCCAGGTGGTAACCGAGCTGCTCACCGCGGTACAGCGCGGCCAGCACACTCACAGTGACCAGGCTGCGGTCCCGCGGGGACAGCCCGGGCCGCTCCCACACGTCACCGAACAGGACCTCATTGGTGACCTCGACGAGCTTCGGCGCGATGCCTGCCAGCTCCAGGGGCGCGGACTGCTTCTGCATGGAAAGGACTCCTCGGTCAAGAACGGGTGAACCGGCTCGGACCACTCCTCGGGCGAGTGCGGTCGTCCGGCAGCCGCCGAGCCTCACACGCTCCGCTCGGAGCTGGGCCTGCAACCGCTGCCGATATCCAGGAAACCGCAGCTCAAGAGGGTGGAGAAGGGTCTGCCGTTACAGGTACTGACAGGACCCCCCACGCGTGCACCGCCCGGCCTAGCCTGGAATGCGTGAGCACCGAGAGTGACATCCGCGAGTTCCTGGCCTCCCGCCGCGCCAAGATCACCCCTCAGCAGGCCGGCTTGCCGGCCTTTGGCGGCAACCGGCGCGTACCGGGCCTGCGCCGTGAAGAAGTCGCCCTCCTCGCCGGCGTAAGCGTCGACTATTACGTCCGTCTTGAGCGCGGCCACCTCGCCGGCGCCTCAGAAGAAGTCCTCGACGCCCTCGCAGACGCCCTCCAGCTCGACGACGCCGAACGTGGCCACCTCCACGACCTGGCCCGTGCTGCCGCCAAGCGCCCCACCCGCCGCACCAAGCGCGCCCGCGGACCGCTGCCGGACAGCGTCCTGCGTGTGCTTCGGTCCATGACCGACTCCCCGGCCTTCATCCGCAACGGCCGCCTGGACATCCTCGCCACCAACCAACTCGGCCGCGCCCTCTACGCCCCCCTCTTTCCCGACCGCACCACCCAGACCACCAACATCGCCCGCTTTCAGTTCCTCAACTCCGCCGGCCGCGACTTCTTCCCCGACTGGGAGCAGTCCGTCAACACCACCGTCGCCCTGCTGCGCACCGAAGCCGGCCGCGCCCCCCACGACAGCGACCTGACCGGACTCATCGGCGAACTCGTCACCCGTAGCGACGAATTCCGCACCGCTTGGGCCAAGCACAACGTGCGCCTGCACCACACCGGCCGCAAGTCGTTTCGCCACCCCGCTGTCGGCGTCCTCACCCTCGACTTCGACGCCATGGAACTGCCAGCCCAACCGGGCCTGACCCTCACCGCCTACAGCGCCGAACCCGGCACCCCCGACCACGACACGCTGCAGCTCCTCGCGGCCTGGGCCGCCACCGAACTCGCGCAGCCCACCCGTACTGAGGCGGAAGAGGGCCGCGCGCATCAGCGTGAGCGCCACACCTTCTGACGAGCGGGGGCACCGCCAGGCACATGTGCCTGGCCCGCGCAGTTTGCGCGTGGCCACACGGGCGGGTACTCCTTGCCGGGGCAATGAGGGCTGAGGGGTGGGGACCGTGAGGATGCATGGTGAGCGGGAGCGTTGGGAGCTGCTGCCTGCGTGTGTGGGACCGCTGCGGTTCGGGATGAGTCCGGCCGAGGTCGCGGCGGCCCTCCAGGGTTCCGGGCCGCACGAGCGAGCGGGTGGCTCGTACGCGCAGGAAGATTTCGCCGACGGAGTGAAGGTCTTCTACGACGGGGGCAAGCTGGCATGCGTGGCGATGGATGCCGTCACCGGCCCGCAGGCTTTCCTGGCGGGCTTTGCACTGGCAGGTCGTGATCCCGAGGAGGCGTACCAGTACCTCCTCGACCACGCTGCCGAGCACGGCAACTGGCTGGCCTACACGCCCGATGAGTCCCTTGCCCTGACTGATCTGGGGCTGCTTTTGCGGGTCCAGCAGATCGGAGGCGTTCCGCTGTCGCGCCCACTCTTCGTGATCGAGGAGTGGTTGGAGTCCGAGTACCACTGCGTCCGCGGCCACCTGCCCCTCGAAGGAGCCCCGGTCATGCACGGTCAGCGAAGCTGAACCGGCCAGAGAATTAGCCGGCGTAGGGGTTGCCGCCAAGCCAGGCGGTGCCGTCGATCAGCTCGCGCGCGGCGTCCAAGTGCCCACTGTGGCAGGCGACTTCGGTGAGAACGTGGATCAAAATGTGCCGCACGTCAGGCAGTCGCCAGGTCGGCCAGATCTCCACGGGCCAGACGGCGGGCTTCTGATCGGGCGTGGCGGAGGCGAGCACGGCGTCGGCGCGTACGATGGCCGCCCGGTAGTCGGCGAAGACTTCCTCGGTGCTCATCCCCTCCGGTACGTACCAGTGTGCCTTCGCGCCTGCCGTGAGCTGTCCGGCCACATCCGGCTCGCCCGCGATCACTCCGGGGAACCAGAAGCGTTCGACGTCCAGGGTGAGGTGGCGCAGCAATGCCAGGCAGTGCCAGCCGCTGGGCAGCACCGGCCGCCGCAGATCCTCCTCCGAGAGCCCTTCGAGGATGCCGAGTACATGCTCGCGCTGGCGGTCCAGGGCCCCCTTGAGGGCGTCGAGTTCGGCGTTCACCGGGCGGCGCACAGTTCGGCGAGGCGTTCAAGGGTGCTCGCCATCTGCGTCTGCCACCAGACGCGCCCGCTCACCAATTCCGCGCGTTTGTCCTCCGGCATGCACGAACCGTCGAAGATCTCGGTCACGACCGTCGCCTGGGCCCCGTCCGGGACCAGGTCGAAGACCCACCGGTGGCCCCAGACGGCCCCGGGGTCGGTGGCGTCCGGGTGCCCGCGACCGGGTCTCGGCTCCCAGCCGATGCGGCGGTCCGGCTCGTACTCGACGACGTGGTTGTTCATCTCGTAGTCGCCGTAGCGCTCGTAGTGCATCCTCATCACGAAGACGTCCCCGACGCCCGAGATCACGGCGTCGAAGACGCCGCCGCGCAGCATCCCCGAGCCGTCGAGGTCCGGGTGCCGTCCGGGGTCGGCCAGGATCCGGAAGACGTCCTGTGCCGGGGCCTTGATGCGCCGGGACACCGCCACCATGGCCTCGCCTGTCGTACTCGACATCCGCGCGCCTCCGTCAACCGCAGAGAATGAGCCTGACTCCGGCCTGGACGCTACACCGGGGGTACGACAACGCCTGGCCGGGCGCGCACGATCCTCGCGCTCCGCGCACTCCCACCGAACCAGTCCTGCCGCCGGCACCGCATGCCGTCGGTCGTGCGGGGATCTCCTCCGAGCAGTACGCGCACCAGCCTGCGGCCCACCTCCACCATCGGCTGCCACACACTGGTCAGCGGCCCGTTGGTGTGCCGCGCGATGGGCGAGTCCTCGAAGCCGATCTGCGCCACGTCGTCGGGCACCCGCCGACCCGGCAAGCCTTTCCGGTCAAAGCACTGGCCTCCGCCGTGTGCGGTGTACGCCGGCTCCGGTGGCGCGGCTCTTCAGCGGAGTCCGGTGAGCCGCGCTCCTCGCGACGCCGGAGGCAGTCGAGGCACCGACGCGGCCGAGCCACGCGCTTTCCTGGTCGATGCCACCGGCTGCCTTGCCGGGTTCCAGCATCCGCAGTGTGGACGTAGCGTTGCGCCCCAAAGCGTCATCTGCGTACGCCTCATCGGCTTGCTTGCCCAGGCAGCGGCCGATGGCCGGGTCGCTCACAGACTGAGGTACACAGCTGCCGCAGGGCCTCGCTGCAACTGCGTTCATGGCGGTCAAGAGGCCGAAACTACCCTCCGCCGTGGGCCTGGACCCAGGCGGTCCCCCGGCTCAAGGCGCTCGGCCACAGGGTCACCCTCACCTCCGCCCTTGACATACGACCTTCCCAAGCTCTGGCCAACAAACGTGTCAGCATGCCTGTGACCTGGGGAACTTTCCATTCAGCTCCTCAGGCACCCGGACTGACTGCGCAACGGCGAGCGCCACCCCCCGACTAGCCGCCGCGGCCGCACCCGCACCGAGGCATTCCCCCCAACTGCGCCCGGTCCTCGCTGGCGTCCCGACCGGCGAATGCCGATCCAGGCAAGCGGCGCGCATGCATGCCCGCACCGCCTGACGGCCGCCGCTGGTCAACCCACTGACCGGCCGCAGGAGCGTCGAGAATTGCACGGAGAGGGCGCACCGGCGCCGCTTGCCCCAGCTGTCCCACACCCTACGAGGCCCAGAACACATGCCGAGCCGACGGAGATTCAGTCCCGCGACGTTCATGCCCTGGACATCCGCGACGACCTGCGCGGATGCCGCCCAGTGCGATCCTGAGACCAGGACCGCCGAGCGCGTTCGAAAGCACACGGGCGCGTGATCCAGGTCGGTCCGGCGTCGGCTCCGAAAGGGCTTGAGCGATGGCGAGGAAACGATGAACCAGAGCGACGTCGACCGTACCGAACAGACCGCTGTCGAACATGACGCCGATGCCGAGGCCGGGGTCAAGCCGCTGCTCGACGCCCCCCAGACGGCCGCGGCAGGGGTGGCAATGTGGATCTTCGTCGTCGGCCCGCCGATCTCCCTGATCGCCGTGGTGCCGTTCGTGTGGGGATGGTGCCTGTCCGCGCTGGACATCGGCATGGCGGCGGTCGCCTACCTTGTGTCCGGCTTCGGCCTGACGGTGGGTTATCACCGTCTCTTCACGCATCGCTCGTTCAAGGCACGGCGGGGCCTGCGGATCGCCCTGGCCGTCGCGGGTTCGCTGGGGGTCGAGGGCTCGCCGGTCCAGTGGGTGGCGAACCACCGGCGCCACCACGCCTTCGCCGACCGCGAGGGTGACCCGCACTCGCCCTGGCGCTACGGGACCGACATCCGCGCCCTGCTCAAGGGACTTCTGCACGCGCACATCGGGTGGATGCTCAAGCGTGAACTGAGTAACCGCGCCAGGTTCGCGCCCGATATCGCCGCCGATCCCGATCTGCGGCTCATCGGTCAACTCTTCGGGCCACTGGCTGCCGTCTCACTCCTGGCCCCGGCACTGGTCGGCGGGTTCGTCACCGGCACCTGGACCGGCGCGCTGACCGGGTTCTTCTGGGCCGGCGTGATCCGGATGGCGTTGCTGCACCATGTCACCTGGTCGGTGAACTCGATCTGCCACGTCGCGGGCAGGCGCCCCTTCGCCAGCCGGGACAGGGCCACCAACTTCTGGCCGCTCGCACTGCTGTCCTTCGGCGAGAGCTGGCACAACTCACACCACGCGGATCCCACGGGCGCGCGCCACGGCGTGCTGCCGGGTCAGCTCGACCCGTCGGCCCGCCTCATCTGGATTTTCGAGAAGCTTCGCTGGGTTCACGACGTACGCTGGCCGAGCTCGGACCGTCTCAGCGCTCGACTGCTGCCCAAACCGGGTGCCCCGCACGGGTCCACGGGCTGACGACGCTCGGACTACGCGTCGCCGCGGTTCCCGTGCCGGAGGGAGACGCCGACGGCGCGGGAACGGCCGGATACTGGGTCTGTCCGGAGGATCCGGTCGGCGTGGTGGCATACCGGACTCACGTTCCTATCTACGTTGAGTAACTAACAACCCCGCCACCCAGGTCATCTCAACGACCGCGGTGGGCGAGATCGTGCTCGCAGGACAGGAAAATGCGACCCACCGGACGCGGACGCGTTTCCGGGATCTTCAGCGCCGGCGAAGCCCGGGACCAGGCCACGCCAGGTGTAGATGCACGACTGCCCGTTGAAGTCCCCCTACTCCGGCGGCCAGAGCCTGCGAACAGGCGCGCAGTCTGCGGACGCTCTCGCGGTCGAGCGTCGGGCCGTGTCGCTCGTGATCCGGCGGGGTCAGGAGACGGCCGTATCGAGGATCCCGGCAAGTTCGATGGGTGCCGACAGCATCGGCCAGTGCCCGGTGGGCAGGTCGAAGCGCCGCCACGGCGGCTGGTGCAGGAAGGCCAGCATCGGCACCCCGGCGTCCAGCAGGCCTGTGAAGTCATGGCAGGCGACCAGGACCAGGTCCACACCGGGCCCGGACTCGGCCGGGCCGGCGAGGCGCTGGGTGTAGGTGCCGAACGGCTGAGGGGTGGCACGCGCGCGCAGAGCGTCCCGCTGGCCCTCGTCGAGCCCGTCAAGGCTGCTGGACAGGCCCAGGACCTCGAAGGGCGGCATCGGCAGCCGCCACCCGTCACCGAAAGCGGAGACCTGGTGGCGCAGTTGGTCCGCGGCCTCAGGTGGCATGAGGTCGAGCATGCGCATGCCCGCGGCGAACGGGGCGCTGTCGACGTAGACCACGCGCTCCAGCCGGTCGCCGAGACGTCCGGCCGCCCCGGTCACCGGGGCAGCCGCATAGCTGTGGGCGACCAACGTGACGTCGCGCAGATCGTTCCGTTCGATGAATCCGGTGATGTCCGCGATGTGCGTGTCCATGTCAGTCTGTGGTCCGCCCTGGTCGGCGTGTTCGGCCAGGCCCGTCAGCGTCAACGGCAGCGCCGAGTGGCCGCTCTCTTGCAGAGCGCGGACGGTGTCTTCCCAGGCCCAGGCCCCGATCCAGGCGCCGGGAACGAGTACAAAGGTGGCCATGTGATCTCCCAGAGGTGAGGTGCTGCGGGGAGCGTAGAGTCGATACAGGACAGATTCCGCCCTGAAATGTCGAGTGATCCATGTCGCATCCCCTGACCCGTGTGCTGACCCTGCTGGAACTCCTCCAGTCGAACGCCGGGCTCACCGGGGCGGAGCTGGCCGACCGCCTGGACACCGACGTTCGCACGGTGCGCCGGTACACCGCGCACCTGCGGGAGCTGGGCATCCCCGTGGAGGCCGAACGCGGCCGCTACGGCGGCTACCGACTGGCCCGCGGCTACCGGATGCCACCGCTGGTCCTCACCAACGACGAGGCTCTTGCCGCCTCCTCGGCCTACTCGCGGCGGAACGTCTGGGCATGGGCACCGCCGCGCCGGCCAGTGCCGGTGCCCTGGCCAAGATCGAGCGGGTGCTCCCCAACGCCCTGCGCGAACCACTCGCAGCCATGCGGGAGACCCTCTCGTTCACCGCCAACGCCGTGATCGGGCAGGCGCCCGGCACCGGCGTCCTGCTGGCGCTGGCCCAGGCCTCTCGCGCCCGCGAGACCGTCGGCATCCACCACCGGTCCTGGCGCCAGGAGCACACGGAACGCGACATCGACCCCTACGGGGTGGTCTTCCACACCGGCCGCTGGTACGTCGTCGGCCACGACCACCTGCGCGACAGTCTGCGGACCTTCCGCATCGACCGCATCGCCTCCGTCACCGCCCGCTCCCGCCACTTCACGGCCCCCGACGGCTTCGACCCCGTAGCCCACCTGACCTCGACCCTGGCCCAGGGGTCCTACCGCTGGCAGGTCGAGGTGACGGTCCACGGCCCCCTCGAAGAGATCGCCCGCCGGCTGCCCCGCTCAGCCTTCACCCTCACCGCCCAGCCCACCGGCGTCCTCATGCACGCCCGGGCAGAACGGCTGGACGGCATGGCACGCCTGCTCGCCTCCCTGGAATGGCCCTTCACCGTCCACCACCCCGACGAACTACGACAGGCCCTCAAGAACCTCGCCAATCAGCTCACCGCAGCCGCCGAACGAGGGCCGGAGGAAGCACCGCAGTAGAGATCCGTGCGCGCAGCTCGCCTGTCCTGAGCCCTCGCTCTTCCGTCGCCCGCCCACTACCGCGACCTGAAGCGGGAGATTGGCCACCCCTTCAGATCTGCCACCGCTTCAAGCAGAGCCACAACCTCGCGGAGGTCTACGCCGAGGCCGAGCGCCTCGAACGCGAGGAAGACCCCCTGTCTGTCCGGGCGGCGTCCGCGATCACTGCGGCGTCCTTCGCGTCGGTCTTTGCCTCGACCGGACTGAGGCTGGAGATCCGTCGCATGCACGGGCCGGGCTGATAGGCGACCTTGCAGCCGGCGTTGCCCGCGACGGTCAGAGTGAGGGCGCCGATGGTGGCGGGTGGCAACCTGGGCTCGCTGTTGCAAGCCCTCCGCATCCGGTCCCTCCGTCGTCGCGGACACCAGCACATCAGGTACATCAGGGCTTTGGCACGTGGACCCGGGTGCCCGACGGGATCGAGCACCCGGATCCATTCTTTGTTGTCAGGGGTTGCGATCAGTTCTGCTGACACTCAGTCGCCTCAGCCCCAGCCCCAACCGTGGTCACCCCAGCCCCAGCCGTGGTGGCCCCAGCCCCAGCCCCCACCGTGGTGGTGTCCTCCACCCCAGCCCCAGCCCCAGCCCCAGCCGTGGTGGCCCCAGCCCCAGCCCCCGCCGTTGTGGTGTCCTCCACCCCAGCCCCAGCCGTTGTCCTGGTGGAACGAGACGACCTGCTCGGGCGCGGCGGTGGCGGCTGCCTGGGCGGCTCCAGCCCCGGCGGCGATGGCCAGGATCGGTGCCGACGCAACCGCGACAGCCAATCTCTTGATACGTGTGCGCGCGCGCATGGTGAGCCCCTCTCTGAGGGTGTGCTTGATCTTCTGGCGGCCTCGACGGGCCGTCCTTGCGCTTCAGAGCCTGCCCGTAGCTCTGTGCGTCGCTCGCCGCCCGCGCGAAGCGCGTTCGGGCGGCGGCGGACCGTCACCTCCGATTTCGACATAAACGTTTGCGAAACTTCTCGTTGATGTTGTTGTGGAGGAGGTTTTGCTTCCTGTGAATTCATACGGAAATGACGTTCGTCGGGATTGCTCCGCCGTCGAATTCACGATGCGACGTCTTTCCGATTCCGCCGAGCAGCCTGCGGCGCGGAGGGGGCGAGCGAGGATTGGGCCCGGAGGGGGGACTCACTCCCACCGCCAGCGGTTCTCAAGGCGTTCGAGGTGGGAGTGGACATGAGAAGGCGGCCCATTTCCGGCAGAAGCACGCGACTGACGGCGGTTCCCTGGGGCCCGAGCTGATGGTCGACGTCGGCTGGCGCTCCAAGGCCGGAATCGGCTCAGGCGGCCTCGCCGAGGGCCTGGGAGAGGCGCTTCTCCGACTGCCGGACCCGTGCGGCAAGGCGTTTGTGGACGTCGGCGTCCATGAGCTGCCGACGGAAGAAGCCCGCGGCAAAGAAGACGACGAAGAAGCAGCCGGCCAGGAAGGCGGCCGCGAAGAAGACGAGCGGCCGGAGGCCTCGCAGCGCCTAGCGGCGGTGGCTGACGGGGCCGGCGGCTCGTGGCGAAACCGATGAGGGGCGGGGGAGGGCGGAATCGCCGAGCGGACATGACCGGAGGCTCTCCGGGCAGGCATCGCCGCACCCCTGCTACCACCCTGCTACCCTTCAGGTATGACCTCCCCGAAGAAGCAGACTCAGGTCCGTCTGGAACCCGGCGTCCTCGCGGCGGGCAAGGACGCTGCGGCCGCCCGCGGCCTGGACTTCAACCGCTACGTTGAGCGTCTGATCATCGAGGACACGACGGGAGCCCGAGCCGCCGGCATGGCCGCCGCTCAGCGCCTCATCGAAGAGCACGGCGCGTTCCTTGACGACCTGGAGCAGCAGCTCGACGCCCCCTACGCCGAGCCGCAGCCGGGCGCCGCTGCGTGATCCTGCACGTCGACGAGTCCTGGATCCTGGAAGTCGCCGAACGGGCCGGCCACCGTGACCCTGGCGTCGACGACTACGGCGTACCGGTCGCCGCGGTCGCCCGCCACCGCGGCGAACTCCTCGAGCGCCCCGTCTATGACGGCCCCTACGCCCGCGCTGCTGCCCTGGTCCACATCCTCGGCCGCTGCCGCTGGCTGGAGCGCTCCAACCTGACGGTCGCTTGCGCCGTCGCCGTCATGTACCTCGAAGCCAGCAACATCCCGGTCAACCCGACCCGCGAGCAACTGACCGCGCTCGCCCACGAGTTGAACAGTCCGCGTTCCACCGCTGCCGGGATCGCCGCCATGCTCCGCACGTGGAAGCCCTGACCCGGCTGAGCTGAGTGGGAGCGGCGCGGCGTCCTCTCCGACCGAGGAGCTGGTGCGGAGGGCCGTCGACCTGGCGGTCGCCGTTCGGGCCGACCTGTCGGACAAGGCTGCGGTCGCCGTGCTCACCCTGCAATGCGAGACGGACCCCGCGCCCTGCTGGCGGCGGCGTGGGAGCGGGGCCTGCTGTGCGGACGCCGATCCGGCTTGGGCAGTGTTCACTCGCCGCAGGTGGCGCAGCAGATCCGGGACAAGCGGCGCGCGGACGCGCTGCGTCGGCTACTCGGGTCGCAGGAGGCGGTGGCGGAGGCCGACGCGGCACACGAAACATGCCTGCGGCGCCGCGGCCGCGGGGCCGAGGAGGCCGCAGACACGGCCGGTCACCTGCCGCTGCACTCCTCCTCCGTCAACGCCTGGGCGAACTGCATGCTGTCCGCCAGCGCGCGGCCGGGACACCTTCCACCGCGGGCGAGGTGTCAGTGGATGCGGCGTAACGGGTTCCGGCAGTGCCGCTCGAAGGTCGCGCGGCGCCAGCCGCTCCAGAAGTGGGGCGAAGAGTGACTCGGAATCCTTTAGCGGCGGGCCGAGGCGAGCCGCCAGTGCGCGCGTAGTCCCGCGGCTGCCGCGCCGGCCTGAGCCCTGCCCGCCTGGTAGGCCGCCTTCCACGCTTCAGGGTCGCTCTGCTCGGCGTCCAGGAGGCGCACCGCGGCTGGATCGGGGCCCAGGATGTGGGCGCCGTCGGCTGTGGGGTGGGGGTGGCGGTGGGCGAGCGGGTCGACCACCACCAGCGTGCGGGCATCGCCCGCCAGGTCGGTGTTGGTGCCGGCTCGCAGGGCGCCGTCCAGGTAGCGGTGGCCGTCGACGGCGACGGGCGGCTCAATCCCGGGGAAGGCGCTGGACGCGGCTACCGCGCGAACGAGTGGGACGCCCGCGGCGGCGTCCCACACGATCGGCTCGCCGCTCTCGGCGTCAACGGCCGGAATCAGCAGAGGGCGTTGCGGCCAGCTGTCGGCGGCGATCAGTGCGGCGCGCTGGGCGATCAGCTGGTTCTCCGCCTCCGCGTCGACCGTTTCCAGGGCGATGCGGCCCACCCGGCGACGGGCATCCGTAGGGTCAAGGCCCGGGTCGCCGAGGACGGCGAACACTGCGGCTGTCACTGCCGGGTCGGGGCGGTGCGGCGCGAGCGAGGCGTTGGCGGAGCGCCGGACGGTGGCGAGGCGGGCGGGGTCCTGCCCGGTGGCGAGGACTGCGCCGACGATCGCTCCGGCCGAGGTGCCCACGATGACGTCGGCCTCGCCCAGGTCCACCCCGAAGCTGCGTAGCCCCGCTGTCAGTCCGGCCGTCCATGCGGTGCCAAGACGCCCGCCGGGCCCCAGGACCAGTGCCCGGTCGAGGTCGTGCGTGCCGTCGGTCTTCATGGCTCTCCCTCCGTTATTGAAACACTCGTGTCATATACTTGCACGACGTATCGCACGAGAGGACGGTGGACTGTGGGACGACCCTCCGATCCCGCCCGACGTGACCGCGTGCTGATGCAGGCCACCGACTACGTCCTCGCGCAGGGGCTGGCCGGTTTGAGTCTTCGTCCGCTGGCCGTGGCACTGGGTACCAGCCCGCGGATGCTGCTCTACGACTTCGGCAGCAAGCAGGATTTGGTGGCCGCGGTTCTCGCCGAGGCGCGCCGGCGCGGCGCTGAGCGCCTGGCGCACGGCCTGCCGTCGAGCGGCGGCGACATCGAGGAGCGGCTGTGCGGGATCTGGACGTGGCTGAGTGCGCCCGAACGAGCTCCGTTCGTTCGACTTTTCTTCGAAGTCCATGCCGACCTGCTGGCCCATCCCGAGTGCTACCCGGACCAGGCGGGGGCCGTCACCGACTGGTTTGGGCCTCTGCACACTGTCTTCGCCGACATCGCCACCGGGAACGACGACACTGCCACCCCCACCCTCGTCATGGCCGTCATGCGAGGCCTGCTGTTCGATCTCACCATCACCGGCGAACGTGAGCGCACCGATCTTGCCCTGAAGCGGTTCGCCGCCCTCCTGCAGGCGCCGCGACCACCTCGCGTTCCAGGCGGTTAGCCGTCGTGCACCGCTGCGGGGCAGCACACCAGTACCGAGCCCGGCAGCATGAGGCCCGCAGGATGCCAACCGACAGCAGAGAGCTGGGATTGGACGATCGCCGAGCCGGAGTCAGATCAGGGCCGAGGATCAGGTCGTAGGGGTCGTTGGGTGTGGCCGTGCCCCGGGGCGAGGTGAAGGCGTGGCTGGTGTGGGGCCACCAGGCATCGGGGACGCCATGGGTGAGCAGCAGCCCGGTCACGATGCCGGCCAGGGCCACGAGCACCAGTGCCAGCAGAAGAAGGGCACAGCCACTGCGGCGGGCGAAGGTGTCGCGCATCCGCGGGAACCGGATGTGTATGCCGCGACGCTGCCGTGTTGCGCGCCACCACTGGGCACGGGCGGTCGTGAGCCATTTCGCACTCGCTACACTGCGCGCCATCGTGTCGCGGCGTCTCGGGGGCTGGTGGGGAGCGGCTGCGCTTGGACGGGACTACGGGCGGAAGAAGGACACCATGCGGCGCGCTGTTGCTCTGACGTTTTGTTCGGGGATGTTGGCTGCCACTGCGGCGTGCGCCGGGTCCTCGCTGGGGAACTCCGCGGCGCGGACGCCGTCCGCTGGCACTACGTCTGTGTCCTCGGCCGGCAGCAGGCATTCGAGCGGTGGGGTGAGCGCCTCCTGCTCGGAAGGCGTGCAGGCCCAGAGCGCGGCGTCACCCGCTGCGGGCAGTGGCACTTCCATCGACACTGCGCAGGCACAGGCCCTTGCACAGGCCGTTGGCGACGAGGAGTTCAACGGCGCGTACTCGGATATTTTTGGCACGGTGATCGACGGCTACACCCCGGGGCGGGTGGCGCTGTGTGTCACGGACGTGGCGCGTGGGAGGCTGCTCGCGCAGGCGGCCAAGCGCGCCCACCCGGCCGTCGACCTCAACCGGCTCGACATCCTGGCTTGCCGCTACTCCGAGCGGACGCTACAAGCGGCCGTCCGCAGGCTCATGGCGCACAACGGCCCGCCGACGATTGCAGGTTTCCCCGTCTACCAGATCGGCCCGGCCACGGACCATTCCGGCATCCAACTGCAGACCAGCCAAGCAGGCAGCGCCTCAGCGGCCTTGCGCCGCTATCTCACCTCGCAGCTGGGCGGCATCGCCTTCACCGTCGTCAAGGGTGAGCAGCCGGTCGGATGAGGTGACCGTTCCGCCGCCCACCCGACAGAATCCATGGCCATGGTGCGCCACTGGCAGAGGCGTGGCCTTGGCCTGATCGGTACGGAAGAGTGCCCCAGCGGACACCTGGTCCAGGACGGGAGTGAGCACGGGCCCGGGCGGATTGGGCTGGCGTTTCGAGTCGGGGTACCGGCGCCCCCAACCATCTCTCCCGAGCGGCTCGGCTCGGGTTGTGGCCGGGCTACGCCCGCGCCTGCGCGGCCCAGTCCAGACCGAGGCCGGCCATCCGCTGAAGCTGCTCGGTGTTCAGCTTCTCGTGACTGGTCTTCACGTCCGCCAGCCACATCCTGAGCCGGATCTCGCCGCCGTCGGGCAGGGTTTCGACTTGGGAGCCGCTGACGGGGCTGACGGGGCTGACGGGGCTTACGGAGCCCGAACGCCGCAGAACCGCCCCTGGATGGCTTGGCAGTTGCTTTCTTCTGGCCGTCGCCCTGCTGGGGCTGGGCTGGAACCTCGGCCTCGTCTCCGGCACCGCGATGATCACCGACGCCGTGCCGCTGGCCACCCGCGCCAAGACCGAGGGCATGGTCGACGTCGCCATCGCCGGCGCCACCGGCGGCCTGAGCTCCGGCATCGTCGTGGCCACCGCCGGCTATCCCGTCCTCGCCCTCATCGGCGGCGTCCTCGCCCTCGCCGTCCTCCCCGCTATCGCCGTCAGCGCGAGCAGCCGGTGACCCGGCCCGCCCAGCCTGCCGGTGCCGGACTCACCGTGGACGGCACCGGCCTGCTCTGCGTGACCCTCCTGCTGCGCCCGCGCCGGGCCATCGACGGAGCGGCATCGGCACCGTCGTCCACATCATTGCCACCGACCCCGCGGCACCGCTCGACCTGCCTGCCTGGTGCCATATGACCGGACACCACTGCCTCGGGCCCCTCTCCGGTACCGACCAGGCGGTGTACGCGCTGCGGCTCGCCGCCATGCTCACGCCTCTCGGCGCGATCCTGGCCACCGATGCGTTCCCCGCAACCTCGGCCGGCTACCACGAACTGCCGGATAGGGAACAGTCGTTCGGGACGTTGGTCCGTGCTGGCGGTGAAGGTACGGGTTCCTACGGCCGTCAAAACGTCCGCAACAACGGCCCCCGGCTACTCGAAGGTGTCGCTCAATAGCGATTGCCGAACTGCCTGGCCGACCTCACGGTAGGTGGCGGCGGCTCACGCCCGACGGCTTGTGGCCCGCCCGGGACGACGTGCGATGGGTCCCGGACAGGCTCCGCTCCTACTCCGCAGGGAAAAGCAGCGCGGACGGGCAGTCAATCACTGGGCACGCCACCGGCCGCCGCAGGCCTCCGGCAGAACGCCCTGGTTCGGCTCAGTTGAGGAGGCCGGCGACGAGGATGGCGAACTCGTCCGGGGTGGTGAGGCGGATACCGAGCTGTTCGGCCTTGGCCCGCTTGGAACCGGCGCCTTCGCCGGCGACGACGAGGCTGGTCTTCTTGGAGACGCTGGAGGAGGAGCGCCCTCCGGCCCGTTCAATGAGTTCGTTCATCTCATTGCGGGTGAGCCGTTCCAGGTTTCCTGTCATGGCGCCGGTGACGACCACCGTCATGCCGGCCAGCGGGCCGGAGCCGATCGGCGCGTCAGCCACGCTGTCGCTGCCGGGGTCGGTCTCGGCGGCTGAGCGCGGGGTCGCGCCAGGCTCGGTCATGTTGATACCGGCAGCGGCGAGTTTGTCGATGAGCGGGGCGAGTTCTGCGAGTTCCGCGACGATCGAGGGGGCTTTCTCTGCACCAATGCCCTCGACCTGCTGCATCGCCTCGGCGTCGGCCGCGCGAACCTGGTCCATGGTGGCGAAGTGCCGGGCGATGCGACGGGATATGGAGCGGCCGGTGCCGCGGACGCCGAGCGCGCAGAGCACGCGCGCCAGCGGCTGTCCCTTGGCCTTGTTGATCGCGGCGAGGAGGTTGTCGGTGCTGGTTTCACCCATCCGGTCCAGGCCGAGCAGTTGGTCGCGCTGCAGGGTGAACAGGTCCGCGAGATCGGTGACCAGGCCCGCGTCGACGAGCTGGACGATGCGGGTTTGGCCCAGGCCCTCGATGTCGAACTGGTCTCGGCCGGCGGCATAGGCTAGAGAGGCGACCAGGTGGCAGTTGCGGCCCTGAGCGCACCGCCAGCGTTCCTCGCTCGTGTCGATGCCGGACTGGCAGCGGGGGCAGTGCTCGGGGAAGGCGATGGGAGTCTCGTCGCCTGTGCGCAGGTGGGCGACGGGGGCCTCGATGCGGGGGATGACGTCGCCGGCGCGGTGGACCATGACGTGATCGCCCAGGAGCAGACCACGACGCGTGATGTCGGCCGGGTTGTGCAGGGTGGCGTAGGTGATGGTGGAGCCGTCGATCACGACTGGTTCCAGGACGGCGCGCGGGGCGATGATCCCGGTACGGCCGACGTTCCACTCCACCTGCAGCAGCCGGGTGATCTTCTCCACGGCCGGCAGCTTGTACGCTATCGCCCACCGGGGAGCGCGGGAGCCGGATCCAGCTGCCTCCTGGTCGGCGGCGAGGTCGGCCTTGATGACGATGCCGTCGATACCGAAGGGCAGGTTCGCACGCGCAGCGGCGATCTCCTGCACCCGGGCCAGGACCTGCTCGGGACTGTCGGCGACCGTATCCGGGACGGCGGTCCGGGCGCTGGTGTGTACTCCGAAATCGGCGACCAGCTTCATCAGGTCGCTGTGTGCAGACGCGTTCAGCCGATCCGCGAGAGCCGGGTCGGTGTCGGGCGCGGGAAGCAGGCCGTACCCGAAGAAGGTCATCGGGACCGTGTAGGCGCGTTCCTTGGCTCGCAGCGTGCCGGCGGCCGCGTTGCGGGGATTGGCGAACGGCTGTCCGCCATGGGCCGTGCGCACCTCGTTGGCGTGCTCGAACTGGGCAGTGGTCATGAGGACTTCGCCACGCACCTCCACGGTGACCATCTCGGCCAGGGTCGCGGGCAGCCCCTCTATGGTGCCTATCGCGTGCGAGACGTCCTCCCCGGCCGTCCCGTCCCCGCGAGAAATCAGCTGGGTGAGGCGGCCGCTGCTGTAACGGGCAGCGACCGCCAGTCCGTCCAGTTTCGGCCCCACATGGAACCGCGTGACCTCACGACCGATGCGCCTGTCCAGAGATGCTGTCCAGGCAATGAACTCCTCTGCGGAGAACACGTTGTCCAGGCTGAGCATCGGCACGATGTGCGGCACATCGCCCTCGGCCGCACCGCCGGCGACCTTGCCCGTGGGGGAGTCGGGCAGCACTTGATCGGGGTGATCTGCCTCCCACGCGGCGATCCCGCGCACCAGGTTGTCGTAGGTGTCATCGTCCAGGGGCGACGTACCGCCCGCGTAGTAAGCGGCAGCCGCACGCCCGGCGTCCTTGACCGCTTGTGCATAGGCGGCGGCATCGTCGATCACTGCTGCAGAAGTCGTCATGCTCGGCATCTTGCCGTGCACCACTGACAACGGGTCGCCGACGAAGGATGGCTCGTGAGGATACGGAACGCCGAAAGCGCAGCAGCGCCCCGGCTGCCGCCGTCGCGTCCTGCTCGATACTGCCAGGGAGGTGTGGGAGTGCCGTCGGGGTCCAGGCTCGTATGGCCATCTTCTATGGGGGTGATCAGCCAGGCTGGACCGGCATCGGCGATGTACGCGACCTCAGCGCCAGGCCGCAGCGCCCACCGGAGGTAATGATCGGATAACCGGGCTGCAGGTGGGGTAGGACGGACGCTGGGCCTCTTCTCGTTGGAAGGCCCCATCTCGCCCAGCTGGGGTTTCCCAGCGAGAACGAAGGACAACAGCATGGCCAGCGGCACCGTGAAGTGGTTCAACGCGGAGAAGGGCTTTGGCTTCATCGCCCAGGACGGCGGACCGGACGTCTTCGCCCACTACTCCAACATCCAGGGCAACGGATACCGGGAACTGGTTGAGGGAGAGACCGTCACATTCGATGTCACCCAGGGCCAGAAGGGCCCCCAGGCCGAGAACATCGTCCGCGGCGTGTAGGTTGAGCCGCTCCGTTAGCAGTGAGTCCTGCTGGAACTCCTGATTCCATGTTGTGTTAGCAGCGGGACGATCGGCTGATCTTCAGCAATCGTGTGGCCCGCCGGGACAGACCGTTGGACTGAGGTCCGGTGCAAGGAGCCGGAGAGCCTGCCCCGCCTCGCCAGGGGCGTCGCCGAGCTCAGCAGTCTGCTCGCGCTCTGCGACGCCCGACGTTTGCGGTGGTCAGGCCGTATGTGAGCGGGTCGAGGTGATCACGACGGATGTGTAGGGCATGGTGGCGTGGCCGCCGAGCTTGTCGATCGCGGTCCCGGCGCTGTCCAGGACCTCCGCCATTTTGTCTGCGGGGAGTTGGGTGAGGCCGCCGAAGGTGGGGAGTTGGTCGAGCCACTCCTCTCGGGAGTAGGTGCGCTCCCAGGTGAAGAGCCACTGTTCCGGCTCGCTGAAGGTGCCGGTCTGCCGGATCCCGTCGGCGATTTTCGCGAACAGTGGCTGGTAGGTGTCCACGGCCGATCCTCTCAGCAGGCCGGGGTTGAACGGGGAATCGGGGGCGACCCGTTGGAGGGCTTCGGCGAGGGCGTCGATCACCTCGGCCGGGAGTTGGGGGACGTGGTGGAAGGGGGCGAGCCGGCCGCCGGGCCGGAGCACCTGGGCGGCCTTGGCCGCGCCGGCGACGGGGTCCACCCAGTGCCAGGCGGTGCCTGCGATGACCGCGTCGAACTGCCGCCCGGCCGGCTGCCAGTCCTCGAACCTGGCGACCTCGACCTCAACACGGCTGCGTCGCGCGAAGGCGGCCATCCGCTCGTCGGGCTCGACACCGAGCACCGTGCAGCCGGCCGCCTGGAATTGCCGAGCCTCGATGCCGGTCCCGGCTCCGACGTCGAGGACGTGCCGACCGGGGCTTGCCGCGACGATCCTGTCCACCAGGGCCTGGGGATACGGCGGTCGGGCGCGGTCGTAGCGTTCGGCGTCCACGCCGAACGACTCGGCTGTCTGCCGGTGGCGGTGGGGCTCGGGGCCGGACTTGTCCGGCTGTCCCTGCGATAAAGTGGGCATGCGCCCACACTAATGGGCGGTTGCCCACTTGTTAAGGCGGGGCGGCGCGGAAAGGGAGACAATGCCGTCAGGGGTACACATCCACAACGTGCGCAGCCAGTTGTTCGAAGCCGCCGAGCGCGTCCTGCTCCGGGACGGACCCGACGCGTTGACCAGCCGGGCGGTCACGGAGGAGGCGAACTGTGCCAAGGGCGTGCTGCACCGGCACTTCGCCGACTTCGACGCTTTCCTGGCGGAACTGGTCCTCGACCGCGTCCGCGGCATCGAGGAGCGGACCACGATTCTGCGTGCGGCGGCCGGCACCGGGAGCGTGGTGGACAACCTCGCTGACGCGCTGCAGGACCTGTTCGGGCCGGTCACGGTGGCAATCATCGCGCTCATCACCTTCCGTGATGGCCTCCGCGCCCGGCTGCGCGAGGCCGGTCTGACCGGCATCCCACTGGCCATGCAAGGCACCGCCATGATCGCTGCCTATCTCACCGCCGAGCGGGAGTTGGGGCGCGTGGCCGGTGACGCCGACATCGACACACTCGCCCCCACTCTCGTCGGGGCTGGGCACCTGCTGTTCGCCGACCGGACAAGTGCCCCGCCGCAGACCGCCGCCGTTCGCAAGATGGTGACCACCGTCATCGCCGGCGCCTTGCGACCACCCCAGGAGTAGGTCGGGCCGCCCGTCAGGTGACGGAGGATGGCGCTGCGTCCAGGAGGCCGAGCAGGTGCTCTGCTTCCTGGATGAGAGCGGTGCCCGCGGAAGTGGCAGCGAGGGGGCTGGTCCGTTCGATCAGGTGAACGCCTGCGGCCTTCTCCAGGGCATTCAGTTGGTGCGTGAGCGTCGCCTGCGACGGCTTCGATCCGGTACGACGACTCGGTCCGCAGCATCAGGTTCGGGCAGCTCCGCCACCCAGGACCAAGAGGCCGGATGACCGAGAAGTTCTTGGCACCGACCACCACCGACCACAGGTGCTGCTAACGCCACCCGGAAGATTGCTGGTCTAGCGCCCCGGCGTAGGCGGAGTCGGCCCAGACGATCGCGATCTCGGGGTGCATGAGGTGCAGCCGGAAAAGGACTTCGCGGGCGGCATCCCGGTCGGTGACGTCGGCCGGGGTGACCATGACGAGCAGGACCAGGCCACGGGTGTTGACCACGACATGACGCTTGCGGCCGTTGATTTTCTTGCCAGCGTCGTAGCCGCGGCTGTCTTTGCTGACGGTCTCGGAAGCCTTCACACTTTGGGAGTCCACGATCACCGCAGCGGCCTGCGGGGTCTTGCCGCTGGAGAGCCGGCGGGCGCAGGCGCTGACCGGCGAACACCGACACGCGCCAAGGTGGCGTTAGGCGGGCTGCGGGGCGGGTGTTGCCGGAGCGGCCGCGACCTTGCGGGTCTCGCGCATTATCAGCAGGCCGTTGACCACCATCAGTGTCGCGGTCAGGCAGTGGACGCCGAGCGCGGTGGCCACGGAGCCGTGGTGGGCCAGCACGGTGGCCATGTCGCCGTACGCGGCGAGGGCCTCCACCAGCAGCACCCAGCCCAGCGCCCGGCGGTGGCCCGTCACCAGCAGGATGCCCAGGACCAGGGCCAGGACGACGTCGCGGATTCCCTTGATGATCAGGAAGCCGTCGCCGTCGCCGGACGGCCAGCTCGGCAGGCCGAAGTTCGGTGCCGTCGTCTCCGGGCTCAGGATGAACTCCATCCCGAACCAGAGGATGAAGAGGATGAAGGCGGCGACCAGGATGGTGTTGATCTTCTTCAGCGACATGGTTCTTCTCCTTGCGCGTCTTCGTCAGCTTGGTGAGCTTCGTGGAGCTTGCTGAGTCGTGTGGTGCCTGATCAGGGCGCGCGGACGCGGCTGATCGAGGGGCGTAGCTTGCCGGGATCGCAGTTGTGGGATCTGCGCGGCAGCTGGATTCCCGAATATCGGGATTTCGGTGGCCAACTGCCGCCCGGGGAGTGGGGATTGTGCGCCACCGGCGCGGCGTCGGCCCGCGGGGTCAGTAATCCGAAGCCCTCTCGGGGCTCACCCCGACGGGGCGAAAGCCGTCGGCATAAGGGGCGAACCCGTGCGTGTCACGGCAGCGGTGGTATCAGATGAGGGCGGCGACCAGCAGGGTGAAGGCGGCGATGATGACGGCGACGCGGACGTAGTGGTAGCGGTTCCAGCGGTGCAGCTGCTGCTTCCAGTCGGCGGGCCGGTTGTCGGGGGTCCAGGTCTTGTTTCGGTTGTTGATCGGGACGAGCAGCAGCATCGATATGACCACGCTGAGGATCAGCAGGCCGGCGGCGGTGACGACGAGTCCGGCGCCGTGGTGGTGCCATCCGGCGACGGCCCAGATCGCGCTGAGGACGAGCGAGCCGATGTACCAGAACGGCATCAGGGCGCCGAGCATCCGGCCGCCGTGGGCGTGGCCGAGCTGGCCGCTGTCCCCGGGAAGCGCGTCCAGGATCCGGTTCATGATGAAGGCGACGGAGAACTCCACCCCCACCATCAGGCCGACGATCACGGTGGTGACGACCTCGAGTGCGTTGAGCATGATGATCCCTCCGTTGAGCTAGCGTCGCTAGCTGATGAGGCAACGCTAGTGCTGCTGTCGCTCGATTGTCTAGCGATGCTAGGATCGATTTATGTCGGTACAGGAACGCAAGCAGCGCGAACGGGCGGAGCGCGAGCGCCTCATCGTGGCGACGGCCCGCGAACTCGCCGAGCAGCAGGGCTGGGACGCGGTCACCACCCGCCGGCTCGCCGAGCGCATCGAATACAGCCAGCCCGTCCTCTACAGCCATTTCCGAGGCAAGCGCGAGATCATCGGCGCCGTCGCCCTTCAGGGCGCCACCGAGATGGCCGCGGCGGTGCGGGCCGCGACCTCCGCCGCGGACGGCCCGCGCGCCCGGGTCAATGCCCTGGCCCGCGCCTACCTCGACTTCGCCGAGCGCAATCCGGCGGTCTACGACGCCTTGTTCCAGCTCGACGGTGGCCTGGCGTACGCGCAGGAGGACACCCCCGAGCCACTGAAGGACGCCTTCGCCGCCCTGCTCGAATGCCTCGCCGAGGTCGCCGGCGACGGCGTCGACCCGGGGCTGTTCACCGAGGTGTTCTGGGCGGCCCTGCACGGGCTCGCCACCCTGACCCGAGCCGGCCGCCTGCTGCCCGAGGACGCCGAGCCGAGGCTGGAGCTGCTGGTGGACCGGCTCGCCAAGCTCTGACACACCATCCCGGCGGGCACGCAGCCGGAGCCCTCGGGCCCCGTTGCCTGCCTGCGGCAACGCTTCCGGTCACTCGCGCCCACACGGCGGAGCCGCGGACCGCCGCGCCGTACCCAGACGGGCACCCGTCCCGGAAGCTGCGATGCTCATTGATCACGACCCAATACGCGCCCCAGCCGAGGATGCCCAGCTCGGTGTCCGGGCGGCAGTGCGGGCACGTCGGCACCTAGCCAGAAGGGCCGTCGCGCAGGCGCTGGAGGTAGCAGGGGAGCCTAGCGCCGTGGGTGTCGGTGGCGGCGCGTACGGTCTGCGCATGACTGATCAGTGGTGGGTGGACGTACGTCAACGGGTTGAGGCGGCTGGTGCAGGACCTACGAGCAGCAAGGTTTTCGGGGCATTGGGACACAAGTGGGTCCTGGAGGGCCCGCTCACCCAGGGCGAGCTTGCCGAACTCGAGGCTCAGATGGGCGTGCGGCTGCCGGAGGAGTACCGGGACTTCCTGCTACACGTCGGCTCGGGCGGCGCCGGTCCCGCGTACGGCCTGTTCCCGGTTCGGCGCGTGCAGGGTCGTTGGCGTTGGGAGGGCGACGGCGCGGACCTTGCTGACCTGTCGAGGCTTGACGAGCCGTTTCCTGACCAGGGTCCGGACCCGGAGCTGGTCAACGATGTCCTTGCCCAACGTCCCGAGGAAGAGGACTTCGACGACATCGAGGACTTCGACGACGCCATCGAGGCGTGGGACGAGCGGTGGGAAGCCGTCATGTTCGCCCCGGAGCGCACCGCCGGTGCGATCGTGATCTCCCACCTGGGCTGCGCCCAAAGAGAGTGGCTGATCGTCAGCGGCAGCCACCGAGGCACCATCTGGTCCGACTGCCGGGTGGACGACGTCGACCTCACCCCGCTCCTCGACGACCAGGGTACGCCGGTGAGGTTCGACCGTTGGTACACCGACTGGCTGCGGAAAGCTGAGCGCACAGCCTTGTCGACACCGTAGGCCGTCCCCTCTGCGCAGCTGAGCGTTGCACCTGGCCCGACGGGGCCCCGTAGGCTTGGGTACTCCGACGGACGGTCGCCCGCCGCCCGTGTGCCTGCCCCGGACCACCACACCCAAGGACGGCAACCGAGTGTCTTTCTTCACCATCGGCCACCGCGGTGTCATGGCCGCCGAGCCGGAGAACACCCTGCGCTCCTTCCTGCGGGCTGAACGCGAGGGGCTGGACGGCATCGAGCTGGACCTGCATCTGAGCAGGGACGGCGAGCTGGTCGTCATGCACGACGAGACCCTGGACCGCACGACGGACGGCTCCGGTCCGATCGCCGACCAGAATCTGGGGGAGCTCAAGAAGCTCGACGCCGGCCTCGGTGAGCGCATCCCCACGTTCGGGGAGGTGTTGGACGCCGTCGGGCCGACGCTGCCGATCCAGGCGGAGATCAAGGATGTGGCCGCCGCCCGGTCGCTGGCCAAGGTGCTCACCGACCGCGGCCTGCTGGACCGGGTGTCGGTGCTGTCGTTCCACGACGCGGCGCTGATCGAGATCCACAACCTGCTGCCTCAGGCCCGCACCGTGCTGGTGGCAGGCCCCAGCGCGCACCGCGACACCTTCGTCGGCCGCGCCCAGAAGGTCGGTTCCACCCTGGTCAGCGTGGAGCTGTGCCAGCTGAACCGGGCCATCGTGGAGAAGTGCGGGGCCGCCGGCATCAATGTGATGGCCTGGACCGTCAACGACGAACGCGACCTGGCGTTGGCCCGGACGCTCGGCCTGGTGGGCTGCGTGACCGACCAGCCCGGCATGAAGCGGCTGGTCGAGGCCACCGCCTGACCTCAGGGGTCCAGACCCGAACCCGCCGCCCGTACGGTCAGACCGGAGCATGAACGCCGTGGCCGCAGTCCCCCGTACCTCCAGGCCCCGGCAGGACGCTCATCTCCAGGCCACCACGTCCTGCTGCCCTGTACGGAGAGCCTTCTCCCTACCTGCCGGATCCGACGAGCTGACGCAGCACCACAGGTGGGCCGAGGAAGAGGTCCGCACCGCAGCCGGCCCTCGTCTCGCCCGCCGCCGTGAACGCCGCCGGTGCGCTCCGACACGCCGAATGGACGCCCTTCAGGAGATTCCCAATGCCCTGGCACGGGGGACATTCGATCCTTCTTGACCCCTCGCGGAGGTGCGCACCCGGTATCCCGGTCATTTGCTCACCTGCACGACCACACCGAGTACTCGATGCTCGGCGGTGCTCAGAAGCTCAAGCCGATGGTCGCTGAGGTCGCGAAGCAGGGCATGCCTGCAGTTGCGATGAGTGACCACGGCAACATGTTCGGTGCGTACTGCTGTGACCGCGTAGGTTCGCCGGGTTGCGTCTGGCCGCGATCGCTCGGGCTGTTGCAATGGGTTGGGGCCGTCGGGTAGGCATCCCGTCATGCAGACGCAGGTGTGGGCTTCACTCGTGGGTGTTGTGCTGGGAGGAGGCCTGTCATACCTGGCTCAGATCACCGCCGGGCGGCAGGCCAGCAGGAGCGAAGACAAGCGGCATGCTGCCGATCTGGCCCAGGCCAGGAGGGTTGAGCGGCTGGAGTTGCTGCGAGAGTTCATCAGCGTCGGGCAGCAGGCTGCGCGCATCGCCGAGGAACGCGACATGGCAGCTGACTGGAACGCTGCTGGAACTCCCGAGTGGTTCGCGGCGGCCAGGGGCGTCACCGATCGCTTGTGGGTGAGCGAGCGGATGATCCAGGTCTTGTTCCGACGAGAGCTGTACAGGCACGCCCGGGCGTATGCGGACGCGTTGGACCACGTCCTGTGGCGCGAGCCCGCCGAAGCTGAGGCTGAGGGTTCGATGTGGGACTGTCTCCAAGGCCCCCAGAACGATTTTCTGGAAGCGGCGCGAGCGGAGGTTGGTTAGTGCTCGGGCCGAGTGTCCTGTCGGGCGGGGCCAGGCTGCGTCGGTGAGAGGGCGTCCGCCCCAACGGATGCGCTTTTCGCTGCGGATGCGTGCGCGTTCTCGGCGTTGTGCCTCGAGTACGTCGGGCCATCCAGCCGCCCCAACCACCAACCTGGCGAACCTATGCTGTCACCGCAGTACGAGTTCCAGCAGGCAGCCAAGGGCTTCGATGGCGTCAAGCCGATCATTGGGGTCGAGGCGTACGCCGCTCCGTCGCCACGGCGTAACCGCAAGCAGGAGTTCTGCGGCCCGGGCGGGCAGCGGGCCATGTCGGACGACGCCGAGGGCTCGAAGGACGTCTCCGGCGGTGGCCGTTTCACTCACATGACGATGTGGGCGACGGCTGCGCACGGCTTGCGTAACCTCTTCTACCTCTCGACGGAGGCCAACTACCCGGGCCAGTTCCCGGCAGGCGAGCCCCGTATGGACATGGAGCTGATCAGCAAGCACGCCGAGGGCATCATCGCGACGACCGGTTGCCCGTCCGGCGCGATCCAGACCCGGCTGCGGTTGAACCAGTACGACGCGGCCCGCGAGGTCGCCGCTGCCTACCAGGACATCTTCGGGAAGGAGAACTACTTCCTTGAGCTGATGGAACGGGTTGTCCATCGAGCGGGACGTCCGGGACGGTCTGCTGCGTCTGGCCAAGGAGCTGAGCACCCCGCTGCTGGCCACGAACGATGCGCACTACATCCACGAGGACCAGGCCGACGGGCACGACACCCTGCTGTCCATCGGCGTCGGCAAGAACAAGGCCGACGAAAAGCGCTTTCGGTTCCAGGACAGCGGCTACTACCTCAAGACCGCGCAGGAGATGCGGTCCCTCTTCGCTGAGCTGCCGGAGGCGTGCGACAACACGCTGCTGATCGCCGAGCGCGGTCGGCTCCTATGACGAGGTCTTCGATCACGTCGACGAGATGCCCCCAGTTCCCGGACGTGCCCGAGGGGGAGACGCAGGAGTCCTGGCTGCCGCCGGCCTCGAGTAGGGATCTCGCGTTCTCCATAGCCACGCCTTCTCCTGTCTGCAGGCATAGGACCGGCGGGGCTGTGCGGGTCGAGGTAGCCCCGGAGGCAGTTCGCCACGCGTGGGCGGTCATGACGTATGGTCGATATATCGGAGTAGAAACGTGCTCTGGGGCCGAGCAGACAGCCGGACAGGGAGTACGCGCACACGCGGTATCGGGCGATCCGCCACTCCTTCCGCGGAAGGAGTGCGTCATGAGGGCAGCACAGTTCAGCCGGTTCGGCGGCCCGGAGGTTCTTGAGATCGTTGACCTCCCCGATCCCCATCCCGGTGCCGGAGAGATACGGATCAAGGTCCGTGCCGCGGGGATCAACGCCAGCGACTGGAAGAAGCGTCAGGGCCTGATGGACCAGGAACTGCCACAGACCCTGGGCTACGAGGCTGCGGGCATCGTTGACGAGATCGGCGACGATGTCTCGGGTGTCGCGGTTGGTGACCGGGTCTTCGGAGCCTCACCATACGGAGCCGCGCAAGCGGAGTTGGCCGTGCTGTCCTATTGGGCCCCGATCCCCAAATCGCTTGACTATGCGAGGTCTGCGGCGATCCCCGCGGCAGCCGAGACCGCGGCGCGCTCGCTCGACCAGCTTGGCGTCACAGCGGGCAGCACTGTGCTCATCAACGGGGCATCCGGCAGCGTCGGGAGTGCCGCTGTCCAACTCGCCGTGGAGCGCGGCGCGCGGGTCATCGGCACGGGTAGTCCAGGCATGCACGATGCCCTCCGCTCGCTCGGGGCCGAGCCGGTGGCATACGGCGACGGGATGCCGGAACGAGTCCGGGCCATCATGCCGGCGGGTGTCGATTTTGCGCTGGACGTCGCCGGCAGCGGCGTCCTTCCCGAACTCGTGGCACTCGCGGGCGCGCCCGAGGACGTGATCACGGTTGCCGACTTCCGCGGCGCGCAGCAGACGGGCGTCCGCTTCAGCCGCGGCGACACCGGACGCGCCACCTACGCGCTGACCCAGGTCGCTCAAATGGCCGAAAGTGGACGATTCTCCATCCAGGTCGGCCAGACCTTCCCCTTGACCGAGGTGGCCCACGCGCACTGCGTCGGCGAAGCCGGGACTGTGCGCGGCAAGCTCGTGCTCCTCGTGGACTGACCGGTGTTCAAATCACAGAAGTACCGGCGGACCCGCAGCCGGACCATGACCCGGCGGTGCCCCAACGGCCTTTCATTCCCGGCTCGTTGGTACGTGCTATGTATGCGCTTCGCCTATTTCCGGCAGTCCGGGCACCGGCCCGGGCGAGCGGTGGACACGGCCCCCACCACGAGGACGTCGGAGGAGTTGCTGACGCGCTCCACTGGCACATCGATCCCGGGAAACAGTCCAGCCTCGACCGTCTTGCTTGCCATGCCGGGACATACTCTGCCGAAATGATCCCTCGTTCACCTTCCTGACCTGGGGATTCACGGAACTGCGGACAGAGCCTTGAAAACGACCGGAGGTGCTCCTCGCCCCAGCATGTTGAAGGGTGTGGGGAGAGCGGGTAGCGAAGAGCGAGCGTGTTTCGGGCCGAGAGGTCGGCCGTCCCGCCGGTGTTATGGCTCGTTCTGGCCCGTGTCCGACGGGTCTGGTAATCAGCTAAGGGCGTCCCTTTGCGCCGCGCCCCACTCCCACATGCTGTGCACCACTGACTCCAGCGCCCGGCCCTGGCTGGTCAGAACGTAGCGGACGCGGGGAGGCCAGCTGGGAATGCGGTGGCGTTCGATGACGCCCGCGCTGGTCAACTGGGCCAGCCGGTCCGAGAGGACCTTGTCCGAAAGAGTGGGCAGGGCGGCGGACAGCTCGGAGTATGTGGCCTGGCCGCGACGTAGAAACTCGCGAAGTACCAGCGGCGTCCATCGGCCGCTCAGCGTGGCGAGGGTGATGTCGATAGGACATCGCGGTTCGGGGCCGGGTGGAACAAGGGCGCTGTCCGGACAGTCCGCCAGCGGGCCGCCCTGGTCATCCGCCGGTGGGTGTCCAACTGTTTGGTGAGTCACGAAGGGCCCTCCTAACGTCGTCGCAAACAGCCCGCCGACTTGCCTCCAGGGGGCGTTATGCATATCCACCATCTCAACTGCGGTTCTCTGCGGAAGATTCCACCACTCCGTGAAGAACTCACGGCCGGCGTGGTGAACATCGAACTGGCCGCTGTCTGTCATTGCCTGCTGATCGAGACGGACTCGGACGGGCTGGTCCTGGTGGATACCGGCCTCGGCACCGCGGACTTACAGCGCCCTGACCGGTCGTTGGGTGCGGGCTGGGTGGCCTACGCCCAGCCCGCGCTGGACCCCGAGCAGAGCGCGCTGCGCCAGGTGGTCCGCCTCGGGTACGCGCCCCAGGACGTGCGGCACATCGTGCTCACTCACCTGCATCGCGACCACACCGGAGGGCTGCCGGACTTCCCTCACGCACGGGTGCATGTGCACCCGGACGAGTACCGGGCCGTCACGGACTCCGCGGCAGCGCACCACCGGCACAGCCTCGACCGCTTCATGCCGGCACACCGGGCGCACAACCCGGTGCTGGTACCCGCCCCCATGGAGGAGCGCACGGAGTGGTTCGGCTTCCCAGGCATGGCGCGGCCGCGGGGCCTGGCGTGCGATCTGCTGCTGGTACCGCTGCCTGGCCACTCGGCGGGACACGCGGGTGTCGCCGTGCGCGACGGCGGCGGACGATGGCTGTTGCACGCGGGCGACGCGTACATGTATCACGGCGAGCTTGAGTACACCCCGCCCCTTTCCCATCCCGTCTTCGAGCCGGTCCAGCAGGGAGCACAGGTCGATGTCGCGGCTCGCGTCGTGACCCGCGACCGACTGCGCGACCTGCGCCGCGACCGCGCGGATGAGGTCACCGTCTTCAGCGCACACGACCCGTGGGAGTTTGCCCGCTTCGCCCCCCCAGCCGGTCGCCAGTCGCCTGAGGCAAGAGACCAACAACGTCTGGAACAAGGAGGTTGCCCCACATCTGTCGCCCGCTGAGGCGGCGACCGTGAAGAAACGCTTCGAACCCTTCTCCGCGCCGGCGATGCTCGCCGCTCGCCAAGGCAGACTGTTCACCGATTTCTACACCCCCGCCAAGCTCATCAAGTCGCTGGACATCACAGACGTCGTGGCCCGCATCAAGGCACCCACGCTGGTCCTCGACTACGACTTCGAACAGTTCTACCCAGGCCAGCCGCACGAGATGTTCGACAAGCTGACGGCCCCGAAGGAATACGTGAAGCTCACCGCAGCGACCGGCGCGCAGCTGCACTGCTCGCCGATGGCGCCCAGGCAGCACTGCGACGTGGTCTTCGACTGGCTGCAGCAGACACTTCAGGGCGGCTGACCCACTGATACTCCAGCCCGGCTTCTGTATCCGACTACATCGCCGAGCATGCCGGCGACTTCGTGCGGCGCTGACAGGCACTGGCCCGCCCACCCTGGTCTCCGACCGTGCCGCCCGCAGACCGACCCGGCACCGAACGAGCACCGAACTGTATGCCAAGAGGCATGCTCGCAGCCGTCAGCAGGCCGGTGGCCAGCCAGCCGTGATGCAGGCCCCAGCCGTGATGCAGGCCGTCGCCAGGACCCGCGGTCCACCCGCTCCTGTCCCTCCGGAAGCGGCGCTGCAGTTGGCTATGCCGGTCACAGCGCCGCTGGTTTTGGGCCGGGGCCCGGTGGCGTTCAGCCCAGACGGCCGCACCCGCACCCGCGCCGGTGATGGTTACGGCTCGCACAATGACAAGGTCTGGCAGTGGGAACGACCGGCATCCAGTTGAGCGAGTCGGTGCTGACCGCGAGGTGGAGGCCGTAGTCGGTGCCCTCGCCGAGGCTGGTCGACTCGGTGAAGTAGCACATCACGTATGCGGAGTCGGCCGCATGCGCGGTACCGGCGCCGAGGCTCAGCTCACCGGTCACGGCCGGGGGAGTGGCGGCCTCCAGGCGTCCATACATCGAACATGGTTCGGTTGATCGGTCGGGCCGTAGGGCGTGGCCATGCGCGCGTCAATCACCTCGCACATCATTGGTGAGGTCTGTGCAATCCGGCCACGCCCGTGGCTCGGGTCAGCGCTGGGTGTAGATGAAGCCGATCTTGTCGACCTCGTCACCGGAGCGGCCGTGGAAGCCGGCGATCTGCCAGCCGGAGGGAGCCGTGCGGGTGACGCAGTCGGAGGTCGTGGTGCCGCCGGCCAGAGCGCGTCCCAGGTTGGTGGTGAACCTGGCGTAGAAGATGCGGCTGTGGCCGTCCTTCTGCCCCTGGCACAGGTAGGCGGAGGTGACGTACTCGTCGCTGCCCAGTGTGAGGGAGGACGCGGCGCCCCCGGTGCCGCCGTGGGTCAGGGTGGTGCCGCCGGCCAGGGTGAGGCTCATCTGGTCGACGCGGGCACCGCTGCGCAGGGCGACGGTAGTGGCGTGACCGCCGGCCGGCACGGCGTCGATGTCGTCGAAGTAGTCGCCGTGCGGGCCGCCGAACTGGTCACTGAGCTGGAAGGCGGCGCTGCGCGACCAGGAGAAGTCGACGGCGACCGGGTCGTGGTCGGAGAGCATGAGCCCGTTGTCGGTGAGGAACCTGGTGTGTTCGTTGTTGTAGGCCGTCGCGTTCAGCGAGACTAGCTTGCTGCCGCGGTAGAGGATTTTGTCGACGACCTCGCAGGTGTTGGGCACGGTCGCCCCGGACTGGTCGCACACGAGGGCATCGCTGCCCTTGGCGGGCGGAGTCCCGCCCCGTATCAGCTGGACCCAGGCGTCCGTCAGGCCGTTGGCGGAGGCGAACTCGGCGATGGTGTCACCGGTGCGGGTGTAGCGGGTGTTGGTGTCGCCCATGACCACGACCGCGTTGCCCGCGGAGTGGGTCTTGATGAAGTCGGTGAGCTGACTGAGGTTGTCCGCACGGGAGGCGAGGTCACCGTCGTTGGTACCGGCGTTGGTGTGCAGGTTGTAGAAGTCGACGTAGACGCCCTCGGTGAGGCGTACGCGCATGAACGTGAAGCCCTTGGGGGTCAGGCAGTCGCCCGAGTCGTACTGGCAGGAGCGCCAGTGCACCCGCTCGAAGTCGTCCACGTCGTAGGGGATCTTGGACAGTGTGTTGAGCCCGCTGCCGATGCCCGCGCCGCCGCTGGTGGGGGTGCGGTAGGCGTGCGCGGTGTCGCCGGCGTACAGAAAGGAGTGGTAGTTGAAGTCCTCCTCGACGTGGACGATGTCGTAAGGCGCGATCCGCTGACCGATCGCCGTGGTGCTGGACTCGCGGGGCGTCGGTGCGCTGGACAGGCCCTCGGGCAGTCCGGCGACGTTGTAGGTGAGAACGCTGAAGGTGCCCGAATCGGCAGCCACGGCGGAGGGGGCGGCCGCGGTGAGCCCGCCTAGGACGGCGGCTGCCGCCGCCAGGCAGGCGAGGAGTCTGCGCATGTGGGTGTGTCTCCTGGGGGGGAAAGCGGTTTCGGTGAGGAACGCCAAAGAAGTTACCGCCGGTTACGCCGAGCTGTCGGCGGTTTGGCTCTTCTTTCCGGAGCAGTCGCCGACCGTGCATGGATGGTTCGGTTCCTGGCCGTTGAGGATCCGGGGAACGCAGATCGCGTCCGCTCAGGGGTGCGTGGATGCGAAGTGGCGGCCGTCAGGGGGACGCCGGCGGAGCGCCAGGCCGGGCGGAGCGGGAGCAGGGTGACGGTGTGACGAGCGAACGGCCCCGGCCGGCGCAGGGTTCCCGGCGACGCTCCCGTTGTGAACGCGTGCTCGACCGGTCGTGGCATCGAGTGTTCCACGAGCTCAGCTTCCACGACGCCGAGGGCCTGCCCCAGTTCACCGCCGAGTCCCGCCTGGCCCGCGCCCTCCACATGCCGAGCCCGGTGGGGTGTACGTGCCCGTCGTCGTCCCTCGGGTCAAAGCAGAGCGTGACAGGTGCGGTCTCAGGACAAGTGCCTCGCCACAAGGACTTCTTCGCATTCCCGGACGTGGATCTGGTAAGGGAACATAGCCCAACGCTCACTTTTCTTCTTGAGCGAGGCGTCAGCCGCCTCCGTACTCACGGATGCAACGCACACACGAAGTCAGCGGCGATCACAGCCGTTTGACGGTCTGTCAGGAAGGGATATCGACATGTCCTTCGCCAAGATCATGCTGGCCAAGAAGGCCAAGAAGAAGGAGTGCGGCGCTGCCGGCGAGGCCAAGCACCACAAGAAGAAGCACCATCACCGCAAGCACAAGAAGGCCGCTGCCAAGTAGTACGGCGTCGCGGAACACGATCACACAGGCAGACGGTGCCGGGATCTGTTCGTGCAGCACAGGTGCGCGACGGATCCCGGCACGCCGTCGGATCGGGCAGTGCCCAGGAAGCGCCGCCATGCACACTGCAGCACCCGCCACCGTGCCCGTGGCCGAATCCGGGGCGGGCCCCGCGGCCGGCGCCTCGTCCCGGATCCGGCACGCCCGTATCTCGCCTTTGGCCGCGTTCCGGATGTTCTGGCCGCTGGTCAGCGTCAACCGCGCGGCCGTGCTGGCGTCCGCCGTGCTGCTGCTGGTGTCCGCCGGGTGCGACGCGGGCGCGATCGGGATCGTCGGTGTTCTCACCGACGACGTGCTCACTCCCGGCGACCTCGCCGACTTCTGGGAGCCTGCCGCCCTCTGGCTGGGGCTCGCAGTGGCCGGCGCGGTCGCCTCCGCGGCGGGCGGCTATCTCGCCGGCTGGACCAGCGAGCACTTCCTGCTCGGCCTGCGCGACCGGGTCTTCCAGCATCTCCAGCGGGTCCCGCCGGACGCCCTGGACCGCTTCGGCACCGGCGACCTGGTCTCCCGGCTGACCGGAGACATCGAGTCCGTCGAGTCACTGGTCGCCTCCGCGCCCGTCGAACTGATCACCTCCGCCGTCGGCGCGGTGGTGTTCGCTGCGGCGGCCTTCTGGACCAGCTGGCAGCTGGCCCTGATCACGCTGGCCGCCGCCCCGTTGATCTGGTTCGGCGCCCGGGCGTTCGGCACTCTGATGCGCTCCGCGACCCGCGCCGAACGTGACAGCAACGGCCGGCTGGCCTCCCTACTGGAGGAGAGCCTGGCCAACATGCCCTTGGTGCAGGCCTACGGTCGGCAGCAGGCCGAGCGCAGCAAGGTGCACCGCGAGGGGCGCAGCTGGATGCGCGCCGGCCTGCGGCAGATCCGCCTGTCGTCGGTGTACGGGCCGATGGGCGAACTGATCGAGACACTCAGCGTGCTGGCCGTGATCGGCGCCGGCGCCTGGCAGATCTCCGAACACCACCTCAGCGTCGGCGGCCTGCTCTCCTTCGCCGCCTTCCTCGGCTATCTCCACCCCAAACTCCAGGAACTCGGCGAGCTCGTCGTCAGCGCCTCCTCCGCCACCGCCGCCTGCGAACGCCTCATCGAGATCCTGCGCACCGGCCCCCTCCCCGAGACCGCACCCCGCGAGGACGTCCCGCCGCTCGCCGAACCGGTCCGCGGCGCTGTCACCTTCCAGGACGTCGGCTTCTCGTATGCCGGCAGCGGACACCCCGCGCTGGAACGGGTGCACCTGGACATCGCACCCGGCCTGCTCGTCGCGGTCACCGGACCCAGCGGCACCGGCAAGTCCACTCTCGGCAAGTTGCTGCTGCGCTTCCACGAGCCCTCCCGGGGCCGCATCCTGCTCGACGGCCGGGACATCGCCGAACTCCCCCTCGAGGAGGTGCGCCGCCACATCACCCTACTTCCGCAGGACAGCATGCTCTTCGACGGCACGGTCCGCGACAACATCGCCTACGGCCGCCCCGACGCCACCGAAGCCGACATACTCGCCGCCGCCGACGCGGCCGACGCCCATGACTTCGTCACTGCGCTGCCCGACGGCTACGACACCCCGGTCGGCAAACGGGGCAACAGTCTTTCCGGCGGCCAGCGCCGCAGGATCGCACTCGCCCGCGCCATGCTCCGCACCGCCCCCGTGCTGATCCTCGACGAACCCACCGCCGGACTCGACGATGCCTCCACCACGCGCATCATGGCACCGCTTCGCCGCCTCATCGCCGGGCGCACGACTTTTCTCATCACTCACGACCTCCGCCTGACGGCTCAGGCCGACCTCGTCCTCCATCTCACCGACGGCACCGCGGTCATGATGACTCCGGACCAGTCGTCAACAACAGGCGTGCAGCCTGAGCACGAGGCTGCTTGAGAGTCGACATGACCGGGTCCATGCCCACCCGTCCCGCCGGCACCGTGACGGTCTCCGGCCTCCGTGAGGGGTGCCCACACCCTCTGCTATGCACGGTGGCCGTACACCAGCCCGGGGCGCAGGGCTCCGGACGTGGCGAACAGTTGGGGCACCGTGACCAGGGCATAGCCACGGGACTGGAGGGTGCGGACGATGGTGGGGACCGCCGGCGGGGTGGTCGCGTACCGGTCGTGCAGGACGACGATCGCGCCCCGTCGTACGAGGGTGAGCACCCGGTGCTCGATCAGGTGGGGGTTGTGGTTCTTCCAGTCCTTGGCGCTCACGTTCCACATCACCACCGACAGCCGCGCCGCATCGGCCGCCGACCGCACCTTGTCGTTCAAGGCTCCGAAGGGGGGCCTGAAGAGGGTCGGGCGATGCCCGGTGACAGAGGCGATCTGCGCTGCCGCAGTGTTCAGCTCATAGTCGATCCGGGCGAGCGGGAGGCGGGTGAGGCGTGCGTGGGTGACCGTGTGATCGCCGATCGCGTCACCGTCGCGCTGTTCCCTGAGGACGATGTTCCGGTACCGCAGAGCCCGTGGTCCGATGAGGAAGAACGTGGCGACGGCATGCCGGCGCTCCAGTGTCCCGAGGATGGGCGCCGTGTATCGGGTCGGCCCGTCGTCGAAGGTCAGGGCGACACACTTGGTGACCCGGCAGTCGACGGCGGGGGCCGATGTTCCGACGGTGGATCCGGAGGGTCCGGCGGGCGCGCGGGAGAGCGCGGCGGCGGTGGGCGGCGAGGCGAGTACGGTCGCGGCCGCGCATGCGGCTGCAGCCGTCACCATGCACCGCCACCCTGTTCTTGCAGGCATGGCAGCCACCTCGATGACAGCACGACGATCGTGTCTTCAGGGTCGCCGGTCCGACCGGATCCGGCATCGCATGATGGATGTGAGAAGCTTCAGAAACAGCTAAGTTCTGTGTAAATCGCCTGGTAGGAGAGCCGGGCGCAGGGTTCCGCCTCATACCGGTTCCTAGCTTTGGCGCCGAGGAGGAGCCGCCCGAACGTGCCTGGTTCCAGCGGACGCCGGCGGGCACGATGCCTCACTTCTTCCCCTGTCGGGACCTGCGTCACCGCTGACGGTGGCGAGTGGTACGGCGCGTCGGGTGATGAGGGACGCCTGCGCCACGGTGGTCCTGAGCATCGTGGGCTCGGATGCGGCGCGGGCAGTGGAGGCCGGCGGGTCGGGGCAGGTCATCGGACGTCGGTGGGGTTGGCCGTCGGGCATGGCGAGCCGGACTTCGACGGCGAGGGCTTCGTCGTCGGGCCTGGTGGGGGCGTGCTACTGGCCGAGTTCGCTGCCCCGGATGGCGTTCCGTCTGCCGGCTGCGACGCTGCCGTGGGTCCGCTCGGCGGGCAGGTACCCGTGCCGCCGTCTGAGCTCCCCGTTTGAGCTCCTCGTTTGAGCCACTCCCGCCGCCTGGGGCAATGCCCGGCGCAGGCAGGGGACCCGCGGCGGCAGAGGGCGGCGGGGCGACGGGGGAATCGGATCACCACGCTGCGTCGACGTGCAGCCCCCGTCGATGACGTGCCGTTCGCCGCCGCGGTGCCGCCTACCACGTGTCCCTCGGATGATGCCGGCTCCGCGGAGCTACCGGAGGCCGCGGAGACAACGCATGACGCACCCCATGCACCCCCCACGAGCCGCGACTGCACAGGTGCCGCGGATTGCAGCCCCCGTTCCGGTGACCGCGGTCACCTGACCACACGCTGCGTTGCGGCGTACGTGGCTGAGCGGTGCCGGCCATCCAGCCTCGATGCAGTGGTCCACGTCCCGGCACCAGATTTCCAGGTGCTGCGCCACCAGTGCCGGACCCAGTGCGCGCGGCCAGGGTGCCCAGCTCCTCATTGCCGGCGAGCGGCTAGACGTCCTCGAGCGCCCACTGCCCGTACCGGCCAGGCCGGATTCCCTGCTCCTCGGCGGCCATCTCGATCTCGGCCACCTCCCAGCCGCACCGGTCCGGCCGCATCATCCGTCCGGGCCGAGGCCTGAAGCCGGCCCGATCAGTACGGTCGGGTCGTTCGGTCCAGGCGGACGACGACGATGGCGATGTCGTCGTCGGCGCCGCTGGCGACGTCGAGGCGGGCGAGGAGGGCGTCGGCGAGGTGTTCCGCGCCGAACTCGGTGCAGGTGGCGAGCGTCGAGGTCAGGCGGGTCAGTCCGGTGTCGATGTCCTCACCGCGGCGTTCGATCAGGCCGTCGGTGTACAGGATGAGGGTGTCGCCGGGGGCGTAGGACGCGTTGGCCTGGGGGCGGGGGACGTGTTCGGGGCGGGCGCCCAGCGGAGGGTCGGTGGCCTGGTCGAGCAGCTCGCAGGTGCCGTCCGGGTGCAGCAGGACGGGCGGGGGGTGGCCGGCGCTGCTGTAGATGAGCAGGTGGCTGTGGCCGTCGACGAGGACCTGGACGGCGGTGGCGGCCAGTGCTCCCTCGACCGAGCGGGCGTACAGGCCCAGGACCTCCAGTGCTTGGGCGGGGCCGTGGACGGTGCGGGTGGCGGCGCTCAGCGCGCTGCGGAGCCTGCCCATGACGGTGGCGGCCATCAGTCCGTGGCCGACCACGTCGCCGACCGTGACGGTGAAGCGGCCCGCGGGCAGGTCGACCGCGTCGTACCAGTCGCCGCACACGTTCAGTGATCCGGTCGCGGGCAGGTAGCGCACGGCGATATTCGGGTGTCGGGCCAGGTCCGGGGAGTGGAGCATGGCTTCTTGGAGGGCGACGGCGATGCGCCGCTCACGGGCATGGGCCTGCCGCAGTTCATCGTTCAGCTGCTGCAGCTGCCGCGCCCGGGCGTACAGCTCGGCTTCCATGGCCGCTTCCCGGCCGGGGCGGACCGACGGCAGGTGTGCCGTGCGGCGGGCGCGGACGACGTCGGTCATGTCCTCGGACCGGTGGATGATCCAGGCGACTTTTCCGTCCGTGCCGAGGACGGGCACGTTGATCGCGGTCCACCACCGCTCCTTGAACACCTCGGGGTTGCCGGCGACCGGGATGTCGTATTTCTGCAACGCCATGTGATCGGTCTGGCCGGAGGACAGGACACGGTGCAGAGAGGCTTTCAGCGTCGCCACCCCGTCGGCCTCCGAGTCGGCGGGGTTGTCCGGGAAGACGTCGAAGATGTACTGCCCGACCAGCTCGACCCGGCTCCGTCCCGTCACCACGCAGAAGGCCGAGTTGGCATCGGCGATCACCAGGTCCGTGCCGAGCACCAGGCACGGGCTCGGAAGGGCGGCGAACACCCCTGTGTAGTCGATCTTTGGTGTCACACGCATTCCCTGCCAGTCGCTCGCTGTTCAATCTACGAAAAGTCCAGCTCCCGCGCTCGCCGAGTCGCTCGTGGGCGGCGGGAGGCAGCGGCGTGCGCTCATCGGGCGTACGCCGTGATCGGGGCTCGAATGGTTGTGTGGTGAGGCTTACGTATGGCGAGGCGAGCGGGCGCTCCGTTGAGGGCCGGACAGCTGCGGAGCGCACTGAGGAGGCGGATAGAGGCCGATCGCCCGGCGTCTGGGCGTGCCGACCACGGAGGCACGGAGGCCGTCGACCGTGGACCCAGCCGCGCCTGTCCGCTGGACTGGCCGTAGTCTGCGGCCATGACAGAGATCAAGGCCGCATCCCCTCCACGAATCCTTCGAGCTGCTGCTGGCCGGTAACGAGCGGTTCGTCGCAGGTGCCCTGGCCCACCCGAACCAGGACGCCATCCGCCGCACCGAGGTCGCTCCGGCCCAGCGCCCGTTCGCGGTGCTGTTCGGGTGCTCCGACTCCCGCCTGGCCGCCGAGATCATCTTCGATCGCGGTCTGGGCGATCTCTTCGTGGTACGCACCGCCGGCCACGTCATGGGACCGGAAGTGATCGGCAGCATCGAGTACGGCGTCGACGTGCTGGACTGCCCCCTGGTAGTGGTCCTCGGCCACGACTCGTGCGGGGCGGTCGGCGCGGCGTGCGCCGCGCCGGAGGACGGCATTGCGCCGGTCGGCTACGTCCGGGACTTCGTCGAGCGAGTCACTCCCAGCGTGCTGGCGGCGCGGGCCGCCGGACGCCTGAGCGCCGAAGAGATCCTCGCGGAGCACATAAGGCACACCGTCGACCTGCTTCTGGACCGCTCCCGCCTCCTGGCCGAAAGGGTCGCCGCCGGGCAGGCCGCTGTGGTGGGCCTGTGCTACAGCCTGGCCGACGGGACCGCACGCCTCGTCGCGGCCCGTGGCCTGGACATGTCCGTCGCCCCGGCCCTCTGAAGGATCAAAGTCAGGGACCTGCGGATCAGGCAGGAGGTCACCCACCGGGGGCATCCGGTGGGCGCCCAGGCAGGCCCACCGAACGGCGTCGGTGCCGGTCACGCGGGGATCCGGGGCCCCGGCGCGCCGGAGCCGGTTGGCGATCGCAAGTCCCAGGCCCTCCTCCGCCGGCAGGGACGCGACGCCGGTCATTGAGCCGCGGGCGTCCCAGAACGGGCTGGGCAGCAACGGACGGATGAGTCCCCACTCGGCATCGGGCCGTTCATCGCGACGTATCACGACTCTCGTGATCCACAACGCCCTTGACGTAGAGGAACCGGACCCCGTTGTGCCAGGTGGTCAGCCGGATCCAACGCCGGCGGCGCGGCGAGAGGTTCTCGCGTATGGGTGGCGTCACTGGCACCTCTTTGGTACTGCGCAAGTCGCCACACCGCACGGTTCACAAGTTTGAGTGGATCTTGCGCTCCCGTCGTCCCGGGACCATCCGGGATGGCGCACCCTGGCATGCCTAACTCCCTTACGGAAGGACTGGCTTGAGTACAGGAAGTGCTTCTGACGAACCCGCCTCTGACGAACCGGCCGAGGAACTCCGGTTCGAGTCCCCTCGCCTCACCGTCCTGCGCCGCCACCCCGCCACCACCTTTGGGATGGCCCGGCGCCTTCCGTACCTCATGCGCCGCGCCCTCGCTCTCGCCTGGAAGATCGACCGGCGCGCCGTCGTCTCCCTGCTGACCTGCCAGGGACTCTCCGCCGGCCTGGAAGCGTTCGGCCTGGTCGCCACCACCAGCACGATCACGGCCCTGGTCGCCTCCGGGCACATTCAGGACCGGCTCACCAGCGCCGCCCCGGCCATCGCCGCCCTCGCCATTGCGGCCGGAGCCCGAGCCCTCCTCGCCATCGCCATCACGAACTTGTCCTGGCGGCTGTCCCCTCGGATCTCCCGTGAAGCGGAGCTGGAGATGCTGAACGCCGCCGTCGCGGCCGAGCTGACCGCCTACGACCAACCGGGCTTCAACGACCGGTGGGACAACGCCGATCGGGGCGCCGAACTCGCCCAGGACTTGATCACCCAGTCCCAGCAGCTCATGGCCTGCGTCGCCTCCATCCTTGCCGCAGCCGGAGTCCTGACCGCCCTCCACCCCGTCCTCCTCCCGCTGCTCCTCCTGGCCGTCCTGCCGCAAGGCCTCGCCAGCATGAAAAGCGCCCAGGTCACCTACGAAGCCAGCCGCGCCATGTCGTCCGAACGGCGCATCCTCGCCCTGCTGCGCTGGTACATCGTGGACAAGGAAACCGCCGACCAGGTCCGCGCCGGCACCATGGCCCCCTTCCTCCTCGGCCTGTACCGGAAGATCGGCGCCCGCGTGGACACCATCACCGACCGCGCCATCAACCGAGGAGGCCGCTACCAACTCCTCGGCGCCCTCGCGGGAGGCATCGGATCCCTCATCGTCTGGAGCGCGCTCGCGGCACTCCTGGCGACCGGCCACATGTCCGTAGCCTCCGCCGGAACCGCAGTGTTCGCCCTGCGCACCGTCGGCTCATCTCTGCGAGGCCTCGTCGGCTACGGCACCCAGCTCTTCCGCACCGGCCTGTACTTCGACGACTGGGTCGACTTCATCGAGGAAGCCGGCGGCCACCGCATGAACCGCGGAACCCGCTCTCCCGCCTCCCCGAACACCGTCAAGACGGAGAACCTCACCTATATTTATCCAGGCGCCGAGAAGCCCGCCCTTGACGGCGTCACCGTGGAGGTCCGCCGGGGCGAAGTCCTCGCCCTGGTCGGCGAGAACGGATCCGGCAAGACCACCCTGTCCAAGCTCCTGTCCGGCCTGTACCTGCCCACCCGCGGACGCGTCACCTGGGACGGCCGCGACACCAGCGATTTCGACCCCCACGCCTTGTGGCAGCAGACCGCCGTCGTCCCCCAGGACTTCGCCCACTGGCCCCTCACGGCCCGTGAGAACATCACGCTCGGACAACCCCACGGCGGCGATCAGACCGTCCATCAAGCCGCCGAACGCTCCGGAGCCCACGAAGTGGTCGACGGCCTCCGCAGCGGCCTGGACACCCTGCTCGCGCGTGAATGGTTCGGCGGCGTCGAACTCTCCGGCGGACAGTGGCAGCGCATCGCCATCGCCCGAGCCTTCCACCGTCGAGCCGGACTTCTGGTCATGGACGAACCGACCAGTGCCCTCGACGCCCGGGCCGAACACCGGATCTTCACCGGCCTCCGCGAAGTCGCCGAAGACCGCGCCGTCGTCCTCGTGACACACCGGCTCGCCAACGTGGCCATCGCCGACAAGATCGTGGTCTTGGACCACGGCAGGATCATCCAGACCGGAACCTTCGAAGAACTCACCACCACCCCCGGCCTGTTCCGCGAACTCTGGCTCCTGCAGAACGACCGCGCCATCCCGACCCAGCGGTCCGACGCGCAGAAGGAGCAGCCGGCATGACTTCGAACTGGCTCCCTCCAGCCGATCGCAGGAGTTCACCCTGTTCTTGCGGTTCGCCACCGAGTTCCGCCGCATCGTCCGCACACCCACGCGACTGAGTCGGTCAACGCGCGGATCCGGCGAGCGGTCAAGGCCCGCGGGCACTTCCCCGAGCGAGCAGGCCGCCTTGAAGTGCGCCTACATGGCCGCCATGTCGCTGGATCCTACCGGCAAGGGCCTGGCCCGCTGGACCATGCGCTGGAAGACGGCGTTGAACGCCTTCGACATCACCTTCGACGGCCGGCTCTCAGCGGCCCGCCAGTAACCCAACCACCCTGTTTACACCGTTCGTTTGACAGACCCGACCCGCGGACGAAATATTCGGCAGCCGCAGCGTTGTCAGTGACATGAGACAGAAGGTCGTTGGCGTGCAGCAGCACCCGCAGCTGGTCCCGGCACGCCATCCGCTGCCGGATGCGCTGATCATGTGGCCGGGCCGACGACACGAGTTCAGGTGCAGTGGCGGCTCGGGCGCCGCTGAGCGATGAGGGCAGCGATGTCGTCGTCGAGCCGGCCGCCGCTGTAAGCGATCAGGTCGCGGTGGAGATGGGCGAGGAGCTGGTGGGGTGTCTCGCCGCTCCATGGGCGGATGCGTTCGGGGAGGGGGTAGAAGGCGCCGGAGCGGTCGCGGGTCTCAGTGACTCCGTCGGTGTACAGCAGGAGCTGGTCCCCGGGATGGAAGGGGGCGAGATCGACGTGGTACCCGTTGCTCACCAGCATGCCCAGGTTGAGCGGCGGCGAGGGGGCAGCGGGCTGCAGTTCCCGGACCTCGCCGTGGTGCAGCAGCAGCGGGGGCGGGTGGCCGCAGGTGACGGTCCGGACGATCGGTTCATCGTCCGGGATCTCGGCGAGGAGAGCGGTGATGAAACGTTCAGCGATCTCCGAGCCCGGGACCTCCGGGTACTGGGAGGCGCGGCGGCTCATGCTTGTCTCCAGGCGGCGCGCGAGGTGGGGCAGGTCGGGTGCGTCGTGGGCGGCCTCGCGGAAGGCGCTGAGCAGCGCCGCGGCCGCCTGGATCGCGAGCAGGCCCTTGCCGCGTACGTCGCCGATGAGCAGCCGTACGCCGTGCGGGGTGCGTATCGCCTCGTACAGGTCGCCGCCGATCCGGGCTTCCGCCGCGGCGGCCAGGTAGAGGGTCTCGAGCGTGACGTGCCCAAGGTGCTGCGGTACCGGCTGCAGCACCGCCAGCTGGGCGGTCTCGGCCACTGAGCGGACCTGAACCAGCTGATGGGCGCGTCGGCCCAGCAGGCGGTTGAAGAAGATGGCGAATGCTGCAATCGCCGCGAGGGTGGCTAGCTCGGAGTAGGCGGTTGCGTCCCGCAGCGCATCGAAGTCCACTGTCAGGCCGACAAAGACGGCGCACGCGCCCACTCCGATGAGCACGGTCCCCCACAGGGGCAGCAGCGCGGCTGCAGAAACCATGGCGGCGGCGAGGAAGGCATCCGGCCTGACATCGCGAGGTGTGAAGAGGCCGACGAGCAGACCGATGAACAGCAGCAGAGCAGGCAGCACAGGCAGCAACCTGCCCCGTGCGCCAGCGCTGCGCGGGACTCCGCGCTCCTCACGTGACCTCGCCACTGTGCCGCTCCCCAAAATGGCACCGGTCGAGCGGCAGCCCAGGCCCGGAAAACCAGACCGCCGATTCGCGCGATTTTATCGCTTTTCGACCGTAGCCTATGAATAGTCCGTGATGACGTGAACGTGTCACGAGGTCATCGTGCTGCTTGGTGGCAAGGTCGATGCAGGAGGTGAGCGGAAGCCCACCGGGGCTCATCTTCGGCGATCTCCAGTTGTATGTCGCTCGAACGGCCGCGATCGCTCTCCTGGCAGGTCGGGCGGCAGCCGGCCCCTTCGGTGCGTCCTGCAGCTCCTTCCGTCAACGTTCGGGCGCCCGCCCCCGACTTCCAGCCTGACGGCAAGCGGGATCACTACCGCGCTTCGCGATCGCGTGAGGTGGCAAAGGGGCGGATGTGGCATAGCGGCGCGGAGCCCGGTACGCGGCATGAGCTCCGTGTCGGACAACACGTCACCGGCCTGGTTCCTTCATCCGCGCCGATCGATCACTAGGGTGCCGATTCCCTTTCGGTCCGGCCCAACCGACGGCACCCCGGTCATCGAGCACGACACATGCCGACGGAGCCACCGATGCCTGGCGCCAGGACGGTATCGCCGGCCTTCAGCCCGGCAGGTCGGGTCGGGACGAGGGAGGCGGTGCTGTTTCCGGCACCGGCGAACAGCGCGCAGGCGGCCTCGTCGCTCACCCCGTCGGGGATCGGTGTCAGCTGATTGGCGTCCGCGGTCAGTCGCTCGTGCCAGGTGCCGTCGGTGCGCCGGCCGAGCCCGCCGCCGGCCACGACGCACGCCCCCGCTGCCAGGCCCCTCGCCCCGGGGCCGGTGATCCGTCCCACCGCGCCGCCACCGGGTATGTGGGGCGGCGTCTGGTGCAGGGAGGGGTCCATCCGGCCACCCTGATGGTGTTGTCGGCCGGGCTCACCTCGGCGTAGGAGAGCCGGACCGACGCCCGTCCGCCGGTCGCCGGTTCGGCGGGACGGTCCACGAGCCGCAGTTACTCGTAGCCGCCGTGGCGCCGGTACGCGATCGCCCGCATGGCGTTCCACCTCCGTATGTTCGGATCGCGGGCCGTCCGGAGGCCCTGGATGATCCGAAGTCGATGAAACAGGCTCTGTTACGACTGCATGCGAGGGCGGGCCCCGACCTGCCCGCTCGGCGGTTCAGCCGGAACGGGCGGCCAGGGATAGGCCAGGCGCAGCAGCACGACAGATCATGATGCCCCCGGTGCCCTGTGTAGATGAAGACGTCGGGGCGATCGTCGAGCAAAGCCGGAGGTTAGCGATCAAGGCCGCGACCTGCATGGATGATGTATCGGCACCCGCAGGGCTCTGAAAGCCGGAAGTGCGTTCACGCAGGGTTCTCCTACTCGTGTCACCAGGCAAGAAGGCGCCGTACAAGGCACGACCGTGCATGGGTGTGCGGCCCCGGCCGGTACAAGACCGGTGGCGGGGAAGCGCTGTGCAGACAGGGATCAGGGCGGAGCGGGGGTCAGCCGCAGGCGGGTGCGGTGACGACCGGCGCGTGCCGGACTACGACCGGCGGGGAAGGAGCCGTCAAGCCTGACAGAGGCAGCTGGTCGAGCGCTTGAAGCCGATGTGGCGCCGACGCGAGAGCCGGGAGAACACGGTGGCGCCGGCGAAGCGGGCGCTGAGGCCACCACCGTGCCGCATACCGGTCCTCCACATTTCCCGCCCCGGTCACGAGGCCACGCGCTTGCGGAGATCGTCGGTGATCCCGCCGGGCTTTCACCTGGAGCACCCCACCGCGCGGGAGGGTTGCCGGTCAGCGAGCCAGGGCTTGACGCTGACACTCAATGCCGTTCGTGATCGTACGGAGGGCTCTTGTCGTACGGCAACGCCGGAAATCGACGCCCTGCAGGGGCAGTCGGACCGGCACCGGGTCCGGCTCAGGAACCGCCGCGCTCGCGGGGGATCTTCTGGCCGGCCTCGATCGCCACCGGCAGCCGGTTCTCGACCGGGGGCAGCGGGCAGGTGGCCAGGTCCGTGTAGGCGCACGGCAGGTTTGTGGCGCGGTTGAAGTCCAGGACGACCGTACCGTCGGCGGCGGGCGGCTCCAGGGCGAGGGCCCGGTTGGCGGCGTAGGTGGTGACCCCGGAGGTCGCGTCGGTGAAGAGCACCATCAGCCGGCCCGCACCAGGGCCGGGGAACGCGGTCAGCGACAGCTGCTGCCCGTCCAGCTCGAACTCGACCCTGCCCGGAGCGTCGTACACATGCTCAAGGCCCTCGACTGCGGCGCCCACGGTGGTCGGTCGTGGCGTGTCGAAGGGGATGTAGCGGCCCGTCACAGCCCAGCGCGGGTCGGGGGCGTAGGCGGGCGTTCCGGTGAAGGCCGTGCGCAGCGGCGCGTCCGGGTGCCGGGGGCGCACGATGTCGTTGCCGCCGCGCTTGGCGACCTCGATGACGGCGTCTCCCCAGACCGCGTCGACGCCGCTGCGTTCGGGAAGCACGCCGAAGTGGTGTTCCCCGTGCACCGGCGTTCCGTCGACGACCAGTTCCTCGCCGTCGTCGAGGTCCACGACGACCCCGTCGGGGCCGGTGCGCCACGCACCGGGCGCGTCCGGGAAGCGCTGAGGGCGGTCGTCGAGCCAGTGCAGGCCGGTGATCGCCAGGAACCCGTGCGGGTCGGCGAGCCGGGCCTCCTGGGCGCGGTACCACTCCAGCCAGTTCTCGGTGAAGGTATGGAAGTCGGTCGTGGTGGCATCGGTGGTCATGGGTTTTCCTTCGTGACGGGGGTGCAGGGGGGCGGTCTGGCCGTCGGTTCGACCGGCGTGCTCAGCGGGCCAGTTCGCCGAGGAGTCGCCAGGTGCGTCGGCGGTCGGCTTCTCCCGCGATCTCGGTGCCCGAGAAGACGACCTCGGTGGCGCCGGCGTCGCGGTAACGGCGTACCTCGGCCTCGACGGTCTTCTCGTCGCCGATCACGGCCAGGTCGGCGGCCCGCCGGCCGCCGGAGAGTTCGATGACCCGGGCGTAGGACGGGATCTGTTCGTAGAACGCGAGGTTCTCGGTGGCCTTGGCCCGCACCGCCTCCACGTCGTCGGTGACCACGCCGGGCACCAGGGCCACGATCCTGGGCGCGGGACGACCGGCGGCCTCGGCGGCTGCGGTCAGGGCGGGCACGATGTGGTCCGCCAGGGCGCGCGGTCCCGCCAAGTAGGGCAGGATCCCGTCCGCCAGCTCACCGCTGACCCGCAGCGCCTGCGGCCCCATCGCGGCGACCAGCAGGGGGACACCGCCCTCGGCACCCGGTACCCGCGCCGGGACCGGGGTGGTCGCAGTGAGCAGCTCGCCGTGGAAGTCGGCCGTGCCGGTCTCGGTCAACTGCCGTAGTGCGGTGAGGAATTCACGCAGTCGGGCGATCGGGCGTTCGAAGGGCAGGCCGAAGCCGGTCTCCGTCAGCAGTTTCGTGCCCAGGGCCAGGCCGAGGTGGTAGCGGCCGTGGGTCGCGGCCTGGGCGGTCTGGGCCTGGCTGGAGACCAGCAGCGGTTGGCGGCCGAAGACGGGGATCGCGGAGGTGCCGACCTGCAGTCCAGGTACCTCGCGTCCGACGATCGCCGCGAGCTGGGGTGAGTCCGCGCCGAAGGTCTGCCCGAACCAGGCCGACCGCAGACCGGCGCCCGCGGCCTCCTGGGCCAGTTGCACGGTGGCGTCGACCTGGTTCGGCGCGTCGGACGCGTTGAGCGCTACTCCAACAGTCATGTCAGTCAGAACGGGCGTCGGCCGGACCCGCATTCCGGTCCGTGTGTGACAGCTTCTTGTCAGTCATGTGTACTCAGTCCTGAGTGGAAGGGCCGTCCCGGTGCTCAGCCCGCCTGCCGTCGGTCCCGCGCGGACCGGTGCGTGAGGGGTTCGCGCAGGCCGAGGTTCTCGCGCAGGGTGGTGCCGGTGTACTCGGTGCGGTAGATCCCGCGTTCCTGCAGTTCCGGGACGAGCAGGTCGACGATGTCGTCGAGGCCATCGGGGATGAGGTACGGCGGTCGGCAGGGTCAGGCGTGTACGGAAGGACAGACGGCGGAGGAGGTACGGCAGTAGTCGACATGCCGCCGGGTGATGAGCCGTGCACCGGTGCACGCACCGCGCGGTGCCGCGTCCAGTACGTACATCAAAGCCTCCGGCTGTCAGGAATCTCCTTTTCAACGTACGTCGTCCGCACCTGCGAATGGCAAGGTCGCACATGGCGGAGGGGCGTCTCACCGCTGGGACGCCTGCGTGCCTTCTTGCGCCTCGACTGCGCGGATCCTGCCCACCGTCGCCGTCGACGGCGACGGTGGGCAAGCCGTACCGAGCGGCGGCCGTCGACCGGCGCGGAGGTGCTGCGTGTCCGCGATGCAAGACCTGTCCGGAAAAGCATTGACCAACGTGGTGGCCGTCTGCTGGACTCCCGTCCCATGAACCCGCGCGTGGACCTGACCCGGCGGCGCCACATCGATCTGGCGCACGTCTCCAGCGCGTTTTGTTGTCACTGACCCGGCAAGTGGTCGCCGGCATCGGCCGGTGTGCGTAGCCGGCGCGCGCCGGGCCGGGGCGGTGTGAAACCGCCCGCACTGCGATGCTTCCCCACCGGATCGTCGCATCCGCCTCCTGTGAGCTCTCCGCCTCGTATCAGCCGTAAGCCTGTTCGCGCACGCCGACCGGGTCGCTGAGAACGCGGCTGTAGCAGTCCTGCGACCACGCTTTTTCTCCGGTCCGGCCGATTCGGCGTTCCGCGTGCCGGGTCGATCAGCCCTGCGCGCTACCAGCGCCTTCATCCAACTGCCCGGCACGCCTTGGTGTGCCCATCCGTCCGGGAGGGACCCCCTCATGCCTCCGTCCATCCGTAAGCTCACCGGCCGTATCGGCGCAGTCGTCGAGGGCGTCGACCTCGCGGCGCCGCCGGACTTCTCGACGATCACCACGCTCCGGGACGCCCTCAACGAGCACAAGGCGATCGTGTTCGACGACGTGCGGCTCGACAACGCCGACCAGGAGCGTGTGGCCGGGTGGTTCGGCGAGCTGACGACCGCTCATCCGAACGTGCCGGCGGCAGACGGCACGACGAACGTGCTCGCCGTCGACAGTGAGACGTCCAAGGCCAACGAATGGCACACGGACGTCACCTTTGTTGTCAACCCGCCGCAGCTCACCACGCTCCGGTCGATCGTGACCACGCCGTACGGAGGCGAGACGCTCATCGCCAACGCCGCTGCGGCCTATCGCGACCTGCCCGAACCGCTGCGCTCCCTTGCCGACACGCTGCGCGTCGTGCACACGAACCAGTACGACTACGCGCGCCCCGCGGCCGCGACCGCCGAACGGCAGGAGTACGACCGCGTCTTCGTCTCGACGCCCTACGAGGCCGAGCACCCGGTCGTGCGGGTGCATCCGCTGACGGGCGAACGCGGTTTGTTCATCGGCGGGTTCGCCAAGCGGATCGTCGGCCTGTCGGGCAGCGACTCGGTGGACCTGCTGCGCATCCTGCAGTCGTACGTGACCCGCCCGGAGAACATCCTGCGCTGGACCTGGTCCCCGAACCAGCTGCTGATCTTCGACAACCGGATCACCCAGCACTACGGGGTGGACAACTACGACGACCACCCGCGCCGCCTCAACCGGGTGACGGTCGCGGGCGAGGTGCCGACCGGTGTCGACGGCCGCCGCAGCGAGCAGCTCGTCGGCGATTCGTCGCACTACAGCAGTGTGTTGGCGGTGGCGGCATGACCGAGCTCAGCCTCAAAGCGGCGGCCGTCACCGAGCGCCCGGACGCCGAGACGGCGAGCGCGCGGGAACGCGAGGTGTTCCTGCCGCGCGACGCCCGCCGAAGCACATCACTCAGCAGACTCCGCGAGCGCCTGCGCTGGCCGCTGGGCGTCTACACGACTCCGGTCGCGATCCTCATCGCCTGGGAGGCGCTCGCCCGGGCCCAAGTGGTGTCGAAGACCTACGCCCCGGCGCCGACCTCGATCGTGAAGTCAGCCGCCGATCTGTGGCAACAGGGCGTCCTCGGGCCCGACTTGGCCATTTCGCTGCAGCGGGCCGGCATCGGTCTGGCGATCGGTCTGACGGTGGGGATCGTCACCGGCGTGCTCGGCGGAGTGCTGCGCAGCGGCGAGTACCTGTTCAACGGCCTCGTGCAGGTGCTCAACACGATCCCCCTCCTCGCCGTACTGCCGCTGATGATCGTGTGGTTCGGCATCGACGAACTCACGAAGGTGCTGTTGATCTCCTTCGGCGCCGGCGTCCCGATGTATCTCAACCTGTTCGCCGCGATCCGGGGCGTCGACCAGCGGCTGATCGAGATGGCGCGCACGACGGGTGCGGGCACCTGGCGCCTGGTGACGCGGGTGCTTGTGCCCGGAGCCCTGCCGGGGTTCCTGGTCGGTCTGCGGTTCTCCCTCGCGTACAGCGTCCTGGGCCTGGTCGCAGCCGAAACGGTCAACGCCGACAAGGGACTCGGCTTCCTCATCACTCAGGGGCAGACCTATCTGCAGACCAACCAGGTCTTCGTGGGGCTGGTGATCTACTCGCTCCTCGGTCTGCTCGCCGACCAGTTCGTCCGGGTTCTCGAGCGGGTGCTGCTGCGGTGGCGACCCAGTTATGAGGCGTCATGAGCAGCACGATCGCGACGGAGCCTCGACGGCAGACCGGCGTCGTCGTCGAGCAGGTGGTCCGTCGGTTCGGTGACCGGGTGGTGCTCGACCACCTCGACCTCACCATCGCCGACGAGGAGTTGGTGATCCTGCTCGGCCCCTCGGGCTGCGGCAAGAGCACCCTTCTGCGGCTGCTCGCCGGACTCGACCGGCCCGACGGAGGACGCGTGGAGGTCCCGGCGAAGCGAGCGATCGTCTTCCAGGCCGACCGGCTGCTGCCATGGCAGCGGGTGTTGCGCAACGTCACCCTCGGCCTGCACGGGCCCGACGCGGAACAGCGGGCCCTCGGTGTGCTTGCCGAGGTCGGGCTCTCGGGCCGTGAGAAGGCATGGCCCAAGGAGCTCTCCGGTGGCGAGGCCCAGCGGGTCTCGCTCGCGCGGGCCCTGGTCTCGGAGCCCGAACTCGTGCTGCTCGACGAGCCGTTCGCGGCCCTCGACGCCATCACCCGGTTGCGCATGCACGACCTCGTACGGGCGCTGCGTACCAAGCACCACGCCGCGATGCTGCTTGTCACCCACGACGTCGACGAGGCGATCGCCCTGGCGGACCGCATCGTCGTCATGAGCAACGGCCGCATCGGCACTTCGCACGAGGTGCACCTCTCCGCCGCGGACCGCGAGGCGAGCGTCGCACGCGAGGAACTCCGCGCCCGGCTCCTGGAAGACCTCGGCCTCGCCGGCCAGCACTGACCTCCCCGAAACACCCTCACCCAGCACAGAAAGCACACAACATCCCATGCGTAAGAGAACCATCAGAATCATTGGCGCCGTCGGCTCGCTCGCTCTGGCGAGCACCCTCGTCGCCTGCGGATCGTCGTCTTCGGACACCGCCGCGCCGCTGAGCAACGCCGCCGCAGCGAGCGACGCCAAGCACCCCGAGTGGAGCAAGTACACCTTCACCATCGGCGACAACGGCGGTGACGGCAGCCAGGAGCTGGCGAAGATCACCGGCGTGTTCGACAGCGCGCCCTACAAGGTGAAGTTCGCCCGCTTCACCTATGGCCCCCCGCTCGTGCAGGCCGAGGCCTCGGGCGACATCGACCTCGGCAGCGTCGGCGACGTACCACCGATCACCGGGGCCGCGAAGGAGTACGGCTTCAAGGTCGTCGCCGTCAACCGCTCCCTCACGCCCGACCAGGCGGTGGAGAACATCATCGTGCCGAAGGGCTCGAAGCTGAAGACGGCCGCCGACCTCAAGGGCAAGAAGATCGCCGTTCCGCAGGGCAGTTCGGCCCACGGCCTGGCCCTGAACGCGCTGAAGAGCGTCGGCCTCACCCCAAAGGACGTGAAGCTGACCTTCCTCGACCCGGCGGCCGGCGCTACGGCGTTCAACACCGGCAAGGTGGACGCCTGGTCGATCTGGAACCCCCAGTCCGCGATCGCGGTCAAGAACGGCGCGCGGATCCTGGTGAAGGGGCTCCCGCCGATCGACCAGACGAGCAGCTACTACGTCGCCAGCGACACGTCGCTGAACGACAAGACCAAGCGTGCTGCTCTCACGGACGTCCTGAAGAGGCTCTCGCGAGAGTTCGCCTGGGCCGTCAAGAACCCCGACCAGTACGCGCAGGCGCTCTCGAAGGAGCAGGGCATCCCGCTGGCCGACGCCAAGGCGTCCCTGGCCGCCTACTCGAACCGGGTGACCCCGGTGGAGCAGTCGGACATCGAGCTGGAGCAGAAGCTCGCCGACGCCTTCCTGGAGGCGGGTCAGATCACCAGGAAGGTCGACGTCAAGTCGATCACCGACAACCTCCTGCTGGCCGGCTACGACAGCTCCAAGCTGAAGGTCACCTCATGAGCGCGAGACGGCGTCGGCTCCATCTCAACGCCTTCCTCATGGAGGCGGGTCACCACGAGGCAGCGTGGCGGCTCCCGCACAGCAACCCCCGGGCGGACTTCGACCTGCGGCACTGGATCGAGCTGGCGCAGCTGGCCGAGAGCGCCAAGTTCGACTCCCTGTTCCTGGCGGACGGCCCGGCACTCATCGGCACCGGCGAGTTCCGGCCGCCGGGCCAGCTCGAACCGCTGACCCTGCTGACTGCGCTGTCCCAGGCGACCAGCAGGATCGGCCTCATCGCGACCGTGTCGTCGACCTACAACGAGCCCTACAACCTCGCCCGTCGGCTCGCGTCCGTCGACCACGTCAGCGGCGGCCGCGCCGGCTGGAACATCGTCACCTCCGCCGGAGCCGACGAGGCCGCCAACTTCGGCCTCGACGACCGGCCCGGCCACGCCGAACGATACGCCCGCGCCGACGAGTTCCTGAAGGTCGCCAAGGCGCTGTGGGACAGCTGGGAGGCCGATGCCGTCCTGGCGGACAGGGCCACCGGACGCTACGCCGACCCCGCGCGTCTGCACCGCCTCGACCACCGGGGCCGGTACTTCAAGGTGGCCGGCCCCCTCAATGTCGAGCGTCCCCCGCAGGGCTACCCGCTGCTCGTCCAGGCCGGCTCCTCGGAGGACGGCAAGGACTTCGCGGCCCGCCACGCAGAGGCGATCTTCACCGCGCACACGACGTACGAGCGCGCGGCTGCCTTCTACGCCGACATCAAGGCGCGGACCAGGGCCGCTGGCCGCGACCCGGACGGTGTGACCGTCCTGCCCGGCATCGTCCCGTACATCGGGTCGACCGAGGAGGAGGCCCGGGCGCTTGCGCGGCAGTTCGACGAGCTGCGCGTTCCGGAGTACGGGCTGCGTCAGCTGGCCGCCGTGTTCGAGACCGAGCCGTCGGTCTTCGAACTCGACGAGCCGCTGCCGGACTTCATCCTCGCCAGGCCGAAGCTGGAAGGCTCGCAGAGCCGCTCCGACCTGATCATCGATCTTGCGGTGCACGAACAGCTGACGGTCCGGCAGATCATCTCCCGGCTGGGCGGCGGGCGCGGTCACTTCGAGTTCATCGGCACGCCCGAGCAGGTCGCGGACACGATCATCGCCTGGTTCGAGGGCGGTGCCGCGGATGGGTTCAACATCATGGCGCCCGCCCTGCCGTCGGGTCTGGCGGCCTTCGTCGAGCATGTGTTGCCGATCCTGCGCGGCAAGGGGCTGTTCCGCGAGGAGTACGAGGGTACGACCCTGCGTGAGCACTACGGGCTGCCGGTCCCGGCGAACCAGTTCCATGGCTGACGCGCTCGCGACGCCCGCCGCTTCCCGGAGCGGCGGGCGTCCGCCCGCGCTGCGGGTCGAGGGCCTTCGCAAGACCTACGAAGACGGCTTCACCGCGGTGGCCGGGCTCGACCTGGAGATACCGGACGGCGCCTTCTTCGGCCTGCTGGGCCCGAACGGCGCCGGGAAGACCACGCTGATCGGCTCGGTGTGCAACATCGTCCGACCCACCGCCGGCACCCTCTCCGTCTTCGGCCACGACCACCGCAGCCGTCAGGCCCGTCGGCTCCTCGCCCTGGCCGCGCAGGAGATCAACGTCGACCGGTTCCTGTCCATCCGGCAGATCCTGATCTACGACGCCGGATACCACGGCATCGGCCGGAAGGCGGCCGCCCGGCGCGCGGATGAACTGCTCCCCCTGTTCCGCCTCGACGACAAGGCCGACGTACGCGCCTACCGGCAGAACTTCATCGGCTCCCCGGCGACCGTCGCCCGGACCATCAACGGGTGCGTCCAGGCGGACGCGAGGGACGGCTTCATCCTCGTCCCGCACATCACCCCCACCGGCCTGGACGACTTCGCCGACAAGGTCGTACCGCTCCTACAGGAACAGGGCGTCTTCCGCACCGACTACGAGGGCCCTACCCTCCGCCACCACCTCGGCCTCGCCCACCCTGACGACATGCGGGGCGAGGAGCGGGTGGCGTCGTGAAATTCCTCGCCATCACACTCATCGTGCACCGCCCGGATCCCATCACCGGGGTACAGAAGCCGACCCACGACCGCTTCCGCGAGGTCCTCGACGACGCGCTGCTCGCCGAGGAGCTGGGCTTCGACGGCTTCGGCGTGGGGGAGCGCCACGAGCGGCCGTTCATCTCTTCCTCACCGACCGTCGTACTCAGCCATGTGGCCGCCCTGACGGAGCGCATCCGCCTGTTCACCGCCGTCACGACGCTCAGCCTGCTGGACCCGGTCCGGGCATACGAGGACTACGCCACCCTCGACCACCTGTCCAACGGGCGCCTCGACCTGATCATTGGCAAGGGCAACGGCGCCGCCCAGCGCGACCTGTTCCATGTCACGCCCGAGGACCAGTGGGACCGCAACGCCGAGAGCTACGAGGTCTTCCGGAAGATCTGGCGCCAGGACAAGGTCACCGCCGACACCCGCTTCCGTCCCCCGCTGACGGACGCCGAGGTGTGGCCGCGGCCGTATCAGCGGCCGGTCCGAGTCTGGCACGGCTGCGCGACCAGCAAGGAGTCCGTCGATCTGGCGGCCCGCTACGGCGACCCGCTGTTCTCGGCGAACGTCACCAACCCCATCGAGCCGTATGCCGAGTTGATCCGCCACTACCGCGAGCGGTGGGAGCACTACGGCCACGACCCGGCGCAGATCGCCGTCGGCGCGGGCACGGCGGGCATCTACGTCGCCCGCACCTCGCAGGAGGCGCTGACTGGGTACCGGCCGGTCTTCGAGTCCAACCTCGCGTTCTTCAAGAAGGCCGGCCTGCCGGTCGTCTTCGAGAACCTGACGGACTTCGTCGAACGCAGCTCCGCTCTGATCGGCAGCCCGCAACAGGTCATCGACAAGGTGCACCGCTACCACGAACAGTTCGGGCACACCGTGCTCCACCTGCACGCCGACGCGAGCGGGCTGACGGAGTCCCAGCACCGTGCCTCCCTCGAGCTGTTCCAGTCCAAGGTCGCCCCCGTGCTGCGCCGCGAGATCCCGGACCCACCGTTCGTATGGGGACCCGTGCTTCCGCCACCGCTCACCCAGGAGTCCGTCCATGTCTGATATTGCCCCCGGCGTTCTCGACCTGGTCCCGATCCCCTCCGGCTCGACGGCAGCCGATGCCCTGCGCAACTCCATCGACCTCGCACAGCAGACCGAGCGCTTCGGATATGCCCGCTACTGGTTCGCCGAGCACCACCTCAATCCGGGCGTGGCCGGCACGTCCCCCGCAGTCGTCCTGGCCCTGACCGCATCCGCCACCTCCAGTATCCGGCTCGGTTCCGGGGCCGTGCAGCTCGGGCACCGCACGGCGCTGTCCACGGTGGAGGAGTTCGGCCTGCTCGACGCGCTGCACCCGGGCCGCTTCGATCTGGGCCTGGGCCGCTCGGGCGGCCGCCCGCCGGGACAGCCGGCCGCACCGTTGCCGACGGCGACCCCGGTCGTCGACGGCCGCACCCCGAACGGCCTGTTGATCCCGCCCCGCTTCTCCTTCGAGCATCTGCTCGGGTCACCCCGCATAGCGCTTCAGCGCAGGCTGCTTCTCCTGCCGGGCGCCGAGTCACAGGACTACGCCGAGCAGATCGACGACATCCTCGCCCTGCTCGCCGGCACCTACCGCTCCCCGGAGGGCGTCGAGGCGCACGTCGTGCCGGGGGAGGGCGCCGACGTGGAGGTGTGGATCCTGGGCAGCAGCGGTGGTCAGAGCGCCGCTGTCGCGGGCCGGGGCGGTCTGCGGTTCGCGGCGAACTACCACGTCAGCCCGGCCACGGTCCTGGAGGCGGTGGAAGGTTACCGGTCCTTCTTCCAGCCTTCCGAGTTCCTCGACAAGCCGTACGTCAGTGTCTCGGCGGACGTCGTCGTCGCCGAGGACGACGCCACCGCCCGCGCACTCGCCACCGGCTATGGCCCGTGGGTCCGCAGCATCCGCACCGCCGAGGGCGCCATCGAGTACCCGACGCCGGAGGAAGCGCGCGCCCACCCATGGACCGACGAGGACCGGGCCCTCGTGCAGGACCGCCTCGACACCCAGTTCGTCGGCTCACCGGGCCGGGTGGCTGACCAGTTGGAACGGCTCCAGGAGGCCACGGGCGCCGACGAGTTGCTCATCACGACCATCACCCACGACCATACGGACCGGGTCCGTTCATACGAACTGCTTGCGGAGGAATGGCGCCGACGGGGTCACTCCTTCCAGTCGAGCTGACGTTCGGGAGCACCCCACCGACTGGCTGCACGCGACCGCTTCGGCGCGGCCCGCCTCGTCACCGTGCCGCCAGCGGAAGACCTTTTTGCGTGAAGGCGACCACGTGAAGACAACCATGCTGAGACGACCTCGTGTGCGTCCTTCGCCGCGGCTCTCCGCTCGCGGCCCGACGCCGCCTCTTGGACTTCAGGTCCCGGCATCGAGGTGCTTGAACCGCCGGATGTACGCGACGACTTGGCCGAGCCGGTGCGTGCACAGCCGCCCGGTACCGGTCAGCCCGATGCCAGGCCCCGGAGGAGCAGAGCCAGTGACTGTTGCGGGCTCTGTCCCGCGGTGTCGACGACGACGCGCTCGCGGTCCCACGGCTCGTACTCCCGGTCGACGACCTGCTGCCAGTCCGGCAGCGGCAGATCTGGAATGTCGGCCGACCGCGAGGTCACGCGGCGCCGGTGCTCCGTCGGATCCGAGCACACCACTTCCACCTCGACGACACGCACGCCCGCCCTGACGGCCGTGTCCCGCCAGGCGTCACGCGTCACACTCAGCGGATTGACCGATTCCGCGATCACGGTCAGCCCCTGCCGCAGACGTTCCTCGGCCAGGGCATATCCGACGGCGTAGCCCACGGGACCAACCGGGCGCCGGGCCACCCCGGAACGGACGATCGCCTGCTCGATGGTGTCGACCCGCAGATGGACCGCACCGATCCGGGCCGCCAGGAGACGGGCGAGCGTGGTCTTGCCGGTGCCGGGCAGGCCGCCCATGACGATGAGCACAGGATCAACCCTCCGTCAGCCCTTGCGAAGAAGCGCCGTACGCCTGGGCGTTGCGCACGAAGAGCTCGTACAGGTCGCGGACCGCCCGCGGAACGGAGCCGGAATGGCGGCGCTGCAGTACCAGCAGTACGTCGGTCGCATCCCCCGCAAGCGGCCGCACAGTGATCGCGCCCCGCCGCTCCAGCGGGTCGCCGACGACGCTGAAGTCCGGCAGCACCGTGGCCCCCAGCCCCTCGGCCACCATCAGTTTGCCCATCTCCGCGCCGTCGGTGGAGTACGAGAAGGACGGAGTCCGGCCGCGGAGCAGCCGGTGCACGAAACGGTGCATCACATAGCCGGACCGCATCACGACCAGCGGCTCGGCCAGGAGACTGTCCGCGTCCACCGCATCCAGGGCCGCCAGCGGACTGTCCGGACGCACGCACACCACCGGCCGGCCGCAGAGCAACTCCCTCGTCTCGAAGCCGGGTGGCATGTCGTCGCCCCGGAGGTAGTTCACCAGTCCCAGGTCGAAGGCGCCCTCCAACAGCCCGCGGTGGATGTCGGCCTGCTGCGCGCCGACCAACTCCACCTGGGTGACCGGGTGCGAGGCCCGGAACTCGCGCACGGTCGGGATGACCAGCGGCACGGTAGCCGTGTTCACCGTGCCGAGTCGGACCATGCGGCTGATGCGGTGCTGGTCGCCGGCCGCGCCGCGCAGCCGGTCGACCGCGTCCAGCACGCTCATGATGTGCGGCAGCAGCTCGCGTCCCTCGTCGCTGATCTTCGCCCCGGACCGCTTGCGCTCCAGCAGGTCCACGCCGAGCTCGCGCTCCAGATTGCGTACGGTCTCGCTGAGCGCCGGCTGGGACAGGTGCAGTTCCTCGGCGGCGCGCCGCAGCGAACCGAGGCGTGTGACGGCAGCGATGTATTCGAGCTGTTCGATACGCACGAACAGGAGACTGCGCCCTCCCGGGACCGGGTTCAAGGGAATCCCTGTCACAACCTCGTGAATACCGACTCTCACCATGTGGAATCACATCCGGGCATTCTTGACCGGCCGGACTCCCTCCTGGTTCGATCGATGGCATGAAGCGACAGGACCTCACGCGGCGACGCCATGTCGACCTTGCGCGTGTTTCCAGCGCCTTCTGTCGCTGTCGAGTCTGAGCGCGCCCGAGGGAAACCCTCCCACCCGCTCCCTGTCTGACTTCCTTCCGTGAATTCCGGTCCCGGCTCATTTCCGTCGTGACGACGGCTTTCCCGGAAACGCCGCTCCAGCGTGCCTGAATTCCGCGGAGCTCATTCGTCCTGCCCGCGCAGCATTCTCCTGCCAGGAGTTCACATGCCCGCATCCTCCGCGTTCCCCGGATCCGATCCCGTCCGCTTCGCCTACTGGGTGCCGAACGTCAGTGGCGGTCTGGTCACCAGCACCATCGAGCAGCGCACCGACTGGGGGTACGAGTACAACCGCGAACTCGCCGTCCTCGCCGAGAACAACGGCTTCGACTACGCGCTCAGCCAGGTCCGCTACATGGCCAGCTACGGCGCCGAGTACCAGCACGAGTCCACCAGCTTCAGCCTCGCCCTGCTGCTCGCCACCCAGCGGCTGAAGGTCATCGCCGCCGTCCACCCCGGCCTGTGGCACCCGGGCGTCCTCGCCAAACTCGGCGCCACCGCCGACCACCTGTCGAACGGCCGCTTCGCCGTCAACGTCGTCAGCGGCTGGTTCAAGGGCGAGTTCACCGCGCTGGGCGAGCCCTGGCTGGAGCACGACGAGCGCTACCGGCGCTCAGAGGAGTTCATTCGCGCCCTGCGGAAGATCTGGACCGAGGACCACGCCGAGCTCGCCGGTGACTTCTACCGGTTGCGTGACTTCTCCCTCAAGCCCAAGCCGCTGAACACCCCCGAGCGTCCGCACCCGGAGATCTTCCAGGGCGGCAACTCCACCGCCGCGCGCGCCATGGCGGGCCGCGTCTCCGACTGGTACTTCTCCAACGGCAAGGACTTCGACGGCGTCACCGAGCAGATCCAGGACGTCCGCTCCTCCGCCGTCCAAGCGGGCCGCACGGCACCGAAGTTCGGCCTCAACGGCTTCCTCATCGCCCGCGACACCGAGGCCGAGGCCCGCGAGACGCTCCGCGAGATCGTCGCCAAGGCCGACACACAGGCCGTGCACGGCTTCCGCGACGCGGTCCAGCAGGCCGGTCCGTCCACTGGCGACGGCAAGGGCATGTGGCAGGACTCCACGTTCGAGGACCTCGTCCAGTACAACGACGGCTTTCGCACGGGTCTGATCGGCACCCCCGAGCAGATCGCCGAGCGGATCGTCGCCTACAAGCGGCTAGGCGTCGACCTCTTCCTCCTCGGCTTCCTGCACTACCTGGAGGAGGTCGAGTACTTCGGCAAGAGGGTGCTGCCCCTGGTGCGCGAACTGGAGGCACAGGAAGCCGCGTCCGAGCCCGCCGCCGCCCACGCCTGACCGCAGCACGCACACGAAACGACGAACCGAAAGGTCCTCCCATGGCCACTGTCCTGTCCGTCTCCGGAAGCCCCTCCGCCACCTCCCGCACCGCTCGGCTGCTGCGCCACCTGGACGAGCGGCTCATCGCCCAGGGGCACCAGGTGATCGCGCTGGACGTTCGTACCCTGCCTGCCGAGGCGCTGCTCGGGGCCGACTTCGGTCACCCGGCGATCGTCCGGGCCACCGCCCTGTTCGAGCAGGCGGACGGGGTGGTGATCGGAACCCCCGTCTACAAGGCCGCCTACTCCGGACTGCTGAAGTCCCTGCTCGACCTGCTCCCGCAGTACGCCCTGGCGGGCAAGACGGTCCTCCCGCTGGCCACCGGCGGCACCACCGCCCACGTCCTGGCCATCGACTACGCCCTGCGCCCGGTGCTGGCCTCCATGGGCCCTGCGCACATCACGCCGGGCTGGTTCACGCTCGACAAGGACATCACGGTGGGCGAGGACGGCACGCTGAAAGTCGCGCCGGGATCGGCCGAGGCTCTGGCGCAGGTCACGGACCAGTTCTCGGCCGCGCTGGGCGGCCGTACGACGCTGCTGGCGGCCGCCGGATGAGCGCCGCGCACGTCATCGCGGACGACGCCGAGGCCCTCGCCGTGGCCGCGGAGCTGGCCGCGGACTTCCGCAAGGGCGCCGCCGAGCGGGACGCGCGGCGCAGGCTCCCCCACGCGGAGCTGGAGCGGCTGTCCGCCTCCGGGCTGCTCGCCGTGACCGTGCCCGCCCGGTTCGGCGGCGCGGACGTCCATGCGGACACGCTCGCCGAGATCTTCCGACTGCTGGCCGCCGCCGACGCCAGTCTGGCCCAGATTCCGCAGAGCCACTTCGTGTACGTCAACGTGCTGCGCCGGCACGGGAGCGACGAGCAGCAGGAGTTCTTCTTCGGCGAGGTACTGGCCGGCAAGCGGTTCGGCAACGCCCAGTCCGAGGCGGGCACCCAGCACGTCCAGGACATCCGCACCCGCCTCACCCGGCTCCCGGACGGGTCGTACGTCCTGGACGGCGTCAAGCACTACTCCACCGGCGCGCTGTTCGCCCACTGGATCCCCGTCCTCGCCCGCACCGAGGACGACACCCTGCACGTGGCGTACGTCCCGCGCGACGCGCCCGGCCTCACGGTCGTGGACGACTGGGACGGCATGGGACAGCGCACCACCGCCAGCGGAACCGTCCGCCTGGAGTCGGTGCCCGTGCCCGCCGACCGCGTCGTGCCGCACCACCTCACCTTCCAGGGCCCCCAACTTCACGGCGCGGTAGCTCAGTTGCTGCACGCGGCCATCGACGCCGGGATCGCCTCCGGGGCGCTGGCCGAGGCGGTGGAGTTCGTCCGTACGAAGAGCCGCCCCTGGTTCGAGAGCGCAGCCGAGGGGCACGCGACCGCCGCGGAGGATCCGCTGCTGATCCAGCGGTTCGGCGAACTGGCGATCAGAGAAAGGGCTGCCGAAGCGTTGCTTCGCGAGGCCGCCCGCGCGGTCGACGACGCCCGCGCCGACCTGACCGACGACTCTGCCGCCGAGGCCTCGATCGCGGTGGCCACCGCAAAAGTGACGGCGGCCGAGGCCGCCGTGGAGGTCGCCAGCGCCCTTTTCGAGGTGTCGGGCACCCGCTCGGCGCTCGACTCCCTGGGATTGCATCGCCATTGGCGCGACGCGCGCACCCACACCCTGCACGACCCTGCCCGCTGGAAGGTCCAGCACATCGGCCGTTACGTGCTGGGCGGCACCAGGCCGCCCCGGCACGGCCTCCTGTGACGAACGCTGACGAACACCGATCGGAGCCCTCACGTGTCCCTCACCTTCCACTGGTTCCTGCCCACCAACGGTGACAGCCGCCACGTCGTCGGCGGCGGCCACGGCACCCCCGCCACGCAGTCCGGGCGCGACCGGCCACCGACGGTCGCCTACCTGAGCCAGATCGCCCGCGCCGCCGAGGACCTCGGCTTCGTCGGCGCTCTCACGCCGACCGGCGCGTGGTGCGAGGACGCGTGGCTGACCACCGCCATGGTCAGCCAGAACACCGAGCGTCTGAAGTTCCTCGTCGCCTTCCGCCCCGGCTTCGTCTCGCCGACGCTCGCGGCGCAGATGGCCTCCACCTTCCAGAGGCAGACTGGCGGACGGCTCCTGCTCAACGTCGTCACCGGCGGCGAGAGCCACGAGCAGCGGGCCTACGGGGACTTCCTCGACAAGGACGCGCGGTACCGCCGTACCGGCGAATTCCTGGAAATCGTCCGGGGGCTGTGGGAAGGCAAGACCGTCGACCTCGCCGGCGAGCACCTCCAGGTCGAGGACGCCAGGCTGGCCCGGGTACCCGACCCGGTGCCCGAGGTGTACTTCGGGGGCTCCTCGCCGATCGCCGGAGAAGTTGCCGCCAGGCATGTCGACGTCTACCTCACCTGGGGTGAGCCGCCCACCGCCGTCGCCGAGAAGATCGCCTGGATCCGGGGGTTGGCCGCCAAGGAGGGCCGCAATATCCGGTTCGGGATCCGGCTGCACGTCATCACGCGCGATACGTCCGAGCAGGCTTGGGCGGAGGCGAACCGGCTCCTGGACGGTTTCGATCCGGAGACGGTGAAGTCGGTGCAGGCCGGGCTCGCCCGCAGCGAGTCCGAAGGGCAGCAGCGCATGCTCGCCCTGCACGGTGGCGGAAGCCTCCCCCACTCTCGGCTTCGCTCGAGCGGGGGGACCCCCACCGGGCTGGAGATCCATCCCAACCTGTGGGCCGGTATCGGGCTGGTACGCGGCGGAGCGGGCACGGCTCTGGTCGGCAGCCACGAGGAGGTCACCGAGCGGATCAAGGAGTACGCGGCCCTGGGCGTCGAGGAGTTCATCTTCTCCGGCTATCCGCATCTGGAGGAGGCGTACTGGTTCGGCGAGGGCGTTCTGCCGAAGCTTCAGGCGCAGGGTCTGTGGCGGCACCCGTACGGGCAGCAGGTGGCCCCCACCGCCCAGGTCCCCTTCGCCGGTGCCGGGAGCGCGCGATGACCCATGTGATCGCCGACGAGCCGAGGCGGTCGCCGTCGCCGCCGAGGTGGCTGCCGGGCGGGGCCCGTCCTAGAGCTCCTCGGCGTACCGGCAGTAGAGGCACTTGCGTCCGTCCCGGATGTAGTACCCGGTGTCGCTGTTGCCGAGGTGCACCGTCTCGACCCCGCCCAGGGAGTGCTCCGAACGGTGCTCGGTGCCGCCGCATTTGGCGCAGGTTCTGACCTTCTTGCAGTAGGGATCGTCTTCTGCCGACGATGTCTGCCATGAGGACCAGTCGTGCCCGGTGCAGAGGCTCTTGGTGATCCAGTTTCCGAGGCCCATGACGCTTTCTCCGTGGGGGAGTTCGGGGTGCATACGTGATGTGCCCAGACGGGGAGATCGACATGCCCGCGGAGGCGGGGGCCGGCCAGGCGTCACTGCATGATCGTGCGGGGCAGGTGCGAGCGCGAGCATGCCGTGAGGTCCTTCCTCCCACGACCTGCTCCGAGGAGGCCGACATGGATCGGGTGTGCTCCTCCACGTTGAGACAGGCATCGAACACGCGCTCCGGAGAAGCCGTCAGGGCCGTGGTGACTTCGAGTGCGGCACCGATTCTCCTTCAACGCGACAGGGCACCAGCGGCTCCAGCATGGCTCACCATGAAGTTGGAAATGGCACCATGTCTCATCCCTCCGTCGCCACCCGGCCGGGCGGTCGACCGAAAGGTATGTGGGCCCAGTGACATCGGCAGTTCACGCATCGACCCACAGAACGCGACCGTGACCAGGTCAGCTCGCCGTGGTACCGCCACTGCGTCGGTTGCCGCCAAGCCGGTGGCCGGAGGTAGGCAGCCAGACCGCAGGTCAGCACGGGTAGGCCTGGGAAATCAAACTGAGCGACTCTGAGGCCACCTGAGCAGGGGGTGGGGAGGTTCCAGGTCCTGTCAGCGATCTCGTGAATGCCAAGGTCAGGCGGCTGCGCCAACGGGAATGCCCTGCTCATGGGAATGTCTGCTTATCAGCCGAGGGCGCGTCGATTCCTGGGACTACCGGTGTACGGGTGGAGTGTATGGAGGCGCTCGTGGACGGGACGCTGGTCCAGCTGTCCAGCACACGCTCGTCCAGAATGTGTCCTGACTGCGGTGTCGCATCCCGCCGGGTCCACAGTCGTTACGGTCGTCAGCTGGACGACTGTCCCATTGCCGGCAGGCCGGCGTTGGTTCGGCTGACCGCGTGACGGTTCTTCTGCGATGCCCCAACCTGCCCACGCAGGACGTTCGTTGAGCAGATCGACGGTGTGAGCGAGCCCTACCAGCGGGCCAGCTCCGGCCTGCGCTTCGTGCTTCGTTCCGTGGCGGTCAAAATGAGCGGACGGCCTAGGGCACGGCTGTGCCGGAAGCTCTCGGTTCCAGCAGGCGGGATGCGGCTCCTCGGACATCTGCATGCTCCGGCCGTGCCGAGCCGGGCCCCACGCGTGCTCGGCGTGGGCGAGTTCGCCTTCCGCGCCGGCCGTCGCTACGGAACCATTCTCGTCGAGGTCGAACCCACCAGTTCGCCGACGTCTGCCAGACCGGAGTTCCGAGACTCTGGCCGCTCGGCTCCACGACCATGCCGGTGCCGAGGTCGTGTGCCGTGACCGGGCCAGCGCCTTCACCCGCGCAGTCAAGGAAGGCGCTGCTGACGCCACTGAGGTCGCTGACTCCTGGCACCTGCTGCGCAACCTGTCACTCGCCGTCGAACGGGTCTGCCATGAGCACCGCGCCTGCCTGCGGAAATACGCTGAACAACAGCAGCAGGCCCAGCCACGGCACCCCACCTTGGAACTCCACTTGGGGTTGCTGGAGCCACATCCGCAGCAGAGGGAAGTCCTGCTCCTCCATCCCGGAGCCATGTGATCTCCATGCCAGGAGGGGATGCCGACACGTGCTCGTGGTCGTCAGTGGACCTTGACCTCGTCGATGTCCAGGCCGCGGTCGACGCCGTGGGAGATGACGTTCTGCCCGGCTTCGAGGTGCAGCCGGCTGCCGTCCAAGTAGACCTCGACCTTGTCCGCTTCGAAGGACACCAGGTCGTTGATCCTTTTCACTTCCCGGTAGGCGTCGCGGTACGACCAGGCGGCGCGGCGCGCCTCACCGATGTCGTAGTAGTCGCACAGGCCCTTGTAGGGGCAGAAGGTCTGTCTTTCGACCGGGCGCAGCCGGGTCTCGTCGACGTCGGCGCGCGGGACGTACCAGCGCGGGGCGAAGCCGGACTCGTAGAGGACGACGGGATGTTGGGAGCGGGCGATCACGGTGTCGCCGAGGCGGACTTCCAGGGTGCGGGAGGTGTTGCGGATGTCGATGCGGTGGTACGGGTCCGCGGCGTGTCCCAGGACGCGTTCGTCCTCCTCGTAGAAGGCGTCCATCGCCCGCCAGGCGAAAGCGATACGGCCCCGGAGCTCGGCGGCGTGAGCGGGTAGCGCGGTGAACTCCCAGGCGGCGCGTTCGGTGGTGCGCTCTCCAGCGTGCACCGCGTACCAGGCGGTCTCGCCGAGGTCCTTGTGGTGGGTGACCTTGCCGCCGGCGACCAGGGCCTGTTCGTCCACGTCTTCGCGAGGGAAGTAGGCGACGGGGTAGCGGCCCGGCTCGTGGAGCAGGATCACGTTCTCGCTGTCGGCGACCCAGGTGCCGTTGAACTTCACGCGCATGCGACGGCGCAGCCGCTCGGCGAACAGGAGGCGCTGGGGGAGGGGTTCGGGGGTGAGGAATCGTCCGATGGCGCTCGCGGAGAGGGGGCCTTGCTGCCAGGACAGTCCCATGACGGGTTCCTTCCGAGTGCAGGGTGCGCGAGTGGCCGCGCCCCGGGGGCTGTGGTTGTGGGCGGTCAGGGCGTGCAGGAGCAGCGGGAGGTGTGGACCTCGGGCCGGCGGAGGCACGTCCAGACGGCCTTGCCCTGGCCGGTGCGGGCCTGCACTACCCAGTCGTCGCACAGCCCCTGGACGATGCGCATGCCTCGCCCGGCCTCCGCGCTCGGCGAGGCGGGCGGGATGCGGAAGGGGGAGTGGCGCGCGCTGTCGTGGACTTCGCTGTCGTGGACTTCGACGTGGAAGCAGTACGGGTGCTGGATGAGTCGGACCAGGTATGTGCGGCCGTCCGAACTCCCGTGCCGGACGGCGTTGCCGGCTGGTCCGCGGCCGCCCACAGCCGCCTCGACGCCCTGCGTGTCAGGCGAGGACTCGAGCGAGGAAGTCGCGGATGTGCTCGGTGATGGTCTCGAGGTGGCTCTCCAGCGCGAAGTGGCCCGACTCGAGCAGGTGGATCTCGGCATTGGGCAGGTCCTGGCGGAACGCCTCCGCGCCCGCGGGGCCGAAGATCTCGTCGTTCGCTCCCCAGACCGCCAGCAGCGAGACCTTGGAGTCGCGGAAGTACTGGTGGACCTGCGGGTAGAGGTCCACGTTGGTGGGGTAGTCGCGGAAGAGCTTGAGCTGGATCTCGTCGTTGCCGGGGCGGTCCAGCAGCGCCTGGTCGTGTACCCAGTTGTCCGGGCTGACCAGGGTCGGGTCGGCGACTCCGTTGACGTATTGCCAGCGGGTGACCTCCAGGGTCAGGGCGCCCCGCATGGGGGCTTCGGCGTCCGGTCCCGGGGCCTTGGCGTAGGCGAAGACGCCGTCCCAGAAAGGCTTGACGAAGCCCTCCTCGTAGGCGTTGCCGTTCTGGGTGATGATCGCCGTGATGCGGTCCGGGGCTTGCAGGGCGAGTCGCCAGCCGATGGGGGCGCCGTAGTCCTGCACGTACATCGCGAACCGGTCGACGCCCAGCTGCTGGAGCAGGGCGGAGGTGACCTCGGTGAGGGCGTCGAAGGTGTAGGGGAAGTCCTGCAGGGCGGGCATCGCGGACTGGCCGAACCCGATGTGGTCGGGGGCGATCACGTGATAACGGTCGGCGAGGGCCGGGATCAGGTGGCGGAACATGTGCGAGCTGGTCGGGAAGCCGTGGAGGAGAACCACGGCGGGTCCCTGCGGGTCGCCGGCCTCCCGGTAGAAGACCTCAAGACCATTGACGGTGGCTGTGCGGTGGTGAACTGCAGAGACCATATCTCTAACCTCTCTATCGGGATTTAGTGGTTACACACCCAGTCGAGCATACTCGGTCTAACCTGTCAATGACATTTAATCGGTTAGAGGGCGACTGTGGTCTGGACGTCGCTGGGCCCGGGTGGCGTGACTGGCTTAAGCCTCCGCCCGTGGAAGGTCATCAGCCAGCGCAGGCGCACCGCCCCGTACCCGCTCAGGCGGCCGATGCCTGTCTGTCTGTCTGTCTGTCTGGCGCTGCATCAAGGGGTCGCCTCGGCTCTGTGGACTCTCGTGGCCGCCCGGACTGAGATGCTCGGGCGCCGGCCTGGTGCTCGCGCGGGCCGCGGTCCGGCGGCCTGCAGCCAGCGACGGCCAGCGGGGGCGGCCGGATGTCGTGACTGTAGGAGGTGGCGATCACCAGCAGCGACCAGGTCTTCGACGGTGAACAGGGTGAGTGGGAACGTACGGACCCGGCCCGGCAGGCGGCGGGGCATGGCGCTGAAGACGCCGAGCGCCAGGGCGCCTGTAGGTGGACATGGCCACACCCAGCCGTGGGCAGTGGGACCGACGTGGTTGACCGCGAGGTAGATCCCGACCGGGATGGCCATCGTCACGCCCCGCCTCCGATGGGCAACAGGAGACGGCGGCGCTTGCGCAGCGCTGCGCAGTCCCAGGCTCAGTCGCGCTTGCTGCGCTGCCCTGTAGGTGACGGGAAATACGTTGGACCGGATCGGGGCGGCCAGGAGGGCGGCCCTCAAGGCTGCGGCGCCGCCCGCTCCACCAGACACCAGGGGCATGGTGCGTTCGGTCGCAAATATCGTGGGTGTGGCTGGGGTGTGGCCAACTGGTGTGGCGACCGCCTCATCGGTGGTTTCGCCGCCAGGCGCAACCGTTCGCGCTGCTGTATCTCGGAGACGTCGGCGGTGTTCTCGCGCATGATCACGGGCCCTGTTCTTCCCTTCGCCGCTGCAGCCCGTCCGGCTGGCGCGGCTCCTCAGGCGGGATGAAACTAACTGATCAAAATTATTTCTCTAGTTAGAGGGATTTGCGTTTGTGTAACCTGTCAAGCGAACGAAGTTGGTTGGGAGGAGGCAATGAAGGCCGGTCGAGAACAGGACGTACTCCTGGAGCTCCTCAACACCACGCCTGTGGTCAACGGGGTGGTCCGGGACCAGCTGGCAGATCCGGAAGCGGCCACGCCCTGGCAGCAGGCTCTCGGCGGCAGCGGCACTGCAGAGGAGCGCCGACGCCTCCTACAGGCGCGCGATGCCCTGCAGGACGTGGTGCGCGGCAGCCGACCCGCCACGGCGCTGGCCCCGCTCCTGAAGGGCGTCAACTCCCGCCCGCACCTCTCGTCTGCGGGGGTGTCCTGGGAACTGGACGTTCCTGCGGAGCGCCGGATGGCCGTGGAGGCCGTCCTGGCCTGGGGCGCGCTGCAGGAGACGATGCCAGGTCGGCTGCGGCCCTGCGCCAACCCAGAGTGCCGGCTGTTTCTCATCGACCGCAGCAAGACCAACAAGGCCCGTTGGTGTTCGATGGCCGTCTGCGGCAACCGGATGAAGGCAAGGCGCCACTACCAGCGCACCCGCGACGGCGCGGCCGGATGACCCTCCGGCAGTCACGTGTGATCCCCGCGGCCACGCCGACGCTCCGCCTTGGCGATCTCCCCCGCGATGGGGAGCCAGTAGTAAAGAACGAAGGCGGCGATCACGCCCACACCGAGTGCGGGAAGCAGGGCGCCGAGCAGGGTTCCGGTGGCAAGCCAGACGAGGGCGAGTTGGAAGCGCCGACCGATGGCCGTCACGCCGGCCGAATCGATGGTGTCGGCGAGTAGCCGGCGATCACGACGGGCGTACCACCAGATGACGTTGAACAGCGCGGCCGCGCATTCGAATGCGATGCCGTGCAGGACGACGGCGGTGCGCTGCCCGTGCCCGTCGCGGAAGGCTTCGGCCAGTACGGAGGCGGCGAAAGGCAGGAATGCGATGTCCATAAGCAGCACGGTGTTGAGGAACAGCACCACCCGGTCGGCCCTGCGGATGTGGTCGAACATGATGTGATGGTTGGCCCACACCTGCCCGATGAGCATGAAGGTGACGGCGTAGGCCAGGTAGGACGGCCAGAGCATGGCGAGGCCGTGCAACAGGTGGCGGGTGTCGTGCGGCGGGCGGATCTCCAGGACGAGCAGCGTGATGGCGATGGCCATGACGGCGTCGCTGAACGCGACCACCCGGGCAGGATCGCGCTCCATCCCGAACGGTGTTGACTCTCCTGGCTCCTGAACAGGCTCTGTCATCGTCCCAGCCTCTGGCACCGGACGCTGCTTCGCGAGCAACCGGGTGGCATTTCTGCAGCGGGGATGGGGAATGCAGTCCAGCACTGCCGGCGTTTCGGCCGTGCAGTCCCGTTGGCACCGGTTCGCGGTCGGCAGGCGTAAGGATCATCTGGTGCACAGACACTGGCGGCGGAACTCACTCCTCTGCGGATGGACCACCCACCGGTCGGTCCCGCGCTTCGGTGTCCACCTTGGGCAGCCCCCGCCGCCGCAGATCGGCGATGAACCTGCGGACCAGCACGTCGGAGGGACCATGGTGATGGCCAGGATGTCGCGGTGCACCCGCGGTTCCAGACGGCGCACCACGCGCCGAGGGCCGTCCCGCCAGTGCGGACACCCGCACGATGGTCACTCCCATACAGGACCCCGCCAGTTGGGCGGCGGTCCGCGGGCTGAGGGTTCGCGGGACGACCGCCACATCGGTCTGCCGGTCTGCGACGAACTCGTCGACCCACACACCCATGCCGTTCTCCGGGTCGCAGTGCACAAACGGCTCGCCGGCGAGCTCTTCCACCGCGACGGACGGACGCCCGGTCCGCGAACGAGTGTCCGGGCGAGGTGACGACCACTATTTCCTCGCGTCCCAGCACCTCGACGCGCGCCGACGTAGCCTTCGGCTCGGGCCTACGAACAGGTCCGTGCCGTCGGCCATCAGATGCTCGATCATGCGGTCCGCGCTGCTGAACTCCATGAGGTCCAGCCGCACCTCAGGCCACCGCGTGCACCATCGCCGCAGCACCAGAACGAGCAGCCAGGCCGCCATCGTCTCCGCGCACGCGATCCGCAGACTGCCACCCAGCCCTTCCCCCACACACCGTCCCGCCTGGACCGCGCGCGAGGCCTCCGCCAGGGCCGCGCGGGTTCCCCGGCAACAGCCCGGCCCGCAGCCGTGACCCACCGGAGTGGCGTGATGGCCGAGTGTCTACGGCGGTGGATGTCGCGCAGGTCAACTCAAGGTCGTGACACGGCCTGTCAGTTCTCTGGCCTAGGGTCGCCCGCATGGCTGAGCCCTCCTTTCTGACCGCCGTCCGCGATTCGTACGACACGGTCGCCGCCGATTACGTCGAACGCGTCCCGCCTCCAGCCGAGATGGACCCGCTGTCACGCGCGATGCTGGCGGGGTTCGCCGAACTGGTGCGGACGGCCGGTCTGGGGCCGGTCGCGGACCTGGGATGCGGCCCCGGACGCGTGACGGCGCACCTGGCCGGGCTGGGAGTGCCCGCCTTCGGCGTCGATCTGTCACCGAAGATGGTCGGGCTGGCCCGGCACGCCTATCCGAACCTGCGGTTCACCGCGGGCTCGATGACCGCACTGGAAACGAGGGACGACGAGCTCGGCGGCATCCTGGCCTGGTACTCCACCCACCACACACCCCCGCAGTGGCTGCCGGCGGTGTTCGCCGAGTTCCACCGCACGCTCGCGCCCGGCGGCTTCCTGCTCTGGGGAGACTATGTCGGCAATGAGCGGCTGCAGCCGACCCACGGCTATGGCCATCCGGTGTCCTACGAGTCGTACCTCCTGCCCCTGGACCGCATGGTCGACCTGCTGGAGCAGGCCGGACTCGTCGTCACCGCGAGGCTGGAGCAGGAGCCCGGCGGACGCGTGAACAGACCGCACGCCTGCCTGCTGGCCCGCAAGCCCGAAAAGCCCTGACGGGGCTCGTTCCTGCGGCGAGGCCGCTCGTGTCAGATCGCCGACGGTCACGGCGCGGCCGTCAGGCCGCGAGGTTGAGGGGGGCGTCCGCCCCAGCGGATGCCCTACTTTCTTGATCGTGGTTCGAACTGGTCACTCGTAAGATCAGCGGGACCCAGGGGCTCTGGGTATGGCTGTCAGCGGTTCGCCATGAGATGGCTGGAAAGGCTTGGCCGCCCGGAGCCCCGCGACGACTCGACCGCCAATTGGGAGATGCGACTCGATCGCTGTGTACGGCGATGTCGGCGAGGTCGTGTGCTGGGCGGCAGGAGCGCGACGAGCTCGCGGAGGTGCCCGTGTCCCGGATATGGGCCGGAGTGGACATCGGCAAGGAACATCACCACTGCGTGGTGATCAACGCGGAGGGCGAACGGCTGCTGTCCCGCCGGGTCCTGAACGACGAGACGGCCTTGCTGGAAGTGATCGGGGATGTCCTGGCCCTCGGCAGCGACGTGCTGTGGGCCGTTGATCTCAACGACGGCGGAGTCGCCTTGCTGATCGGACTGCTGATCAGCCACGACCAGCCGGTGGTCTATATCACCGGCCTGACCGTGCACCGCGCCTCGGCCCCCTACCGGGGAACGGCTTGACAGTTGGAGTGGGCGATGGTGAACCGCCGCAGCGGTCCGAAGTGCGCCTCGATCGGGTTTGCCCACGAGGTGTAGTCCAGGGTGAAGCACAGCTCGACCTTGTTCTTCTTCGCCCAGGGGCGGATGTCGCAGCCCTTGTGGGCGGACAGGTTGTCCAGGATCACGTTGATCGGCGTGCCGTCGGGCCGGGCGGCACGGATCGACTTGAGCGCGGCCAGCGTGTTCGAGGCTCCTTTCCTGCGGCGGTTAACGCCCCACAGGGCGTCGTCACCGATCGAGTAGAAGCCGTGGAAGTAGCGGACACCGTGGGTGCGGTGTAAGGCCCGCCCGGGCCGAGCGGGGTGCCCCCGCTCGGCCCGGGCGGGGGGTTCCGGCCGGTTGGCTGCCGTGGAGATTCTTGTCCGTGGGCTTGTCGCGCAGTGGCCGGAGAGCACTATGGGGCGTGATCTCAGCGGGCGATGTCGCCGAGGGCTTCGTAGTGTCAAGCCGGAGGGTGTGGTGGCGTTGTCCCGCGCCGCTCTTCACAACGCGGTTGGCCAGGCTTCACAGGACGATCAACCACTCCTGAACTGCCACTTGCTGGCAACCCGGTCGTTCTTCTCACACCATGCCGTAGAGCCTCGGCGGTCCCCGAGCCATCGCCACTGTCCCTGATGCTCGCCGCCTCGCCGGCAGGTGATGGTCGCGCGGTAGCTGGCCGGCCCTCGGCCATTACACCAGCCGGAGAACCTGGTGGTGTTCTTCTCCCATACCTTGCACTGGGGCGTCGCAGGAACCGCGGTCTCCGCATGAGCGGAAGGTGCCACAGTGGCTGCGCCTGCCCCGATCAGCACGGCAGTCATCGCGAACGGGATCATACGAGTGCGTAGTCGCACAGGTTTCTCCTTCTCGGCTGGTTCCTGGGTGTGACGCCTGGCGTCAGCACGAGCGTGCTGGATGAAGGGGCACGTTTCTACCGACGGTGAACAGTTTGAGACGTCTTGGGACGTCCCAGGCTGTGGCCTGCAGGGACGCCGCCAGAGGGATGTGATCCCGGGAAATCGTGTGTGAGGTCGATGGGCACTTCGAGCCGTCTGCTGACGTATGACCGGAATCGAGCGCCCGAAGGCGGGCGATCAGGCGAACGCGCGACGCGAGTGGCGGAACCAGTAGAGACTGAGTGCAGGCCTGACTGTGCGGCCGTTCCCCAACTCGTGGAGCATCCGGGTGCCGGCGAGGAGGCGTGGTGAGATGGAAGGCGCTGCCTAAGAAGCCGTTGCCCTATGATCACGAGGACCGTTCTGATCGAACGGGATCCCTGGTCGGGGGATCTTGGCCGGGTGGGCGCATGAAAGCAGGACCTCCGGTGCAGCACGAGGGTTGCGAAACCAACTCGAGGGCATCGGGGTGGGGTACCTCCGGCTCGCTGGGACGGGCGTCAAGCCGATTGACCCATCCGTGGGTGGCTGGGCTGTGTCGTGCCCCGCGTGGATCGCACCGGCCGAGGCGTGAATCTCCTGTCCCACAACTGGGTCCTGCTCGTCCTGCTTCAACCACGTGCGGGCCCTGCCAGTCCGCTTTCGTAGGCGGCGATGACGAGTTGGGCCCGGTCCCTGGCCCCCAGCTTCGTCAGCAAATGGCTGACGTGGGTCTTGACCGTGCCGACGGTCAGATACAGCTCGGCTGCGATTTCGTTGTTGGACAGGCCACGTGCGATCAGGCTCAGCACGTCACGCTCGCGGCCGGTCACCCCGTCCAGGTTGCGGGTGACCGGGCCGGGGTAGCCGGGGCGGCGGACGTAGGTCTCGATGAGCTTGCGGGTGACGCCGGGTGACAGTAGCGACTCCCCAGTGGCGATCACCCGCACGGCGTCGATCAGGCGTGCGGGTGGAGTGTCCTTGAGGAGAAAGCCCGCGGCGCCTGCGCGGAGCGCCTCGAAGACGTACTCGTCCAGGTCGAAGGTGGTGAGCACCAGGACGTGGACGGGCACCGGAGACGGGCCGCCGAGCAGGCTGCGGATGGCCTCGATGCCATTGAGCCCGGGCATCCGGATGTCCATCAGGGCTACATCGGGGCGCAGTTCGCGGATCACCCTGACCGCCTGGGTCCCGTCGGCCGCCTCGCCGACGACCTGGAGATCGTTTTCCGACTCGATCAGCACACGGAACCCGGCACGCACCAGCGTCTCGTCGTCCACCACGACGACCCGCACCGTCATGCGCCCTCCAGATCGGCGCCCACGGAGAGTTGGGCTGTTCGCTCGTCCGTGGCGTACGGCAGCCGGGCGGTGATGCGAAAGCCGTGCGGCGACAGCGGGCCCGCGTGAACCTCGCCGCCGTAGACGGCGGCGCGTTCCCTCATGCCGGTCAGGCCGTGGCCCTCGGTGATCGGGGTGGTCGTGCGGCCGGCCCCGGCATCGACGACCGTGAGAGCGACCTCGCCCGGCGCGTAGGCGACCGTCGCCCGGGCATGGCCGGTACGGGCATGCTTGACGACGTTGGTCAGGGCTTCCTGCACGATGCGGTAGGCGGCACGGTCCACACCTCGGGGCAGGGCGTGCGGGTGACCGTTGATCGTCAACTCGACCCGCACCCCGGCCCGTCGGGTCTGTTCCAGGAGTGTGTTCAGGTCGTCGAGGCCGCCGGGCAGCCATTCGGCGCCGTCGTCATCGCGCAGGACACCCAGCAGGGAGCGCAGCTCCCCGAGCGCGGCCCTGCTGGTGGTCTCGATCGCGGAGAGGGACTTCGCGGCCTCGTCGGGTCGGCTGCCGATCACATGGTGGCCGACGCCCGCCTGCACTGCGATGACGCTCAGGCTGTGCGCGACGACGTCGTGCAACTCCCGGGCGATGCGTATGCGTTCCTCGACAAGCGTGCGTCGTGACCGCTCCTCGGCCTGCTCGACCAGGCCCTGGGAATAGGCGCGGCCCCGTCTGGTGGACCACCCGATCGCCCAGGCGGCGGCCTCGACGATGAGGCTTTGGCTCATCCCCGGCCACCCCCAGTAGTCGTGCCCTGTTACGCCCTGCATAGGGACCATCAAGGCGAGTTGTGCGGCGCCCGCCACCGCGCTCGCGTACGCCGCGACACGCGTGGGTCGAGCGACCGCCACCCCGTACACCAGCAAGGCAGTCGCCAGCACCCCTGTCAGGCTGAGCGCGCCGTCGGTGGCCATCATCACCGAAGCCACCGCCAGTGCAGGCAGTGGCAGCAGCCGCCGGACGGCGACGGCCACGCCCAACGAGCACGTCAGCACGGTCTGCCATGCCGGCCAGCCCGTGCGGTGCGTGCCAAGCGTCCACCACAAGACGTTCGACGCCATCAGGACCATGGCCAAAGGCACATCCAGCCCGATCAGCTGAGTCGGCGTCAGTCTCCTGGCATAGGGCCCCGCGTCATGCCTCACCATCATGCCTCGCACGCATCCGACCCTAGCCGGGAGGGCGATCATCCGCCTCTGTCCAGAGACAGAGATCAGCCGGTCATTCCGTGGCCAGATCCGCGGGGCGGGCAACCTCTGCCAGGGTCGGCCACATGGATCTCTCCCGGACGCCCGCCCGCCGATGGCTTCCCCCTGTGCCCTGGGGCTTCGCCCTGCTCGCCGCCGCGTCGTCCCTGACGTACGGCGGTGATCACGCGGTGAACGCCTGGGCATCGACCAACCTGGCCAATATGGGTGATCATCCTGTGGAGGCGCTCATCGCCTCCGCCTTCCTGTTCGGCGCCGATCCCTGGGCCTGTCTGCGCAGCATCGCCCTGGCCGGGGCCATGCTGGCGTTACTCGTGATCCGGTTCGGCAACATGCGGGCGGTCGCGCTGATCGCGGCCGGCCAGGTCCTCGGCACACTGGTGAGCGAAGGGCTGCTGGCAGCGCGGATCGCGGCCGGCCAAGCAGACCCTGCGCTGCGTGCGACGCTGGACGTCGGCCCGTCCTACGTGATCGTCTCGGCCCTGGCCGCCGTGGTGGCAGCGGGAGCCCGGCGATGGCACCGATGGACCGCGCTCGCCGCGCTCGCGGTGCGCGCACCGCGCATCACGAGCGGCCTGACCACGCTGGGGGTCACTCCCGTCGGCCACGTGACAGCACTGGTCACCGGCATGCTGCTGGCATGGGGTCTGCGGTCGTCCGACGCCCGCCACCGCTACCTGGACCGACTGACGTTACGCGCAGCCCCGCTTCAGACCGAACTTGGCGCCCTCGCCCCCGTCGCCGGCCCAGATGCGGAGGATGTCGCGGGTGCCGCCCACGGTCACCGCCATCACCACGTAGATGGGACGGTTTGCGACCTGCCCGTCCCTGATCTTGATGTTGATGGCGTCCACGAACAGGACCCGGGTAGACGCGGTCGAGGCGTCGGTTCGCCATTCGGCCATTGCGCCCATGGCTTTGAGCTGTCGTCTTTTCGATCTTGAGTGGTGTCCGTCGAACGGGAGTCTCGATCGGGTGATTGCGGCCGGTGCCGGGCATGGGAACAGGGTCTCTTGGTAGCCAGCTCGGAGGGTGTCTACGCCAACTCGTCTGCCAGGAGGCGCTGTTGTTGCAGTTGTATGCCACCGCGGAGACGGAGTCCATTTCGGTCACTCTCGCGTGTGACTGTCTGGCTCACCGGTTCGGGAACGCCGCCGACACCCCGATGCGTGAGCGGCGGTATCCGACGGACATGACGGACGCGGAGTGGGCCCGGGTCCTGCCGCTACTGCCGGTGCCGGGCTGGATGCGTGGCCGGGGCGGCCGGCCGGAGGCGTATTGCCACCGGGCCATGCTCGATGCGATCCGGCATCTCGTGGACAACGGGATCAAGTGGCGCGCGATGCCCGTCGACTTCCCGCCGTGGGACCGCATCTACGCATTACCGCGACGCCCAGGGCGACGGGCCCGGCCGCGATCGCGGTGAACAAGGCCAGACGCGACAGGCGCACGCGACGCCGCATCTTCTCCAGCCGGGCGCCCGCGGCCATCGGAGCAGCAGCCTCGCTCTCCGAGGTCTGCTTGTCCGGGGACATGGTCAAACTCCCAGGTCAGAACGTGTACTTGCCGACCTCGAGAAAACCCGCCGGACCCGACCCGACCACCGACCATGAAGGCCCGACCACGGTCACGATGGGGACACAAAACCCGTGGCTGGGCTCGTGGTCGGGCCGACCACAGCCCCGACCACTTCCGTTGCGCGGCGCCTGAGCAAGCAGGACCGCGTTCGTTGCGCAGCCGCGATTGCGCATCCACCCGGAACACCCGCGGGACACCCGTGGTCGGGCCGACCACGGACCCGACCACGGCAGTCGAGTGCGCATGTTGCCGGATCGTGACCGATGGTGGGGGCTGTGGCCGTCAGTCGGGTCGGGGGTGCCGGGTGGGCTGACGGCATGGATCTCGCGGACGTCTCCCCACTCAGCGACCCCGGCCACCTCAGATCGGCAAGGGTTACGGCTCGCAGATTCTGGCGTCGCCAGTAGTGCGGTGCGGCCGGGCGGCTCTTGGGGGTCTGTGACACCCCCGCCCGCATGCCCCGAAGCGCCCACCACGCTGTGACAGCGAACGTTGACCGCTGCGGGCCACCGGGCCGTGGCGCAGCCGTGTCCGGTGCCGAACCCCGGGGACCGTAGCACCGCCCAGGACGGATGCTGATGGCTGTGGCGTGTCCGAGACCTTGGGGGTCAGCGGCCGTGGGTCTTCAGCCGAAGTCCTTTGCGTGGTCGCGGGCCCAGTGCGCGAAGCTGAGGCCGGGCCGACCCAGCACACGCCGCACGGTCGGTGTACACGGCGACCCGCCTGTTGCGGCCAGGGAAAGGAACTGCAAGATCGCGTCGACAGTTGCTGGGTCGGAAAAGCGACCGTAGTGCTCGCGGGCCTGATCCGGGGAGAGTTCCTCGATACGCAGAGTCCTGCCGATCGCCTGCCCGATCTGTTCCACCTGGCGGCGCTGCGAGATCAGTTCGGGTCCTGTCAGCACGGCCGCGCTCGATGGAGCGGTCGCCACCGCATCCTCGGCACCGACACCCAGTACCGTGACCGCGACGGCGGCGACGTCGCGTTCGTGGACCGGCGCCGTGACGGCGTCGGGGTGGACCAGCCGCACTGTGCCACTCGACCTGATCGACTCCGCCCAGCGCAGGCTGTTGCTTGCCAGGACCAGGGGCCGCACCGGCGTCCAGGGCAGGCCGGCGGCTGACAGCGCGTCCTCGACCGCACGGTGCTCCTGGGCGATCGCGTTGTGCTCCATGCCCGGCAGCAGAACACTGCCGGAGGAGAGCAGCACGACGCGTTCAAGTCCCACCTCGGCGGCCACCGTGGCAAAGCCTTCGGCCCTGGCCGGCGGGGCGTAGAGAAACACCCGGCGCACGCCGTCGAGTGCTGGGCGCAGCGTGTCGAGCCGGGTGAGGTCGGCGGTCACGACTTCGGCCGCGGCAGGCAGGTCGGCATCAGCCCGAGGGTCGCGCACCGAGGCACGAACGGGTTCACCGACAGCGAGCAGCTGGTCGACGACATGGCGGCCGACGCCACCTCGGGCTCCGATGACCAGAGTGGTCATGATGTGCTTCCTCTCGCAAGATCAGCCCCGGCGAGGGTGAGCACAGGCACGTCGGCGACCCGCGAGACGACCACGAGCCGGTTACAGCCCGGCTGACGTGCAACGCGGTGCCGCAGGGCGCTCAACCTCGACCGGATGCGTTCCGGTACTCGCGCCTCAGGGCCACCGCAGTGACTGGCGAAGCGTTCCGACGCCGCACTTCGCCTACCGGAACCTTAGCACTGCCCGCGCCGCGAGCATGGCCCCACGGCGACGAACGGCTCAAGCAGCTCGACCGGCAGATCAGCGACGACTTCCGCACTCATCCGCAGGCCGCGGTCATCGAGTCGGTGCCGGGGATCGGCCTCATCGTGGGCGCCGAGTTCCTCGTCGCGGCAGGCGACTTGGCCGCCTACCCGGACGCCGGTCACCTCGCCTCTGCCGCCGGCCTCGTCCCCGTCGCCAAAGACTCCGGACGCCGCACCGGCAACCTCCGCCGACTCCAGCGCTACAGCCGCCGCCTGCGCCGAGTGTTCTACCTCTCCGCGCAGACCAGCATCATCTGCGACGGCCCCAACCGGACGGGACTGGAATGCGGGTGGCTGCGGGTTCAACACGGACCCGCCGGATGGCAGTTACTACCTCACCGGCCCGGTTCCGGGGACCGCAGGAGCCGATGCACGATGGCTTACCTTCGGCCCGTTGCCTTCGAATGCCACAGGGATCAGAATCGCCACGCACCAGGTGGTCAAGGCCTGTCCTTTGCCGAGGGGCCGCGCGCTGCCGGAGGGCAGGTTCTGGCTGAAGCGAGCCAGAACCAGGTCTCGCCTACAAACCCAGCGCATTGCTGGCGGAGGTCGGCGCACTTCTTCGTGAGCTGCTCGTGCTCGCTGAGCGTGCGGCTGAACGCCTCAAGGGTAGTCTCCCGGGATTTCACTCAGGCCTGGAAGAGTTCGTTGAGATCAAGGTGCTGGTGGGTGAGGTGCCAGCGTTTGACGACCGCCTCGATAGCGAGCTGAGAGACGCTGAGGCGTCCGCTGGAGCGCAGGGGGTGCCGGACAGGACGCGGTTCATCGCGGCGCGGACCGGATCGCCGGCAGCGGGGGCGGCGTCGGTCACTGGTGGTTCTCCGGTTCGTGGGCGTCGAGGATCCGTTGCAGGTGCGTCAGTTCGTGGCGTTCGCGGTCGTGCCGGATGAGTGGGGCGACGGCGGCGAGTTCGCGGTGGTGCTGGCGCAGGTGCTGGATGTCGCGGTCGGTGCGGGCGACGTTGCGGCACCAGGGCCGACAGTCGTGGGTGTCCGGGGTGACCAGCGGGTCGTCGATGGTTCCGCGTAGTCGGCAAAGGGCTTGGGCGGAGTCCAGGACACAGGTCATCCCCTGCCTGTGGTGGATCTGCAGGAGCGGGTTGCCCAGCAAGTCGCGGGCCTGGCGGTCGCCGATTGGATCGAGGAGTACCGCATCACGGCGCCAGTTGAGGCCGGCCAGTGCGCCGGGACTTCGCAGGTCTGCCCACACGTCGCGTCCTGCATCCAACTGGTCGACCTGAGGTTCGGGGCCGTGGGTGAAAGCAAGCCAGTGATCCGACCGTCGGACGGCAGAAAACCGCCGCAAGGCGGGCTATGCCGCGTGCCAGCCTGTACTCGTGCTTTCGTTCAGATACATCCCTCCGCCCACACCGGCCCAATACGACCGTTTGGTGAGGGAGGTCTCCCACGAGTCGCAGCAGTTCAAGCCCGACCAGCACGTCGTGTCACGGGTGCTCCTTGACCAGTTCGCCGAGCCGATTGGCTCCAAAGGCGGGTGCCTGATAATCAGCCTCAACCGCGCGTACTTGCATGCCAAGCCGACGAAGCGGGTTCCGGCAGGCTGCGGGAAGTTCCGGCACTTCGTGCGCTACGCCTCCGGCTCCAGCGAAGCCGCCTGGATGGCTACGGAAACCAACCTGCGCGAGGCGTTCGACGCGGCGGATAACGGCACGGTCTTCGACCAGATGCAGCACTCCGACACGGTCCGCGACGCGATCGTGCTGCACAAGGTGCGCAGCATCCCCGGGCTGATCGTGTCCGACGAGACGTGGCGCCATCGCCACACCGCGCACATCGGCCAGTGGCCCCTGCAGCAGGGCCATATGGTGGGGCCAACGTCGGCAAGCTCAGGGCGTCATCAGCACTGCGGCACGATGTGGTTGTGGAAATGCCATGCGCCGTTGACATACGGAGCGAAGGTCCACCACGGTTGGGTGCCAGTGTTGGTGACAGTGGAACCCCCCGGGGGTGGGTAATTGACCTTCCAGGTGCGGTACCACACGTCTCCGGCAGTGCCGACCTGGCCGGCGGAGACCCAGCAATCGATCAACACCGAGCCTCCGTTGCTGTCGTCGGTAAGGCCCACCTTATTGCCGGGCGTGTCGTAGGGCTGCCAGTAGACACCGACGTGATCGGCGGTAGTAATCACCGCCCAGTAGGCCGGGAGCGCGTCGGCGTGGGCACTCGTGGCGCTGCCTGCGAACCCGAGGACGGCAACGGCAGCCGCGACGGAGGTGGTGAGTAATCGGCGCAGTTTCATGATCGAATACCTTCTTGCCGAGAGGGCGGATGGGTCCCGAAGGGGGTCATGAGCAGCCGGTTCTACTCGGTGACGCGCGGAACTGCAAGATCATGTGTCGAGCGTGCCAGGGAGCCCGTCGGCGTTCCCCGGACAGTCGTGCGTCGCTGGTTGAGGCGGCCTTGCGCGCAGGAGTAGGGCCAGGTTGACCGAGGCGCGGTTTGCGTTCGAAGGCCACTCTAGGAGCGGCAACGCCTCGTGTGTAGTGGCAAGTTGGACAGTGAAGCCGAGGTTGCGGTGCCGCAGTGCACAGCGAGGGTGGAAGAGCGCCGGTGGGCTCGTTCGCAACCGGCTCAAACGCCTTCAGTACCGGCCCGGCACTCTCGACGGCTTCATAGCCGGCACCGGCATGACCCTCGACGAACCAGCGTCACCTTGACGAGCCGAAGTCAGTAGCTCTGCATTGACTTTGCTCGTGCGTTGGTGTGGCGTGGTTGTCGCGTTGCTTATTGATCTTGGCCGTGGTCTGCTATTGCTTGGCTGTGCTGGGCGGCGTTTTCGTTGTGTGTGGGGGAGGTCTTGCGCGGTGCCGAGGGGTGCCCTCATCTCCGCCACAGGGAGGTCGTACCTGCGGTTCCCTTGATCCAGGGTGTCGGTGCCCGCGGGTGGGTTGCCGCCGATGCGGATTTCGGCTGCTGAGCGTTCTGATCCGTCACGCTGTGTCGAAGTCCGACCGGGGCCGGACCTCTACGACGAAGTCCGCATCCTCCATCTCGCCCGCCTCGTCGTGCCAGAGGAAGACGCGCACATGCATCGCGTGGTGGAGGCCGGTCCTCTCCCACTCGGTCATGAGGTCGGCGACGATGCGGCCGATGGCGTGCTTGGCGCCTTCGTCCGTGTCGGCGGCGGTGATCACGCCGTGCCATTGTTCGGGGTCGCTGCCGTAGGGGCGCCAGCCCTCGGACCCGTGCGGCTCGAACACCCGGTAGGTCCAGTCCGTATTGGTGTTCATAACACCGATCGTGTCACCGCAAGGAACCTCATGCGCCGTATCGGATCGACGGCTGCCGAGCGCGGGTCCGTCGGAGCGAACAACTGCCCGGATGCCGTGGAGCGGGACGACGGCGACTTCTTTGTGATCGGGCAGCTGCATCCCCTGACCGATCCGGAGGCGGAGCGGATGAACGAGCTGGGCGTCTCGATCGGTGACGGTGAGTCCCTGGTCTTGGTGCCGCGCGACTGAATCCTGGCCGCCGCGAAGCAGCTGGCGTTTGAGGGGGTCGCCGAGCCGGGTGGGACGTAGCGGCCGGGGTCACCGGTCGGAGCGGGACGGCCGCAGGCCGTTCAGGAGTCCGGGTCGGTGGTCCTTCTCCGGGTCTCGCGCAGGTGGAGGTCGATGTACCCGGCGAGGGTCAGCGCGTCCCGCGGCTCGTCGGCCTGGAAGGAGACACGGCGCAGCAGCCGCACGCCGTCGAACGCGACACCCTCGCGGGCCAGGACGAAGAGGCAGGTGAGGAGGGCGGAGCGGCCGTTGCCGTCGTCGAAGGGGTGGAAGAAGCAGACGTCGAGGAAGGCGCGTGCGGCCCGGGCGGTCAGCGGGAGGGGCCGGGCGGCGTCCTTCGCGCTCTCGGCCAGGCAGGCGTCGAGGCGTGCTCGGGTGTCCGGGCCTATGCCGTACCGTTCCCGGCCGCCCTTGGCGAAGGCGGCCAAGGTGCGCAACGGCGGCGGCCCGGGCGTGCCGAGGACGTGTCGTTGCCAGCCCTGGATCAGGTCGAAGTCGAGCCGGGCGCCGCGCGCGGCGTCGGCCCGCATCAGCTCCAGGGCGGTGAGCAGGCCCTGTCCGCGGGCGGGGTCCAGGATTGCGTCGAAGGCGCGGATCTCCTCCGCCGCTCCGTCGCGGGACGGCGTCACCGGTCCGTCCCCGGTGCTGTCCTGGGCCGCCTGCCACGGCACGGCTTCCCGCACCGCGAGCCAGCGCTCCAGGTGGTCGGGCAGCGGCGACTCGGCGGCCCGGGCGTCCGCGTGCGGCCGCACGGAGGCCGCGAGCCGCTCGGCGATGTCCTCGACCAGTACCAGGTCGGGGCCGGTCCAGCTCTTGAACCGGCCGCCGATCGCCCGGTCCACCAGGTGCTCGGCGTCGTCGGCCGCGACGCCCCAGCGGGTGAGGAACCAGCTGAGTACCTGATGGCAGTGCCCGTACCAGGCGCTGCCGCAGCCGGTGCGGTCGGTGACGTGCAGGATCAGGTTGTGGGCGGTGCGGTCCCACAAGATCCGCTGGTCGTCGATGTCGGCCAGGTCCAGCGGGTAGGCCTCGAATCGTGTGGCCAGGCTCTCCAGCCACTCACGCCACTCGCGCAGCGCCGCGGTCACGCGATCGAGGGTCTCGTCCGGGGTGGTGACCGAGTGCTGGGGGCAGCACCAGCTGCCGACCGGACCCCCGTCGAAGTCCCCTTCGTCGTGCGCCCATCGCCAGCCGGCGACCCAGGGGCCGTAGTGCTCGGCCAGGGCGTACGTCATGGCGTCGGACCAGGGTCTGGCCACGTCCCAGCTCCATTCGTGCAGGGCCCGGTCACCCGGCGGTACGTCGGGGCGTCGGGGCACCCGCCCGGCGGGCCTGAGCGATCTCACCACTCGAGCCGCCGATTCTCTGTCGAACGGATGACGGGCGGGATCCACCTCGTCCCAGGTCAGATTGCGGGGGGACAGCTCCGTGATCACCGCGTAAGTCTCTCCGCCCACCAGCACCGGTTCAACTCGATTACCGGTCGGTTGCCCGAACCCATTTGAGTCGCGCCCCCGGCCTCTGGCGGCTGCGTCGAGCGGGTCGCGGCCGCCGCACGCTGCGTCGCCCACGCGGGCGTGTACCTCCTGCCCGTCGACCGCTCCCGCTGCCCCCTCAGCACCTGCCTTATCGCCGCGACCACCCGCTCATCGGCCCGCCCCACCGCCGCCCGCTCCCTCACCGCCCGGCGGTCCACCAACCCTTGCTGCGGTAGCGGGCACGTATGCGCCCTACCGTCGCCACCCTCGCCGACCAGCCCCGTCGCCGCCAGCAAACTCGACGCCGACTACCTGCTCCTGGACGAAGCGCAGGACACCGACCCCGTCGTCGAGGCGATCTTCCTCGCCCAACGCCGACTACGCCCAACTCGTCATGGTCCGCGACTCCGCCCAGGCCATCTACCACTGGAGCGGCGCCAAAGACGTCATGACCGGCTTCAACGGCACCCAACTGACCCTGTCGCAGCCCTTCCGCTTCGGACCAGACCTCGCAGCAGAAGCCAATCCCTGGCGGCACCTGGCCAACGCTCCCATCCGGCTCACCGGCACCCCCACCGTGCCCACGGAAATCGGCTCCGTCACCCACCCAGACGCCGTCCTGTGCCGCACCAACTTCGGCGCCATGGCCCACGTCATCGCCTTCATGACCGCCGGATACCGCGTCGCCCCTGGCCGGAGGAGGGGAAGGACTGCGCTCCTTGGCCGAAGCAGCACGCGACCTGAAAGAATGACGACCCACGACCCACCCACCACTTGGAACTCGTCCTCTTCCTCAGCTGGGGTGACCTGAAGGACGGGAACCTTGGTGGGGGACGGCGTGAATACGCTGGGAGATGCGGACGTGGCGTCCGTGCTGTTGGAACCGCATCGCTGGGTGGGGGTGTTCCTTCCCTCGCGGCTTCCACGGGCTGGTCGGTTCGCCCCGTGGCGTCCTGATGCCGTCGATGAGCTGGACGAAAAGCCCAGCGGCGACATGCTCACGGTCGTGTGCCCGGGACAGTACGGGCTGCGCGAGGCGACGGTGCCGGCTGTCGAGGTTGCAACGGCTCAGGCCCTGCCGCTGCTGATGGCCGTGGACAAACCGGATGCAGCCTGTTCCCGGGTTGTCACCGTGGGCGTACGCCGCCCGGATTGCTCTGGAAGCGGTTGTCCGCGGCGATGTCGAGCCTCGACCGGTGCACGTGCACAAATTCGTCACCCGCGGCACGGTCGAAGAGCGGATCGCCGAACTCATCAACCGCAAACGTGCCCTGGCAGAAAGCGTCGACCCAGCGACGACAACTATGTCACCCGCCTGACCGACGCCGAACTCGACGAGTTGCTCCGCCTCAGGGACGATGCCGAATGAGCTCCACGCCGAAGATCACCACCGTAGTCGGCCCGCTGCCCACCGAACTGCACCCCCAGGCAGCCGACTGGCTCCACGCGCTCTTTTCCGGACTAAGAGGCTGTCTCGCGTGGCAAGTTCCGCGAGCTTCTTCAGTAGCTCGGGGCGGTGGCCATGGCCGGGTTTCAGCACTGCCGGTCGTTGCGATCCACGTACGGGATCTTGAGGCCACGAGTAGCCCATGGCAGGCTCATGCCGCATGATCGATGAATTCGCGAAGGGCACGCTGCACGGGCGACTGCGGCGGGACCGCAAGGCGCTGCTCTGGAAGCTCGACGGCCTGTCCGAATACGACGCCCGCCGACCTTTGACAGTGACCGGGACCAACCTCCTCGGCCTGGTCAAACACGTGGCCAGCGTCGAGGCCAGGTACTTGGGCGAGGTCTTCGACCGGCCGTCCCCAGAACCGCTGCCCCGGTGGCAGGACCACGACGGCAGCGATCTGTGGGCGGCTGAGGACGAGGCGCGCGATCAGATCATCGAGTCCTACCGGCGCACGTGGAAACACTCAGACGCGACGATCGACGAGCTTGCCCTCGATGCCCCGGGCCACGTGCCGTGGTGGCCGGAGCCTTATTCCAACACGAACCTGTTCGCCATCCTGGTCTACGTCCTCGGCGAGACCAACCGGCATGCTGGGCACGCCGACATCCTGCGCGAAGGCGTGGACGGCCGAACCGGGATGCGCCCCGAACACGAGATGCAGATCGATGAAGACGCCCGCACCGCCTACTGCGCGAAGATCGAGCAGGCCGCCAGATCGGCGGCATCAGTCGAGGCATAGAAGGCTGTCCCCCGTGACTTGATGCTTGATGTTCGAGCGGCATGATGCCGGCCGTGAGTGCTGATCTGTCGAAGCGTCTGGTTCCTGATGAGCTCTGGAGGCTGGTCGCCCCGTTACTGCCGTCGTTCGCGGCTCGACCGCAAGGTGGCGGGACCGCTCCGCGCGACCAGCGGGCCGTGTTCACCGCAGTGGTGTACGTGCTGACCAGCGGCTGTGCCTGGCGGCATCTGCCGCCGACGTTCGGCACGTCCTCCGCCACCGCGCATCGCCGCTTCGCGGTATGGACCGAGGTCGGCCTGTGGCGTCGGCTGCATCGGGCGGTGCTGGACGAACTCGGGGTCCGGGGCGAAGTGGACTGGACCTCCGCGATCGTCGACGCGGCCTCGGTTCGCGCCAAAAGGGGGGATCGCTGACAGGGCCGAACCCGGTCGATCGCGGCAAGAAGGGCAGCAAGCTGCACGTTCTGTCCGATGCTCAGGGCATCCCGCTCGCCGTCGCCGTGTCAGGTGCGAACATGCACGACAGTCTCGCCCTCAAGCCGATCATCCTCGGCATCCCCGCAGTCCGGTCCCGCCGGGGACCACGGCGGCGCCGGCCCGTGAAACTCCGCGCGGACAAGGCGTACTTCTCCGCCGAACACCTCATCTGGCTGCGCGAGCGTGGGCTCGTCGCACGCATCGCGCGGCCAGGCATCGAGTCCGGCGAACGCCTCGGTCGGCACCGCTGGAAGATCGAGCGGTCGATCGCTTGGCTCTTCGGCTACCGCCGCCTGACCATCCGATACGAACGAAAGGGCTCGCACTTCCTCGCCATCCTCGGCCTGGCCGCTGCCCTGACCTGCTACAAGAAGCTCGCGAAACTTGCCACGTGAGACGCCCTCTAAGGAAATGATCAAGTTGGGGTATCGCCGAGGTGAGCCCAAAAGCGGCCGTGGGATGGCTTCGGCACGGCGATGGCACGTGTTCTGCCCAGCTGCCGGGTCAGGTGTTGGATTCCGCCGGCGCCGGGCGGGGCGCCGGTGCCCGACTCGAACTGTCCATTCTTCGAGGCAGGAGTGGATCAGTCGGTGAGGGTGCGGGTCTCGACGTCGTCGGGGGTCAGGACACGTCCGTCGTGGGCGTGCAGTTCGAGGCGGGCCACTGGTCGGCCGTCACGTTTGTCGACGAGGCTGAGTCGTTCCTCGTCCGTGTCGAACAGGTAGTCCTCGCTCCATTGCCGCAGTGCGACGAGGGGGACCCGCAGGGCCTTCCCTTTGTCTGTCAGCCGGTACTCGGTGTAGGCGCTGCCGTCGGACGCCGGAGCAAGGGTCAGCACATCGCGTTCGACAAGCTTGGCCAGGCGGGCGCTGAGGATGTTCTTGGCGCAGCCGAGACTGCGCTGGAACTCGCTGAACCGGGTCATGCCGGACAGGGCGTCCCGGACGATGAGCAGTGACCACCAGTCGCCGATGTCACTCAATGAGCGAGCAATAGGACAGGAAGCCCCGCTGAGGTCCGTCTTGCGCACCGTAGCCCCTCCCGAGATATTGGTTGCACTATTAAACCACTAAGTGTCGATGCGTGTCCGTGGTCACCCGCCTTGAACAGGCAAGGTCATCGTGATACTAGTTGCAATATTAAACAGGCTGCGCTCACCCGCGATCCGCTGGGGAGGCGGCGACACGGGTCTCCGGGAGCTGTTGTGCACGCCCGGCAATGCGTGGTCAGACACCCTCAGGTGGATGCCGCATGCATCCTGGTCCGGGTCGCGTCTGCAGGCGCCACGCCGAAGGCGGCACACGGCTGCCGAATGGCTACCGCCCGTTCTCATCGCTTCTAGGAGCCGTCATGTTCCGCGGCCTCAGCGCCTTCCCCCTCACTCCCACCGACGAGCAGGGCGTCGACTACACGTCGTACGCCGCGCTCGTCGCCCGCCTCGCGGCCGCCGGGGTGGACTCCCGGGGTGGACTCCATCGGGGCGCTCGGCTCCACGGGTGGTTACGCCTATCTCACCCGTGAACAGCGCGCACGTGCCGCGAAGATCGCTGTTGAGGCAGCCGACGGTGTCCCCGTCATGGTCGGTATCGGTGCGTTGCGTACCTCGCAGGTCCTCGCGCTGGCCGAGGATGCGCAGAAGGCCGGGGCCGACGCAGTGTTGCTCGCCCCGATGACGTATCAGCCGCTCACGGAAGACGAAGTGTTCGGCCTGTACGAAGAGGTCACCCGTGAGCTGTCCGTGCCGCTGTGCGTGTACGACAACCCCCGGACCACGCAAGTGCACTTCAGCGACGACCTGCACGGCCGTATCGCCAGGCTGCCGAACGTGGGCTCGATCAAGATCCCGGCTGTGCCCGACGAACCCGCCCGGGCCAAGGCCCGTATCGATGCGCTGCGGGCGCTGATCCCGGACACGGTCACCATCGGTGTGAGCGGCGACTGGGCGGCCGTCCGCGGCCTGAACGCCGGCTCCGACGTCTGGTACTCGGTCCTCGGTGGCATGTTCCCCCAGACCGCTCTCATGCTCACCCGCGCCGCCCAGGCCGGCCATGCAGGGCGGGCCACGGAACTCTCCGATCAACTCGAGCCGTTGTGGGTGCTCTTCCGCCGTCATGGCGCCCTACGCGTCATGTCCGCTGTTGCGTCTCACCTCGGCTTGACGAAAGAGCCGAATCTGCCGCGCCCCCTGCGTGGTCTGGACACGTCAGCGCGCCAGGACGTCGCGGCTGCGCTGGACGTCCTCAGGCTCAGCACCTGAGAACGAGTGCTGCGAACTGCCAGCATGACGGAGCCAACGCGACAAGCATCCTCCTTGGGCCGGTTGGCCGACCTGCTTCCCAGACGGTGACTGCATGGCACAACCTCGACGAGGCTGGCCGCCTCCGGTTGCGCCGTGGCAGCGCACACCCCAGTCTGCTCCTATGGACGGCACCCCGGAAGCCAGTGCGCTGCCCATACTGGTGACGGGCGCGGCGGGCAGTGTCGGTGCCGTCGGACGATCTGTGGTAGAGGGGCTGAGGCAACGGAGCCTGCGCGTCCGCGCCATGGTGCATCGCGAGGACGAGCGAGCGGAGGCGCTGCGCGCGACGGGAGCCGAGGTCGTCGTCGGAGACCTGACGCGCGCGGTCGACGTCGCCGACGCCCTGGCCGGTTGTGGACGTATGTATTTCGGCATAGGCGTGTCAGCACAGTATCTCGAGGCTGCCGTGACGGCAGCGGCCGTCGCCCGCGCGTACGGACGCCTGGAAGTGTTCGTGAACATGTCGCAGCTCACTGTCTCGGAGATGGATCTCACTAGTGCCGCATCAAGCAACGTTCGCCCTGTCGACGAAATCGCGAAGGCGTTCGTCGGCGGCGTGCTTGTTCCGCCAGATGATGTAGCGGCGGAT
>NZ_JBSFDI010000003.1:0-348399 GCF_053593835.1 Streptomyces sp. NPDC002076
TACTGCAGGGGGGACCCTGTGGGAGAGTAGGACGCCGCCGAACAATTCTTGGGAAAGGCCCACGCCGGATGGCGTGGGCCTTTCTGCGTTTAGGGGGCCCCGCAATACCCCGAAGGGCGGCGGAGCCAGGGCGGATCAGAGCCGGCCCGCCGCCTTCAGAGCCAGATACGCATCCGCCAATGCCGGCGCCAGATCCTCCGGCGTCGCGTCCACAACTGTCACGCCATGCCGTCGAAGCTGCTCCGCCGTGCGCTGACGCTCGCTCTGCGCCTGAGCCGCCGCCGCTGCCTCGTACACCGCCTCCGCGCTGCCCCGGGACTCTGCCATTCGGGCGATGTGTGGGTCGGCCACGGAAGCGACCAGAAGGGTGTGCCGCTGAGTGAGCTGCGGAAGCACGGGGAGCAGCCCCTGCTCCACGGGGGCCGCGTCCAGCGTCGTGAGCAGCACGATCAGGGATCGGCGGGGTGCCGTGCGCAGAGCTGCTCCGGTGAGTCCCCGGGCATCGGTCTCGACGAGTTCCGGTTCCAGCGGTGCCATCGCGTTCACCAGGCCCGGCAGTACGTCTCCTGCCGAGCGCCCTTGGACCAGGGCTCGCACCCGGCGGTCGTACGCCAGGAGTGCCACGCGGTCGCCGGCTCGGGAGGCCAGGGCCGCGAGGAGGAGTGCGGCGTCCATGGAGGCGTCGAGGCGCGGTGCGTCGCCCACGCGGCCGGCGGAGGTGCGGCCGGTGTCCAGGACGAGCAGGATGTGACGGTCGCGTTCGGGGCGCCAGGTGCGGACGGCGACGGCGGACTGGCGGGCGGTGGCTCGCCAGTCGATCGAGCGGGTGTCGTCTCCGGGGACGTACTCGCGCAGACTGTCGAACTCAGTTCCCTCGCCGCGGATCAGCACGCTGGTGCGGCCGTCGAGTTCACGCAATCGGGCGAGTTTCGACGGCAGATGCTTTCGGCTGGTGAAAGGGGGCAGAACTCGTACGGACCAGGGCAGCTTGTGGGCGCCTTGGCGGGAGAACAGTCCGAGGGGGCCGTAGGAGCGGATCGTCACGCGGTCGGCGTGGCGGTCGCCGCGGCGGGTGGGGCGCAGCCTTGTCGTCACGCGTCTGCGTTCGCCTGGGGGGACGGTCAGTCGGTGCCGGGAGGCCTCGATCTCGGTGCCCGGCTCCCAGCTGCTCGGCGGCCATGCGTCACGCAGCCGTGCCCGCAGAAGGCGGCGGGACGGGTTGGTGACCGTGAGCGTGACGTCGGCGGTCTCCCCGAGGCGGGTGGAGGTGTCTCCGGACCGGGACAGGACGAGGCGCCGTACGGGGGCGGCGAGCGCGTAGTCGCAGGCGCAGGCGAGGGCCAGGGGGCCGTTGACCGCGAGGATGCCCGCCCAGCCCGGTTCCAGGATTCCGACGGGGATCGAACCGAGGGCCGCGAGGAGGGCGGCGCGTCCGGTGAGTGCCATCAGCGGGGGACCGGGACGTGGGCGAGGATGGCGTTGATGACGGAGTCCGCCGTCACGCCTTCCATCTCGGCCTCGGGGCGCAGTTGGACCCGGTGCCGCAGGGTGGGCAGGGCGAGGGCCTTGACGTCGTCGGGGATGACGTAGTCGCGGCCCGTGAGCCAGGCCCAGGCGCGCGAGGAGGCCAGGAGGGCGGTGGCGCCGCGGGGGGAGACGCCGAGGGTGAGGGAGGGCGACTCACGGGTGGCGCGGCAGATGTCCACGACGTAGGCGGTGATCTCGGGGGACACGGTCGTCTTCGCGACGGCGGCGCGGGCCGCTTCCAGGTCGGCCGGGCCGGCGACAGGGCGCACGCCGGCGGCGCGCAGGTCGCGCGGGTTGAAGCCCGAGGCGTGCCGGGTCAGGACGTCGATCTCGTCCTGGCGGGATGGCAGAGGGATCGTCAGTTTGAGCAGGAAACGGTCGAGTTGGGCTTCGGGGAGGGGGTACGTCCCCTCGTACTCGACGGGGTTCTGCGTCGCGGCGACGAGGAACGGTTCGGGCAGCGGGCGCGGGGTGCCGTCGACCGTGACCTGGCGCTCCTCCATGGCTTCGAGGAGGGAGGACTGTGTCTTGGGCGGGGTGCGGTTGATCTCGTCCGCGAGCAGGAGGTTGGTGAACACCGGGCCCTCCTGGAAGGAGAACTCGGCGGTGCGGGTGTCGTAGACGAGGGATCCGGTGACGTCGCTCGGCATCAGGTCGGGAGTGAACTGGACGCGCTTGGTGTCGAGTTCGAGTGCGGATGCCAGGGCGCGGACGAGCAACGTTTTGGCGACTCCGGGGACTCCTTCAAGGAGAACGTGTCCGCGGCAGAGGAGGGCGACGACGAGGCCGGTCACGGCGGGGTCCTGGCCGACCACGGCTTTGGCGATCTCGGCGCGCAGGGCCTCCAGGGAGGCTCGGGCGGTGCCCGGGTCCCCGGTGTTCCCGGCGTTGTCAGTGGTCGGGTCCATCATGAACGGCGTACCTCTCTTTCGAGGGCGTCGAGTTGGTCGGTGAGTGCGATGAGAGCCGCGTCGTCGCCGGGCGGCGGTCCGAAGAGGAGGGAGTGCAGGGCCTGTTGCTCGCCGGTGAGGTGGGCGGACAGGGCGGGGAGCAGGACCTCGGGCGCATGCGCCTGGGTGACGGGGATGCCGACGAGGGGGGCGAGGCGGGTGCGGGTGGTGGAGCGAAGAGCGGCGGCCGCGCGGTCGCGGGCGTCGGCCTTGCGGTAGAGGCGGGCTCGTCCTTCGGCGGTCTCGGAGGCGCGGATCGCGACGGGGAGCCTTTCGGGCACGAGGGGGCCGAAGCGGCGAGCCCGCCAGAAGGCGGCGAGTACCGCTGCGATGAAGAGCTGCAGGGTGCCCCAGAGCCAGCCCGAGGGGAGCAGGTCGAGGAAGTTCTTCTGGTCGCCGGTGCCGGTGGCCGAGGTGTCGGAGAGCGAGGGGAGGTACCAGACCAGATGGGGGCGGGAGCCGAGGAGTTGGAGGGCGAGCGAGGCGTTGCCCTGCTTGTCGAGGCGGTCGTTGTAGAGGATGTCGGGCGCGCCGAGCACGACGGTGTCGCCGCCCCCGGATGTCTCGGGGACGCGCAGCAGGGTGGCGAGGCGCGCGCTGGGGTAGCAGCGGTCGGCGCCGAGGCGGGTGGTGGTGTAGCGGATGCCGCCGGTGTCGGCGCTGCCCGCGCGCCGGGCCGCGGGCAGGGTGCAGTGGGGGGCGAGCGTGGTGGCGCTGCTGGTGGCGGGGTCTGCGGTGACTCCAGGGGCGAGCCGTTCGACGGAGGGGGTGCCCGCCGCGACCAGAACGGTTCGCCCGCCGGAGGTGGCGGTGGCCGCGCGCAGTTGGGCCTGTTGACGGTCTGTCAGGAGATCGGGTGCGGCGACCAGAAGAGTGGTGTCCGGCCCAGCTGCGTCCCGTGCGGCGCCGAGCGAGGTGACCACGCGCGTGGCGACGCCTCGGTCGGCGAGGAGTTGAGCGACGGCACGGCTGCCGTAGGGGTCGGCGGAGCGCGGGTCCAGTGCGCCGTGCCGGACGGTGGAGCGTACGGCCGCCATGGCGACGGCCGCCACCAGGATCAGTACGGCGGCGAGTGCGATGCCTCGCGCGCGCGTCCATGCCTGGCGGACGGTGGGCGCGGTGGAGGTCGTCGGCGGCGCGGCCTCGGCGGTCACTCGGCGGCCCCCTGGTGGGCGGTGTGGGCCGTGCTGGTGGTGCTGTGGGCGAGGGCGGGCCTGGCGCGTTCCAGGTCACGGTCGAGTTCGGCGATGCGGTGGTACGACTGCTCGGTCGCCCTGCGCCCGCCGTATGTGACGTCGTCGAACTCGCGGGCCGCGGCCCGCAGTCGGTCGGTGTGTGCGGGCAGGGACCGGCCGGCTTCGGCGGCCGCTTCGTCGGCGGTGCGGCCCGGGCGGACGTCGAGCAGCGTGCGTTCCTCCAGGGAGCGAACGATGGCCCGCATGCGTTCCTGCACGGCCTGGTTCCAGTGGCCCTGGGCCGCGTGTGCCTCGGCGGCCGCGCGGTGTTCGGCGGCGCTGCGGGGCCGGTCGTCGAACAGGGCGGCGGCGGAGGAGGAGGGTTGCCGGCGTGGGGTGCCCAGGCGCCACCACAGGGCGGCCAGGACGGCGACGACGAACAGGACCACGACGACCAGGCCGATCGTGCCGCCGGGTGTCGCCGAGGCGGCCGAGTCGAGCAGCCGGCCGAGCCAGTCCCAGAAGGCGTTCAGGGCACGTTGGAACAGGCCGGGTTCGTTCTCGTGGTACAGCCGCTTGGACAGTTCGCGGCGTGCCGCCTCCCGCGCGGGATCACGCGGGATGGTCAGGGGCGGCTCGTCTCCCGAGCCGCCTGCTGCGCGGACGGCCGTGTCCGCCGCGCGCAGCAGGCCTCGTACGACCGTGCCGCCGGCGCCGGACGGGGCCGCCACCGCGAGCACTCCCCCCGTGAGACTCACCGCATCAGCTCCCCGGGACGGGGCCGGGCCCGGCGGTGTTCCGGACACCGGCGGCGCGGGCCAGTTCGAGGTCGAGGGCCTCGCGGCGGATGCGCTGGTCGATGTAGAGGAGCACGGTGACGCCCGCGCTGATCGGCAGGGTGAGCGTGGTGCCGATCAGGGCGCCGATGCCCCGGATGATCAGGGCGGTCCAGCCGATGTGCCCGCCGCTGGTACCGAGCACGTCGCTGGTGCTGTCGCCGCTGACGGCGGACCCGATGAGGGTGAAGGGGATGGAGATGACCGACGCGACGATGACGGTGATGAGCAGGGTGAGCAGCACGATGCCGAAGGTGCGCCACCAGGAGCCGCGGACGAGCTTCGCGGAGCGCTTCAGGGACTTCACGATGCCCTGCCGCTCCAGCATCAGAGCGGGCGCGGCCAGGTAGAAGCGGATCCCCAGCCATATCGCGACGACGGTGGCCGCGAGGAAGCCGAGCGCGAGCAGGGCGGCTCCGCCGGTCCTGTTGCCGGCGAGCAGGAGGAGGAGGCCGGGCAGTCCGCCGGCGACCACGACACCGGCGAAGATCAGGCCGAGCAGAACGAGCAGTCCGAAGAGTTTCAGGATCTGCGGGCGGGATTCGCGCCAGGCCTCGCCGGCGGTGATCGACCTGCCGAGGACGGCCCGGCTGGTGATGGTCGTGAGCAGGGCGGTCAAAAGGATGATGGCGACCGTCCGGATCACCGAGACGATGCCAGTGCCGATCATGGTCTCGCGCAGGGCGTGGAGCGTTTCGTCGGGGCTGGCGTTGTTCGGGTCGTTGATCGTCGTCTGGACGGTGGTGTCGTTCAGGACGAGGCCCTGCAGCAGGACCATGCTGGTGTTCAGGAGCAGGGACACCGCCAGCGAGATACCGAGGACTGTGCGCCAGTGCGTGCGCATGGTGGAGACGGCGCCGTCGAGGATCTCGCCGACGCCGAGCGGGCGCAGCGGGATGACGCCGGGCTTGGCCGCGGGCGGGGGACCGCCCCAGCCGCCGCCCCAGGCTCCGTATCCGCCGGGGTTGCGGTAACCGCCGTAGCCGCCGGGAGGGCTGCCGTACCCGCCTCCGTAGCCGCCGGGGCCGCCGGGAGGGCCGCCGTACCTGCCGCCGGGCGGTTGTCCGGTCCAGCCCGGGCCGGGCGGCGGGGGTGGCGGGGTCTGGTGGGTGCCGGGGGCACCGGTGGGCGCGGACCACTGGCCGGGTGGCGGCTGCTCCTTGGACCACTTTCCGCCTGGGCCCTGCGCGTCGGCATGCGGCTGCGCCGGGGGTGCGGCGTCGCCGGGGCGGTCGGCAGGCTCGGCGGGACCGGACGCGCCGGGTTCCCGCCCCTCGTTCGACGGGGCGGTTCCGGGCGAGGCCCAGCCCGGAGTGTCTGTCATCGAAGCTCCTTCTCGGTGCCCGTCCGCGGTCGCGGCGGCAGGTTGGCAGCCATCGTGCCATGGGGTGGTCATCAAGGGACCGGCCGCGGTGGGCGCTGGATGCCTTCAATTGTCCGCCGGATCCGGGGCAGACTGACCGCATGGCTGATCAGCAGGCGCGAACCGACGGAGACAAGCGGCCGACCGAGATACCTGCGATCCGATGGGAGGAACCACCCGAAGGCCCTGTGGTTGTGCTTCTCGACCAGACGCGGCTGCCGGTCGAAGAGGTCGAGCTGGTGTGCACGGACGCGCCGGCGCTGGTGGAGGCGATCCGTTCGCTCGCCGTGCGCGGGGCGCCGCTGCTCGGGATCGCGGGGGCGTACGGTGTCGCGCTCGCCGCCGCACGCGGATTCGACGTGGCCGAGGCGGCGCAGGCCCTCGAGGGCGCCCGGCCCACCGCGGTGAACCTGTCCGTCGGCGTGCGCCGCGCCCAGGCCGCGTATCAGGCCGGGCTGGCGGAAAGTGGCGATCCCACCGAGGCGGCGACGGCGGCGCTGGCCGCGGCGCGGGCGCTGCACCGGGAGGACGCCGAGGCCAGCACCCGGATGGCGGCTCACGGACTGGCGCTGCTGGACGAACTGGTGCCCGGCGGCGGGCACCGGATCCTCACCCACTGCAACAGCGGCTCGCTGGTGTCGGGGGGCGAGGGCACGGCCTTCGCGGTGGCCCTCAAGGCGCACCGCGAGGGGCGGCTGCGCCGGCTGTGGGTGGACGAGACGCGCCCGCTGCTGCAGGGTGCGCGCCTCACGGCGTACGAAGCGGCCCGCACGGGCATGGCGTACACCTTGCTCACCGACAACGCGGCGGGTTCGCTGCTCGCGGCCGGTGAGGTGGACGCGGTGCTGATCGGGGCGGACCGGATCGCGGCCGACGGCTCGGTGGCGAACAAGGTGGGGAGCTATCCGCTCGCCGTGCTGGCGCGGTACCACCATGTGCCGTTCATCGTGGTGGCTCCGGTGACGACGGTCGACCCGGAGACCCCCGACGGGGCGTCCATCGAGGTCGAGCAGCGACCCGGCTTCGAGGTCACCGAGATCGCGGCGCCTCAGGTGCCGGTGACGGGAGCGGGAGGCGGGGTGCCGGTGGCGCCCCTGGGGACCCAGGCGTACAACCCGGCGTTCGACGTGACGCCGCCCGAGCTGGTGACGGCCATCGTCACCGAGGAGGGTGCCATCTCACCCGTGACGGCCGAGGCTCTCGCGGAGCTGTGCGCCAGGTCGCGCCAGGTGACGACCGGCTGATGGGCTGATGCCGGCTCGACGGTCGGCGGACAGGGGCAGACAGTGACGGCTCCGTACGACTATCGTCACCGGCCAGTGACCTCCCTCACCAGGGCGCCTGTCGCTGTTATGAGAATGGGATGATGTCGTTTATGAAGGGACGAGTCCTTGTCGTCGACGACGACACCGCACTGGCCGAGATGCTCGGCATCGTGCTGCGTGGTGAAGGTTTTGAGCCGTCTTTCGTAGCCGACGGCGACAAGGCGCTGGCCGCTTTCCGGGAGACCAAGCCGGATCTGGTCCTGCTCGACCTGATGCTGCCCGGTCGGGACGGCATCGAGGTGTGCCGGCTGATCCGGGCCGAGTCCGGGGTGCCGATCGTGATGCTCACGGCGAAGAGCGACACCGTCGACGTGGTCGTGGGCCTGGAGTCGGGCGCCGACGACTACATCGTCAAGCCGTTCAAGCCGAAGGAGCTGGTCGCCCGGATCCGGGCGCGGCTGCGGAGGTCGGAGGAGCCGGCGCCGGAGCAGCTGACCATAGGTGACCTGGTCATCGATGTGGCCGGGCACTCGGTGAAGCGGGACGGGCAGTCGATCGCGCTGACCCCGCTGGAGTTCGACCTGCTGGTCGCGCTCGCCCGCAAGCCGTGGCAGGTATTCACCCGTGAGGTGCTGCTCGAGCAGGTGTGGGGCTACCGGCACGCCGCCGACACGCGGCTTGTCAATGTGCACGTCCAGCGGCTGCGTTCCAAGGTCGAGAAGGACCCGGAGCGGCCCGAGATCGTGGTGACCGTCCGTGGTGTCGGTTACAAGGCGGGGCCGAGCTGACATGTCCGGGGACAGCGCCGCTTCGGCCCCCGGCCGGTCCGGGGCCCGTCCGGGGCGGCCTGTCGGCCGGACGGCGGGTGCCCGGTTCAGGAATCTTTTCGAGGGCGGGCTGCTCGAGGGCGGGGTCCAGGGCAGTCCGGTCATCAGGCTGCTGCTGCGCTGGGTGCGCCGTCCGCTGCTGCCGGTGATGCGGCTGTGGCGGCGCAACATCCAGCTGCGGGTCGTCGCCACCACGCTCGTGATGTCCCTGGGCGTCGTGCTGCTGCTGGGCTTCGTCGTGATCGGGCAGGTGCGCAACGGCCTGCTGGACGCCAAGGTGAGGGCCTCGCAGAGCCAGGCCACGGGCGGCTTCGCGGTGGCCAAGCAGAAGGCGGACGAGGCGGCCAGCGGCGCCGGTACGGGTGCGGCGGCCGCCGGCAGCGGCACCGCCGACGGCACCGCGACCGCGGACGGCCGGCAGTCGCAGAACGTCATCCAGTGGATGAGCGACCTCGTGGAGTCGCTGTCCAGCGGCGGCGCGGGCGCCTTCGACGTCGTCACGCTGCCCGTCGGCGACGACAGCGGCGGCGGCCGCAGCCCGCGCGGTTCCGGGAACGTCAACCCGACCTCCAGCATCCCCGACGCCCTGCGTGAACGGGTCAACAGCGGTACGACGGCCGCCCAGAGCTACACCCGGATCGTCTACGCCAACGGCAAGGAGTCGCAGCCGGCGCTGGTCATCGGCAAGCAGGTCAGCGACCCCAACGGGCGGCCGTACGAGCTGTATTACCTCTTCCCGCTCACGCAGGAGGAGAAGTCCCTGAGCCTGGTCAAGGGCACTCTGGCGACCGCGGGGTTGTTCGTGGTCGTGCTGCTCGGGGCCATCGCCTGGCTGGTGGTGCGCCAGGTCGTCACGCCGGTGCGGATGGCGGCCGGGATCGCGGAGCGGCTGTCGGCCGGGCGGCTGCAGGAGCGGATGAAGGTCACCGGCGAGGACGACATCGCCCGACTGGGCGAGGCCTTCAACAAGATGGCGCAGAACCTCCAGGTGAAGATCCAGCAGCTGGAGGACCTGTCGCGGATGCAGCGCCGGTTCGTGTCGGACGTCTCGCACGAGCTGCGCACCCCGCTGACCACCGTCCGCATGGCCGCCGACGTCATCCATGAGGCACGCGAGGACTTCGACCCGGTGACCGCGCGCTCGGCCGAGCTGCTCGCCGACCAGCTGGACCGCTTCGAGTCGCTCCTCGCGGATCTGCTGGAGATCAGCCGCTTCGACGCGGGCGCGGCGGCCCTGGAGGCCGAGCCGATAGACCTCCGCGAGGTCGTCCGGCGTGTGGTCAGCGGCGCCGAGCCGCTCGCCGAGCGCAAGGGCACGCACATACGCGTGGTCGGCGATCAGCAGCCCGTCGTGGCCGAGGCCGACGCCCGCCGTGTGGAGCGCGTGCTGCGCAACCTCGTCGTCAACGCCGTGGAGCACGGCGAGGGCAAGGACGTCGTCGTCAAGCTCGCTGCCGCGGGCGGCGCGGTCGCCGTCGCGGTGCGCGACTACGGCGTGGGACTCAAGCCGGGCGAGGCCACGCGCGTATTCAGCCGCTTCTGGCGGGCGGACCCGGCACGCGCGCGTACCACCGGCGGTACGGGCCTCGGGCTGTCGATCGCGCTCGAGGACGCGCGGCTGCACGGCGGCTGGCTGCAGGCCTGGGGCGAGCCGGGCGGCGGCTCCCAGTTCCGGCTGACGCTGCCCAGGACCGCGGACGAGCCGCTGCGGGGCTCGCCGATACCGCTGGAGCCCAAGGACTCGCGCCGCAACCGCGGCCTCGACGAGGCCGGTCTGCCCGGCGGAGGCGAGGAGAAGCGGGCGACCCTTCCCGTGCAGCAGAGCGGCGCCCAGGCGCCCGCGCTGCCGCCGCGCGCCCCTGCTGGGCCTACCGCCGATCCGGCCGCGCTGCCCGGCAACGGAAACGGCGCACGTGTGGTACCCCGGCCCACCGGTGGCGCACGGCGTGCGGACGACGGGCCCACCATGCGTCCGGCACCCGATGTGGGCGCGGCCCGGCCGGATGCGGCCGACAAGGAGGACTCGACCGAGCCAGGGGAGGCATTTCGTGGGCGCTGACCGCAAGGGGGGCGCCCGGCCGCGGCCGGGACGCGCGGTGGCCTACGCCGCCCTGGGGACCGTACTGCTGGCCGGGTGCGCCTCGATGCCGGACAGCGGAGACCTGCGGAACGTGGAGTCCACGCCGCGGCAGGACACCGGGGTCCGGGTGTTCGCCATGCCGCCGGCCGAGGGTGCCGGGCCCGCCGAGATCATGCAGGGCTTCCTGGAGGCGCTGACCAGCGACGACCCGGCGTACGACACGGCGCGCAAGTACCTGACGCCCGACGCGGCGCGCACCTGGCGGCCGGAGCAGTCGACCACGGTCCTCGCCAATGGGCCGAGCATCGAGCCCGACTGCCGGCCGGGCGCGGGGCCGGACCGGGCGGGCAGCGCGACCTGTGTCCTCGCCGGCAGCATGGTCGCGACCGTGGATGCGCAGCAGGCGCATGAGCCGGTCGGCGGTTCCTACCGCAAGAAGGTGCATCTGACGCGGGACCCCAAGAACGGGCAGTGGCGCATCGACGCGCTGCCCGACGGGGTCGTCATGGGCAAGTCGGACTTCCAGCGCAACTACACGCCCGTCGACAAGTACTACTTCGCCTCCGACACGGCGGTGGGGTCCGCGGGCGAGCCGGTGGCGGTCGCCGATCCGGTGTTCGTGCGCAGCAAGGTGGACCCGATGACGCAGATGGTCCGCTCGCTGCTGAGGGGGCCCACCCGCTGGCTCGGGCCGGTCGTCAGGTCCAGCTTCCCGACCGGTACGGCCCTGCAGAAGGACGTGTCGGGGCTGGCTCCGGACGACCAGAACAAGGTGACCGTGCCGCTGAACCTCAAGGAGTCCCAGGTCGCGGCGACCAAGTGCACCGAGATGGCGACGCAGCTGCTGTTCACGCTGCGCAACCTGGCGCCGACGCTGGAGTCCGTCGAGCTGCAGGGCGTCGGCGGCCACCGGCTGTGCAACCTGAGCGAGGAGCGCGCCGAGGCCACCGCCTGGCACGGGTCGGCCAAGAGCCCCGAGAACCTGTACTACCTCGACGGCAAGCACCGGCTGGTGCGGATGCCGACCGGGAGCACCACCACCAGCGCCGTACCGGTGCCGGGTCCGCTGGGTGAGGGCGGCAAGGCGTTCGAGTCGGTCGCGGTGTCGCGGGACGAGCACAGCGGGGCCGGCGTCGGCGACCAGGGGAAGTCGTTGTACGTGACGTCGCTGGCGTCGGGCGGTTCGCTGGGTCAGGCGCTGGTGACCAGCCAGGGTGCGACCCTGGACGAGCGGCTGACGACGCCGAGCTGGGACGCCCGCGGCGACCTGTGGGTGGCCGACCGGGACCCGCGCCGTCCCCGGCTGTACGTGCTGCAGCAGGGCGCCGCCAAACCGGAGGAGGTCGCGGTCCCGGACCTGCCCGGCCGGATCACGGACGCACGGGTCGCCGCCGACGGGGTGCGGATCGCGCTCGTCGTGGAGAAGAAGGACGGCAAGCAGTCCCTGCTGATCGGCCGCATCCAGCGCGACGACGGCACCGGGCAGGACACGTCGGTGGTCGAACTGCGGTCGGCCGCGCCCGACCTGGAGCAGGTCAGCGCCCTGTCGTGGGCCGGGGACAGCAGGCTGCTCGTGGTCGGCCGGGAGCAGGGCGGCGTGCTGCAGATGCGGTACGTCCAGGTCGACGGCTCCACGCTCGACGGTCCGGCGCCGGGCGCGCTCACCGGCGTGAAGTCGATCGCCGCGTCCGAGGACGAGCGGGTGCCGCTGGTGGCCTCCTCGCAGGACGACGGGATCGTACGGCTGCCGTCCGGGTCGCAGTGGCAGAAGGTCGACAAGGACGGGACGGCGCCGGTCTATCCGGGCTGAGCGTCGCGTCAGGCACCGCCCCTTCCCCGTGTGGGTGAGGGGCGGTGTGCGTTTCCCCGGGTTGTCCACAGGGCGTTTTCCACAGGGGTGGCCGGGCCGCTTCCGCCTTGGCACAGTGGTGGACATGCGGGGGTGGTGGCAGGACCTCACCGACCTGGTGCTGCCGACCGACTGCGCGGGCTGCGGAGCACCTCGTGCGGTGCTCTGCCCGCGGTGCCGGGCCGCGCTGTGCGGGCGCGCGCCGCGGCGGGTGCGGCCGGTGCCGGAGCCGGCCGGGCTGCCGGTGGTGCATGCGGTGGCTCCGTACGCGGAGGAGGTGCGCACGCTGCTTCTCGCGCACAAGGAGCGGGGCGCGCTGGCCCTCGCGGGAGCACTGGGTGCGGCCCTGGCGCGAGCCGTGCGGGCGGGGCTCGACGCCGGTTTTGGGCCCGTGCTGCTCGTGCCCGTGCCCTCCGCGCGGTGGGCCGTGCGGGCGCGTGGGCACGATCCGGTGCGGCGGATGGCGCTCGCGGCGGCCGGGGAGCTGCGGCGCACCGGTACGCCGGCCAGGGTGGCGGCCGTGCTGCGGCAGCGGCGGCCGGTGGCGGACCAGGCCGGGCTGGACGCTCGGCGGCGCCTGGCGAACCTCACGGGTGCGCTGGAGGTGACGGCGGACGGTGGCCGGCTGCTCGGCGCGGGACGCGTCGTGCTCGTCGACGACCTGATCACGACGGGCGCCAGCCTCGCGGAGGCGGCGCGGGCTGTCCGGGAGGTGGCAGAGGAGGGAACTGGAGTGAGAACAGTCGTGTACGGAGCCGTAACTCGGGAAGGAAGGGATGAACGACGGATCGGAGCACGGTGGGAGAGTGGGAAGTGGGTGCATGGTGCACCGGAAAAGGCGGCTGTGAACAGTCTCCGGCATGCACTCCATGCGGCCGTGATCGCCGCCCCGCTGGATTCTTTCGAAATAAACAGGAACTGATCGCTGACTTGCATCGTTGCAGGTAGCGGGAGGGGTAATTCACCTGAACGGAGGTACGCCGGAGTAGAGGGTGACGACATCCGTCCGGGCGAGATATGTTCGGTTGTGAGGAAAGGCGCAGGCCACACCTCTCATATCGGAATGCCGTGCCGCGGGTTTTCGGCAATCACCCGTGGCGGTGGGGTGCAGATCTCGCCCTTGGGGGAGGAGGAGGTGGAAGTCACCGAGTCCGAGGTCCGGTGCTCACCGGATCTGGTGCAAAAGGGAGATGCTCCGCCGACGGAGCGGAGCGATCCGGGAACGGAGTTCTGCGTGGACATCGTCGTCAAAGGCCGCAAGACCGAGGTGCCCGAGCGGTTCCGCAAGCACGTGGCCGAGAAGCTGAAGCTGGAGAAGATCCAGAGGCTCGATGCCAAGGTGATCAGCCTCGACGTCGAGGTGTCCAAGGAGCCCAACCCCCGACAGGCCGACCGCTGTGACCGAGTGGAGATCACGCTCCGCTCCCGCGGTCCGGTGATCCGGGCGGAGGCAGCGGCAAGCGACCCGTACGCGGCACTCGACCTGGCGGCGGAGAAGCTGGACGCCCGGCTGCGCAAGCAGCACGACAAGCGTTTCTCCCGCCGAGGCGCACGCCGGATCTCGGCGGCCGAGGTTCCCGACCATGTGCCGGGCGCGGCGACGCTGAACGGCAACGGCCTCCCCGCTCAGGAGGAAGAGACGGACGGAGTGCCGACGAAGAAGATCGGCTCGCTGGAGGTCAAGGGAGAAGGTCCCCTCGTCGTCCGCGAGAAGACGCACGTCGCCGCTCCGATGAGCCTCGACCAGGCCCTTTACGAGATGGAACTGGTCGGCCACGACTTCTACTTGTTCGTCGACGCGGAGACGAAGGAACCCAGCGTCGTCTACCGGCGGCACGCCTACGACTACGGCGTGATCCACCTCAGCACGGACCCGATGGTCGCTGAGGCGCAGCATCCCGCGGCAGGTGGCACGCTGGGCGGCTGACCCATCCGGCCCACGTCGAGCCGGTGCCCCTGGAAGCGCGTGTGCGCCCCCAGGGGCACCTGTGTGCGACCAGTTCGCGCCTCGCTCGTCACCCCGGTGCCGCCCGGGCATGAAATCATGGCCGGACCGGCCCAACCGGTGGGCCGCTGCCTTGGGTTGGCGATGGCACAGGACCACAGGCCACAGCCTTCAGGGGGAGGAACGATGGCGGACACCTTCGGACCGATGCGGGACGAGGATGGCGACGACGGTGTCATCGGCATGGGCACGGATGCGGGCTCCGTTCGCGCGGAGCCGATCAGGGTCCTGGTCGTGGACGACCACGCCCTCTTCCGGCGCGGCCTGGAGATCGTGCTCGCGGCCGAGGAGGACATCCAGGTCGTCGGCGAGGCCGGTGACGGGGCCGAGGCCGTGGACAAGGCCGCCGATCTGCTGCCCGACATCGTGCTGATGGACGTCCGCATGCCCAAGCGCGGCGGGATCGAGGCCTGCACCTCCATCAAGGAGGTCGCCCCCAGCGCCAAGATCATCATGCTGACGATCAGCGATGAGGAGGCCGACCTCTACGACGCGATCAAGGCGGGCGCGACCGGATACCTTCTCAAGGAGATCTCCACGGACGAGGTGGCGACCGCCATTCGCGCGGTGGCCGACGGCCAGTCGCAGATCAGCCCGTCCATGGCGTCCAAGCTCCTCACCGAGTTCAAGTCGATGATCCAGCGCACCGACGAGCGCCGGCTGGTGCCCGCGCCGCGGCTGACCGACCGGGAACTGGAGGTGCTCAAGCTCGTCGCCACCGGGATGAACAACCGGGACATCGCCAAGGAGCTGTTCATCTCCGAGAACACCGTGAAGAACCACGTCCGCAACATCCTGGAGAAGCTCCAGCTGCACTCCAGGATGGAAGCCGTGGTCTACGCGATGCGGGAGAAGATCCTCGAGATCCGCTAGCGCCTACCCGAGCAGGCCGGCGAGTTCCCTCGTCAGGGGCTCGCGCAGGCCGGGCGCGTCCACCCGCTCCACCCGGACGTCCGTGCAGTTCACCCAGGTCGCCGCCTCGACCAGGGCCTCGGCGACCGCAGGGACCGCCTTCGGGCCGTCCAGGGTGACCTGCCTTGCCACCAGCGTGCGGCCCTCGCGCGCCGGATCCACCCGCCCGACCAGCCGGCCGCCCGCGAGCACCGGCATCGCGAAGTAGCCGTGGACCCGCTTCGGCTTGGGCACGTACGCCTCCAGGCGGTGGGTGAAGCCGAAGATCCGCTCCGTGCGCGCCCGCTCCCAGATCAGCGAGTCGAACGGCGACAGCAGGGTGGTGCGGTGCCGGCCGCGCGGCGGAGTCGCCAGGGCCGCCGGATCTGCCCAGGCCGGCTTCCCCCAGCCCTCGACCTCGACCGGCACCAGACCCGAGTCGGCGATCACCGCGTCGACCTGCTCGCCCTTGAGGCGGTGATAGTCGGCGATGTCCGCGCGCGTGCCGACACCGAGGGACTCGCCGGCCAGCCGGACCAGGCGGCGCAGGCACTCGGTGTCGTCCAGCTCGTCGTGCAGCAGCGCCTCCGGGACCGCGCGCTCGGCGAGGTCGTACACCCGCTTCCAGCCGCGCCGCTCGACGCACACCACCTCGCCGTACATCAGCGCGCGCTCCACCGCGACCTTGGTGCCCGACCAGTCCCACCAGTCGCTCGTCTTCTTCGCGCCGCCCAGCTCCGTGGAGGTCAGCGGACCTTCCGCGCGCAGCTGCTTGATGACCAGGTCGTAGACACCCTCGGGCAGCTCGTGGTTCCAGTGCGGGCGGTTGCGGTAGGCGCGGCGGCGGAAGGCGAAGTGCGGCCACTCCTCGACGGGCAGGATGCACGCCGCGTGCGACCAGTACTCGAAGGCGTGGGTGCCCGTCCAGTAGGCGGCCTCGACCGTCTTGCGGCCGACCGCGCCGAGACGGGCGTACGGCACGAGTTCGTGGGAGCGGGCGAGGACCGAGATCGTGTCGAGCTGGACCGCGCCGAGGTGGCGCAGCACGCCGCGGACTCCGGCCCGCCGGTCGGGCGCGCCGAGGAAGCCCTGGGCCCGCAGGGCGATACGGCGGGCGTCGTCCGCGGTGAGAGTGGCGGTCGGGCGCGGAAGGGTCGTCATGGCCCGGACGATAGAGGGTGCCACTGACAGTCCGCGGTGAGCTGCGGCTTCGCTAGCCGCGGGCGGGCAGGTACGGCGCCGTGGACGGCAGCCCCAGGTCCGAGGGGAGCAGGGAGCCGACCCAGCAGTCCCGGCGCACTCCCTTGTTGTTGAGCGCGGAGCGCAGGGTGCCCTCGATGGTGAACCCCGCGCGCTCCGCCACCGCGCGGGAGGCGCGGTTGCCGACCTCGGCGCGCCATTCGACCCGGTCGACGCCGACCTCGGTGAAGATCCACCGGCAGGCGGTGAGCGTGGCCTCGGTGACGTAACCGTGGCCGCGGTGCTCCTTGGCCGCCCAGAAGCCGACCTCCGCCACGCCGAGCGAACGCATGGTGAGACCGAGCATGCCGGCGAGTTCGCCGCTGGTGAGGAACACACCGAAGGTGAACATCGAACCCTCCGCCCAGCCGTCGGGGACCAGCTGCTCGGTGAAGCCGCTCGCGTGCTCGGGCAGATACGGCGAGGGCACCGTGGTCCAGCGCTGGATCTCGGGGTCCTGGGCGGCGTCGTGGACCGCCTGGGTGTCGTGCGGGCCGACCGTGCGCAGGATCAGGCGGTCGGTGGTGAGTGTGACGGGTTCCATCGGCTGATTGTGCTCGGCGATGCGCGGCCGGGCCATCGGTTTTCGCTATATGTGAGCGCGTGATCACAGTTCGCGCAATTCCTCGCGCGGATGCGGCACTATCCGTGTGGCCCGTCCGTTGTCCGGGATGAAGCAGCCACGAAGCAGCCGTCGGACCGCCAGGCCTCCCGGCCCAGCCGGGGTCTCGCATACGATGGCCGTTGCTCAGTACGTCAAATGGAAACCGACCGTCCCAGGCCCGACCGGCAAGGAGACAAACCCCCGTGTCCGTCCTCTCGAAGATCATGCGTGCAGGCGAAGGCAAGATCCTGCGCAAGCTGCACCGCATCGCGGACCAGGTCAACTCCATCGAAGAGGACTTCGTGAACCTCTCCGACGCCGAGCTGCGGGCCCTCACCGATGAGTACAAGCAGCGGTACGCCGATGGTGAGAGCCTGGACGACCTGCTCCCCGAGGCCTTCGCCACCGTCCGCGAGGCCGCCAAGCGCGTCCTCGGCCAGCGGCACTACGACGTGCAGCTGATGGGTGGCGCCGCCCTCCACCTCGGCTATGTGGCCGAGATGAAGACCGGTGAGGGCAAGACCCTCGTCGGCACCCTGCCCGCGTATCTGAACGCCCTGTCCGGCGAGGGCGTCCACATCGTCACGGTCAACGACTACCTGGCCGAGCGCGACTCCGAGATGATGGGCCGCGTCCACAAGTTCCTGGGCCTGAGTGTCGGCTGCATCCTCGCCAGCATGACCCCGGCCCAGCGCCGCGAGCAGTACAACTGCGACATCACCTACGGCACGAACAACGAGTTCGGCTTCGACTACCTGCGCGACAACATGGCGTGGTCCAAGGACGAGCTCGTCCAGCGCGGACACAACTTCGCCATCGTCGACGAGGTCGACTCCATCCTCGTCGACGAAGCCCGTACGCCGCTGATCATCTCGGGCCCGGCCGACCAGGCCACCAAGTGGTACGGCGACTTCGCCAAGCTGGTCACGCGCCTGAAGAGGGGCGAGGCGGGCAACCCGCTGAAGGGCATGGAGGAGACCGGCGACTACGACGTCGACGAGAAGAAGCGCACGGTCGCCATCCACGAGGCCGGCGTCAGCAAGGTCGAGGACTGGCTGGGCATCGACAACCTCTACGAGTCGGTGAACACCCCGCTCGTGGGTTACCTGAACAACGCCATCAAGGCCAAGGAGCTCTTCAAGCGCGACAAGGACTACGTCGTCCTCGACGGCGAAGTCATGATCGTCGACGAGCACACCGGACGTATCCTCGCCGGCCGCCGCTACAACGAGGGCATGCACCAGGCGATCGAGGCGAAGGAAGGGGTGGACATCAAGGACGAGAACCAGACGCTCGCCACGATCACCCTGCAGAACTTCTTCCGCCTCTACTCGAAGCTGTCCGGCATGACCGGTACGGCGATGACCGAGGCCGCCGAGTTCCACCAGATCTACAAGCTCGGCGTCGTCCCGATCCCGACCAACAGGCCGATGATCCGCAAGGACCAGTCGGACCTGATCTACCGCACCGAGGTCGCCAAGTTCGAGGCGGTCGTCGACGACATCGCCGAGAAGCACGAGAAGGGCCAGCCGATCCTCGTCGGCACGACGTCCGTCGAGAAGTCGGAGTACCTCTCGCAGCAGCTCAGCAAGCGCGGCATCCAGCACGAGGTGCTGAACGCCAAGCACCACGAGCGCGAGGCGTCGATCGTCGCGCAGGCCGGCCGCAAGGGCGCGGTGACCGTGGCCACCAACATGGCCGGTCGTGGTACGGACATCAAGCTCGGCGGCAACCCCGAGGACCTCGCCGAGGCGGAGCTGCGCCAGCGCGGCCTCGACCCCGAGGAGCACATCGAGGAGTGGGCCGCGGCCCTGCCCGCCGCGCTGGAGAAGGCCGAGCAGGCCGTCAAGGCCGAGAAGGAGGAGGTCGAGGAGCTCGGCGGCCTCTACGTCCTTGGCACCGAGCGGCACGAGTCCCGGCGCATCGACAACCAGCTGCGCGGTCGTTCCGGCCGTCAGGGCGACCCGGGCGAATCCCGCTTCTACCTCTCCCTCGGCGACGATCTGATGCGCCTGTTCAAGGCCCAGATGGTCGAGCGCGTGATGTCCATGGCCAACGTGCCGGACGACGTGCCGATCGAGAACAAGATGGTCACGCGCGCGATCGCGTCCGCGCAGTCGCAGGTCGAGCAGCAGAACTTCGAGACCCGTAAGAACGTTCTGAAGTACGACGAGGTCCTCAACCGGCAGCGCGAGGTCATCTACGGCGAGCGCCGGCGCGTGCTGGAGGGCGAGGACCTGCATGAGCAGATCCAGCACTTCATGGACGACACGATCGACGCGTACATCCACGCGGAGACCTCCGAGGGCTTCCCCGAGGACTGGGACCTGGACCGGCTGTGGGGCGCGTTCAAGCAGCTCTACCCGGTGAAGGTCACCATCGAGGAGCTGGAGGACGCCGCCGGCGACCGGGCCGGTCTGACCGCGGAGTTCATCTCCGAGTCCATCAAGGACGACATCCACGAGCAGTACGAGGCCCGGGAGGCGCAGCTCGGCTCCGAGATCATGCGTGAGCTGGAGCGCCGGGTCGTGCTGTCGGTCCTCGACCGCAAGTGGCGTGAGCACCTCTACGAGATGGACTACCTCCAGGAGGGCATCGGCCTGCGCGCGATGGCGCAGAAGGACCCGCTGGTCGAGTACCAGCGTGAGGGCTTCGACATGTTCACCGCGATGATGGACGGCATCAAGGAGGAGTCCGTCGGCTATCTGTTCAACCTGGAGGTCCAGGTCGAGCAGCAGGTCGAGGAGGTGCCGGTCGAGGCGGCGGAGCCGGTCGGCGAGGGTGTTCCAGAGACGGTTCCGGCGCAGGCCGGGGCGCGTCCGGAGATCCGCGCGAAGGGGCTGGACGTTCCGCAGCGGAGGGATCTGCACTTCTCGGCGCCGACCGTCGACGGTGAGGGCGGCATCGTGGAGCGCGACCTGGAGGACGACGAGCCGGTGCGGTCCGAGGCGGACGGGCTGACGCGGGCGGAGCGGCGGCGGCAGGCCAAGGGCGGGCGGCGCCGTAAGAAGTAGCGGTTGACCGCGGCGCCTCAGCCGTGTGTGAAGGGCCGGGTTCCTTTGGGGACCCGGCCCTTCTGTTGCTGGGCCCTCTCGTCTAACTCCAGTCGTTCACCCGGAGGGCGGGCCTCGCGCCCGCCGCGGAGCGGCTGATGTATGCAGTAGGTGCGTGCTGTGGGGGTCCCCCCGGCCGAAGGCTGGGGGAGTGCCGGATCCTGGCCCTTGTACTGGATGTACTTGGGTCGGGGCCCGGTGCGGCGAGTGGGGGTGCCCCCTTTGGGGGAGCGGGCATGGCGTCGCGCGGCTGGGGGCACCGCCCGGCCGAAGGCTGGGGGAGGGAGTTTGACGACAGGGGCCTAGGGGCGGGGGCCGGTTTCCACTGCTGTGCAGCGCCAGCGGAGGTCCTGGCCGCGTTCCAGGCGGAAGGCGAGGGCGCGGAGCTGGTTGCCGGCGGCGATGCGGGCGAAGACCTCCAGGGCGCCCTCGCTGGGGACGTAGTAGCCGATGTCGTGGACCACGGGGCGGGCTCCGCGCGTGCGCAGGGGGCTGCGTTCGGCGAGGCGGGTCAGGTCGTCGTAGGCGCGGCCGGCGGTGTGGCGGAGCATCCAGTGGACGGGTCGCTGACCGCTCAGGACGGCCAGCAGACGGTCGGCGAAGAGGTCGGTGGGGCGTACCGGGGGCAGGACGGTCTCCGGCGCTGTGCGGGCCGTGTCGGCGTTTCGGGGCGCGGCCGGTGGCATGGTGTGCCTGCCCCTGATCGCCGGCTTCCGGGGTGGGGCGCCGCCCGGGCGGCGGGTGTCGTGCCGGGTCGGCGGGCGGTGGCGCGGGTGCGGCGCGCGGTTCGTCGTCTGGGGCGCGGTGCGGCTCATGACCTTGTTCATGGGATCCCCGTTCGGCGGGCCCGGTGATACCGGGCGGTAACTAGCTGGTGGGGATCTTGTACGGGGGCCGCGGGCGGGGTGGCAAGGAGGGCGGGGAGGGCTCGGAAGGTGCGGGAAGGTTCACCTATCCGAGGGGTGCGGAGCGCGCCGGACCCCGAGGTGTGGCGGGTGTACCGGGTGAATCCGGGGCCTGGAATGGACGGCTCACGGGGCCTGGGCACAGACCCGAAAGGGGACTGGCGCACGTATCCTGTAGGCCCTCGGGAGACGCGGCAACCGGCCTTCCCGGGGCCTCAGCGGAGCCTTTGAGCAGGAAAGAGCGGCCAGCATGCGCGTCTACGTCCCCCTGACCCTCCCCGGTCTCGCCGAGGCGCACAAGACGGGCGAGCTGGGGAGCGGCCCGTTCCTGGCGTACGCCGTCACGCCCGCGCTGCGCGAGTGGTACCTCTCCGAGGACATCGAGGAACTGGAGTACGCGGCGCTCAGCCGGGCCGCGCTGGCCTCCCTGCGGCTGCTGGCCGCGGACCGGGGTGCGGTACGGCGCCGGGTCGTGGTCGCCGTGGACGTGGCCGACGGCGCCGCGAGTGTCGACCCGGACCGTGGGCTGGACCCGTCCGCCCTCGGCGAGGTGACCGTGACGGTGTCCGTGCCGCTCGCCAAGGCGGCCGCGGTGCATGTCGACGCCGATGACGCGGAGCAGGACGTGGCCGCGGCGGCGGAGGCGCTGGAGGCGGCCGACGGTGGGGACGACGACGCGCAGTTCGTGGTGGACGGCGCGGACGATCATGAGCTGCTGTGGTACGCCTCGCAGGAGATTCCCAACCTCGTCGGACTCGCCTGACCCGGTCCGACCTGGGCGGATTCATCGGCCGGCCTCGTTGTCAGCGGGGGCGGGTACGGTTTCTGGCATGGGGATGAAGGGGAGTTCGCACATCGTCTGGGACTGGAACGGCACGTTGTTCCACGACAATGACGCGATCATCGGGGCGACCAACGCGGCCTTCGCCGAGCTGGGCCTCGAACCGATCACGCTGGAGCAGTACCGGTCGCTGTACTGCGTACCGGTGCCGAAGTTCTACGAGCGCTTGATCGGACGGCTGCCGACCGATGCCGAGTGGGAGCTGATGGACGGGGTCTTCCACCGGTACTACGCCGAGCACCGGGCGCGGTGTGGTCTGACCGAGGGCGCGGAGGAGCTGCTCGCGGGGTGGCGGTCAGCGGGGCACAGCCAGTCGCTGCTGAGCATGTATGTGCACGAGGAACTGGTGCCGCTCGTGCGCGGGTTCGGGATCGAGGCGCACTTTCTGCGGGTCGAGGGGCGTACGGGGCCGTCCGGGGGGAGCAAGGCCGAGCACATGGTGCGGCATCTGGAGGCGCTGAGCGGGTTCGTGGAGCCTGCGCGGACCGTGGTGATCGGGGACGCGGCGGATGACGCGATCGCCGCGCGGGGGGTGGGGGCGCGGGCCGTGCTGTACACCGGGGGGTCGCACAGCCGGGCCAGTCTCGAGGAAGTGGGGGTGCCGGTGGTGGACACCCTGGCCGAGGCGGTGGAGGAAGCGCAGCGAATAGCGGCGTAGCCGCGGGTGCGGTGGCGGAGTCCTGTGCTGTGGCGGGCAGTGGGTTCGGCTTGCCCGCGTTGGCGGGGTGCGGGGCGGGGGGTGCTGCCGCTGGGCGACGGGCGTTTCGCTTGCCGCGCCCGGCGGCGTGCGGCTGCGCCCACCCGTGCCGCCCAGCGGCACGACTGCCCGCAGCCACGCAGGTGCGCCGGCCCAGCAGGACGCGACTGCCGCAGCTGCGAAGCCACGCAGCCCCTCAGCTCGCCGGTGTCTTGGAGCGCAGGATCTTAAGGAACTCGCGCATCCAGGTCGGGTGGTCGGGCCAGGCTCGGGAGGAGACCAGGGTGCCGTCGACCACGGCTTCGGTGTCCTGGAAGCTCGCCCCGGCTGCCTGCATGTCGGGCTCCAGCGCGGGGTACGCCGTGACCCGGCGGCCGCGCAGGCTGTCGATCGCCGCGGTGAGCAGCGGGCCGTGGCAGATCTGGGCGACCGGCCGGTCGGAGTCGAAGAACGCCTTGAGGATCTTGCGGAGCTCGGGGTCGTTGCGCAGATACTCGGGGGCCCGGCCGCCGGGGATGACGAGGGCCGCGTACTCGCCGGGGTCCACGTCGGCGAAGGCCAGGTCGGCGGGCCAGGTGTAGCCGGGCTTCTCGGTGTAGGTGTCGTAGCCGGGTTCGAAGTCGTGGACGACGAAGCGGAGGGTCTTGCGGGAGGGGGCCGCGATATGGACCTCGTAGCCTTCCTCGCGCAGGCGCTGGTACGGGTAGAGGACTTCCAGGGACTCCGCCGCGTCGCCGGTGACGATCAGGATCTTCGCGGGCATGTCGGCTCCTCCGGGTGCTCCGGTGCTCCTGCACTACCTGTGTGCTCCTGTGCGGGACTCACTGTCCCTGGCAACGTGCCAACACCGGGCGTGCTTGCCAAGAGGGCCGTCGCGGTTCCGGCCCACGTCCGAGCGCCGGGAGCGCACCTCGTGGCAGGGTGCTCTGCTCTCAGAGTGCGGTCAGGCTCCGTCCGGCGCGACCGGGCACCTCGCCGGATACGCCACCGCCCCCCAACCCACCCCTGTGCAGAACGTCAAACTTCACCCCTCGGTTTTGTACACATACGGCTCATGACGGGCCCCCGGTAATGAGCGATAGCCTTGTGGCGTGATCAGCGCGATATCTCGCGGGGGCGATCCTGCTCCTGCCCTGCGCCCGGGTTGCACGGAACACCTCCGTGACCGGGCGGCGGTCGCTGGTCTTCGCGGGCGGGACGGGGCCGCAGCAGCCCCCGGGACGCCGAGGGCAACCCTGGACACGGCGGCGCCGAGAGCAGCGTCACACCCCACGGGCGTGTCGAGAATGGCCGAATACCCCCCGCTCATCTCACCTCGCGGCATAGCGTCGAAGCGGACCGGACACCCCGGGCCGTGGCGTCGAGCCGGAGGGAAAGAGACCGTACTTCCTTCTACGTCACGCAACGGCGCGCGACAGGAGTCAGAGGACAATGCAGACCAAGCTGGACGAAGCCAAGGCCGAGCTGCTCGAGAGGGCCGCCCGGGTAGCTGAGAACAGCCCGGTCGGGGGGCACCTACCGACCGGGACCAAGGGCGAGGGCTCCCCGGGCACCCCGGACAGCGAGTCCATGCTCGCGTTCCTCCAGCGCTACTACCTGCACACCGCCCCGGAAGACCTCACCGACCGCGACCCGGTCGACGTTTTCGGCGCCGCGGTCTCGCACTACCGTCTCGCCGAGAACCGCCCCCAGGGCACGGCGAACGTGCGGGTCCACACCCCGACCGTGGAGGAGAACGGGTGGACCTGCAGCCACACGGTCGTGGAGGTCGTCACCGACGACATGCCCTTCCTCGTCGACTCGGTCACCAATGAGCTGACCCGGCGCGGACGCGGCATCCATGTCGTCGTCCACCCGCAGTTCGTGGTCCGGCGCGACCTCACCGGCAAGCTCATCGAGGTCCTGCCGACCCCGCCGGGCGGTGACCTGCCGCACGACGCGCACTTCGAGTCCTGGATCCACGTCGAGATCGACCGGGAGACCGACCGCGCCGACCTGAAGCAGATCACCGCCGATCTGCTGCGCGTGCTGTCCGACGTGCGCGAGGCCGTCGAGGACTGGGAGAAGATGCGGGAGTCGGCGACCCGGATCGCCGACGGCCTGGAGAGCGAGCCCGTCCCGGGCGATCTGCCCCGGCCCGAGGTCGCGGAGGCCCGCGAGCTGCTGCGCTGGCTCGCCGACGACCACTTCACCTTCCTCGGCTACCGCGAGTACCAGCTGCGCGAGGACGACACGCTCGCCGCCGTGCCCGGCACCGGTCTCGGCATACTGCGCTCGGACCCGCACCACGCCGAGGACGAGCAGCACCCGGTCAGCCCCTCCTTCGAGCGGCTTCCGGCCGACGCCCGAGCCAAGGCCCGCGAGCACAAGCTGCTCGTGCTGACCAAGGCCAACAGCCGGGCCACCGTGCACCGGCCGTCGTACCTGGACTACATCGGCGTCAAGAAGTTCGACGCGGACGGGAACGTCGTCGGCGAGCGGCGCTTCCTCGGTCTGTTCTCCTCCGCCGCCTACACCGAGTCCGTGCGCCGGGTGCCCGTCATCCGCCGCAAGGTGGACGAGGTGCTGGAGCGCGCAGGGTTCTCGCCCCACAGCCACGACGGCCGCGACCTGCTGCAGATCCTGGAGACCTACCCGCGCGACGAGCTGTTCCAGACGCCCGTCGCCGAGCTGCAGTCCATCGTGACCAGCGTCCTGTATCTGCAGGAGCGGCGGCGCCTGCGGCTCTACCTGCGCCAGGACGAGTACGGCCGCTACTACTCGGCCCTCGTCTACCTCCCGCGCGACCGCTACACCACCGGTGTCCGGCTGCGGATCATCGACATCCTGAAGGAGGAGCTCGGCGGCGTCAGCGTCGACTTCACCGCCTGGAACACCGAGTCGATCCTCTCCCGGCTGCACTTCGTGGTCCGCGTCCCGCCGGGCACCGTGCTGCCCGAGCTGTCGGACGCCGACAAGGACCGCATCGAGGCCCGTCTGGTCGAGGCCGCCCGGTCCTGGGCCGACGCGTTCGCCGAGGCGCTGACCGCCGAGTGCGGCGAGGAGCACGCGGCCGAGGTGCTGCGCCGCTACAACCACGCCTTCCCCGAGGGCTACAAGGCCGACCACACCCCGCGCGCCGCGGTCGCCGACCTGGTCCACCTGGAGCAGCTCAGTGAGGACAAGGCGTTCAGCCTGAGCCTGTACGAGCCGGTGGGCGCCGGGCCGGAGGAGCGCCGGTTCAAGATCTACCAGAAGGGCGGCACCGTCTCCCTCTCGCACGTGCTGCCGGTGCTCAGCCGCCTCGGCGTCGAGGTCACCGACGAGCGGCCGTACGAGCTGCGCTGTGCGGACCGCACCACCGCCTGGATCTACGACTTCGGTCTGCGCATGCCCAAGGCGGGCAGCGGCGACCACCTCGCCGACGACGCCCGTGAGCGCTTCCAGGAGGCCTTCGCCGCCACCTGGACGGGCAAGGCGGAGAACGACGGCTTCAACGCCCTGGTGCTGAGTGCCGGGCTGACCTGGCGGCAGGCGATGGTGCTGCGCGCCTACGCCAAGTACCTGCGGCAGGCCGGTTCGACCTTCTCGCAGGACTACATGGAGGACACCCTCCGCAACAACGTCCACACCACCCGGCTCCTCGTCTCGCTGTTCGAGGCGCGGATGTCGCCGGACCGGCAGAAGGCCGGCCTGGAGATCACGGATGCCCTGCTGGAGGAGCTGGACGCGGCCCTGGACCAGGTGGCGAGCCTGGACGAGGACCGGATCCTCAGGTCCTTCCTGACCGTCATCAAGGCGACCCTGCGCACGAACTTCTTCCAGGAGGCGCACGGCGGCAAGCCGCACGACTACGTCTCCATGAAGTTCGACCCGCAGGCCATCCCGGACCTGCCGGCGCCCCGCCCGGCGTACGAGATCTGGGTGTACTCGCCGCGGGTCGAGGGCGTGCACCTGCGCTTCGGCAAGGTCGCCCGCGGTGGCCTGCGCTGGTCCGACCGCCGTGAGGACTTCCGCACGGAGATCCTGGGCCTGGTCAAGGCGCAGATGGTGAAGAACACCGTCATCGTGCCGGTCGGCGCCAAGGGCGGCTTCGTCGCCAAGCAGCTGCCGGACCCGGCCAAGGACCGCGACGCGTGGCTGGCCGAGGGCATCGCCAGCTACAAGACGTTCATCTCGGCGCTGCTCGACATCACAGACAACATGGTCGCGGGCGAGGTCGTGCCGCCGCAGGACGTCGTCCGGCACGACGGCGACGACACCTACCTGGTCGTCGCGGCCGACAAGGGCACGGCGACCTTCTCGGACATCGCCAACGGGGTCGCCGAGAAGTACAACTTCTGGCTCGGCGACGCCTTCGCCTCCGGTGGAAGCGCGGGCTACGACCACAAGGGCATGGGCATCACCGCGCGCGGCGCCTGGGAGTCCGTGAAGAGGCACTTCCGTGAGCTGGGCGTGGACACGCAGTCCGAGGACTTCACGGTCGTCGGTATCGGTGACATGTCCGGTGACGTGTTCGGCAACGGCATGCTGCTGTCCGAGCACATCCGCCTGGTCGCCGCCTTCGACCACCGGCACATCTTCATCGACCCCACCCCGGACGCGGCCACCTCCTACGCCGAGCGCCGCCGCCTGTTCGAGCTGCCCCGCTCCAGCTGGGCCGACTACAACACCGAGCTGCTGTCGGCGGGCGGTGGGATCTTCCCGCGCAGCGCCAAGTCGATTCCGATCAACAGCCACATCCGCGAGGCCCTCGGCATCGAGGGCAAGGTCGCCAAGATGACCCCGGCCGACCTGATGAAGGCGATCCTGCAGTCGCCGGTGGACCTGCTGTGGAACGGCGGCATCGGCACATACGTGAAGGCGTCGGCGGAGTCGAACGCGGACGTCGGCGACAAGGCCAACGACGCCATCCGCGTCGACGGCAAGGACCTCAGGGTCAAGGTCGTCGGCGAGGGCGGCAACCTGGGCCTGACCCAGCTCGGCCGGATCGAGTTCGCTCTGCACGGCGGCAAGATCAACACCGACGCGATCGACAACAGCGCCGGCGTGGACACCTCCGACCACGAGGTGAACATCAAGATCCTGCTCAACAGCCTGGTCGCGGACGGCGACTTGACCATCAAGCAGCGCAACAAGCTGCTCGCCGAGATGACCGACGAGGTCGGTGCGCTGGTCCTGCGCAACAACTACGCGCAGAACACCGCCCTGGCCAACGCCCTGTTCCAGGCCAAGGACATGCTCCACGCCCAGCAGCGGTTCCTGCGCCACCTGGTGCGTGAGGGCCACCTGGACCGGGCGCTGGAGTTCCTGCCGACCGACCGTCAGATCCGCGAGCGCCTCGGCCAGGGCCAGGGCCTGACCAGCCCGGAGACCGCCGTCGTCCTGGCGTACACGAAGATCACGGTCGCCGAGGAGCTGCTGGCCACCTCCCTGCCCGACGACCCGTACCTGCGCAGCCTGCTGCACGCCTACTTCCCGTCGGCGCTGCGCGAGCGGTTCGCGGACGCCGTCGACAACCACCCGCTGCGCCGTGAGATCACCACGACCGTGCTGGTCAACGACACGGTCAACACGGGCGGTACGACGTATCTGCACCGTCTGCGCGAGGAGACCGGCGCCTCCCTGGAGGAGATCGTCCGCGCCCAGACCGCGGCCCGCACGATCTTCTCCTCGGCCCCGGTGTGGGACGCGGTGGAGGCCCTGGACAACAAGGTCGACGCGGCCGTCCAGACCCGGATCCGGCTGCACTCGCGCCGGCTCGTCGAGCGCGGCACGCGCTGGCTGCTCAACAACCGGCCGCAGCCGCTGCAGCTCGCCGAGACGGTCGAGTTCTTCGCCGAGCGGGTCGAGCGGGTCTGGCAGGAGCTGCCGAAGCTGCTGCGCGGCCCGGACCTGGAGTGGTACCAGCACGTGTACGACGAGCTGTCCGCGGCCGGCGTCCCGGACGAACTCGCCACGCGCGTGGCCGGGTTCTCCTCCGCCTTCCCGACGCTCGACATCGTGTCCGTGGCCGACCGCATGGGCAAGGAGCCGCTCGACGTCGCCGAGATCTACTACGACCTCGCCGACCGGCTGAACATCGCCCAGCTGATGGACCGCATCATCGAGCTGCCCCGTGCCGACCGCTGGCAGTCCATGGCCCGCGCCTCCATCCGCGAGGACCTGTACGCGGCGCACGCGGCGCTCACCGCGGACGTCCTCGCGGTCGGCAACGGCACCTCCACTCCCGAGCAGCGCTTCAAGGCCTGGGAGCAGAAGAACGCGCCCATCCTGAGCCGGGCGCGCACCACCCTGGAGGAGATCCGCGGTTCGGAGACCTTCGACCTCGCCAACCTGTCGGTGGCGATGCGGACGATGCGGACGCTGCTGCGCACGCATTCGTAGCAGCACGGTGCTGAGAGCCGTACGACGGTGAGAGCGCCCCGGGCCGACGACAAATCGACCCGGGGCGTTCCCGTTCTTGCCGACCCTTATACAAAAACGATCAGCGAATTTACCGTTTCCTGCTAATCAGGGCCTCTCGGATAGGGTCGGCGCTGTGACTGTTCAACTCACCGAGACCCGCCCGGCAGCACCCCCCGCGCCGGCTCCGGCCCGGCGGCCCGTCACGCGTGTCGTGCTGGAGGTCGTGAAATTCGGGATCGTCGGCGGCAGCGGTGTCCTCGTCAACTTCCTGATCTTCAACCTGCTGCTGCACGGCCTGGGTTGGCAGGCGATGACCGCGACCGTCCTGGCCAGCTGTATCGCGATGGCGACCAATTACCTGGGCTTCCGCTATTTCGCCTATCGCGACCGGTCCTCGCGCACCCGCAGCCAGATCATCCTGTTCTTCGTCTTCAGCGGCCTCGGTGTCGTCATGGAAATCGGCCTGTTCTGGGCCGGTTACCATGGTCTCGGCATGCACAGCGTGATCGCGTCGAACGCGGCGAAGGCCCTGTCGATCGTGCTCGCCTCCGCCTTCCGGTTCCTCGTCTATCGCACTTGGGTGTTCCAGCAGGATGTACACCGCACCGTCTGACATCGAGCCGTTGAGCCGCACACCGTCCCCGTCCGGCGCCGCGCGGGCCGGCCGGGCGCTGCCGCACGCCGCCGCCGCGCTCGTCGTCGTCCTCCTGCTCCTGGTCATCGTCCGTCTGCCCTGGACGGGCGACCTCGGCATGCACGCGGCCACCGTCCAGCGGCTGAGCCACAACCTGTTCCATCCCGGCAACCCGCTGGTCGACGCGGACACGCCGAGCCCCTACTACTCGCCGTGGATGCTGGTCCTGGGCGTGGTCGCCAAGCTGACCGGCCTCTCGGTGTTCGTGGTCCTGCGGCTCGCGGCGCTCGTCGGGCTGACCCTGCTCGTCACCGGCGTCTGGCGGTACGTCCGCACGCTCAGCTCCCATGGCATGGCACCCGCGCTGGCGCTGCTCAGCCTGCTCTTCCTCTGGGGCCCGGTGCTGTTCAACTGGTCCGGCTTCCTGGGCCTGAACTCCCTTGCGCTGACGGTGTCGTACCCCAGCTGCTTCGCGCTCGGGCTCACCTTCCACTTCTGGGCCTGGGTCACGCGGGCGACGCGGGAGGAGACCGCGTGGGGAAGGTGGCTGTGGCTCGGTGTGCTGTGGGGACTGATTCTGCTGTGCCACCAGTTCACCGGCGTGGTGGCCTCTCTGGGCGCCCTGGCGATGGTGATCGCGGCGCGACCGAGCCGCTCGGTGCTGCTGCGACTGTCCGCCGCGCTCGCCCTGGGCCTGCTCCTGCTGTGGCTGTGGCCGTACTACGACTTCTTCTCGCTCTTCTCCGCCGGTGCGGACCTGGAGGCCATCCACAAGCCGCTGTACGAGGACCTGGCCGCACGGTTCGGCCTGGTGCTGCTCGGGGTGGCGGCGCTGGTGCTCCGCTTCCGCCGCGACCGCTGGGACCCGCTGGTCCTGTTCTTCGCGCTGGGCGTGCTGGTGTTCGCCGCGGGCGGGCTGAGCGGCCACTACTCCTGGGGCCGCGCCCTGCCCGCCGCGCTGATCCCGGCGCAGCTCGCGGCCGCGCTGGAGGTCGTGTCGGCCGGACGGCGGGCGGTGCGGGTGGGCTGGGCGTGCGTGTTGGGTGCCGCCCTGCTCGTCGGCGCGTGGACGCAGGTGGGGACGCTCGGGTATGTGACGGGGCGTGCTGCTCTGCCGTCCGTGGTCGCCTCGAAGTACCGGACGCCGTGGGTGGGGTACCACTGGATCACGCCGTGGGTGAAGTACGGGGACGTGGTGATGGCTCGGACGAATCCGGCGCGGCAGATCCCCGCGTATGGGCCGTACACCGTGGCGCCGGGGTATCCGGATGTGTTCCTGAAGGACGCCGCCCGGCGGGAGGCGGCGGTGGGCCGGTACTTCGCCGCGGGGACCTCCGCTGCTGAGCGGGCCGGGATTCTGCGGGAGTACGGCGTGAAGTGGGTCGTGGGTGGGAAGAGCCTGGCGGGGCCGGGGCTTCGGAAGGTGACCGCGGGTCCGGCCGGACAGGTCCTGTACCGAGTGGTGCCCTGAGCTGCGCCTACCCGTGCCGTCCCCGCGCCCCGAAGGGGCGCGGGGAATGCGCGATCAGCCACAACCGACCCGCAGTCGCCCACGCCCCCTCAGTACAACGGCGCTTCGGGACCGCCCGTCCTACCTCAGCACGCTGGACAGCAGCTTCGCTGCCTTGCGGATCTTCGGGCGGGCCACCTTCTGGACGACCGGGCGGATGACACGGGCCGTGACTCCCACCGGCCGCCAGCGGAGCTGCAGGCGGCCGGGGTTGCGGCCCTCCGGTTCGATGGTGAGCTCGTGCGGGGTCGCACCGGAGCGGTACTCGATGCGGGCCGTGAGGGTGGGGAAGAAGAGCGGCGCCAGCAGCAGGCCGGAGTTGGCCAGACCTTGCTGGTGCAGGCGCACCAGGGGGTGACGTACCCCGGAGAAGCCCTGCAGGGGGAGCGGGGCCTCGGTCAGGTCCAGGTGCACCGTGCCCTCGAAGACACCGGGGCGGACCGGGTCGAGGCGGAAGGGCACCGTCATCCGGCGGTTGCCGGGGGAGAGGACCAGCCCGGCTCGCTGCGGACCGACCGGCAGGCGCAGGCCCGGGTCGTACGTGCGAATGGCCAGGGTGAGCGAGGCGCCGGCGCCGGGGGTCAGCTCCGTGATCTCGTGCCGGAACTGCGCGCTCGGGAACGGCCGCGTGTCCAACTCCAGGTCGGACACCTCCAGTTCGCGCCGGGCGCGGTCGGAGGAGGGCACGCTGTCGCCCCAGTACGGGACACCGGACGCGTCGGCCGTGACCTGCCGCGGCGCCACCCCGTGCCCGAGACCGCGGGCCGCGAGCCGTACGTCGTCCAGGCGGCCTTCCCGCAGCAGCTCCAGCACCACCCGCTCGGGGCGGGGCAGGCGGGTGTACGCACCCGGGGACAGCGTCTCCAGGTACGGGTTCATGATGTCGGCGAAGGCGGCCAGCCACTCCTCGTCCCGGTAGGGCAGGTCGCCCGCGTACATCCGGAAGTCGTGCTTGAGGAACTTGAAGTCCTTGTCCTCGCGCAGCCCGGCGTGACCGCTCTCCACCAGGAAGTCGTCGATCAGGCGCTGGACGTGGACGCGGTCGCGGACGTTGGTGACCTTGTGCCGCTGGTTCGAGATCGAGGCGGTCGCCGCCGCCGCGAACGGGTCGATGTACCAGACGTACACCGGGTCCGGAATGATCGTGAACGCCTTCGCCAGGCAGTACGCCTGCGCCGAGAACAGCTGGTCCTCGTAGTGGATGCCCTCCGGGAAGCGGAGTTCGTGGCGGTCCAGGAAGGAACGCGCGTACATCTTGCTCGTCGACAGGTGCTCGAACAGCAGCCGCGGGTCGGCCTCGATGCCCTCCACCGTGCGCCGCTCGGCGACCAGGTGCGGCATCCACGTCGTACGGCGGCCGTTGTCCACCCGCACCCGGCGCACCGCGCCCATGGTGAAGTCCACTTCGCGCTCGCGGTGCGCGGCGAGCAGCAACTCGACCGCGCGGGGCGGGAGCTCGTCGTCGCTGTCGAGGAACATCAGGTACGGCGCCTTGGCGATCTCGATCGCGCGGTTGCGCGGGGCGCTGCACCCGCCGCTGTTCTCCGGCAGGCGGAGGTAGCGGATGCGGTCGTCCTGGGCCTCCAGCCGGCGCGCCACGGTCGGCGTGTCGTCGGTGGAGTGGTCGTCGCTGATGATGATCTCGATGTTCGCGTGCGTCTGCGCGCGCAGCGAGGCGACCGCCCGGGGCAGGCGGGCGGCGTCGTTGTAGACGATGACCGTCACCGTCACGTCGGGGGTCGTCATGCCGAGGCCTCCTCGGGGGTCGGGGCGGGGGTGCGTTCCTCGAGCGGGATCACCGGTGGCAGTGACTCCTCCGGTTCGCCCAGGAACACCCGTCGTACGACCCGTTCGGCGGCGCGGCCGTCGTCGTACTCGCAGAACCGGCGCCGGAAGGCGGCCCGCGCCTTCGCCGCGCCCTCGTCGCGCCAGGCGCCGGAGACGAAGATCTCCGTCAGCTCCTCCTGGGTGCGGGCGACCTGGCCGGGGTGTTCCGCCATCAGGTCGAAGTAGACGCCTCGGGTGGTCCGGTAGGTCTCCCAGTCGTCGGCGTAGACGACGATCGGCCGGTCGAGGTTGGCGTAGTCGAACATGATCGACGAGTAGTCCGTGACCAGCGCGTCGGCGGCCAGGCACAGCTCCTCGACGGGGTCGTAGGAGGAGACGTCGATGATCCGGCCGGAGCGGCGCAGACCGGTCAGGGGGGAGGCGGCGCCGCCGTAGAAGTAGTGGGCGCGGACCAGGAGCACGGTGTCCTCGCCGAGGCGGTCGGCGAGGGCCGCGAGGTCCAGGCGCGGGGTGAAGCCGGCCTCGTAGTCGCGGTGCGTGGGCGCGTAGAGGACGGCCGTCTTGCCGCGCGGGATGCCGAGGCGTTCGCGGGCGGCGCGGACGTCGGCGGCCGTGGCCGAGTAGAAGACGTCGTTGCGCGGGTAGCCGTAGTCCAGCGAGGTGTAGCGGGCCGGGTAGGCACGCTCCCACATGCGGGTGGAGTGGCTGTTGGCGCTGACGCTGTAGTCCCACTTGTCGATCCGGGCCAGCAGGGCGTCGAAGTCCAGGCCCTTGGCGGCGGCCGGGTGTTCCATCTGGTCCAGGCCCATGCGCTTGAGCGGGGTGCCGTGGTGGGTCTGGAGGTGGATCGCGTCGGGGCGCTTGACCACCGCGTTGGGGAAGTTGACGTTGTTGACGAGGTACTTGGCGGTGGCCAGGGTCTCCCAGTAGCGGCGGGTGCCGGGGATCACATGGTCGGTGCCGGGCGGCAGCAGGGCCTCGTTGCTCTTCGACACCACCCACACCGGGTGGATGTGCGGGGCGAGTTCGCGGAGCTTGGCGGCGATCGCGGCCGGGTTGCAGGCCACTCCGCGCTCCCAGTAGGCGGCGAACACGGCGAGGTCCGGGTCGACCGGGCGGGCCAGGGCGCGGTGGTACTGCTGGTCGCGGAGCTTGGCGCCGACCTGCTTCTTACGGGTCCGTACGGCCTTCTTGGCGGCGCGGCGGGTGCGGTTGGCGGCCTGGAACGCGCGGTACTTGGTGTACGCGCCCTCCTCCAGCAGGGCGTGCCGTACGCCCTCCACGCCCGCCGGGCGTTCGTGGTTCTCGGGGCGCCAGCGGACCGCGGCGAGGGAGGCGCGGCGGAAGAACTCGCGGGCCACCGCGTCGGGCAGGTTCTCGCCGGCGAAGGTGCGCACGAGGTCGCGCATCATCAGGTCGTAGAGCACCGTCCGGGCGGCGCGACGGTCCTTGGTGAGGGCGAGCAGCGACTCGTAGCGGCCGATCAGCGCGAACCGGTCCTCGGGGGCGAGTGGTGGCAGGCTCTCGGGGCGCAGTTCGCGGTTCTCGTACGCCACCTGGTTCAGGCAGGCGACCCGGCCGGCGTGCAGCAGGGCGGCGTGGGCGGCCTGGGGTTCGTCGTCGGTGGTGAGGTGCTGCTCGTGTGCCCGCCAGAACTCGGCGCGCAGGGCGCGGTTGCCGAGCAGCGGGGTGAGGCGCAGCAGGTCGGCGGCCTCGTCCAGGGGCAGGCTCTCGCGGCCGACGGCGGCGAGGAGCCGGCCGTCGCGGGAGGGGGTGCCGGCGGTCTGCCATGTGGTGGTGAGGTGGTCGAAGACGAGTACGTCCACCCCGGCGCCGTCGGTGGCGTCCAGCTCGGCGGTCCGCTCGGTGATCAGCCGGGAGGCGCCGGCCGGCAGGCTGTCCTTGGCGTGGACGAAGTGCAGCCAGCGGCCGGTCGCGCGGGCGGCGCCGGCGGCCCGGGCGGCCGCGTCACCGGTGCCTTCCGGCAGCGGTACGACCACCGTCTCGGGGGCGTGGCCCTCGGCCGTCTCCCGCGCCCAGTCGCCGACCGCGGCGACGATGACCTCGGCGGCGGGGACGGGGTGGGCCTCCAGAGAGTCCAGCAACTCTGTCAGATGCCCCTGTGCGTTCGGTCCGTAGACGATGACGCTGAGTTGGGGCATCGCAGTGGACTCCTTTGGTTCGTTGGCTGGGGCCGCCCTTCATAACATACTGTCACTAAGCGGATGAAAGGGATAACCGCGCTCACGGTAAGAGGACGACAGTATGGAAGAGGGTATTCCGTAGCCTAGGGTTTCACTTCCGGCAACTTTTACGCTGCCTTCTTACCAGCGGCCTTCTTGTCGCTCTTGTCACCGGTGAAGGCCTCGTACTCCTTCATGACGTCCTCGGTCGGCCCGTCCATCCGCAGCTCGCCGCGCTCCAGCCAGATGGTCCGCTCGCAGGTGTCGCGGATCGACTTGTTGTTGTGGCTGACCAGGAAGACCGTACCCGCTGTCGCGCGCAGCTCGCGGATCCGTTCCTCGGAGCGCATCTGGAACCTGCGGTCGCCGGTGGCCAGGGCCTCGTCGATCAGCAGGACGTCATGGTCCTTGGCGGCGGCGATGGAGAAGCGCAGCCGGGCGGCCATGCCGGAGGAGTACGTGCGCATCGGAAGGGTGATGAAGTCGCCCTTCTCGTTGATGCCGGAGAAGTCGACGATGTCCTGGTAGCGCTCCTTGACCTGCTCGCGGGTCATCCCCATGGCCAGGCCGCCGAGGTAGACGTTGCGTTCCCCGGTCAGGTCGTTCATCAGGGCCGCGTTGACGCCGAGCAGGGAGGGCTGGCCATGGGTGTAGATGTGGCCGTTCTCCACCGGCAGCAGGCCGGCGACGGCCTTGAGCAGCGTGGACTTGCCGGAGCCATTGGTGCCGATCAGGCCGATCGCCTCGCCCTTGTAGGCGACGAACGACACGTTCTTCACCGCGTGGACTCGGCGCACACCGGCCGCCTTCTCCGCCTGCTTGCGGCGCAGGATGCGGTTGAGGGCGGCGGTGGCGGAGCCGCGGCCGGAGCCGGTGCCGTTGACCCGGTAGACGATGTCGACGCCGTCGCAGACGACAGTGGGGATCCTCTCGGCCTGGGAGAGGCGCTCGAGCCTCTCCCGCATCATGCGCTCGTCGGGAGTCTCCTCGACCTTCTCGTCGGGCTTCTCGGGGTTCTCGGGGTTCTGCTCAGCCACGGCCGTACTTCTCCTCTGCCTTCCAGAAGTAGATGAAGCCGCCGACGCCGATGACCAGCGCCCAGCCGATCGCCGTCGGCCACACGTGCGGGGGCAGCTGCTTGGCGTGGAAGCTCTTGATCAGGGCGAAGCGCATGAGGTCGATGTAGACCGCGGCCGGGTTGGTCTGCAGCAGAACCGTGACGATGTGCGGCAGGTGGTCCTTCTTGGTGAGCTTGGCGATGCTCCACATCACGCCGGACACGTACATCCAGGTGCGCAGCACGAACGGCATCAGCTGGGCGATGTCCGGGGTCTTCGCGCCCATCCGTGCCATGATCATCGCCATGCCCGCGTTGAACACGAACTGCAGGACCAGCGCGGGGATCACCAGCAGCCAGGAGACGGAGATCGGCACGCCCAGGCTGAGCAGGATGACGACCAGCGCGGCCATCGAGAACAGCAGCTGCTGGAGCTGCTGGATGCAGAAGGAGATCGGCAGGGCGGCGCGCGGGAAGTGCAGCGCGCGCACCAGGCCGAGGTTGCCGGAGATCGCGCGGGTGCCGACCTGGATCGAGCTCTGCGTGAACGTCCAGACGAACACGCCGGTGACAAGGAACGGGATGTAGTCCGGGACTCCGTGCTTCGTGCCGAGCAGCACACCGAAAATGAAGTAGTAGACCGCCGCGTTCAGCAGCGGGGTCATGACCTGCCAGATCTGGCCGAGTTTCGCCTCGCTGTACTGAGCGGTGAGCTTGGCGGTGGCGAAGGCGGTGATGAAGTGGCGCCGGGCCCACAGCTGGCGGACGTACTCGGGCAGGCTGGGACGGGCGCCACTGACCGACAGGCCGTGCCGGGCGGCCAGTGCCGCGAGGTCGTCGTCGGCCGGGGCCTGGGTGGGGGGCGGTGTGTCGAGGACCTGGCTCACATCCGCTGCTTTCACTCGGGGGGAGGGGATGCCGCGGCCCGGCCGGCAGCCGGGGCGCGCACGGTCACATGGTCCGACGTTTCCTTACGTTTCTCTTCACATTCTCTTACGTCGGGACGGGACCGTATCGTCGCAACGCGAGCGTAGAACCAATCGACGTCGGAACGCAACCGTTTCGTCGTAACGGCCTATGCTGTGGGACATGACGACGAACGCCGACGAGCCCTCGACGCGTGCGCGCCGCCGGACCCCTGCCGGGGCCGCCGTACTCCGGGAGGATGTGACCGAGGCCATCCGGGCGGCAGTCTTCGAGGAACTCGCGGCGGTCGGATACGCGCGGATGTCCATCGAGGGCATTGCGCGGCGGGCGGGCGTGGGCAAGACGGCGGTGTACCGGCGGTGGCGGTCCAAGCTGCACCTGGTCCTGGACGTCGTCTCGGCGATGGCGGTGCTCGGCCTGCCGGTCCCCGACACGGGCTCCCTGGAGGGCGACCTCCGCCTCCTCTACGAGGTGACATCCCGCGCCCTGCGCCACCCGGTCGCCTCGCAGATCATCCCCGACCTCCAGGCGGAGGCGGCCCGCAATCCCGACATCGCCGACGCCTTCCAGAAGGCCCTGCGGGACGGCCAGGAGGGCGTGGCCAGCAAGATCGTGGCGGCGGCGGAGGAGCGCGGGGAGGTGCGCGCGGGAATCGATCCCGACCTCGCGCTCGACCTGATCTCCGGCCCGCTGTACTGGCGCGCGGTGGTGATCCGCTCCCCGAAACCGCCCAAGGGCTACCTGGAGAAACTGGCCCGGGCCACGGCGGGCGCGCTCAAGGCGTTGTGAGCTGCGGCACGCCTGCCCGGCTACGCGGGTACGACCAGCCGCTCGGCCAGTTCGGCCAGGTCCTGTGCGCGCAGTACGCGGTCGTCGAATCCCGGTAGCGGCACGTGCAGGGGCTCGGTCCAGCGTTCCGGTATGGCGTCGGCCCCGTACGTCGCCCCCGCCAGCGCCCCGGTGACCGCCGCCACCGTGTCCGTGTCCCCGCCGAGGTCGATCGCCGCGCGGACCGCTTCCTCGTACGACGTCGTGGTCCGCAGCGCCCATACGGCCGAGCCCAGGCAGGGCCACACAGCGCCGTTGAACTCGGTTGCCCGGTCGGGATGCCAGTCGGGGGAGAGGACCACCGAGTATCGCCGCCGGTGATCGGGGTGGAGGGCGGCCAGGGTTTCCGGTACGGCGCCGAGCGGGTCCCGGCCCTCCAGGGCCACGCGGACCAGGTCGTGCAGCGCCGCCGTGCCCTCCCACGTCGCGCGGTCGCCGTGGGTGAGCGCGGAGAGGCGGCGGGCGGCGTCCATGGTGGGCTCGCGGCCGGCGCGGGCGAAGTGCACCGCGGAAGGGGCCGCCCGCATCAACGCGCCGTTGCCCGCGGCCCGTTGGTTCACCTGGAAGTGCAGTGCGGCGGCCGTGTCCCAGGGGTCGCCACCGGTCAGGACCGCCTCCGTCTGGAGGCCGATGTCCTTCGGGTCGGCCGTCGCCCACCGCTGGAAGCGCCGGAAGACATCGGGCAGGTCCAGGCCGCCGTGGTCCAGCAGGGACTCGGCGACCAGGACCGCCATCTGGGTGTCGTCCGTCGCCTCGCCGGGCTCCCAGCCCCCGCCTCCGCACATCTCGCCGCCGTGTCCGGGACGGGGGAAACGGGCGGAGAAGGCGCCCTCGGGGCCGAACTCGAAGGGCGCTCCGAGGGCGTCGCCGACGGCTGAGCCGAGTACGGCGCCGATCGCGCGTTCGAGACCTGCGGGAACGTTCACCCGCGGAGCCTACGACCGCGCCGCCTCCGGGTGGTGGTGCACCCAGCCCTCCCAGGCCGAGGTGATCATGTCCTGGACGTCGTACTTGGCCTGCCAGCCCAGTTCCGTGCCGATGCGGTTGGCCGAGGCGACGACGCGTGCCGGGTCGCCGGGGCGGCGCGGGGTGACGGTCGGCGGGCGGTCGTAGCCGGTGACCGCGTTGATGCGGTCGATCATCTCGCGGACCGACACCCCCTCGCCGCGACCGATGTTGAGGGTCAGATCGGTGCCGGGGGAGGAGGCCAGGGCGCGGGCGACGGTGACATGGGCCTCGGCCAGGTCGACCACGTGGATGTAGTCGCGCACACAGGTGCCGTCCGACGTCGGGTAGTCGTCGCCGAAGATGCGCGGCGGCGCGCCCTCGGTGAGCTTCTCGAAGACCATCGGGATGAGGTTGAACACACCGGTGTCGGCGAGTTCGGGGCCGGCCGCACCCGCCACGTTGAAGTAGCGAAGGGACGCCGTGGACATGCCGGTCGCCCTGCCCGTCGCGCGGACCAGCCACTCGCCGGCCAGCTTCGTCTCGCCGTAGGGGGACAGCGGCAGGCAGGGGGTCTCCTCCGTCACCAGGTCGACGTCCGGCATGCCGTACACGGCGGCCGAGGAGGAGAAGACGAAGGACGGGACCTCCGCCTTGGTCACCGCGTCCAGGAGGGTGCGCAGACCCTCCACGTTCTCCCGGTAGTAGTGCAGCGGTCGCTCCACCGACTCGCCCACCTGCTTCTTCGCCGCCAGGTGCACGACCCCGGTGATCTCGTGCTCGGCGAGCGTGCGGGCGACACGGTCGGCGTCCAGGACCGAGCCCCGCACCAGGGGGACCTCGGCCGGTACGCGCCCGGCGACGCCGGTGGACAGGTCGTCGTAGACGACCGTGCGCTCGCCCGCCTCGGTCATCGCCCGTACGACATGTGCCCCGATGTATCCGGCACCGCCGGTGATCAGCCAGGTCATTGCGGCCGTCTCCTCGTCAGTTGGCCCGTTCAGCCGCTCGGTGGAGCAGCGGGCGTCTCTCTCAGTGAAGCAGTGTGTGTCCCGCCGGATCAGCGGGTGTCCCTGTGCAGCGGTGGGTGTCAGTGAAGCAGACGGCGGAGTCGGCTGCGCGCCACCTGCCACACCCCGCGCACGCCGCTCGCCACGCGCACGGCCAGTGCGCCGGAGTGCGTGGCGTACGGCTGCACCAGGAGCACCACGTGCCGGGCGCTCGGGACGGCGCGTCGGCCGAGTCGTCCGGCGCCCGCCAGCGCGTGCGCCGTCACTTCGCGCTCTGCGCCGTCGGCGAAGCGCACGGTCAGCCACAGATCCCAGGTACCCGCACCGAGCCCGGCCAGGTCGACGGGCAACTCGGCCGACCAACTGTCCGGGCTTGTCTCCGTCCCGGCAGGCGCGAGCGGAACCGTCATGCGCCCGTGTGCGCGGTCGTCGTCGCGGGAGTGCCACTCCACGTCCATCTCGCGTGGGCCCGCCTCGGCCACCCTGCCGTACAGCTCGTGCAGTCGCAGCCGGAGCAGCGAGGTACGCGCGCGTGCCTGCAGTTCCGCGTCGACCGCGAGCGGGAGGATGCCGGTGGGGCGGGTCAGAAGCGGGGTGAGGGTGACCTGGGGGAGGTCGGTGGACCAGATCGGGACGCCGTCGGCCGTGCGGGCGTAGGGCGGCAGCAGGCGCGCCGGCCGGGCGGCCAGCTCGCGCAGCCGGGGCAGGTCGCGGGGCTCGGGCGACTCCAGGACGACCCGCGCGAGCAGCCGGCCCGGAGCGCCCGGGTTCAGCTCCCAGTCGGCGGCGTCGTAGCCCGCGAGGTACTCCCGGGTGTGCTCCCACCACGCGCGCTGGTAGTGCGCGTCGCGCAACCCCAGCTCACGCGCGTACATACGCACCTCGTGGTCGAGGAACTTGGCCCGCGCCGCCCGCGCCAGCTCCTTCTGCCCGGCGCTCAGCAGGATCTCGTACGCCAGCGCGCACGCCGTCACGCGCGCCTTCCAGTTGTCGATGTGCTCCCGGTCCAGCGAGAGCGACAGCTGCTCGGCGGCACGGCGCACATGCCACACGTACACGCGGTCCGGTATGAGCGCGAGGCGCGGGCCGGCGGCCAGCACGCGCGCGGTGAAGACGATGTCCTCGTAGAGGAAGCGGCCCTCGGGGAAGCGGATGTCGTGCTCGCGCAGGAAGTCGGTGCGGTACAGCTTGTTGACGCAGAGCGTGTCGTGGACCAGGCGCGGCCGCTGCGAGGGGCGCGCGAGCACGGTGTGCGCCGTGTAGAGGGGCGCCTGCCAGGGTTGTTCGCGCCCCGAGGGCAGCTCCCGGCGCACGCACAGCCCGCTCGTGACCTCGGCGTGCGCCCCGGTGGCCGCCGCCAGCAGGGCGTCCACCGCACCGGGCGGCAGCACGTCGTCGCTGTCCAGGAACATCACGTACGGTGTGGTCACCGCGTCGATCCCGGCGTTGCGCGGGCTGCCGCAGCCACCGCTGTTCACATCCCGGCGCACCACCCGCAACCTGGGCTCGTCGGCGGCCAGCCGGTCGAGCAGCTCGGCGCTGCCGTCCGTGGAGCAGTCGTCCACGGCGACGACCTCGGCGACCGCCGGCCCCTGGGCGAGCGCTGAGCGCACGGCGTCACCCACATGGGTACTGTCGTTGTAGCCGATGACGACGACACCGACCTGCGCTGGGCGCGGCGACTCGGCGGTACCAGCTGTATCGGATGTGTCGGTCGGGTCTGATCGCATCGGGTCCACAGGGCGGAAGCGTAGAATTCTTCGGTAATACGCCGTTAAGAGAGGCTTAGTGCTCGGTCCGGAAGACGGTCGGAGTCGGCTCGGGGTTCCGTTGTTTCCACGGTCTTTTCATCCGGACCCGTCGATTGCCACAGCCGCATGAACGAGAGTACGGCAGCGGCCGCCAGGATGCCGTTGCGGGCCAGCATCAGCAGACAGCCTCCCCAGGTGCCGTTGACCACCTCGGCGTAGTGCATCGGGAACACCACGGTGCTCAGCGCGGCCGCCGCCAGGACCAGCGCCGCCACCGGTCGCTGGCTGGTGTGCCGCGAGGTCAGGCACACCGCGGCGAGACCGAGCAGCCAGACCATGTACTGGGGGCTGATCACCCGGCTGGTGACCGTGAACAGCAGCACCGCGCTCAGCGCCGCGTCGTACGGCGTGGCCTCGCTCCAGCGCTGCGCCTGCAACCGCCACAGCACCAGCAGCGTGAGGGCGACCGACGTCAGCGTCAGGGAGAGGGTGGCGACAGCGTACACGTGCGGGCCGACCAGCTCGGTGGCGCCGTACTGGTAGCGCGCCCGGCCCGGCCAGCCGGCGTGCCGCGCCAGGTTCAGCACCGTACCGCCGAGCGACTCGATCTGCACGCCCCGCCCGCCCTGCCCCCGCAGAAAGGACAAGGGGTGGTCGAACAGCACGGCGAGCGCTCCGAGGGAGGCGGTTCCGGCGGCCGCCGCCCACCCCCACGCCCGGCGTGACGCCGGCCCCCGGGGCGTGCCCAGCAGCACCAGCGCCGGCCACACCTTCACCAGCGCGCCCAGCGCCCCGAGCACCCCGCACGCGCGCGTGGAGCGCTTCAGCATCAGCAGGGAGAGCACCGCGAGGGCGGTGACCTGGACGTCGTACCGGGCGAGCGGGAGGTGCAGCAGCAGCGGCAGGCCGCCCGTCCACAGCGCCGCGCCGAGCAGGCTGTGCCCGGGACGTCCGCCCGCGCGGGTCAGCGCCGCCGTGACCAGCGCGTCCACGGCCAGCGTGAGCACGACGAAAGCCTGGAAGTACGGCAGCCACGGCAGCAGACGCGGCGCCAGCAGCAGCACGCCGGCGCCCGGCGGGTACTGCCACAGCATGTCGTGCGCCGGGAACGCGCCGTGTGCGAGGACGCCGCACCACTCGGCGTAGAGCCGCGACACCTCACGGGACACCGTGCCCCCGCCCAGCAGCGGGGTGTCGTCGTGTGCGAGCAGCCACAGCATCAGGGCGCGGCTCGCCAGCCAGAGGGCAGTGACGCCGAGCACCGAACGGGAGTTGACACGGAGACGGTTCATCGCATGGGAGCCTAAGCGCCGCGAATGGCGTATCCCCGCTGATACGCCGTCATGACCGGAAAAGGCTGGCTAATCGCAAAAGATCGGGCGGACCGTGGTGAACGTCGGGCTTCTTGTGAAACCGCAGTCGGGCAGGACGGCTGCGACGGCGGTCTTCGCGCCGGCCGGCGGGGCGGCGCGCGTGCCCCGCGGCCACCGCGCCCGGCTCCGCCGCCGCACCGCCGTGGGGGTGCCCGCGCTGGTCATGCTCGCGGTCGGCCTCTGGGGGCTGGACCGGGGCGGGATGTGGCGCGACGAGGCGGTCAGCTTCCAGGTCGGCCGGCGTACGGTGCCGCAGATCTGGCTGCTGCTGCACGACGTGGACGCCGTGCACGGGCTGTACTACCTCCTTGCGCACGCCGTGCTCACCGTTCACCCCGGCGAGGTCGTGCTGCGACTGCCGTCGGTGTGCGCGGCGGCGGTGACGGCCGCGCTGGTGGCGGCGCTCGGCACCCGGCTCGCCCGGCCGCGCCTCGGACTGTGGGCCGGGCTGCTGTACGCCGTCGTGCCGATGACCGGCCACTACGCGCAGGAGGGCCGCAGTTACGCCCTGGTCGCCGCCGGGGCCACCGGGGCGACGCTGCTGTTCGTCCGGGCCGTGCAGCGCGGTTCCACGGGTTCCTGGGTGGCGTACGGCGCCGTCCTCGGACTCACCTGCTGGCTGCACGAGTTCGCGGTGCTGCTGCTGTGCGCGCACGCGGTGTCACTGGCGCTGGGCCGGGTCGGGGGGCGGGTGTTGCGGGCGTGGGGGTGTGCGGCGGGCGGGGTCGCGGTGTCGCTGGTGCCGATGGTTCTCGTGTCGCGGGGGCAGGCGGCGCAGGTGGCGTGGCTGCGCAGGCCCACGGCGGTGACGGCGGAAGGGCTGTTGCGGGCGTTTCTCGGGCCTTCGGGTGCGGTGTACGCGGTGTGTCTGGGCCTTGCGTTGCTCGGGTCGGCGGGGCTTGTGGGGCGGCGGGGCGAGATCACTCTTGTGGGGGTGGCGTTGCCGTTGACGGTGGTGCCGCCCGTGGTGCTGATGCTGGCATCCCAGGCCTCGCCGCTGTTCGTCGACCGGTATGTGCTGTACGCGCTCAGCGGGGCGCCGCTGCTGGTGGCGGCGGGGGCCGAGCGGGTGGCGGGGGCGGTGGGTCGCCCCCTGAAGCGCGCTCTGCCGCGGCGCCGCAGGGTCGCGCAGTTCCCCCGGCACATCCCCCTCGTCACCCTCACCGGTGTCCTGGCGATCGCGCTCGCCTTTCTCCATCAGCTCCCCCTCCTTCGCGCGGACCGCAGCCCGGGCGCCCGGCCCGACGATCTCGCGGCCGTTTCGCGGGTCGTGGCACGGGAGTTGGCGCCTGGGGATGCCGTCCTGTTCCTGCCGGCGAGTGCGCGGAACGTGGCGCTGACCTATCCGGGCGCGTTCCGGGGGGCTCGGGATGTGGCCCTGGTGGAGGGGGCCGCCGGGTCGGGGACGCTCTACGGACGGGAGGCCGGGCCTCGCCGGATGCGGTGGCGGATGGAACGGCTGGAGCGGGTGTGGGTCGTGGCGGACCCGGGTCTGCTCGCCGGGCGCTGGAGCCCGCGCAGGCTCACCGAGCAGGCCAAACTCGCCGCATTGCGGCGGGACTTCACCGCGCGGGAGGAGGTCCTGCGGGGCGGGATGGCCGTACGGCTGTACGTCCGTGCCGCCGGGAAGCCCCGTGACCCGGTCAAGCCCCCGTCGGCGCCGGCCGGGGCTCCTCGGCCGCCGCTGTGACGGCCGCCGCGTCCAGCGCGGTCGTGAGTCGGTCGAGGCGTTCGCGCAGCTCGTCGATCTCCGCCAGGCCGAAGCCGGTCCCCCGGGCGATGCGGCGCGGCACCTCCAGGGCCCGCTCGCGCAGCGCCGCGCCCTCCTCGGTGAGCCGGACCCGCACCGAGCGCTCGTCCTCGGCGCTGCGCTCCCGGCGCACCAGACCGGCCCCTTCCAGCCGCTTGACCAGCGGGGAGAGCGTGCCGGAATCGAGCCTTAGATGTTCGCCGAGCCTCTTGACGGGCAGGTCGCCCTGCTCCCAGAGCACCAGCATGACCAGGTACTGCGGATAGGTGAGCCCGAGGTCCTTGAGGATCACCCGGTAGAGGCCGTTGAAGGCGCGGGACGCCGCGTGCAGGGAGAAGCAGATCTGGCGGTCCAGGTGGAGCCAGTCGGCTTCGGCGGGGAAGGCGGGCGAGGTGGTCATGGGTCCCAGGATAGCTCTTGCAACCCATTTAGTTGTGCGCAACTTAATTGTGTGCTCTACTTGTGCTCGCAACCAAGCGACAACCACGCGACAACCTCGCGACGGACACCGCATCGAACGATCGAGAGGACGGGTCCCCATGGACGCGCTCTACACCGCAGTCGCCACCGCCACCCACGGCCGTGATGGTCGTGCCGTCTCCAACGACGGCAAGATCGACGTCAAGCTGGCCCCTCCGGTGGAGCTGGGCGGCAACGGCCAGGGCACCAACCCCGAGCAGCTCTTCGCCGCCGGTTACGCCGCCTGCTTCGGCAGCGCCCTCGGCCTCGTCGGCCGGCAGGTCAAGGTCGACGTCAGCGACGCCGCGGTGACCGCCGAGGTCGGCATCGGCAAGCAGGGCGAGGGCTTCGGGCTGAAGGTGACGCTGCGCGTCGAGCTGCCCGACACCGTGGACGAGGAGACCGGCCGCAAGCTGGTCGAGACCGCCCACCAGGTCTGCCCCTACTCCAACGCCACCCGCGGCAACATCGACGTCGACCTCGTCATCGAGTGACCCACGCGTCCCGGGGTGCCGGTGGCCGCCTCGGCACCGGCACCCCCGCGCCCTACGCGGACGTCAGCGTGCCTTGGCCGGCCGCCTGACCCGGGATCCGCACCTCACCCGGGCCGGTCATCGGCTCGCCGAGCAGCAGCGTCCGTACGACCCGCTCGGCGGCACGGCCGTCATCGAACTCGCAGAACCGGGCCCGGAAGAGCGCGCGCAGCCGCGCCGACTCCTCGTCCCGCCAGGACCCCGAGGCGAACAGCCGGGCCAGCTCGCGGTAGGAGCGGGCGACATGGCCGGGCGGCTCGGCGGTGATGTCGAAGTAGGCGCCCCGGCTCGCCGCGTACGCGGGCCAGTCGTCGGCGTGCACCACGATCGGCCGGTCCAGACAGGCGTAGTCGAACATCACCCCCGAGTAGTCCGTGACCAGCACGTCCGCCGCGAGCAGGACGTCCTCGACGCTCGGCTCGTCGGTCGCGTCGACCACGATCCCGCGCCGGGCCAGCTCGGCCAGCCCCATCCCGCGCGCGGGTCCGGTCGCCAGCGACGGGTGCAGCCGGACCACCAGCGTGAGCCCCCCGCCCCGGCCCCCGTCCTGGCCTTCGCCACGCAGCCCACCCCTGCCTTCGCCCAGGCTTTCGGCCAGGTCCGCCGCGAACCGGGCGAGGTCGATCCGGTCCACATGCCCGCTGCGCCGGTAGTCCCGGCGGGTCGGCGCGTACAGCACGACCGTGTCCGCCTCCGGGATGCCGTACCGCTGCCGGAAGTCACTGGCACCGCCGTTCACGAGCACGTCGTTGCGCGGGCTGCCGGTGCGCAGCGAGGTGAAGTGGCAGGGGTAGGCCCGTTCCCAGACCAGCTCGGAGTGGCGGTTGGCGACCAGGCTGTAGTCCCAGCGGTCGGCCCGGCGCAGCATCTGCGGCACATCGAGGCCGAGCCGGGCGCCCGGCTTGTCCAGCAGGTCGGCGCCCATGTACTTCAGCGGGGTCCCCTGGTGGGTGTGGATGTGCACGCTGCCGGGCCGCTTGGCGATCGTGCCGGGCCAGTTGACGTCGTTCACGAAGAACTTCGCCCGCGCCGTGACCTCCAGACAGCGCCGGGAGCCCAGGACCACGTGCTCCACCTCGGGCGGCAGCCGGGCGGCGGTCTCCTCGTCCTTCACCACCCACACCCCGCGCAACTGCGGGGCGATCTTCCGAGCCTTGGCGTACACGGCGGCCGGGTCGCCCAGCATGCCCCGGTGCGAGGACGCCGAGTAGACGACCAGGTTCGGGTCCAGCGGCCGGTGCGCATGCACGGCCGCCCAGCCGGAGCGGGCCCGCGCGGCGGCCACGTCCCGGACCAGACCGGCACGGCGCGCCGCCTCCTCCCCGGCGCGCGCCGCCTGCCGCCTGATCCGGTACGCCGTCCAGGAGCCCTCCAGCAGGCCGGTCTCGCCGTCGGTCAGGGCGCCCTCCGCCGGCTCGTGGCGCCGGAACATCTCCCGCGTGCGCCGGAAGAACTCGGCCTTGTCGGCGGGCGGCAGCCGGTCCGGCTTGGCGAGGATGTCCAGGCAGTGCTCGCCCATCTTGCGGTGCAGATACGGCCGCCAGTGCGCGAGCCGAGGGTGCTGCTCGACGAACGCGAAGACCCGCTCGTACTGGTCGTGGATGTCGAAGTGCTTGCGGCTGGTCGTGGACAGGATGCTGCCCTGCCGGCGCTGCCGGTAGTTCAGGCAGATCCGGTCCAGCGCGGCGATCCGCCGGGCGCTGAGCATGACCGGGAAGGTCCAGGGCGTGTCCTCGTAGTAGCCCGGCGGGAACGCGAAGCCCTCCGACGCCACGAACTCCCGCCGGTAGACCTTGTTCCACACCACCATCAGCAGGTCCAGGATCCGCGGGAACCCGTCGGCGGTGAAGGTGTCCGGGCCGGCCTCGGCGAGCACCTCGGCCAGGGCGTTGCGACGGGTGCCGCCCCACCAGTAGGTGCGCGCGTAGTCGAAGACCAGCACGTCCGGGTCCGCGGCCTCCGCCAGCCGGTCGGCGATCGCCCGCAGCGCGCCCGGGGTGAGGGTGTCGTCGCTGTCCAGGAAGAACAGGTAGTCGCCGGTGGCGTGCGGCATCCCGGCGTTGCGGGCCCGGCCGAGGCCCACGTTCTCCGGCAGGTGCAGCACCTGCACGCGCGGATCGCGCTCGGCGTACTCGTCGAGGATCGCGCCGCAGCCGTCCGGGGAGCGGTCGTCCACGGCGATCAGCTCGAAGTCGCCGAAGGACTGCAGCAGCACCGAGTCCAGGCACTCGCGCAGAAAGCCCTGCACCTTGAAACAGGGCACGATCAGACTGAAGCGGGGCACGGCGGGTCAGCTCCTCACGAGGGTCGCGGCGGCCGGGGCGGGGACGCGCTGTGCGAGCGGGATCACGGGCGGGACCGCCTCCGGCGGCTCGCCGAGCAGCACCCGCCGTACGACGCGCTCGGCGGCCCGGCCGTCGTCGAACTCGCAGAACCGCTCCCGGAACGCGGCCCGCAGGGCCGCGGCCTTTGCGCCCGCGTACGAGCCGTCACGGAAGACGGCGGCCAGCTCCTTCGGGGTGCGCGCGACCGGTCCCGGCGGCTCGGCCGGCAGGTCGAAGTAGACGCCCCGCGTCTCCCGGTACACCTCCCAGTCGTCGGCGTACACGACGATCGGCCGGTCCAGGTTGGCGTAGTCGAACATGATCGAGGAGTAGTCGGTGACCAGCGCGTCCGCCGCCAGGCACACGTCCTCCGAGGAGCGGTGCGCGGTGACGTCGATGACGCGGCCGTCGCCGCGGCCGAGCCGCCCCTGGTCGTAGAAGTAGTGGGCGCGCAGGAGTACGACGACGTCCTCGCCGGCCGCCTCGCAGAAGGCCTCCAGGTCCAGGCCGGGCTCGAAGCCGGTGTGGTGGTCGCGGTGGGTGGGTGCGTAGAGGACGGCCGTGCTGCCCTCCGGGACGCCCAGCCGCCGTCTGATCCGCGCCACGTCCTCGGCGGTCGCCGTGTAGTAGACGTCGTTGCGCGGATAGCCGTACTCCAGCGCCTCCCAGGAGCCGGGGAAGGCGCGCTCCCACATCTGGGTGGAGTGGCGGTTGGCGGAGAGGTTGAAGTCCCAGCGGTCCACCCGGCCCAGCAGCCTGGTGAAGCTGCCCGACTGCGCCGCCACCACCGGGTACGTCGACTGGTCCACGCCCATCGTCTTCAGCGGGGTGCCGTGCTGGGTCTGGAGGTGCACGCTGCCGGGGCGCTTGACGATCCCCTCGGCGAAGTTGGCGTTGTTGACCAGGTACTTGGCCCGGGCCAGCACCTCCCAGTAGCGCCGGGAGCCGATCACCGCGTGCTCCACGTCCTCCGGCATCGTGTGCGCCTGGTCGGCCTCGACCAGGAACACCGCGCGGATGTGCGGGGCGAGTTCGCGGGCCTTGGCGTGGATCGCGGCCGGGTTGCAGGCGTAGCCCCGGCCCCAGTAGGCGCAGTACACGGCCAGGTTCTCGTCGAGCGGGCGGCGCAGATCGCGGACGTAGCGCAGCCGGGTGCGCACCGCGCGCGGGCGCGGCAGGCGCTCGGCGGCGTTCGAGGCCAGCTGGTTGGCGCCGCGCAACGCCCGGACGCTGTACGCCCCGGTCGCCAGCAGCCGGTGCTGCACGCCCAGGCTGCCGTCCGGCGCCCGGAAACCGGCCGGCCGGTGGCGCCGGTAGAGCCGGGCGGCGCGGCGGAAGAACGCCCGGTGCCCGGACGGCAGCCGCTCCGGCCGGGATGCGGTCTTCAGCACACAGGTGAACAGCTGCTCGAAGAGCGCGCGCGCCCGCTCGGCGGGCAGCTCCTGTTCGGCGGCCCGGGTCAGCACCAGCTCCACCTGGTCGAGCAGGTCGTGCTGGTGCGGCCCCGGCAGATTGAGCCGGCTGCCCTGCCGGCGCAGCCGGTGCCGTACGACGACCCGGCGCAGCACCGCGATCCGCCCGGCCGCGAGCGTGGTGAGCCCGCCCCAGCCGAGGTCGGTGAAGTGGCTGTCCGGAAAGGTGAGTTCGTGCTCGGTGAGGAAGCTGCGGCGGTAGACCGCGCTCCAGGCCGGGAGCTGCACGCCGGTCAGCTCCGGCAGGTCGGCGGGGGCGAAGGCGCTCTTCGGGGCACCGGCGAACAGGGGCCTGGCCGGGTTGGTCGGCTCGCCCTCCCACCAGGGGGCGCGCTCGTGCTCGGCATAGAGCACGTCCACGTCGGCGGTCTCGGTCAACCGGGCGTCCAGCGCCGCGAGCGCGCCCGGCAGCAGCAGGTCGTCGCCGTCGAGGAACAGCACATACGCGCCGGTCGCGGCCCGGATCCCGGCATTGCGCGCCCCGCTCAGACCGGCGGACGGCGGCGAGTGGACCGGGGTCACCCGGGAGTCCCGCTCGGCGTGTCCGGCGGCCACGGCGGCGGCCGGGGAGTCGGGGGCGTCGCAGACCGGGATCAGCTGCAGATCGCCGAACGACTGGCCGAGGACCGAGTCCAGCGCCTGGGCCAGCCGGGCGGCGACCCCGTGGGACGGGACGATGATGCTGAAGCGGGGCATGCTGTTCTCTCTGTTGTCTTGCGGACGCGTGTCCTGCGGACGAGACCTGCCATGCGACCGGGCCGCCCCGCCGGACGCCAGGTGGAGGGCCGGCTCGGGGTGGGCCGCGTCGAGCCGAGGGGCACGGGGACTCCCGGAGGGACCAACGCCGTTCAGCACCTCTCGGTGACGGAAGGGGGACCGGCAGGTTGCGGCACGGTGGCCAGCGGCGAGCGCGCGCAGGCCGACGGCACCGGCTTGCGCTCCTGGAGCGGCACCACCGGCGGCAGACCCGTCTCGCCCAGCACCACATGCCGTACGACCCGCTCGGCGGCGTGTCCGTCGTCGTACGGGCAGAAGCGCTGCCGGAACGCCGCCCGCAGCTGGGCCGAGCGCGAGCCGCGCCACTGACCGGTCGCGAAGATGTCGATCAGCTCGTCCTCGCTGCGCGCGACCGCGCCCGGCGGGAAGGCACGCAGGTCGAAGTAGGTACCGCGGGCCGCCTGGTATGCCTCCCAGTCGCCGGTGTGGACCACGATCGGCCGGTCCAGGCCGGCGTAGTCGAACATGATCGACGAGTAGTCGGTGACCAGCACGTCCGAGGCAAGACACAGGGACTGCACGCTCGGACGGTCACCGACGTCGATGATCCGGCCGCCCGTGCCCAGAGGGCCGCCGCCGTGTACGGGGTGCGGTCGGGCCAGGATCACGAAGCGCGGGCCGAGACGGCGCACGATCCGCTCCAGGTCCAGCAGCGGGCGCTGGGTGCGCAGATGATCGCGGAAGGTCGGCGCGTACAGGATCGCCACCGAGCCCTCCGGGATGCCCAGCGACTCTCGCAGCCGGGTCACGTCCGCTGAGGTCGCCCGCTGGAAGACGTCGTTGCGCGGGGCGCCGTACTCCAGCGTGGTGTAGCGGCCCGGGAAGACGCGCTCCCAGGTCAGGGTCGAGTGCCGGTTGCCGGACAGGACGAGGTCCCACTGGTCGACGCCGCGCAGCAGTTCGGCGAAGTCGGTGTCGCGGGCCGCCGCGGGGCGCTCCTGGAGGTCCAGGCCCATGTGCTTGAGCGGAGTGCCCTGCCGGGTCTGGACCAGGATCTGTCCGGGCCGCTTGCGCAGGTCCCGGTCCAGCACGTCGTCGGTGACCAGGTACTTGGCGCGGGCCAGCGCCGTCCAGTAGGCGGCGCTGCCGGGCCGCAGCCGGCGCGGGCCGGGCGGGACCGCGTGCTGGTGCTCGGGGCGGGCGATCCAGGCGGTGCGGATGTGCGGGGCGTGGGTGCGGAAGGCCTCCTCCAGGGCGCCGGGGTCGCCGCCATGGCCCCGGCCGGCCCCGGAGGTGAACACCGCCCGGTCGGTGCGGACGGGCAGCCGCAGCTGGATCCGGTAGTGCAGCCGCAGCACTCCGGTCCACACGGCGCGGACCAGCTTCAGCACCGCCTTGGACATGCGCCGGCGCGCCGCCGAGACCAGCCGGAACGCACGGAAGGTGCGGTGCAGACCGAAGCGGACCAGGACGTTGCGCCGCCGCATCCGGGTGCCGGGGACCCGGTAGCGGCGGTAGTGGGCGCGGGCCCGGCGCAGGAACTCGCCGTGGCTGCCGCGCGGCAGCCGGTCCGGCTTGGCGAACACCGTGGCGTAGTGGTCGATCATGCGGCGGAACAGGTCCGGCCGCCACCGCGCCAGTTCGGGATGGGCCTCGACATACGCGAACACCCGGTCGTACTGCTCGAAGAGATCGAAGTGCTTGCGGCTGGTGGTGCCGAGGATGCTGCCCTGCCGGCGCTGCCGGTAGTGCACGCACACCCGGTCCAGGGTGGCGATCGACTCCGCCGCCATCAGCACCGGGAAGGTCCAGGGGGTGTCCTCGTAGTAGCCCGGCGGGAAGGTGAAACCATGGCCGGCCACGAACTCCCGCCGGCACGCCTTGTTCCAGGCCACCATCAGCACCCGGAGCAGCCCCGGCCGGTCCTCCAGGCGGAACGGCGCCGGGCCCTGCTCGGTGAGCGGGGCGGACAGCTGGTTGCGCACCGCCCGGCCGTCCCAGTAGGTGCGCGCGTAGTCGTACACCAGGACGTCGGGCTCGCCGGACTCCTTGATCCGGTCGGCCATCGAGCGCAGCGCGTCCGGGGTGAGGGTGTCGTCGCTGTCCAGGAAGACCAGGTAGTCACCGGTCGCCTCGGCCAGGCCGGCGTTCCGGGCCCGCCCGAGCCCCTGGTTCTCGGCCAGGTGCACGGGCCGCACGCGCGCATCGCGGGCCGCGTACTCGTCGATGATCGCCCCGCAGGCATCCGGTGAGCAGTCGTCCACGGCGATCAGTTCCAGATCGGGATACGACTGCGAGAGCACCGAGTCCAGGCACTCGGAGAGATACGCCTGGACCTTGTACGCGGGGACAATGACACTGAACCTGGGCAAGGGGCATCCATGGGTCGTCGGTCGGCGCGGGGGTTCTGACCGGAAACGGCCGATGGTGTGAATTGGTTACGGTTCATGCGGCATATGGGGGACATCAGGTGAACGCCAGAGGGCGGGCCCGGGAAGGCCCGCCCTCGTCGCAGCCGGTGGCCGTGGCTACTTGACCGCGCCCGCCATCACCCCGGACACGAACTGCCGCTGGAACGCGAAGAACACGGCCAGCGGGATCACCATGGAGATGAACGCACCGGGTGCCAGCACGTCGATGTTGTTGCCGAACTGCCGTACCTGCGTCTGCAGCGCGACCGTGATCGGCTGGGTGCCCGACTTGGTGAACACCAGCGCGACCAGCATGTCGTTCCACACCCACAGGAACTGGAAGATGGCGAGGCTGGCGATCGCCGGCCCGCCGAGGGGCATCACCACCCGGGCGAACAGCCGCAGTTCACCGGCGCCGTCGAGGCGGGCCGCCTCCAGCAGTTCGCGCGGGATCTCCGCGAAGAAGTTCCGCAGCAGGAACACCGCGAACGGCAGTCCGAAGCCGGTGTGGAACAGGATCACCCCGAGGATCGTCCCGAACAGGCCGACCTTGCCGAACAGTTCGGCGATCGGGATCAGCGCCACCTGCACCGGCACCACCAGCAGGCTCACCACTCCCAGGAACCACCAGTCCCGGCCCGGGAACTCCATCCACGCGAACGCGTAGCCCGCGAGGGAGCCGACCACGACGACCAGCAGCGTCGCCGGGACCGTGATCAGCACGGTGTTCCACAGGGAGTGGGTGATGTCGCCGTTCTCCAGCAGCTTGCGGTAGCTGTCGAAGGTCAGCTGGGACGGCTTGGTGAACACCTTCCACCAGCCGCTCGCGCTCATGTCCTCGGGCGCGCGCAGCGAGGAGATGAGCAGACCGAACGTCGGCACCAGCCAGAACAGGCCCACGACGATCAGGAACACCCGGACCAGGCCGCCGCTCAGCCTCTCGGCGATCTTCGAGCCGAGGGACTGCCGCGCCTTCACCGTCTGGACGGGCCCGACCTTCCCGATGCTTCCGGCGGTCGCCGTCATCGCCGCACCTCCCGCCTCAGCCGACGGATGTTGAACGCCATCACCGGGATCACCAGCACCAGCAGCAGCACCGCGATCGCGCTCGCGACGCCCGGCTGGTTCTCCGCGAAGCCCTTGCGGTACAGCTCCAGGGCGAGCACGTCGGCGTCGTCCTGGGAGGAGCCCGGCGCGATGATGTAGACGAGGTCGAACACCTTCAGCACGTTGATCATCAGCGTGACGGTGACGACCGCGAGGACCGGCGCGAGCAGCGGCACGGTGACCCTGCGGAACACCTGCCACTCGTTGGCGCCGTCCACCCGCGCCGCCTCCAGCAGCTCCCGGGGCACGCCCGCGAGCCCGGCCGCGATCAGCACCATCGCGAAGCCCGCCCACATCCACACGTACGCCCCGATGATCGCCGGGGTGACCAGCGCCGGGCCGAGCCACTCGACGCCGTTGTACGGCTCCTTGAAGTTGCTCGCCGGGAGCCGCAGCCGGGCCCCGTCGGCGGAGGCGGGCAGTGTGAAGGTGCCGTCGCCGGCGGCCTTGGCGGAGGCGACCACCCTGCCGTCCTTCACCGCCTCGATCCGCATCCCGGCATAGCCCAGCTCGGACGGGTCGGGCGCGCCGAGCCGGCCGACACCCTTGCCGCGCGTGAAGTCCTGCCAGGTGGTGCCGGTGATCTTCCCCGGCTCGGGCCTGGCGGCCACGGCCTTCTTCGCGCTGTCCGGCATCTGGTCCGGGGCGACGCCGACGAGGGGGAGGGTGACCGCCTGGCCGGCGTGGACGGTGGCCTTGGTGATGAAGCCGCCGTTCTGCGCGACCAGCGGCGACTCGCGGCCCGGGTGGGCCTTCGGGAACGCCGACGACTGTGCGAAGGTGTCGTGGACGCCCACCCACACCGCGTTCGCGACGCCCTTGTGCGGATCCTGGTCGTACACCAGCCGGAAGATGATCCCGGCCGCCAGCATCGAGATCGCCATGGGCATGAAGACGACCAGCTTGAACGCCGTACCCCAGCGCACCCGTTCGGTCAGCACCGCGAAGACCAGACCGAGCGCGGTGGAGACCGTGGGCGCGAACACCACCCAGATGACGTTGTTTTTCAGGGCGGTGCGGATGCCGTCGTCGGTGAAGAGCGTCCTGTAGTTGTCGACGCCGGAGAAACCGTCGCCGGAGGCGTTGTAGAAGCTGCGGATGACCGAGTACCCGATCGGGTAGACCACGAGCGCGCCGAGGAGCACCAGGGCGGGCAGCAGAAACAGGGCTGCCACGGTCCTGCGGGTGCCGGTCACGCTCCTACGACTGCGGGGCGCGGCGGGACCCGGTGGGGCCCCCGCCGCCGTTGCCGCCGACGCCATGGCCGGATCAGCTCCCGCTTCCGTACGCGGCCGCCGCGTCCTTCTCCAGCTTCGCCTGGGTGCCCGCCACGTCCGTCGGGTTCTTCAGGAAGTCCTGCAGGTCCTTCCACTCACCCTTGCCGGGGGTGCCGCCGAAGGCCTGCGGTGTCTGGTCGGACATGTCGAAGCGGAAGTCGTCGCCGGACGCGATCAGCGCCTTGGCGATCTTCTGCTGCACCGCGTTCGGGTACGCCGAGATCGGCACGTTCTTGTTCGGCGAGAGGAAACCGCCGAGCTTCGCCTCGATCGTCGCCGCGTCCGGGGAGGCGAGGAAGGTGACCAGGGCCTGGGCCGCCTTGGAGTCCTTCAGGACCACCGCCGCGTCACCGCCGGAGACCACCGGCGCGGTGGAGCCGACCGCCGGGAACGGGAACACCTTCGCGTCCGTGCCCACCTTCGCCTTGGTCTCACCGATGTTGACCTGTACGAAGTCGCCCTCGTAGACCATCGCGGACTTCGGCTGGTCGCCGCCGGTGAAGGTCTGGGTGACCGAGGCCGGGAACTCCGTCTGCAGTGCGCCGTCCTGGCCGCCCGCGAGATAGTCCTTCTTGCCCCAGATCTGCGCCAGCGTGGTCAGTGCCTGTTTCACTGACGGATCGGTCCACTTGATCTTGTGCTGGGCGAGCTGGTCGTACTTCTCCGGGCCCGCCTGGGACAGATACACGTTCTCGAACCAGTCCGTCAGCGGCCAGCCGTCCGCGCCGGCCACCGAGAACGGCGTGACACCGGAGTCGTACACTGCCTGCGCGGCGCCCAGCAAGTCCTTCCAGGTCTTCGGCTCCTTGGCGTTCGCGTTCTCGAAGACCTTGGCGTTGTACCAGATCAGCGACTTGTTGGCGGCCTTGTAGTACATCCCGTACTGCTTGCCGCCGACCTTGCCGATGTCCTGCCAGCCCTGGGAGTAGTTCTTCTGCAGCTCCTTCAGGGCGTCCGGCCCGAGCGGCTTGGCCCATCCGCGCTGCACGGCCTGCTTGATGGCGCCGGGCTGCGGCAGCATGGCCACGTCCGGCGGCTGGCCACCCGCGATCTTCGAACCGACGAAGTTGATGATCGGGTCCTGGGCGGGCACGAAGGTGACCTTCGCGCCGGTGCGCTTCTCGAACTCGGCCAGGACCTGCTTGAAGTTCTTCTGCTCCTGACCGGTCCAGACGGCGGCGATCTCCAGGTTCGTGCCGTTCAGCTTCGGCAGGGTGACGGTGGAGCCGGTGGCCCCGCCGGTCTTCCCGCCGCTGCCCTTGTCGCCGTTGTCCTTGCTGCTGGAGCAGGCGCAAAGGGCGAGGGCTCCCGTGAGCAGAGCGGCGAGTGCGGTGACGGTCCTCTTTGTCCGGATGGTGCTGCTGCTGTGGGTGCGCATCACTTCCCCGTTCGTCGTTCCTCGTTGAACGTCGTCGAGCGTGTCCCGTGCGGTCCGGTCTACGCCGGGCCGCTCAGGGGCGGCAAGAGCGCCTGCGGCGTCGAGCGGCGCATCGTGACCGGCTCGTGACCGGGGGTGTATGCGGCCTTCCTGGTTACAACAGTGTCTCCGGCTACAGCAGGGACGGCACCTCCGCCGCCGACACCTCCCGGGCCGCCCGCTGCACCGCGCTCGCCAGCAGGGCCAGGTCGGTCGGGCCGTTGCCCAGCTCCCGTACGGGCCGGCGGGCCGGGGGGTCGCCCATGCGCTGCCAGTCCAGCGGGACCACCGTGGGCCGCTGGGTCGCGGTACGCGGGATACGGCCCGTCACCCGGCCGCCCTGGAAACCGACGACCCGCCCGTCCGCGTACGCCAGCCGCCCACGCCCCGGCGCCGGTTCGGCCGGTCCCTGCTGCGCAGCGTCCAGCACGACCCGCAGGGCCGCCCGCCGCGCGGGCTCGGTCTCCGCCGTACGACCGCCGGTCCCGGCAGCCGCCACCAGATGCACCCCGAGCCGCTCGCCCTCCCGGGCCACCGCCTCCAGCGCGCGCATCACCGAACCGGCGGCGGGCCGGCCCGGCGAGCCGAGCGGGGGCGAGACCAGCGCGTCCAGGTCGTCCACGACGATCACGAGCCGCGGCAACGGCGGCGCTGCCCCGTCCCGCTGCCGCGTGGCCCCGCCCGGCCGCAGCCGCAGGGTGGAGCTGGGCGGCGCCTCTACGTCACCGCCGGCGGGGGCCGGGGTGCGCTGGGCGACGATACGGCCGGACACCGCCTGGCCCGCATGCCACTGCGCGAAGTCCGTCCGCCCCAGCAGCTCCGCGCGCCGCTTCAGCTCGGCCGCCAGCGACTGGGCGAACTCCCGCATGCGCACGGGGTCGTTGGCGACGAGGTGGGTGGTGACATGCGGTATGTCGGTGCATCCGCGTAGTCCCTCACCGTGCGCGGGGCTGGTGCCGACCCCGTCCCGGCCGTCGATCAGCACGAGGCCCAGCCGGTCCGGCCGCTCGGCGGCGGCCAGCGAGGCCACCACGGCCCGCAGCAACTCCGTACGACCGCTGCCGGCCGGCCCCTCGACCAGCAGATGCGGTCCGTCGGCCACCAGGTCGGCGGTGAGCGGCCCGCGCGGCCCGGCACCGAGTATGGCCCGCGCCCGGCCGCCCAGCGCCTGGGTGTCGTCGGCCGCGTCGGCCCAGCGCGCCATCAGCGACGCCGGGGTGGCCCGAGCCAGCCCCAACTCGTCGAGCAGCCGCGCCGACTGCGGCAGGGGCGTCGCCACGCGTGTGTCCCGCTCGCCGGCCGGGCCGTCCGGCCGCAGCGGCGCCAGCGCCCGGGCGAACCGCTCCGCCCAGGCGACGGACACGGCGTCCACGGCGGCGAGCGTTCCCGGTCCGACGGGTCCGCCCGGCGCCACTCGCAGCAGGCGCAGGGCCGTCGCGACATCCCCGCTGAGCAGCGCCACGGCACCGCAGTGCCGGAACGTCGGCGTCACCGCGCACGCCGCCTCGTACGTCCGCGTCACGGGGGAGGCGGGCGAGGCGGGGTCGGTCTCGGCGAGACAGACCACGTGGATCCCGGCCCGCGGCCCGGCCACGGCCAGCCGTGCGACCGCGTCCCGCAGCGCGCTGCCGCCGGGGTCTCCGTCCACGACGACGACGGTGTAGGGCCCGGCGAAACCACTGCTCGCGCCGACCTCGGCGTCCTCCTTGGCCCAGGAGGGGCGGCGGACGGGGGTCGAGGGGGTGGCCGGCGGGCGGGTGCCGGTGTGGGGAGGGGAGGTGGGGGCGGGTCCCTGTGACGGGGCGCCGGCCGTGCTGGGGGTGGTGGCCCACTCGGCGGGCGCGCTCTCGGCCGGGACCTGCGCGGGAGGGCCGAAGGCCTCGGCGGGGGTGCCGGGGTGGCCGGAGACGAGGCCCTGGGCTTGTGTGCCCGGGGTGAGGGTGGCGCCGCGGTCGCTCGTGGCCCCGCCCGCTTCGAAGCGGGCGGCCTGGGTGGCACCGGACTGCTGGCCGTGCGCGGGGGCGCCCGGTGCGATGCCGGGTGTCGCGGTGCGGGTGGGGTGCGCCGCGGTTCGGCCGGTCGCGGCGTGGTCGTCGACCCGGCGCAGGAGCTCCTCCGTGCGGGCCGCCGCCTGCTCGCGGTCGTAGGCCAGCAGCAGCCGGCAGTCCTGGCCGTGCCCGGGCCGGACATGCGGGAGCCAGCCCAGCCAGGACCACTCGGCCGTGCGCTCCTCCACGGGGCGGGAGCGGTCGGCGCTGATCAGCACGATCTCCAGCAGGTCGGGCGAGTGCAGCGCGGCCAGCTGGGCCAGCACCGCGCGGGTCAGCCCGGACAACCGGGGGCGCGGACCGGCCAGGCCCAGCGCGCCCGCCTCGCGCAGCGCCGCCGTCACGGGCACCGCGGGCACCGGGCCGGAGCCGTCCGGCGCGCTCCGGTCCGCCGTGCCGAGCCGCACGGTCAGCGTCTCCGGGTGACCGGGCCCGCGCTCCCACAGCCGGGACCCGGGGCCGAGTGCCGTCAGCAGCAGTGCGGCCGGATCCGGCCAGGTCTCGGGCTGCTTCGGCGCGGTGGCCGCCGGGCCGGTGACGGTACGGGTGTCGGTGCCGTCGTAGGCCTCGGGACCGGTGGACTGCTCGCCACGCGCACCGGCCAGCCGGCGCGCCCAGGCGCCGAGGCCACGCCGGCGTGCGCCCTGCGGGGCGTCGATGCCGTGCAGGGGGGTGGCCTTGCGCCCGCTGTCCAGCGGCTCCCCGTCCGTCTCCCCGACTCCGAAGCGCCCCGCGTGCGTGTCTCCGCCGGAAGCGGCACCGGACGCGCTCTCGATCCGGGGCGCCCCGCCCTGCCCAGGCACCACGGCCGACCCCCGCCGATGCTCCTGGCCCCCACTGCCCGAGGTACCCCAGCCACCCGAGCCGTAGCTGTGCTGCCCGATCTCGGAGGCGCCTTCGGCACTTGCGGACGTCGGTCCGCTCACACCACTGGCACCGGCAGTCGCCGAGGGCGCGTCACCCCCACCGGGACCACCGGCACCCGGCAACGCGTCCCGGACGACCCGAAGGCACCCCTCACCGTCGGCGACCGTCCGTGCTCCCGGTCCCCCGGACGGAGCAACCCGAAGCGCCGACTCCCCGATCCGCAGCAAGCCGCCGGCAGGGACCCGCACCGGACGCTCGCCCACCGGCACCCCGTCCAGCGTCGTGCCGTTCGTGGAGCCGAGGTCGGCGACCGACACGCGCCCGTCCGCGCCGACCGTGACCGCGCAGTGCAGCCGGGACACGTCGGGGTCGTCCAGCGGCACGTCCGCGTCGGCCGAGCGGCCCACGGTGATCCGGCCGCCGTGCAGGAGATGGACCCCGCCCGCGTCCGGGCCCGCGACGACATGCAGCTGGGTCGGCGCGTCGTCGAGTTCGGGATGCGGCTCGGCGGCCGCCGGCGCGCCCAGGGACAGCACCGCGCCGTCGACCAGCGGGGGCTCGCCGAGGGTGCAGCGGCGCGGATCGAGCCGGTCGGTGCCGGCGTACAGCACCGGCGCGCCGCCGGTGTCGCGGCCCTCCCCGGTGACCGCGCCGGCCAGCGCCGACGCGACCGCGGCCAGGTCCGTGCCCGTGGGCGCCGTGACCAGCACGTCGCGGCTCGCGGCGCGGCCCCGCTGCGGGGGCGGGCCCAGCGGGTCTACGACGGTCAGCCGGATCTGCATCGGCGTCAGCGGTCCCTTCTGCGCGGGTCTGCGCGGGACGGACTACCCCCCACCCCACACGAGCACGTCGGCCAGTACTGGAAGGCATCCTCGCACCTGCCACTGACAACGCGCCCGGAACCCGGCACCAAGTGATCTTGATTGGTCGGCTCTGCCCCCAAAAGTGCCTGACCAGTGGTGCACGGGCGATCACTTGAGATCGGTCACGTCCGGCTTCGGCAACCAGGAGACCGGGAAGCGCGTCTTTCCGTCGACACGTGGTGCCGACGAGGGCGGCACTACAGTGGTCCGGAGCAACCGGAACGACAACCGGAACGCAGGCAAGCAAGCATCAGCAAGCAGCAGGGAGCGCGTGACGTGCGGCCAGTCGGCAGCAAGTACCTGCTTGAGGAGCCGCTCGGACGCGGCGCCACAGGCACCGTCTGGCGTGCCCGCCAGCGCGAGACCGCGGGCGCCGAGGCGGCCGTACCCGGGCAGCCCGGCGAGACGGTCGCGATCAAGGTCCTGAAGGAAGAGCTGGCGAGCGACCCGGACATCGTGATGCGCTTCCTGCGCGAGCGCTCCGTCCTGCTCCGCCTCACCCACCCGAACATCGTCCGGGTCCGCGACCTGGTCGTCGAGGGCGATCTGCTCGCCCTGGTGATGGACCTCGTCGACGGCCCCGACCTGCACCGCTACCTGCGCGAGAACGGCCCCCTCACACCGGTCGCAGCCGCGCTGATGACCGCGCAGATCGCCGACGCGCTCGCCGCGAGCCACGCCGACGGTGTCGTCCACCGCGACCTGAAGCCCGCCAACGTGCTGCTCATGCAGGCCGGCGGCCAGATGCACCCGATGCTGACCGACTTCGGCATCGCCCGCCTCGCCGACTCCCCGGGCCTGACCCGCACCCAGGAGTTCGTCGGCACGCCCGCGTACGTGGCGCCGGAGTCCGCCGAGGGCCGCCCGCAGACCTCCGCCGTGGACATCTACGGCGCCGGCATCCTGCTGTACGAGCTGGTCACCGGCCGCCCGCCGTTCGCCGGCAGCACCGCGCTGGAGGTGCTGCACCAGCACCTGAGCGCCGAGCCGCGCCGCCCCTCCACCGTCCCGGACCCGCTGTGGACGGTCATAGAGCGCTGCCTGCGCAAGAACCCCGACGAACGGCCCAGCGCCGAGAACCTGGCGCGGGGCCTCAGGGTCGTCGCCGAGGGCATCGGCGTGCACGCGAACGCGGCGCAGATCGCCGCCGCCGAGGGCGTGGGTGCGCTGCTCGCACCCGACCCGGCCCCGACCGCCGTCCCGGGCGTCCCCGGCGCCGCCGACCCCACCCAGGTACTGCGGAACACCGGCCCCCAGGGCGCGTACGACCCCAACGCCGCGACCAGCGTGCTGCCGCACACCGGCGGCCCCGCCGGCGCCGCCGACCCGACCGCCGTACTGCCGAGCACGGGCGCGGCGGACCCGACGGCGGTGCTGCCGAACACCGGCCCGCAGGGGCAGCAGCCCGAGCAGCCGCACCCCTGGCAGACCCAGCTGCGCGCCGCCCGCGACCGCAACGAGCAGACGCAGATCCAGTACCTGTCCCCGGAGGACGATCCGCTGCACCACCGGCCCCAGCGGCAGGTGGCCCGTCCTCAGCAGCCGCAGCGGCAGGCTCCGCAGGCGCGCCCGCAGCAGCCGCAGCCGCGCGGCCGGCAGCAGGGGTACCAGCAGGGGTACGGCTATGCGCCGCAGCAACAGCCCCAGCAGTACGCCCCGCCGCAGGCGCCGCAGCGGTACGCGCCGCCCGCGCCGGAGCCGCAGCGGCCCGCGCGCGAGCCCCGGGCGCCCCGGCAGCGCAGCGCCAACCCGATGAAGATCCCGGGGCTCGGCTGCCTGAAGGGCTGCCTGTTCACGATCGTCATCCTGGTCGTGGCGAGCTGGATGATCTATGAGCTGACCCCGGTGCACACCTGGATCGGCCAGGGGCGGAGCTACTGGCACGAAGTGAGCCACTGGGTCGGCCAGGTGAGCAAGTGGGCCAAGAACCTCGGCGGCTCCTCCGGCGGCGGCAACTGACCGCACGCACGCGTGGCGGCCGATCGCGCGAACTCGCGGTGAGCGACCACGAGTTTGCGGATTTGTCGACACCTGGCGGGTGATTTCCGTCTCCGCGGTGAAGGTTGGCTCCTCGGACGCGTAGTTTTGTCGGCAACACGCGTCTGGTAGGAGCAGTCTTGGCACGGAAGATCGGCAGCCGGTACACCGCGAACCAGATCCTCGGGCGGGGCAGCGCCGGCACGGTGTGGCTGGGCGAGGGGCCGGAGGGTCCCGTCGCGATCAAGCTGCTGCGCGAGGACCTCGCCTCCGACCAGGAGCTCGTCGGACGCTTCGTCCAGGAGCGCACCGCGCTGCTCGGCCTGGAGCACCCGCACATCGTCACCGTGCGCGACCTGGTGGTCGACGGCAACGACCTGGCCCTGGTGATGGACCTCGTGCGCGGCACCGACCTGCGCACCCGGCTGGAGCGCGAGCGCCGGCTCGCCCCCGAGGCGGCCGTGGCGATCGCCGCCGACATCGCCGACGCGCTGGCGGCGGCCCACGCGGCCGGGGTCGTCCACCGGGACGTCAAGCCCGAGAACGTCCTCCTCGACATGCAGGGACCGCTGGGTCCGGGCGGCTCCCACCCCGCCCTGCTGACGGACTTCGGCGTCGCCAAGCTGATCGACTCGCCGAAGCGGACCCGGGCCACGAAGATCATCGGCACGCCGGACTATCTGGCCCCGGAGATCGTCGAGGGCCTGCCGCCGCGCGCGTCCGTGGACATCTACGCCCTGGCGACGGTCCTGTACGAGCTGCTCGCGGGCTTCACCCCGTTCGGCGGAGGCCACCCCGGCGCGGTCCTGCGCCGCCATGTCACCGAGACCGTCGTACCGCTGCCCGGTATCCCGGAGGAGCTGTGGCAGCTGATCGTGCAGTGCCTGGCCAAGGCGCCCGCGTCCCGGCTGCGCGCCTCCGAGCTGGCGGCCCGGCTGCGGGAGCAGCTGCCGACGCTGGCCGGACTGCCGCCGCTGGACGTGGACGAGCCGGAGCCCTCCGAGGGCGCGGCGGCGGAGGAGCCGGGGCCGGCGCCCGCGCATGGTGAGCCGGTGCGACGGCGGGGTGCGGTGTCGCTGGTGCCGGGCGCCAAGCCGGACTCCAACCGGGACACGCACACCTCGATGCGGGTGCCGGGGCCGGACGAGCTCGCGGGCGGCGCGCACGGGACCGCTCGCGCTCCCCGGGCCAGCGGTGCGCCCCGGCCGGGTTCGGCCCGGCACAGGGCCGCGGTGCGGCGGCGCCGGGTGACTCTGGGAGTGGCCGGAGTGGTCCTGGCCGCCGTCGTGGGCGTCGGCGCGTGGCTGGCGTCCGCCGACGGGGACTCGGACACGCCGCAGAACACCCACAGCACGTCGACCCCGTGACCCACCCAGGGGGGCGACCGCGGTACCGGGTGCAGCTCGGCCGGGGAAGGTTGCCACAGCCGTTACGCTTGAAGGCGTGGCAGTCGTCGATGTATCCGAAGAGCTGAAGTCCCTCTCCTCGACCATGGAGTCGATCGAGGCCGTCCTGGACCTCGACAAGCTGAGGGCAGACATCGCCGTGCTCGAGGAGCAGGCGGCCGCGCCGTCCCTCTGGGACAACCCGGACGAGGCGCAGAAGATCACCAGCAAGCTCTCCCACCTCCAGGCCGAGGTCAGGAAGGCGGAGGCGTTGCGCGGCCGGATCGACGATCTCGCCGTCCTCTTCGAGATGGCCGAGGAGGAGGACGACCCGGACACCCGCGCCGAGGCCGAGTCCGAGCTGACCGCGGTGCGCAAGGCGCTGGACGAGATGGAGGTCCGGACGCTGCTCAGCGGTGAGTACGACTCCCGTGAGGCGCTCGTCAACATCCGCGCCGAGGCCGGTGGCGTCGACGCCGCCGACTTCGCCGAGCGACTCCAGCGCATGTACCTGCGCTGGGCCGAGCAGCGCGGCTACAAGACGGAGCTCATCGAGACGTCGTACGCCGAAGAGGCGGGCATCAAGTCGACCACCTTCGCCGTCCAGGCGCCGTATGCCTACGGCACCCTCTCCGTCGAGCAGGGCACGCACCGCCTCGTGCGCATCTCGCCCTTCGACAACCAGGGCCGCCGCCAGACGTCCTTCGCCGGTGTGGAGGTGCTGCCCGTCGTCGAGCAGTCCGACCACGTCGAGATCGACGAGAGCGACCTCCGGATCGACGTGTACCGCTCCTCCGGTCCCGGTGGCCAGGGCGTGAACACCACCGACTCCGCGGTCCGCATCACCCACCTCCCCACCGGCATCGTCGTCTCCTGTCAGAACGAGCGGTCGCAGATCCAGAACAAGGCGACGGCGATGAACGTCCTCCAGGCCAAGCTGCTGGAGCGCCGCCGGCAGGAGGAGCAGGCCAAGATGGACGCCCTCAAGGGCGACGGCGGCAACTCCTGGGGCAACCAGATGCGTTCCTACGTGCTGCACCCGTACCAGATGGTCAAGGACCTGAGGACGGAGTACGAAGTGGGCAACCCCGAGGCCGTGTTCAACGGTGAGATCGACGGATTCCTGGAGGCCGGTATTCGCTGGCGCAAGCAGCAGGAGAAGTAGCTTTGTCGACATGACAACTGCCGCCCGGGAGGCGGCAGTTGTCTTTTGTCTGGGTTTTACATCACACTCACAGGCTTCAACTCACTACAAACGCCCCCCGATGGGACATCGCGCCCGCAACGGCCTTGACGTTGCTTTGAAAAATCGGAAGGGTGAAGTGCGGCATGCGTACTCAAGGGGCGCATGTGAACCGGGGGAATGAGTTGACGCGGACTTCGTCACCGGCTGCCTCCCGTCGATCACGGCAACGCCCCATGCGCGCCTCATTGACGAACAGCTACTGGGGGTAGCAACCATATGACGAAGAAGACGCGAATCCGGGTCGCGCGGATAGCCGCCGGCGCCGTGATCGCGGCCGGTGCGTCACTGACCGCGGCCGGCGCGGCCTCCGCCCTGGACCTCAATGTCCAGGCGGGTCCGATCAGCCTCGGTGTCACCACGGACGGCAATGACACCGACGGGTCGACCCAGGGAACGACCGAGGGTGACATCCAGGGTGCCACTCTGGGCGTGACCGAGGGGACGACCCAGGGGTCCACCCAGGGGTCGACCGAAGGCGACACCCAGGGTTCGACCCAGGGCGACACCCAGGGCACCACCCAGGGCGACACCCAGGGCACGTCCCTCGGGGCCACCGAGGGTGACACCCAGGGTTCGACCCAGGGCGACACTCAGGGCTCGACCCAGGGCGACACTCAGGGCTCGACCCAGGGCAGCACCCAGGGTTCGACCCAGGGCAGCACCCAGGGTTCCACCCAGGGCTCGACGCAGGGCAGCACCCAGGGGTCGACCGAAGGTTCCACCCAGGGCAGCACCGAGGGCGGATCCGGGAACGGCGGTTCCGGCAACGGTGGCTCCGGCAACGGTGGCGGCACCGGCGGACACGGCGGCTCCTCCAGCACCGGCGGCAGCAGCACCGGTGGCTCCTCCAGCACCGGCGGCAACAACGACACCCCGCAGGGCGGCGGCAACGACAACGCCTCGCAGGAGGAAGGGTCCTCGACCCTCACCGACACCGGCTCCGACACCCAGGCGCAGGGCGGCGACAAGCAGCTCGCCGAGACCGGTGCCGGCCAGACCGCGTTCCTGGTCATCGGCGCCGCGACGATGATCGCCGGCGGCATCGGCTTCCGCATCCTGCCGCGTCTGGTCAACGGCCGGGGCGGCGCGGCCGCCTGAGCGTAGCCGTACGGTCACGCAGCGCGCGCGATGCGCACACCGAAGGGCCCGGAGCCTGATGCTCCGGGCCCTGACGGGTTTCTGAGGCTTTTCTTACGCGGTCGTTCTGATGACCCGGCGTCCTACGCGGTCTGATGCGCCAGCAGCGCCAGCGCGGCGATCAGCACCGCCAGCAGGGCGATCAGCGCCATCGGGTTCACTCCGCCGAGGAAACCCTCCTGCTGCAGCCGCTCGCGGTTGGCACGGCACACCGGGCACCGGCCCTCGCTCACGGGCGCCGCGCAGTTCGCGCACACCAACCGGTCGTACGTCATGCGCTCGCCCTCCTTGCACCGGCCATCACTCATACAACGCTCATGGGAACGAGAACGTTCCCCCTCCACTGTGCCAGGTTCCCGGGGAGCTTGCGCGGGGCCTCGGAGAGCCGAGAGAGGGCAGCTGCCGGTACAAAAACGTACAAGCCTTACCCAACCTCGACCTGCGACTGCACTTGCGCACCCGGTTCGCGTATGGTCACGCTCATCTACCCCCGGCGACCCGTGGTGCATCCGTGATCCGATTCGACAACGTCTCCAAGGTCTACCCCAAGCAGACCCGCCCCGCGCTCAGGGATGTCTCCCTGGAGGTGGAGAAGGGCGAGTTCGTGTTCCTCGTGGGGTCCTCCGGCTCCGGAAAGTCCACCTTCCTGCGGCTGGTCCTCCGCGAGGAGCGGTGCAGCCACGGACAGGTGCACGTGCTGGGCAAGGACCTCGCGCGCCTCTCCAACTGGAAGGTGCCCCAGATGCGCCGCCAGCTGGGGACGGTGTTCCAGGACTTCCGGCTCCTGCCGAACAAGACCGTCGCGGAGAACGTGGCCTTCGCCCAGGAGGTCATCGGCAAGTCCCGCGGCGAGATCCGCAAATCCGTGCCGCAGGTGCTCGATCTCGTCGGGCTCGGCGGCAAGGAGGACCGGATGCCCGGTGAGCTCTCCGGTGGTGAGCAGCAGCGCGTGGCCATCGCGCGGGCCTTCGTCAACCGGCCCAAGCTGCTGATCGCCGACGAGCCCACCGGCAACCTCGACCCGCAGACCTCCGTCGGCATCATGAAGCTGCTCGACCGCATCAACCGGACGGGCACCACGGTCATCATGGCGACGCACGATCAGAACATCGTGGACCAGATGCGCAAGCGCGTCATCGAGCTGGAGAAGGGCCGCCTCGTCCGCGACCAGGCCCGCGGCGTCTACGGCTACCAGCACTAAGCAAGTTCACGACGGAAAGGCTCGACAAGACGCCATGCGCGCCCAGTTCGTCCTGTCGGAGATCGGTGTCGGTCTCCGCCGCAATCTGACGATGACCTTCGCCGTCATCGTCTCCGTCGCCCTGTCCCTGGCGCTCTTCGGCGGCTCGCTGCTGATGAGCGACCAGGTGAGCACCATGAAGGGCTACTGGTACGACAAGGTCAACGTCTCGATCTTCCTGTGCAACAAGCACGACGCCGACTCGGACGTCAACTGCGCCAAGGGCGCGGTGACCGAGGACCAGAAGAAGCAGATCCTCTCGGACCTGCACAAGATGCCGGTCGTCGAGAAGGTGGCGTACGAGTCGCAGGACGAGGCGTACAAGCACTACAAGGAGCAGTTCGGCAACTCCCCGCTGGCCAGTTCGCTCACGCCGGACCAGATGCAGGAGTCGTACCGGATCAAGCTCAAGGACCCGCAGAAGTACCAGGTGATCGCGTCCGCCTTCAACGGGCGCGCCGGTGTGCAGTCCGTGCAGGACCAGAAGGGCATCCTGGACAACCTCTTCCAGCTGCTGAACCTGATGAACCGGGGCGCGCTCGGCGTGATGGCGATGATGCTGATCGTCGCGCTGCTGCTGATCGTCAACACCGTGCGCGTGTCGGCGTTCAGCCGTCGGCGGGAAACCGGGATCATGCGTCTGGTCGGTGCCTCGGGCTTCTACATCCAGGCGCCGTTCATCGCCGAGGCCGCGGTCGCCGGCCTCATCGGCGGCGGCCTCGCCTGTGTGGCCCTGGTGGTCGGCCGGTACTTCACCATCGACCACGGCATGGACCTCGCCCACAAGCTGACTCTCATCAACTTCGTGGGGTGGGACGCGGTGTTGACCAAGCTGCCGCTGATCCTCGCAACGAGCGTTCTCATGCCGTCACTTGCCGCGTTCTTCGCGTTGCGCAAGTACCTGAAGGTGTGACGCATGCCAAGAGGGCCGTACGGGCATCCGCCCGTACGGCCCTTCGCGTTGTCCTAGACTCACCGCCATGTCGGGCCGAGGACTCACCGCATTGTCAGGCCGAGACCTGTTCGGTCAGCCCCGCCACGTCAGCCGCGGGGCCGCCCTGACACTGGTCTTCGCCGGCGTCCTGGTCACCGGCGCCGCCACCGGTTCCTTCCAGGAGCCCGACGCCACCGCGCGCAGATCCGTCGCCGGGCCGGCGCCCACGGCCGCCGGGCACGAGGACGTGCAGAAGGCCGCCGCCGAGGCGATGGCCGACGGCAAGTCCCCGATGGAGGCCGCCGAGCGGGCCGTCAGCCGCAGCGGGGACCGCTGGGGCGCGGTGTACTCGGAGGGCCAGTACCAGGAGTTCCAGGAGGCCCTCGACGGCCGCTACACCGGCGTCGGCCTGTGGGCGCGGCGCGAGCGGGACGGCCGGATCGAGGTGACCAGGGTGCAGCCCGGCTCGCCGGCCGCGGCGGCCGGGATCCGCAAGGGGGACCGGCTGCGCAGCGTCGACGGCAGCAAGGTCGACGGGCGGCCGGTCACCGAGGTCGTCTCCTTACTGCGCGGCGACGCCGACGACGCGGCCGCGGGCACACCCGTCACCCTTGGCCTGCAGCGCGGCACGCGCGCGTGGACCGAGACATTGCACCGGGCCAGCCTGTCCACCGACTCGGTGACCGTGCGCCGACTGCCCGGCGGGGTCACCGTCATCAGGATCGCCGCGTTCACCAAGGGCTCCGGCGCCGCCGTCCGCGCCGCGGTGCGGCAGGCCCCGGCCGACGACGGGATCGTCCTCGACCTGCGCGGCAACTCCGGCGGCCTGGTCACCGAAGCGGTGGACACCGCCTCCGCCTTCCTCGACGGGGGCCTGGTCGCCACCTACGACGTCAAGGGCGCCCAGCGCTCGCTGCACGCCGCGCCCGGCGGCGACACCGCCCGGCCCCTGGTCACCCTGGTCGACGGCGGCACGATGAGCGCGGCCGAGATGCTCACCGGCGCCCTGCAGGACCGGGGCCGCGCGGTGGTGATCGGCTCGCGCACCTTCGGCAAGGGCTCCATCCAGATGCCGACGACCCTCCCCGACGGCTCGGTGGCCGAGCTCACCGTCGGCCACTACCGCACCCCGTCCGGCCACGCGGTCGACGGCCGGGGCATCACCCCCGACCTGGACGGGGGCCCACAGGCCCTGACCCGGGCCGAGACGGTCCTCACCGGCCTGGGCGACGCCTCGTAGCCACTCGTAATCGGCTGTACTCACACCCCCTGTGTGGTGCCAAAATGGTCGGCACTATGGCTAAGGAAAAAGGGCGCAAGCTGATCGCGCAGAACAAGAAGGCGCGGCACGACTACCACATCCTCGACACCTACGAGGCCGGACTGGTCCTCATGGGCACCGAGGTGAAGTCGCTGCGCCAGGGCCGGGCCTCGCTGGTCGACGGCTTCGTGCAACTGGACGGTCACGAGGCGTGGCTGCACAACGTGCACGTCCCCGAGTACAGCCAGGGCACCTGGACCAACCACAGCGCCCGCCGCAAGCGCAAGCTGCTGCTGCACCGCGAGGAGATCGACAAGCTGGAGTCCAAGTCCCAGGAGACGGGTCACACGATCGTGCCCCTCGCCCTGTACTTCAAGGACGGCCGCGCCAAGATCGAGATCGCGCTGGCGAAGGGCAAGAAGGAGTACGACAAGCGCCAGACCCTGCGCGAGAAGCAGGACCGGCGCGAGGCGGACCGCGCGATGGCGGCGGTGCGCCGCAAGCAGCGGGGCTAGGCCCCCTGGCGAGGGGAATACGCTGGCATCGACCTGCGTTGTTCCCGTACGATGGCACCAACACCGGACGGGGACGCCCGGTGTGCACATTGAGAAATCAACATGGGGATGATCGGTTTCGACAGCGGCTGTCGAAGCAGGGGAAGCGTGTCGAGGAAGCGGCCATGATCTCGTAAACCACAGGCCGAAAAAAATAATCGCCAACACCAAGCGCGATTCCTTCGCCCTCGCTGCCTAAGTAGCGACTTGCGAAGTGTCAGCCCGGGGCTGTTCCCGACCCGGATCCTGGCATCAGCTAGGGAACTAAACCTTGATCCCGGTCACGGGGTGAAGAGGGAAACCAAACAGTGACTGAGCCCGTCGGCGACTTGTTCGCGTGATCGCCGGGGCCGAGAAAAGCGAAGCGGACTGCACACGGAGAAGCCCTGATTCCGCACCGTTGGACGCGGGTTCGATTCCCGCCATCTCCACCAGGCCCCTCCGGGGGTTCACCCCATGTGGGCAACGGCCCCGTCGCTTTTCAGCGGCGGGGCCGTTGTCGTGGGCAGCGCCGTGGGGGTGTGCCGGCGTTGCCGGGTGCGGGCGGGTGGTGGGTTGCTCGCGCAGTTCCCCGCGCGCCTTAGGGGACTGCAGCGCCGTCGGCCTCTTGATGCGGCACCTTGCCGGCGCCGGTAAGCGACACCCACCCAAGGGCCAGGGCGGCGCCGGCCGCCGGTACGGCGTACGCGGAGGCCGACGAGAGGTGCTCCGCCGCCCAGCCCCCCGCCGCCGAGCCGCAGGCGATACCCGTCAGCAGCCCCGTCACCATCAGGCTCATGCCCTCGTTCAGGCGGTCGGCCGGGGTGCGCCGCTGGACCAGCGTCATCGCCGTCACCATCGTCGGCGCCGTCGCCATCCCCGCCACCAGCAGCGCACCCGCCAGCACCCACAGCGAACCGGCGACCCCGGCGGCAGCCCACGGCAGCGTCATCAGCACGGCCATCCCCGCCAGGCAGTGCCCCAGCCGCACCCCCGTCGGCTTCAGCGCGCCGTACACCAGGCCCGCCGCGCACGACCCCGCCGCCTGCAACGCGAGCACCGCGCCGGCCGCCGTACGGTGCCCCTGCGCGTCGGCGTACGCGATGGTGACGACCTCCATCGAGCCGAACACCGCCCCGGTCGCGGTGAAACAGGCCAGCAGTGGCGGGATGCCCGGGCTGCGCAGCGGCGAGGGCGCCTGGGAGCGGGCCCGCGGCGGCGGCTCGGTGGCCCGCTGGGCGGTGAACAGCAGCATGCCGGTGAGCAGCAGCACCGCGCCGGCCAGCGTGCCCGCCTCCGGGAAGAGGGTGCCGGTGAGGAAGGAGGCCAGCACCGGGCCGAGCATGAAGCACAGCTCGTCGGCGGCCTGTTCGAAGGAGTTCGCGGTGTGCAGCGCGCCGGGGTCCTCGCGCAGCAGATGGGCCCAGCGGGCGCGGGACAGGCCGCCGATGTTCGGGGTGGCCGCGGTGAGGGCGTAGGCGGCGAACAGGGTCCAGTCCGGGGCGTCGTAGCGCACGCACAGCAGCAGGGCCAGGCTGCCGAGCACGGAGACGAGCGTGGCCGGTACGGCGATCCTGGACTGCCCTCGGCGGTCGACGAGCCGGGCGATCCAGGGCCCGGCCAGCGCGGTCGCCGCGAGACCGGTCGCGGTGACGGCACCGGCCAGGGCGTACGAGCCCCGCGAGCCGGCGATCATCACGACGGCGCTCACGCTGAACATGCCCATGGGCAGCCGGGCGAGAAGGTTGCCGGTCGTGAAGGCGCGGGCGCCGGGGAGCGAGAAGAGGCGGCGGTAGCCGCTGGTGGTGGATATGACCGAGGACATGGGTCCACCTTCGACGCGAGTGGATCACCGGGTCCAACACCTTCTCGGTGCCGATTCACGCACCTGCGTTGTAAGTTCACGGACATGCCCGTCCCCGCCGACATAGAGCCCCGTCTGCTGCGCGCCTTCGTCGCCGTGGCCGAGGAGCTGCACTTCACCCGCGCCGCGGCCCGCCTGTACGTCGCCCAGCAGGCGCTGAGCCGGGATGTGCGGCGGCTGGAGCGGGAGTTGGGCGCCGAGCTGTTCGTGCGGACGACCCGGCAGGTGACGCTGACCCCGGACGGCGAACGGCTGCTCCCGCACGCCCGTCGGGTGCTCGCCGCCCAGGACGACCTGCTCGCCGCCTTCGCCTCCGGCCGGTCCCGCCCGCTGCTGGTGGACCTCAACTCGCCGGGCCTGGCCACCGGCCGCCGCGTGCTGCACCGGGCCCGTGAGCTCGCCCCCGACTGCGAGCTGATGGCACGCTACGAGAGCGGCCTGACCCGGGCCGCCGCCGAAGTGCTGGCCGGCCGGCTGGACGCCTCCTTCGGCCGTTTCGCCGGCCTGGACCCGGCGCTGCGCTCCGGTCTCGGACAGCAGCCCGTCCGCTACGAGCCGATGGCCGTCGTACTGCCCGAGGGCCATCCGCTGGCGGCCCGCGCCGAGGTGCCGCTGGCCGCGCTGGCCGGCGAGACCGTGTACGCGGGCGCCGGGAACCCGCGCACCCTGGAGTGGACCGACCTGGCGACCCGGCTCTTCGAGGGCCGCGGCATCCGGCTCGCCGCGCCGCTGCCGCTGGCCGTCGGGGACGAGGAGTTCGAGCGGATCATGGCCAAGACCCGGCATCCGGTACTGGCCGTCGTGGATTTTCCGGCGCTGCCCCGCACGGTGCGCCGGCCGCTCGTCGAACCCGTCCCGCTGTCGCCGGTCTCCCTGGTGTGGCGGAAGGGGCTGGTCCATCCCGGGCTGGACGCGCTGCGCCGGGCGGCGGCCGAACTCGCGGCGGCGGAGGGGTGGCTGCGGCGGCCCGCCGGCGGATGGATTCCGGCCATTGATGAGGGCGTGATGAGGGGGTGACCAGCGGCTGGAAGTGATGCCTGGCCATCACCGGTGCAGCGCGTGCGCTACATTCATGGCCCGAGCGCAGAGTGGTCTTTGGGGGCGCTCGATCCAGGGTGGGGGCGTGTTTCGGTCGACGGCGCTCGGGCCGTCAGCGCACCCGGAACTGTCCCGTGGGGGGAAGTGCGCGCGTGAACAGGTGGCCAGAAGACGCCCAACCGGAGGGTCCGATAACCGCACCCGCAGAGGCGGACCCGAGGGTGGCCGGGGGCGGGACCCCGGCCGTGCCGGAGCCCGGCAGCGCTCAGGGCGAGGCGACTGTTCCGGACACCGATCAGGACACCGGTTCGGACTCCGATTCGCACACCGATGTGGTTCCGGGGGCCGGAGAGGCTCCGACGGGTGGCGCCGCCGACGGCGACGCGAAATCCGAGGACACCGAAGCCGTGGAGGCCGTGGACACCCTGGACGGCGAGCGGGTCGTCGAGGCCGCGGGCGCCGAGGGTGCCGAGTGCGCTGTGGACGGCGTGGCCGCCGAGGCCGCCCTGGTGAGCGCCGAACGGCAGGACCCGGAAGCCTCCGCGGAGCCCCCGGCCCACGAACCCGTGCACACCCTCCCCGACGTGACGGTCCAGTTGGCCCCGGTCGGGCACGGAGAGACGTCGCCCGGATCCGCCACGAAAGCTCCGAGTGCCGGCGGCGAGGGCGGTGACGGGCCGGTCTTCGTCGACGCGTCCGGTCGCCGTGGACGGCGTTTCCGGCGGCTCGGCATGGCCGTCGCCATCGCCTGCGCCGGCTACGCCGCCGTCATCGCCGCGACCCTGCTCTCCGGCAACTCCACCGCACCGTGGCTGCCGGTGCCCGGCCAGGGCGACGACAAGCCGGCCGGCCAGATGCACACCTCGCCGCACCCCAGCGCCTCCTCCGCGCCGAGCCCGTCCGGTCCCGGCACGGTGACCGGGACGGGTGTCCCCGTGTCGGTGGGCGCCACCGCCAGACCCGGTGCCGGTTCGTCCAGCCCGGCGCCCGGTGGCTCGGCAGCCGCCACACCCACGGCCGGTGCCTCCGCCACCGCCGCGCCGAGCGGTCCCGGGGTCTCCCCGTCCGCGTCGGCTCCGTCGGCGGGCACCTCCCCGACCGCCTCCGGCCCCGGGTCCACCGCCGACCCCTCCGCGTCCCCGACGCACACCAGGCGCTCGCCTCCGGGCCGGGCCCGGCACTCGTTCCCCCCGCTCCCGCTCTGACTCGCCAGGGAAACAACCTCTGATGGCTTCGCGTTTCCGCGACGGCCGTACCCCGTCACCGGTACGGCGCACCCGACTGCCGCTGCGCTATCTGCTCCCCGTCCTGGTGCTGTGCGCGACCCTGGCGATGCTCATGCTGCGTGGCTACGTGCACAGCGAGATCCTCGCGGACCACCGCATCCGGCCCGGGGCCGCGCAGGACAAGGTGCCGTCGAAGATCGTCGACGGCGGCCCGGTCATCGACACCCGGGACGGCGCCGTCACCAGCCTGCGGATACCGGACCACCGGATCGTGCTCACCTTCGACGACGGCCCCGACCCGACCTGGACGCCGAAGGTCCTCGACGTCCTCAGGAAGCACCACGCGCACGCGGTCTTCTTCGTCACCGGCACGATGACCTCGCGCTATCCGGACCTCGTCCGGCGCATGGTGGCCGAGGGCCACGAGGTCGGCGTGCACACCTTCGACCACCCCGACCTCTCGTACCACTCCAGGCAGCGCATCGACTGGGAGCTGTCGCAGAGCCAGCTCGCGCTCGCCGGTGCGGCCGGCATCCGCAGCTCCCTGTTCCGGCCGCCGTACTCCTCCTTCGCGGACGCCATGGACGACGCGTCCTGGCCGGTGACCGAGTACGTCGGCAGCCGCGGCTATCTCACCGTCGTCGACGACATCGACAGCGAGGACTGGCGCAAGCCTGGCGTGGCCACGATCATCCGCAACGCCACGCCGCACGGCGGCAAGGGCGCGGTCGTCCTCATGCACGACTCGGGCGGCGACCGCCACCAGACGGTCCAGGCGCTCGACCGGTACCTGACCCGGCTCCAGCAGCAGGGGTACGCCTTCCAGACCGTCACCGAGGCGCTGAAGGCGCCGAGCGCCGACACCCCGGTCACCGGCCTCGACCTGTGGAAGGGGAAGGCCTGGATCTTCCTGGTGGGAGCGTCGGACAGCGTCACCGGTGTCCTCGTCGCCGGTCTCGCGGTCGTCGGCTTCCTCGTCCTCGCCCGCTTCGCCCTGATGCTGCTGCTGGCCGGCGTCCACGCCCGGCGCACCCGGCGCCGGGACTTCCGCTGGGGCGAGGAGCCGGTCACCGAGCCGGTGTCGGTGCTGGTCCCGGCGTACAACGAGGCCAAGTGCATCGAGAACACGGTCCGTTCGCTGATGCGCAGCGAGCATCCGATCGAGGTGCTCGTCGTCGACGACGGCTCCACCGACGGCACGGCCGGGATCGTCGAGGCGCTGGACCTGCCGAACGTCCGGGTGATCCGGCAGGTCAACGCGGGCAAGCCGGCCGCGCTCAACCGCGGCGTCGACAACGCGCGGTACGACCTGATCGTGATGATGGACGGAGACACGGTCTTCGAGCCGTCCACGGTCCGCGAACTCGTGCAGCCCTTCGCCGACCCGTCCGTCGGCGCCGTCGCCGGCAATGCCAAGGTCGGCAACAAGAACCGGCTCATCGGCGCCTGGCAGCACATCGAGTACGTGATGGGCTTCAACCTCGACCGCCGGATGTACGACATCCTGCGCTGCATGCCGACGATCCCCGGCGCGGTCGGCGCGTTCCGCCGCTCGGCGCTGCGACGGGTCGGCGGGATGAGCGACGACACGCTCGCCGAGGACACCGACATCACGATGGCGCTGCACCGCGACGGCTGGCGGGTCGTCTACGCCGAGCGCGCCCGCGCCTGGACCGAGGCGCCCGAGTCCGTCCAGCAGTTGTGGTCCCAGCGCTACCGCTGGTCGTACGGCACCATGCAGGCGATCTGGAAGCACCGCCGGGCCCTGTTCGAGCGGGGTCCCTCCGGCCGTTTCGGCCGGGTGGGCCTTCCCCTGGTGTCCCTGTTCATGGTGGTGGCTCCGCTGCTGGCGCCGCTGATCGACCTCTTCCTCGTCTACGGCCTGGTCTTCGGGCCGACCGGGAAGACGATCGTGGCCTGGTTCGCCGTCCTCGCGGTGCAGGCGGTCTGCGCCTCCTACGCCTTCGCCCTGGACCGCGAGCGCCTCACCCCGCTGCTCTCGCTGCCCCTGCAGCAGATCCTCTACCGCCAGCTGATGTACGTGGTGCTGCTCCAGTCCTGGATCACCGCGCTCACCGGTGGCCGGCTGCGCTGGCAGAAGCTGCGCCGCATGGGTGGCGTGGCCGCGCCCGGTCCGGCGCGGGACCTCTCATCCCCGCTCCGGCCGGGGTGAGAGCAACGTTCCCTTCCGGTCACTCACAGCCACAGGCCGGAAACGCGCCCTCCCTACCTTCGGGCTCAGTCGGTCGACGGCAGGTCGACGGCAGACCGAGCAGCCGGAGCCCCGTGGAGGCGTGATGACAGCCCCAGCCCCAACAGCCCCAACCCGTCGCAGTGGCCGCTGGATCGAGCGCTGGGACCCGGAGGACGAGGGATTCTGGACGGCGACCGGGCAGCGGATCGCCAACCGGAATCTCTGGTTCTCCGTCCTCTCGGAGCACATCGGCTTCTCGATCTGGACCCTGTGGTCCGTCCTCGTCCTGTTCATGGGCCCGGAGTACGGACTCACGCCCGCCGACAAGTTCCTGCTGACCTCGATGGTCACCCTCGTCGGCGCGGTCGTGCGAGTCCCCTACACCTTCGCCGTGGCCGTCTTCGGCGGCCGCAACTGGACGATCATCTCGGCGAGCCTGCTGCTCATCCCGACGATCGCGGCCTTCGCGGTCATGACACCGGGCACGTCCTTCAGCACGTTCCTCGTCGTCGGCCTGCTGGCCGGCATCGGCGGCGGCAACTTCGCCTCCTCCATGACCAACATCAACGCCTTCTTCCCGCTGAGGAAGAAGGGCTGGGCGCTCGGCCTGAACGCGGGCGGCGGCAACATCGGCGTGCCCGTCATCCAGCTCGTCGCCCTGGCGGTCATCGGCGCGAGCGGCGGCCCGCGGGTCCTGCTGGGCATCTACATCCCGCTGATCGTCGTGGCCGCGGTGCTGGCCGCCCTCTTCATGGACAACCTGGCTTCCGTGAAGAACGACACCGGCGCGGCCAAGGACGCCGCCAAGGACGCCCACACCTGGATCATGTCCTTCCTCTACGTCGGCACCTTCGGCTCCTTCATCGGCTACAGCTTCGCCTTCGGCCAGGTCCTGACGATCCAGTTCGGCCGCACCCCGCTGCAGGCGGCGTACCTCACCTTCATCGGCCCGCTGCTCGGTTCCCTGATCCGCCCGCTCGGCGGCCGGCTCGCCGACCGTTTCGGCGGCGCCCGCATCACCCTGTGGAACTACGTCGCCATGGCCGCCGCCACCGCCGTGCTGATCGCCGCGAGCCAGCAGAAGTCGCTGCCGCTGTTCGTGTCCGTCTTCGTCGTCCTGTTCGTGCTCAGCGGGCTCGGCAACGGCTCGACGTACAAGATGATCCCGGGCATCTTCCAGGCGAAGGCCCTGGCCAAGGGCCTGGAGGGGGAGGCCGCGGTGGCCTACGGCCGCCGGCTGTCCGGTGCCTCCATGGGCCTGATCGGCGCGGTCGGCGCGCTCGGCGGAGTCGGCATCAACCTCGCCTTCCGCCAGTCCTTCCTGTCCTACGGCACCGGCACCGGAGCGTTCGTCGCCTTCCTCGCCTTCTACGCCCTCTGCTTCGCGGTGACGTGGGCCGTATACCTTCGCCGCCCGGCGCTAGAGACCGCGACGGTGGCGGCTTCGGAGACAAAGGCACAGCTCAGCTACGCCGAAGTGTGACGTAACACCGGTGCAATGAAGCCGAACCGAGCCTGTCACGCGCCGTTGACAGGCTCGATTCGCGCGCCGGTCAGCCAGGAGAGGCCCATGTACGACGAAGAGCAGCAATCCGGAGCCGTCGAGCACGGTCCGCTCGCGGGATTCACCGTGGGCGTCACCGCCGCGCGCCGGGCCGACGAGCTGGGCGCCCTGCTCCAGCGGCGCGGAGCCGCCGTCCTGCACGCGCCGGCCCTGCGCATCGTGCCGCTGGCCGACGACGGCGAACTCCTCGCCGCCACGAAGGAGATCATCGACCAGGTGCCCGACGTGGTCGTGGCCACCACGGCGATCGGCTTCCGGGGCTGGATCGAGGCCGCCGACGGCTGGGGCCTCGGCGAACAGCTGCTCGGCGGGCTGCGCGGCGCCGAACTCCTGGCCAGGGGGCCGAAGGTCAAGGGCGCGATCCGCGCGGCCGGCCTGACGGAGGAGTGGTCGCCGTCCTCGGAATCCCTGGCCGAGGTCCTGGACCGCCTGCTGGAGGAGGGGGTCGACGGCCGCCGTATCGCCGTACAGCTGCACGGCGAGCCGCTCCCGGGCTTCGTGGAGTCCCTGCGGGCCGGGGGAGCGGAGGTGGTCCCGGTCCCGGTGTACCGCTGGATGCCGCCGGAGGACATCACCCCGCTGGACCGACTGCTGGACGCGACGGTCTCCCGCTCCCTGGACACCCTCACCTTCACGAGTGCCCCCGCGGCCGCCTCGCTGCTCTCCCGGGCGGAGGACCGTGGCCTGCTCACCGACCTGCTGTCGGCCCTCGCCCACGATGTCCTCCCGGCCTGCGTGGGCCCGGTCACGGCGCTCCCCCTCCAGGCCCACGGCGTGGACACCATCCAGCCGGAACGCTTCCGTCTGGGCCCCCTGGTCCAGCTCCTGTGCCAGGAACTCCCGGCCCGCGCCCGCGCGTTGCCGATCGCCGGCCACCGGGTGGAGATCCGGGGCCACGCGGTCCTGATCGACGGCGCCCTCAAGCCGGTCCCCCCGGCGGGCATGTCCCTGCTCCGGGCCCTGTCCCGCCGCCCCGGCTGGGTGGTGCCCCGGGCCGACCTCCTGCGCGCCCTGCCGGGTGCGGGCCGCGACGAGCACGCGGTGGAGACGGCGATGGCGAGGCTCCGTACGGCCCTCGGTGCACCGAAGCTGATCCAGACGGTGGTCAAGCGCGGCTACCGCCTGGCCCTGGACCCGGCGACGGACGCGAAGTACGCGGACGCGTGAACGCCGTTGCCGGCGCGCGGTCTTCCGGCTGGGCGGAGCGGACGAGGCGGCCGTACAGCATCAGGGCCCGGGCCAGTAGTCCCAGGGCCAGCATGACCTCGACATAGGTCCGGTCGTCGCTGCGGGCCAGGGCCGGCATCACCGCTCAGGCGAAGATGTAGAAGACGCCCGCCCTCAGGCCCATGGTGATCATGGCCCGCGACCAGGACGGCGGTCCTGCCGGGCGTGGCCGCCGCGGCGGCCGTGGTCGGCGTGGTCGTCCTGTTCGGCGTGTTCGGGGTGCCGGCCGTAGTCGTCGTGTTCGTCATGGCTCCAGCGCACCCGGGCGCCCCCGCGCGCCGACATGGCCGAGGCGCGCGTTCGCACACGCGCGCGTCCAGGAGGTACGAGGGGTTCCGGCCCGGCGTCCGGGCGGGCACTGTGAAGGGGAGAGGCCCACAGAGAAGAGCCCCCACGCTTCCTGCCTAGGCGGTGACAGGCACATGGCACTGGGTACGGCCACACCCCCGTACGAGCCACGGTTCGACGCCGGACGGATCTGTCTCGATCTCCTCGCGACCACGCATCCGGCCGAACGGCTGGACGGCGTGGAGGCGTTGTGCGCGTGGATCGGTGGGGTGGGGCTCGTGCCGGAGGGGACGGCGCTCGGTCATGCCGATGCCTCCTGGCTCGTGGGGTTCCGGGAACTGCGCGCACACATAGGGACGTTGGTGCGCAACCCGCACGCGCCGGACACGCCGTCGCACGAGAGCGCGCTCCGGCGGGTCAACGAGGTGGCCCATGCCGCGACCCCCGTCCCGCGTGCCGTGCGCGGTGAGGACGGCGTGCTCACACGGGAGTTGGCCGATCCGCCGGCCTGCGCCGGGCTGCTCGCGCTCGTCGCGCGGGACGCCGTGGAGCTGCTCACCGACCCCGTCGCACGGGCGGCCGTGCGGGAGTGCGAGGGTGACAACTGCCCGCTGGTGTACCTGGACACCTCCCGGGGGCGACGTCGGCGGTGGTGTTCCAGTGAGGTCTGCGGGAACCGGGAGCGGGTGGCCCGGCACCGGCGGCGGGCCGCGCTCGCGCGGGCGTGATTTCCGTAACACCGGGTTTGGTTGGCCCATGCACGGGGATTCCGCACCCCTCCCTGCAATGTGTCTGAAATGTGAAGATCAAGTGGTGGGATTGTGGTCACATGTCCCGCTCGTCATGTCACCCACGAGAAAACTGTCACCTCCGTTTGAACACCGCGCCGCTTCCTTCCGTACGGGTGGGCGAGCGACCGACTGGGGGAACCCCCGGACACCGGAGGTGGGCGTGCGCAAGGATGCGGCCGTGGCCAATGAACGTGGATCGAGGGCCCGACATCGCATGTCCTCACAGCCCTCGGAACCCGATGAGGAGCTGATGCGTGCGCTGTATCGAGAGCACGCCGGACCCCTGCTCGCGTATGTCCTGCGGCTGGTCGCCGGTGATCGGCAGCGCGCCGAGGACGTCGTACAGGAAACGCTCATCCGTGCCTGGAAGAACGCCGGTCAGCTCAATCGGGCGACCGGTTCGGTACGCCCCTGGCTGGTGACGGTCGCGCGCCGCATCGTCATCGACGGCCACCGCAGCCGGCAGGCCCGGCCGCAGGAGGTCGATCCGTCGCCGCTGGAGGTCATCCCCGCGGAGGACGAGATCGACAAGGCGCTGTGGCTGATGACGCTGTCGGACGCGCTCGACGACCTGACCCCGGCCCACCGGGAGGTGCTCGTCGAGACGTACTTCAAGGGGCGTACGGTCAATGAGGCGGCCGAGACGCTGGGTATCCCCAGCGGCACGGTGCGCTCTCGGGTGTTCTACGCCCTGCGATCGATGAAGCTGGCACTGGAGGAGCGGGGGGTGACGGCGTGATGAGCAGTGGTTACGGGGGAATGCAGGGATTCGGTGCAGGTGGTCCGGGTATGTCTGGGCCCATGAACCCCCAATCGGGATCTTCGGTGCCGAGCGAGCACGAGACCGTCGGCGCCTATGCCCTCGGGATTCTCGACGACGCCGAGGCAACCGCTTTCGAAGCGCACCTCGCCGGCTGCGAGTGGTGTGCCCAGCAGCTGGACGAGCTGGCCGGGATGGAGCCCATGCTGGCCGCCCTCGCGGATCTGCCGGGCTCCGGCAGCACCCCCGCGATCGGCGAGTCGCTGTCCGCCAGGCCCAGCCCACGGATCGTGGAGAAGCTGGTCGACGAGGTCGCGGAGAAGCGCGCCCAGAAGCGCCGGCGCAGCTTCTACATGATCGCGGCGGCGGCCGCGCTGATCATCGCCGGACCGCTGGCCGCGGTGGCGGTGAACGGCGGCTCGGGCGGCGGGCAGGTCACCGCGTCCTCGGCGCAGACGACCTTCGAGGCCATGCCCGACAAGAAGTCGGCCACGGACCCGTCGTCCCAGATCAGCGCCACCGTCGCCATGGCCCGGAAGGACTGGGGCACCCAGACGGTCCTGCAGCTGAAGAACGCCAAGGGCCCGCTGAAGTGCTCACTGGTCCTCGTCGCGAAGAACGGGCAGCGCGTGACGATGTCGTCCTGGTCCGTGCCGGACTGGGGCTACGGCATCCCGAACGGGAAGACGCCGGAGTCCAGGAAACCGCTCTACATCGGCGGCGCGGCGGCCTTCAAGCCGAACGAGATCGACCACTTCGAGGTCGTCACCTTCCAGGGGAAGAAGCTGGTGCAGGTCGACGCGTAGCGCCTGCGGCGGGCTTGGCCGGGTCCCGGTTCGGATGTGTCCTGGCCATGCTCGCCTGCGGGCCGGTTGTGGCTGGTCGCGCCCACGCGGCGGAGCCGCATGTCGACGCGGCCCCGCGCCCCTGGGGAACTGCCGCCCCGTAGCTTTCATTGGTCCCCTTCGCGTACGGTTGACGGCTGCCCAGCACGTCAGAAGGGGGCCCGGTGGCCGCTCAGGTTCAGCAGTCCGCGGTCGGCTCGGTACACGACGCACACGACTCCGTCCGTGACCGAGAGATCAGCGTCGAGCAGGAACACCTGGACCGGGTGTACCGGCGGCTGGAGGAGAAGATCCACGAGGCCGAGTTCCTGATGCACGACGCGGCCAAGCGCGGACAGGTCGGCACGCCGGGTGCGCTGGCCGAGCGGGACGCGCAGGTCTTCCGGGCCGGCATCCACCTGAACCGGCTGAACAACGAGTTCGAGGACTTCCTCTTCGGGCGCATCGACCTCCTCCTCGGCAAGGACGGCAAGAAGGGGCCCGACGGCGCCTACACCGCCGTGGAGCCCGCCGAGGGCGCCGTGCGGGACGACAACACCGCCGACATCGCCGAGACCCTGCACATCGGGCGCATCGGCGTGCTCGACGAGGACTACGCGCCGCTGGTCATCGACTGGCGGGCGCCCGCCGCCGCGCCCTTCTACCGGGCCACTCCGGTGGATCCCGGGCGGGTCGTACGGCGCCGGGTCATCCGGTCCAAGGGGCGGCGGGTGCTCGGCGTCGAGGACGATCTGATGCGGCCCGAGCTGACCGCCTGCCTCGACGGCCGTGAGCTGCCCGTGATCGGCGACGGCGCCCTCATGGCCGCCCTCGGCCAGGCCCGCAGCCACACCATGCGGGACATCGTCTCCTCCATCCAGGCCGAGCAGGACCTGGTCATCCGCGCCCCCGCCGCCTCCATCACCTATGTCGAGGGCGGCCCGGGCACCGGCAAGACCGCGGTCGCCCTGCACCGCGCCGCCTACCTGCTCTACCAGGACAGACGCCGCTACGCGGGCGGCATCCTGATCGTCTCCCCGACCCCGCTGCTCGTGGCGTACACCGAGGGGGTGCTGCCCTCGCTCGGCGAGGAGGGCCAGGTCGCGATCCGCGCGATCGGCTCCCTCGCCGTGGACGCCGTCGGCGCCGAGGCCACGCTGTACGACTCCCCGTCCGTGGCCCGGGCCAAGGGCTCGTACCGGATGCTGAAGGTGCTGCGCAAGGCGGCCCGGGGCGCCCTGGAACTGGGGCCCGCCCCCCGGCCCGCCGCCGACGAGGACGCCGCGCCGCGGGCCTTCGACGGGCCGCCGTCCCGCCTGCGCGTCGTCGCCTTCGGACGCCGGCTGGAGCTGGAGCCGGAGGAGCTGGAACGCATCCGCCGCACCGCCCTCGGCGGCACCGCGCCGGTCAACCTGCTGCGCCCGCGCGCCCGCAAGCTGCTGCTGGACGCGCTGTGGGCCAAGTCGGGCGCCGGCGCCCGGCACACCGATCCGGAGCTGGCCGCCGAGCTGCGCTCCTCCTTCGATGAGGACGTCACGAGCGAGGACGCCTTCCTCGCCTTCCTCGACGCCTGGTGGCCCGAGCTGACCCCGAAGGCCGTGCTCGCCGCCATGGCCGACGAGAAGCGGCTGGGCCGCTGGGCGCGTCGGATCCTCAACCCCGGTGAGATCCGCAGGGTCGCCCGCTCGCTCCAGCGGGACGGGTACTCCGTGCACGACATCGCCATGCTGGACGAGCTCCAGGCGATCCTCGGGGCTCCGGCCCGGCCGCGGAAGAAGCGCGAGCTCGATCCGCTGGACCAGCTCACCGGCCTGGAGGAGCTGATGCCGGTGCGCGAGGAGTCCCAGCGGGAGCGGGCCGAGCGCCTCGCGCAGGAGCGCACCGAGTACGCGCACGTCATCGTGGACGAGGCGCAGGACCTCACGCCGATGCAGTGGCGCATGGTCGGCCGCCGCGGCCGGCACGCCACCTGGACCGTGGTCGGCGACCCGGCCCAGTCCTCCTGGTCCGACCCGGACGAGGCGGCCCAGGCCCGCGACGAGGCTCTCGGCAGCCGGCCCCGGCGCCGCTTCCAGCTCACCGTGAACTACCGCAACCCCGCCGAGATCGCCGAGCTGGCCGCCAAGGTGCTCGCGCTCGCCATGCCCGGCTCCGAGGCGCCCAGCGCCGTGCGGTCCACCGGGGTCGAGCCGCGCTTCACGGTCGTACGGGATTCCCTGGGGCGGACCGTGCGGGCAGAGGCCGAAAGGCTGCTGGACCTGGTGGACGGCACGGTCGGCGTGGTCGTCGCCATGAACCGGCGCGAGGAGGCCCGGCGCTGGCTGGCCGGGCTCGGCGACCGGGTCGTCGCGCTCGGCAGCCTGGAGGCCAAGGGCCTGGAGTACGACGCGACGGTCGTCGTCTCGCCGGCGGAGATCGCCGACGAGTCCCCGGCCGGCCTGCGCGTGCTCTACGTGGCGCTGACCCGGGCCACCCAGCAGCTGACGGTGCTGTCGGGGGACCGGGACGAGCCGGACGCGGCCGGGGTGCCGGACCTGCTGCGGGACTGAGTTTTCTGTGAACTCGCCGCAGGGGGAATGGTCCTCGGCAGGTGTTTGTTAGCCTGGATGCGGCACCGGCTCGATCCAAGCCCCCGGGCCCAACCTTCGTCCCTGCGAGGGACCACTTGCCGCGAGGCGAGCATGGCGGGTCGGTGTCCTAAGCGTGAAAGAGACCCACGTCCGTGTGACGTGGGTCTCTTTATTTGCCTGATCGTCTCTCGTATGGTGGAAGTGGTTTTCCAAAACCATGCACCGCTCATGAACACAACGTCCGCAATCCGGGGCGACTACCGCGTACTCCGCGGTAGGTGCGACGATCGGACGGCACAACTCGCGACACGGTGAAAGCAGAGGAAGTCGGCCATGGCAACGGCGCCCAGCGTCTCCTACTCGATGACCATCCGGCTGGAGGTGCCCGCGAGCGGAACCGCCGTCTCGCAGCTCACCACCGCGGTGGAGTCCTCCGGAGGCTCGGTGACCGGCCTCGACGTCACCGCGTCCGGCCACGAGAAGCTCCGTATCGACGTCACCATCGCGGCCACCTCCACGGCCCACGCCGAGGAGATCGTCGAGAAGCTGCGCGGGATCGAGGGCGTCACCCTCGGCAAGGTCTCCGACCGTACGTTCCTGATGCACCTCGGCGGCAAGATCGAGATGGCGTCGAAACACCCCATCCGCAACCGTGACGACCTGTCCATGATCTACACGCCGGGCGTGGCCCGCGTCTGCATGGCGATCGCCGAGAACCCCGAGGACGCCCGCCGCCTCACCATCAAGCGCAACTCCGTTGCGGTCGTGACGGACGGCTCCGCCGTGCTCGGCCTCGGCAACATCGGCCCCAAGGCCGCGCTGCCGGTCATGGAGGGCAAGGCGGCCCTCTTCAAGCGCTTCGCCGGCATCGACGCCTGGCCGATCTGCCTGGACACCCAGGACACCGACGCGATCGTGGAGATCGTCAAGGCGATCGCCCCCGGGTTCGCCGGCATCAACCTGGAGGACATCTCCGCGCCGCGCTGCTTCGAGATCGAGGCCCGGCTGCGCGAGGCCCTCGACATCCCGGTCTTCCACGACGACCAGCACGGCACCGCCATCGTCGTCCTCGCCGCCCTGACCAACGCACTTCGCGTCACCGACAAGGCGATCGAGAACATCCGGGTCGTGATGTCCGGCGCCGGAGCCGCCGGTACGGCCATCCTCAAGCTGCTGCTCGCCGCCGGTGTGAAGAACGCCGTCGTCGCCGACATCCACGGTGTCGTCCACTCCGGCCGCGAGGACCTGGTGAACGCGCCCGCCGACTCGCCGCTGCGCTGGATCGCCGACAACACCAACCCCGAGGGCCTCACCGGCACCCTCAAGGAGGCCGTGCGCGGCGCCGACGTGTTCATCGGCGTCTCCGCCCCGAACGTGCTCGACGGCGACGACGTGGCCGCCATGGCCGACGGCGCCATCGTGTTCGCGCTCGCGAATCCGGACCCCGAGGTGGACCCGGCGATCGCCCGCCAGACCGCGGCCGTTGTGGCCACCGGCCGCTCCGACTTCCCGAACCAGATCAACAACGTGCTGGTCTTCCCGGGCGTCTTCCGCGGCCTGCTGGACGCCCAGTCCCGCACCGTCAACACAGAGATGATGCTGGCCGCCGCGAAGGCCCTCGCCGACGTGGTCAGCCAGGACGAGCTGAACCCGAACTACATCATTCCGAGCGTCTTCAACGACAAGGTCGCGGGCGCGGTCGCGGGCGCGGTCCGCGAGGCCGCGAGGGCGGCCGGCGCGACGGCCTAGCCTGCTCCACGCCGCTCCGTCGGGTGACGGCGGAGCGGCGCCCGGGCGACGTCCCGGTGACGCCGTGCCGTACTGTGCAGGGGCTGTGAGGATCACCACGGCGGCCTCTGCACCGGCGCGTCGTGGAACCAGCCGATGCCGGGCGCCCTCTAGGGTGACGCCGAGCGGGCGCTTTTCGTGTGACTCCCCAGGGTGTTCTCACGACTCCTACGGGTGCCGGATTGGCTTTACCGCCGCAGGTAGGGGCAGGATGCGTCCCTGGGCGCGAGCGCATCGGCATCGCAGTGCCTCGGGCGGATCCGCCGCGTGGCACACCCCAACGGCAAGAAAAACACGGGAGTAACAACATGAACCGCAGTGAGCTGGTGGCCGCGCTGGCCGACCGCGCCGAGGTGACCCGCAAGGACGCCGACGCCGTGCTGGCCGCGTTCGCCGAGACCGTCGGCGAGATCGTCGCCAAGGGCGACGAGAAGGTCACCATCCCCGGCTTCCTGACCTTCGAGCGCACCCACCGTGCCGCTCGCACCGCGCGCAACCCGCAGACCGGCGAGCCGATCAACATCCCCGCCGGCTACAGCGTGAAGGTCACCGCGGGCTCCAAGCTCAAGGAAGCGGCGAAGGGCAAGTAAGCGCTCCGCTTCGAGCGCCGGTCCCACTGGAGCGCCGTGGGCCGTGTCGTCTGTAGCCGGCCGCGCCAGCGCGGCGGAGCCGCAGATCGACACAGCCCCGCGCCCCTTCGGGACGCGTCCACGGCGGGCGTGGACAACGACAATGGGGCGGCCCCTTTCGCCAAGGGGCCGCCCCATTGTCGTGTCGTAGCGGGTTAACCGAGCGCCTTGCCCGGCAGCTCGACCTTCGCGCCGAGTTCCACGAGCTTCTCCATGAAGTTCTCGTAGCCGCGGTTGATGAGCTCGATGCCGTGGACGCGGGACGTGCCCTCGGCCGCCAGCGCCGCGATCAGGTACGAGAAGCCGCCGCGCAGGTCGGGGATGACCAGGTCGGCGCCCTGGAGCCTGGTGGGCCCCGAGACGACCGCGGAGTGCAGGAAATTGCGCTGGCCGAAGCGGCAGTCGGAGCCGCCCAGGCACTCGCGGTAGAGCTGGATGTGCGCGCCCATCTGGTTCAGCGCGGAGGTGAAGCCCAGCCGGGACTCGTACACCGTCTCGTGGATGATCGACAGGCCCGTCGCCTGGGTCAGCGCGACCACCAGCGGCTGCTGCCAGTCGGTCTGGAAACCGGGGTGTACGTCCGTCTCCAGCGCGATGGACTTCAACTGGCCACCGGGATGCCAGAAACGGATGCCCTCGTCGTCGATCTCGAAGGCACCGCCCACCTTCCGGTAGGTGTTCAGGAACGTCATCATCGAGCGCTGCTGGGCACCGCGGACGTAGATGTTGCCGTTGGTCGCGAGGGCCGCGGACGCCCAGGACGCGGCCTCCAGGCGGTCCGGCAGGGCGCGGTGGGTGTAGCCGCCGAGCTTGTCCACACCGGTGATGCGGATCGTGCGGTCGGTGTCCATCGCGATGATCGCGCCCATCTTCTGCAGCACGCAGATGAGGTCCTCGATCTCCGGCTCGACGGCCGCGTTGGACAACTCCGTTACGCCCTCGGCGAGTACGGCCGTCAGCAGCACCTGCTCGGTCGCGCCGACGGACGGGTACGGCAGCCGGATCTTCGTGCCCCGCAGGCCCTTCGGCGCCTCCAGGTACTGCCCGTCCGCGCGCTTCTCGATCGTCGCGCCGAACTGCCGCAGCACGTCGAAGTGGAAGTCGATGGGCCGGCCGCCGATGTCACAGCCGCCGAGGCCGGGGATGAACGCGTGACCCAGGCGGTGCAGCAGCGGGCCGCAGAAGAGGATCGGGATACGGCTGGAGCCCGCGTGGGCATCGATGTCAGCCACGTTGGCGCTCTCGACGTGCGTCGGGTCGAGCACCAGCTCGCCGGGCTCCTCGCCCGGGCGGACCGTCACGCCGTGCAGCTGCAGCAGGCCGCGGACGACCCGCACGTCACGGATGTCGGGGACGTTGCGCAGGCGGCTGGGCGCACTGCCCAGCAGGGCGGCGACCATGGCCTTCGGTACGAGGTTCTTCGCACCGCGGACACGGATCTCGCCCTCCAGCGGGTTTCCGCCGTGGACAAGCAGGACATCGTCGTTGACGGTCATGTATCTCGCGTTCCGATGAGTTGGGCAGGGGCCGGCCGATCACTTGTGCGCGGGGGCCGGGAAGACAGGGTAATCGCCGATCACCCCCCGTCCGTAAGCCCAAGGACCACTCAGTCGCGTCATATGTGTGTCACAACACGAACCGTGCGCTATCGGGCACATGGGGTCACCGGTTCAGGGCATGCGCCCGCAGCGCTCCCGTACACCCTGAGCTGCGTTCACTCCCGCACCCCGATTGGCTCCCCACCGAAGGGGAAGATGCGGGATCATGTCTGGCATGACCGAGGTGTCCTCGCTCACAGGGCGGCTGCTCGTGGCCACTCCCGCCCTGGCGGACCCGAACTTCGACCGCGCTGTGGTGCTCCTTCTCGACCACGACGAGGAGGGCTCCCTCGGTGTCGTCCTCAACCGCCCCACCCCGGTGGACGTGAGCGACATCCTGGAGGGCTGGGCCGATCTCACCGGCGAGCCCGGCGTGGTCTTCCAGGGCGGGCCCGTCTCGCTGGACTCCGCGCTCGGCGTCGCGGTCATCCCGGGCGGCGCCAACAGCGACCTCGCTCCGCTTGGCTGGCGCCGGGTGCACGGCGCGATCGGCCTGGTCGACCTGGAGGCCCCGCCGGAACTGCTCGCCTCGGCCCTCGGTTCCCTCAGGATCTTCGCCGGATACGCCGGCTGGGGCCCCGGCCAACTGGAGGACGAGCTGGTCGAGGGCGCCTGGTACGTGGTCGAGTCGGAGCCCGGGGACGTCTCCTCACCGGCCCCGGAGCGACTGTGGCGCGAGGTGCTGCGCCGCCAGCGCAACGAACTGGCGATGGTGGCCACGTATCCGGACGACCCATCGCTCAACTGATGCGCGTGTGGACGTGGGTCCGCGAGCGTGGATCACTCGTTCGAGTGATCGCCTGTCCTTTCGACTGTCAGGCCCATCTTCGATGAATGGCGTCACCGGCATGAAGTTGGTGGTCCAGGTGACGCTGTTGCCGACGCCTATGCAGGCGGCAGCGCTTGAGGCGACGCTGCGCGCCTGCAATGAGGCGGCCACTTGGGCCAGCGGTGTGGCGTGGGAAAAAGGTGTGCAGAGGAACTTCGCACTGCGCGAGCACACCTACACCGAGATCAAGGCGCGGTGGGGGCTGGGTGCACAGGCTGCCCAGCATGTGATCAAGAAGACGTGCGATGCGTATGCCACGCTTAAGGCCAGCCTGGGGGCGGGGAACCTGGGCAGGCCGGGCTCGAAGCGGTACCGGCGGGCTCTGGAGAAGCCGATTGCCTTCCGACCGGGAGGGGCGCAGCCGTACGACGACCGGATGCTGTCCTGGCAGATCCCGGAGCGCCAGGTGTCGATCTGGACGGTGTCGGGACGGGTGAAGGACGTGGCGTTCACTGCCGCGCCCGAGCAGCTGGCCACCCTTGCCCTGTACCGGAGGGGTGAGTCTGATCTCGTGTGCCGGGATGGCATGTGGTTCCTGAATGCCACCTGTGAGGTCCCGGAAGCGCCCTTGAACGCAGATCCGGTGGACTTCCTCGGCATCGATCTGGGCATTGTGAATATCGCCACGACGTCCGACGGAGAGATCATGGCCGGGCGGGAGCTCAACCGCATCCGGGTGAGGGAGAGGCGGTTGCGCGCCAAGCTGCGGAAGAAGAACACCGCCTCCGCCAAGCGCCGCTTGAAGAAGCGCAGGAGCAAGGAGGCGCGGCGGGCGAGGGACATCAATCACAAGATCGCGAAACGAGTGGTGGCCGAGGCAGCACGCACCGGTCGTGGGATCGCCCTGGAAGAGCTGACGGGCATCCGCGAGCGGGTACGGCTCAACAAGCCTGGGGGTACCTCCCACGCCCTTAAGGCAGTGGGGGAGGGCCACCCACTTCAGCTGGGCTTTCGCGCAGTTGGGGCAGTTCATCGCGTACAAGGCCCGCCGGGCGGGGGTACCGGTGGTGTTCGTCGATCCGGCGTACACCTCACGTACCTGTGCCGAGTGCGGGCACGTCGACAGGGCGAATCGGGTCTCGCAGGCCCGCTTCGTGTGCCGGTCCTGCGGATTCGTTGATCACGCGGACCGGAACAGCTCCCGCAACATCCGCGCCAGAGCGTGGGCGTTGTGGCGACGCGGGGCGCAGTCAACCGCCCCTGACCTGCCCGGGAAGTGTCCGGGCGGGACTGGACGCAAACGGCGTGTCACAGCCAGTGATGATCGTTGTGCAAGCCCTGGGCCCGCAGCCCCGGGCGGTTGATTACCCTGGGCTTTATGAGCACTCTTGAGCCCGAGCGCGGGACTGGTACGGGGACCCTCGTAGAGCCGACGCCACAGGTGTCCCACGGCGACGGTGACCACGAGCGCTTCGCCCACTACGTCCAGAAGGACAAGATCATGGCGAGCGCCCTCGACGGCACCCCCGTCGTGGCGCTGTGCGGCAAGGTCTGGGTGCCCGGCCGCGACCCGAAGAAGTACCCCGTGTGCCCCATGTGCAAGGAGATCTACGAATCCATGGGCAGCGGCGGCGACGACAAGGGCGGCGACAAGTAGGCGTCGGTCCGAGTTCGGGAGGTCCCCCGGTGCGTGTGCGGTGCGCGCGCCGGGGGCTTTCGTGTTCTCTGGTCAGGAGTGGTCGAGACCTGTAGCCTCCGCTTCGGTTGTGCGTAGCGGAACGGCCGTTGCACTCAGTGCAACGCAGGCGCGGAGGTGCGGCGGCACATGAGCGACACACCCCTCTTCCCGGAACCCGATGTGGCGCTGATCCCCGCGCCCAGCCGCGTTTCGGCCTCGCTGCCGGGCGGCGGCACCGGATTCGTGATCGATGCGGACACCGAGATCGAGGCCACCGAGGGCACCGAGCGGGTCGCGCGCTGGCTGCGGACGACCGTCGGCGCGGCGACCGGGCTGCCGCTGGCCCCGCACCGCGACAGCGGCTTCCGCGTCCTGCTGCGGATCGCCCCCTCGCTGGAGGAGGAACTCGGCAGCCCGGAGGCCTACCAGCTGTGCGCCGACGGATATCTGATCTGCATCGACGGCGCGAGCGAGGCCGGCCTGTTCTGGGGCGCCCAGACCTTCCGGCAGCTGCTCGGTCCTGAGGCATTCCGGCGCGCCCCGATCAGCGGGCGCACCGAGTGGGAGTTCCCGGCCGTCACCATTCGCGACGCGCCCCGATTCCGCTGGCGCGGTCTTCTCCTGGACGTGGCACGGCACTTCATGCCCAAGGAAGGCGTGCTGCGCTATCTCGACCTGATGGCCGCGCACAAACTCAATGTCTTCCACTTCCATCTGACCGACGACCAGGGCTGGCGGATCGAGATCAAGCGGTATCCGAAGCTGACCGAAACCGCCTCCTGGCGGGCACGGTCGAAATTCGGTCACCGCGCCTCCCTGCTGTGGGAGGAGAAACCGCACGGCGGTTACTACACCCAGGACGACATCCGGGAGATCGTCGCCTATGCCGCCGAGCGGCATATCACCGTCGTCCCGGAAATCGACGTACCGGGGCATTCGCAGGCCGCCATCGCCGCGTATCCGGAACTCGGCAACACCGACGTCATCGACACCACCGCCCTTGAGGTCTGGGACAACTGGGGAATCTCCTCCAACGTACTCGCCCCCACCGACACCACCCTGCGGTTCTACGAGGGGGTGTTCGAGGAGGTCCTGGAGCTGTTCCCGTCGCAGTTCGTCCATGTCGGCGGCGACGAGTGCCGCAAGGAGCAGTGGACCGAGTCGGTGACCGCCAAGTCCCGGATCGCGGACCTGTCTCTCGCCGACGAGGACGAACTGCAGTCGTGGTTCATCGGCCACTTCGACGCCTGGCTCGCCGCGCGCGGGCGCCGGCTCATCGGCTGGGACGAGATCCTGGAGGGCGGGCTCGCCAAGGGGGCCGCGGTGTCGTCCTGGCGCGGTTACGGCGGCGGGATCGCGGCCGCGCGGGCCGGCCACGACGTCGTCATGTGCCCTGAGCAGTACGTGTATCTGGACCACCGTCAGGCCCCGGGCGAGGACGAGCCGGTGCCGATCGGGTTCGTGCGCACCCTGGAGGACGTCTACCGGTTCGAACCCGTTCCGGAGGGGCTCACCGAGGCGGAGGCCCGGCATGTGCTGGGCACTCAGGCCAACGTGTGGACCGAGGTGCTGGAGGACGCCGCGCGCGTGGACTACCAGACCTTCCCCCGGCTCGCGGCCTTCGCCGAGGTGGCCTGGAGTCGGCTGCCCGCCCCCGCGGAACGGGACTTCGCCGGCTTCGAACGCCGTATGACCGCCCATTACGCCCGACTCGACGCCCTCGGCGTGGCCTACCGCCCGCCCACCGGGCCCCGGCCGTGGCAGAAACGCCCCGGTGTCCTCGGCCGTCCCATCGAGGGACCTCCGCCGAACAAGTGACCGCCCGGTCCGGGCGACCGTTCCGAACAAGTGCTGGAAAACCGCGCCAAGGGTCACCGAAGAGTGTCAATCGGCGCGCACCGGCGATGCCGTACAAAAACGGACCATCTCCGCGATGAGGTGGGCGAATGCCCTCTACTGCCTCCTAGCGGACCCCCGTCTTCGGCCCTTGCGAAGATGTGCCAGAGTTGCCACGTCCGCCCTGTGAGCACGTACCGTACGGCCACACAGGTGGGACCAGGTGGGGCAGCGGGAAGGGGCAGCCGGTTTTGACCACGCACGCACCGCAGGCGGAGCAGGCCGTCACGCTGCCCACGACGCTGGACGAGGCCGTGGCGGCCCTCGGGGCCATGCCCACCGCCGTGCCCGTCGCGGGCGGCACCGACCTGATGGCCGCCGTCAACTCCGGCCAGCTCAGGCCGGCTGCCCTGGTGGGCCTCGGGCGGATCAGCGAGATCCGCGGCTGGCAGTACCAGGACGGCCATGCGCTGCTCGGCGCGGGCCTCACGCACGCGCGCATGGGCCGCCCCGACTTCGCGGCCCTGATCCCGGCGCTCGCCGCCGCCGCGCGCGCCGCGGGCCCGCCGCACATCCGCAACGCGGGCACCCTGGGCGGCAACATCGCCTCGGCCGCCCCCACCGGGGACGCACTGCCGGTGCTGGCCGCCCTGGAGGCGACGCTGATCATCGCGGGTCCGGACGGAGCCCGCCGCGAGGTCCCGGTGTCGCACCTGCTGGCCGGCATGGAGATGCTGCGCGGCGGCGAACTCATCGGCTACGTGCGCGTGCCGCTGCTGCACGCCCCGCAGGTCTTCCTGAAGGCGACCGGCCGCACCGGCCCGGGCCGCGCGCTGGCCTCCGTGGCCCTGGTCCTCGACCCCGCCCGGCGCGGAGTGCGGTGCGCCGTCGGTGCCATAGCGCCGATGCCGCTCCGGCCTCTGGACGCCGAGCAGTGGGTCGCCCAGCTGATCGACTGGGACAACGACCGCGAGCTCGTCCCGGAGGCCCTGAACGCCTTCGGCGAGTACGTCGCCGCGGCCTGCATCCCGGATCCGGCACCGGAGCCCGACGGCTCCGTGGCCCCGCTTCCGCCCGCCGTACTGCACCTGCGGCGCACCGTCGCCGCACTGGCCCGACGAGCACTGGGGAGGGCGCTGTCGTGACCGACGACCAGCACGGACAGGGCACGCCCCAGGGCGGCGGACGCTGGGACCCGCTGCCCCAGGGCGACTACGACGACGGCGCCACCGCCTTCGTCAAGCTCCCCGAGGGCGGCATCGACGCCCTGTTGTCCGGCGACAGTCCGCTGGCCGCGCCGGGGCATGGCTATGTGCCGCCGCAGATAGCGGTCGCCCCCGGCACCGGGGACCCCGCCCAGACCGGCACCTGGGCCGCGCCCGCGGGCGGCGCCGAGTGGCCCGACCCGAACGCCACGCCCCAGACGCAGGCCGACGACCGGTTCACCTACAGCCCCGGTGCGACCCAGCACTGGACCTTCGAGGAGCCCGCGGCGCCGGCCGCGTCCGGGCACGACGTCACCGGGCAGTGGTCGATCCCGGTCGCCGACGGTGATCTCCCGGACGATTCGGGCGAGTTCACCACGTCGTCCCTGGTCGAGCAGTGGGGCGGGACCCCGCCGGCCACCCTGCCCGGCGGCGCGCCCGCGCCCTGGGCGACGGAGGAGACCGGCCGCTCCTGGGACCGGCCCGCCGAGACCGGCCTGCCCGACCCCACCGACGCCCACCCGGCGGGCGGTCCGGCCGGCCCGGCGGCGCCGGGGTACGCGCCCGCGCCGGACGAGCGGTACGGGCAGGGCCCGGCCGCTCACGAGGAGACAGGGTCTGCGGAAGCCGGCCCCGGGGGCTCGGGGCACGCGTCGGCCGGTCACGAGGGCGGCCGACTGGGGGCCGCTGAGGGGCGCGTCTCGCCTAGCCGCGCCGAGGCCGGTCACCCGGGCGGGTTCGGTGAGTCCGCGGAGCCCGCCGGGTTCGAGTACGGGGAGTTCGGCGAGTCCGCGGAGCCGGACAGCGACGGCCACGGCCCCGCGAAGGCCGCTGAGCGCCCCGCTGGCGGCCCGGCAGGTCATGAGGGACCGGCGGCCCGGGCCCGCGTCCGGCAGGCAGCCACAGCCCCCACAACGCCCACGGGCCCCACCGCGGCCGACGCGGCGGCGGCCGAGCACCCGGCACCGCGGGCCCCGGCCTCCGCAGCCGTACCGGAGCACTCCTCCGACGGGCCCGAGGCCGACGACGCACCCGAGGGCGCCGCCGAGGACACCGCGCCCCGGCCGCAGGAAGCCGCGGCAGAGGAACACGCGGAGCACACCGCCCCCCTCCCGCCGCACGACGACCACCCGCTCGCCTCCTACGTCCTGCGCGTCAACGGCGTCGAGCGACCCGTCACCGACGCCTGGATCGGCGAGTCGCTGCTGTACGTCGTGCGCGAGCGGCTCGGGCTCGCGGGCGCCAAGGACGGCTGCTCGCAGGGCGAGTGCGGGGCCTGCAACGTCCAGGTCGACGGCCGGCTGGTGGCCTCCTGCCTGGTCCCGGCGGTCACCGCGGCCGGCAGCGAGGTGCGCACGATCGAGGGCCTGGCCGCCGACGGACAGCCCTCCGACGTGCAGCGCGCGCTCGCCCGGTGCGGGGCCGTGCAGTGCGGTTTCTGCGTGCCCGGCATGGCGATGACCGTGCACGACCTGCTGGAGGGCAACCCGGCGCCGACCGAGCTGGAGACCCGGCAGGCGCTGTGCGGCAACCTGTGCCGCTGTTCCGGCTATCGGGGCGTTCTGGAGGCCGTCAAGGAGGTCGTCGCCGAACGCGAGGCGTCGCACGCCGCCGACGCCGACGCCGAGACGGACGCGGACGAGGCCCGTATTCCCCACCAGGCGGGCCCCGGATCCGGCGGCGTCAACCCGTCGGCGTTCGAGGCGCCCGGCGCGTTCGACACCCCGCACGCCGCCCCCGGCGGCTACGGCGACACGCCGCCGTACGGCACACCCGACCCGTACGGCACACCGCCGCACGGCATCCCGGGACCGCACGGCCCGCACGACCCGCACTACGGCCAGGACGGAGGCCAGGCGTGAGCAACGAAGCCGCCACGGCGACCACCGCCGCGGAACCCGCCCCCGAGGCCGAGGCGTTGCCGCACGGCCTCGGCGCCTCCCTGCCGCACGCCGACGCCCGCGCCAAGACCGAGGGCACCTTCCCGTACGCGGCCGACCTGTGGGCCGAGGGCCTGCTGTGGGCGGCCGTCCTGCGCTCCCCGCACGCACACGCGCGCATCGTGTCCATCGACACCAGCCACGCGCGCGAGATGCCCGGCGTACGGGCCGTCGTCACGCACGAGGACGTGCCCGGCACCCCCCGCCACGGCCGGGGCACCCCCGACCGGCCGGTGTTCGCCTCGGAGGTCGTACGGCATCACGGCGAGCCCATCGCGGCCGTCGCCGCCGACCACCCGGACACCGCGCGGATGGCCGCGGCGGCCGTCATCGTCGAGTACGAAGTACTCGACCCGGTCACCGACCCCGAACAGGCCTTCGAGGCCGAACCGCTGCACCCCGACGGCAACCTGATCCGGCACATCCCGCTCCGGCACGGCGACCCGGAGGCGGTCGGCGAGGTCGTCGTCGAGGGCCTGTACCGGATAGGGCGCCAGGACCCGGCCCCCATCGGCGCCGAGGCCGGCCTCGCCGTGCCGCGCCCCGACGGCGGCGTGGAGCTGTACCTGGCCTCCACCGACCCGCACACCGACCGCAACACCGCCGCGGCCTGCTACGGCCTGTCCCCGGATCGGGTGAAGATCGTCGTCACCGGGGTGCCGGGCGCCACCGCCGACCGCGAGGACCAGGGCTTCCAGCTCCCGCTCGGCCTGCTCGCCCTGAAGACCGGCTGCCCGGTGAAGCTCACGGCGACCCGCGAGGAGTCCTTCCTCGGCCACGCCCACCGCCATCCCACGCTGCTCAGGTACCGCCACCACGCCGACGCCGAGGGCAGGCTGGTGAAGGTGGAGGCGCAGATCCTGCTGGACGCCGGCGCGTACGCCGACACCTCCTCCGACGCCCTGGCCGCCGCCGTCTCCTTCGCCTGCGGCCCCTACGTCGTCCCGAACGCCTTCATCGAGGGCTGGGCCGTGCGCACCAACAACCCGCCCTCCGGCCATGTGCGCGGCGAGGGCGCGATGCAGGTGTGCGCCGCCTACGAGGCCCAGATGGACAAGCTGGCCAAGAAACTCGGCCTGGACCCGGCCGAGGTGCGCCTGCGCAACGTCCTCGCGACCGGTGACGTCCTCCCGATCGGCCAGACGGTGACCTGCCCGGCACCGGTCGCCGAACTCCTGCAGGCCGTCCGGGACTTCCCGCTCCCCGCTCTGCCGAAGGACACGCCCGAGGAGGAGTGGCTGCTGCCCGGCGGCCCCGAGGGCGCGGGCGAACCGGGCGCGGTGCGCCGGGGCGTCGGCTACGGCCTGGGCATGGTGCACATGCTCGGCGCGGAGGGAGCCGACGAGGTGTCCACGGCGACGGTCAAGGTCCACGATGGAGTCGCCACCGTGCTCTGCGCGGCCGTCGAGACCGGCCAGGGCTTCACCACCCTCGCCCGGCAGATCGTCCAGGAGACCCTCGGCATCGAGGAAGTCCACGTGGCGCCGGTCGACACCGACCAACCCCCGGCCGGCGCGGGCTGCCGCGGCCGCCACACCTGGGTGTCGGGCGGCGCGGTGGAACGCGCGGCGAAGATGGTCCGCACTCAGCTCCTGCAGCCGCTCGCCCACAAGTTCGGCATGTCGACGGAGCTGCTCCAGATCACCGACGGCAAGATCACGTCGTACGACGGCGTGCTGTCCACCACCGTCACCGAGGCGATGGACGGCAAGGAGCTGTGGGCGACGGCGCAGTGCCGGCCGCACCCCACCGAGCCGCTGAACGCCTCCGGCCAGGGCGACGCCTTCGTGGGCCTGGCCTTCTGTGCGATCCGCGCGGTGGTGGACGTCGACATCGAGCTGGGCTCGGTGCGGGTGGTGGAGCTTTCGGTCGCCCAGGACGTCGGCCGGATCCTCAACCCCACCCAGCTCGCGGCCCGGATCGAGGCGGGCGTGACCCAGGGCGTGGGCATCGCGCTCACCGAGAACCTGCGCACCCCCCGCGGCCTGATCCGCCACCCCGACCTGACCGGCTACGCCCTCCCGACCGCCCTGGACGCCCCGGACATCCGGATCGTCAAACTGGTCGAGGAACGGGACGTGGTCGCCCCCTTCGGAGCCAAGTCCGTCAGCGCGGTCCCGGTCGTGACGGCACCGGCCGCGATCGCCTCCGCGGTCCGCGCGGCCACCGGCCGCCCGGTCAACCGGCTCCCCATCCGGCCACAGGCGGCGGTGGTCACGGGACAGTGAGCGCCCGGAGGCTCACCCCGCGGCGGAGGCGGTCCTCGTCCGCGCGCAACGTGTCCCGTGCCGCGCGCAACGCGTCCCCGTGATCCGACGTCCTTCCCGGTGAGGGCCGTTGTCAGTGGTGCGGCGTACTGTTCTGAGCGGTGGGGGCACTCGCACTCACGGACTCACGTGCGGACCGACGCGCGTGGGCACCGACGGGGAAGATCGCGGGGGAGCGATGAGCACGACCGACGCCGGGGTTCCGGCGATCACACTGACCGAGGCGGAGCTGGACCGCTATGTCACCCACGGGCCGACGCGCGGCCTGCTCAGCGGCACCGGACTGCCCGCGGACACCGACCTGCTGACCTTCTCCCCGCTGCGCACGCACGGCCTGCGCACGCTCGCCGATGCCGCGGACGGCCCGTTCCGGGTGGCGGACGAGCTGCGGGACCGGCTGGTGATAGGCGAACTCCTCAACCCGGCGGGCATGGACCGCGAGTCGATCCTGCTCGACGGCGGCACCGGCGAGTTGACGACGGCGTACCTGTTCGACCCGTCCGAGCCCCGCCCCTTCGCGCCCTCCCTGTCCACGCTGCTGCGCTTCGCCGCGGTCACCGAGGAACTGGCGGGGCTGCGCGGCCGTTTCGCGTCCCTGGCGGGTCAGTACGGCCCCAGGACGGCCACCGAGGCGACCCGCCGCCTGCTCTCCCTCTTCGAGGAGGGCGCCGGCGGCGAGGTCCCGCCGTACTGGAAGGCGGCGGCCCTGATCCGCCCGCTCGCCCTCGTCGCCGGCCCCGGCACCGCCTCCGGCCTCACCCTGGACGTCCCCGCCCGTGTCCTGGACCAGGAGTTCGGGCACGGCAGGGTGACCCGCTTCGAAGAGGTCGACTTCCCCGCGACCCTCACGCACGGGCCGACCCGCCGCTTCCTGCGCGAGACCGGGCTGCCGGAGCAGGCGGTCCTCTTCCACGCCGACACGGACGTCCCGCTGCCGACGCTCCGGGAGTACTTCACGGAGGAGCACGCCGGCGACTACCCTCTGGACGAACTCCCGGCCCACGCCGACCACTTGATCCGCCTGGGCCACCTCATCGAGGACAACAGCCTGGTGGTCGACGGCAGAACCGGCGCGGTGCTGACCTTCAGCGAGCCGGAGGCCACGCTCTACCCCCTCAACACCGACGTCTCCACCCTCGCCTTCACGCTCTGGCTCCTCCACCACGAGCGCACCATCGACGAACACCTTGCCAACGAACTGACGACGGATGCGTACGACCAGCTGGCCGCGGCGATGATCCACACCCTGTCGGCCGTCGACCCCACGGGCACGGCACCCGGCACCGACTGGCACTACTGGACGGAACTGTTCCAGGACGAGGCGGGCGGGGTGCTCTGAAACACCGACGGACGACCGAAGGGGCGGCACCCCTCCCGGGTGCCGCCCCTTCGGTCTGCCTGATCAGACAGGTAGAGGCCGTGGCGGGATTCGAACCCACGTAACTCGCTTTGCAGGTTGGTCGGTGCTCGTCAGGGCGTTCTCCGGACGCGTTCGCGGACGTACAGCCCAGTACATTCGCCCCACCCAGCGGGGCGGAGCGAACGACCCCGGACGACTGAGTACGAGGACGAACGAGACGGAAACTGAGACGGGGGATTGCTTCAGGAACCCCGCGTGCTGAGTGTCGCGGTGAGGGACCCCATCACTTGCTGGCGCAGCACATCGGGTGCCCTTCGTCCTCATAGCGGATGGCTAGGACTACTCGGCTTGCTTGCCCATGCCATGACTAGCGTCTGGAACGGTCTTAGAGCTCGTAACACGATCACGCACAGGTCGGGAGGCGCGTGCCGCCCTTCCCGCCAGTCGAGCGGTGACAGGCCGGTCGCGGCAGCCCCCTTCGCATGAACCTAGGAGCCGTTCAGGTGCACCAGCGATCCGGCGGGTGGGTTGGCCGCATGACGCCGCGGTTCTGACGATCGTCTAACACATACGTCTTGTACATGCGTATAGATGTCGTCTACGGTGAACCCATGAACACCGACAACGCCAAGCGCTCCGCGCTCACCATCGACGGCCGCACCCTGTCCTACGTGGACTTCGGCGGCCCCGGCCGCCCGCTGCTCGCGCTGCACGGACACATGTCCGAGGGCATGTCGTACGCCGATCTCGCCGCCCGCCTCGCCCCGGACTGGCGGGTCATAGCGCCCGACCAGCGAGGCCACGGCGACTCCGACCGGGCGGCCGACTACAGCCGGGAGGGCTACCTCGCCGACCTGGAAGCCCTCATGGACCACCTGGGACTGGACCGCGCGGCCCTCCTCGGCCACTCCCTCGGCGCGATCAACGCCTACCAGTTCGCCGCCCGCCACCCCGAGCGCGTGACCGCCCTCGTCAACGGCGAAGGCTGCGCCGAACTCGGCCTGGACGGCGGCAACCCGCTGGCGTTCGTACTGAACCTTCCGCAGGGCACCTGCCCCAGCCGGGAGGAGTTCGTGGCGCAGCTGGGCCCGTTCGCGCCCTCCTTCGAATCTGCCGTTCGCGAGCGGCCGGACGGAAGCTGGGGCCTGCACTTCCACCCCAAGGACATCTACGAATCCGAGGACCAGGTCCACGGCGACCACTGGGCCGACTGGACCGGCTCCACCTGCCCAGCGTTGCTGATACGCGGCGCCGAAGGCGGTGTGCTGCCGGCGGAACAGGCAGCACAGATGGCCGCCCGGCGGCCCGGCACCCGTCTGGTCGAACTGGAGACGGACCATTTCCTGTACACCAACGACCCGGTCGGTTTCGCGGACGCCGTCCGGGACTTCCTTGCCTCGGCATAGCCATAGCCCCCAGCCTTTCCGGCACCCCACCGACGGATCACGATGCGGCCGTCTTGAGACGCCGCCAGCAAATGAGACTGCAGGCCAATGAGAGGAAAGCGTCGTGGAGTTCCAGGCGCCTCTCCCAGCGCACGGCAAGACGTTTGAACTGGTGGAGCAGGGCAAAGGTCTGCTCCACGACGTAGCGGAGCTTGCCCATGCCTTTGATGTTCGGGGCACCCTTGCAGGAGATCACCGGCATAATCCGGCGATGCCGTAGCGCATGTCGTACCGCCTTCGAGTCGTAGGCCTTATCGCCCAGCACGGCCTCAGGGCGCTTACGCGGATGGCCCGGGCGTCCGGCTACCGGCGGAATGCCGTCGACCAGGGCGAGGGTCTGGGTGACGTCGTTGACGTTCGCGGCGGTCGTGATGACATGTAGCGGGGTCCCCTTGCCGTCACAGATTAGGTGGTGTTTGCTGCCCGTCTTCCGCCGGTCGACCGGCGACGGACCGGTAGCGGGTCCCCCTTTTTCGCGCGGACGTGGGAGCCGTCCACACAGGCGCGCGACCAATCCAGCTCGCCGGCTGCGTTCAGTTTCGCCAGCAAGATGCGGTGCAGTTGCTCGAAGACTCCGGCCTGCTGCCATCGCTCCAGCCGACGCCAGCAGGTCTGTCCGGAGCCGAACCCCAGTTCCAAGGGCAGGAGTTGCCAGGCGATGTCCTGGTGCAGGACATACAGGATGCCCTGCAGACACAGCCGGTCTGCCACCGGTTTCGGCCCCGGTGACCGCTCTGGCCACGGTGGCAGCAACGGCTCGATCAACGCCCACAAGTCGTCGTCCACGATCCACGGTCGAGTCGTCACACCCTGTCGAACCGTCGGATCGTCACAACAGTTACGTCCGACCTGGGCGCTTCAACAAGATCCTGTTACGACCCCTTACGGGTGGTGAGCGTCGCACTTAGCCGCAATCTGATCGAACCCACTCCTGACCCGGCGTCGCAGCGGTAAGTTAATCAGCGACATCAAGTTAGGGAGGGCTCATGTCTGACTACCACTCCGGCTCGTTCACGGTAGGGTATGAGGAATTTTGGCGCAAGCCCGCCCATTTTGTGGACGATGCGATTAAATCAAGTTCCATTATTTTGGATACTAATGCAGTGCTCAACTTGTACCGGATGAAGCCGTCGGCCAGGGATGAGTACATTAAGGTCCTAGAGGCTGTCGCCGAAAGGATTTGGATTCCTCGACAAGTGGCTGACGAATTTCATAGAAACAGGCTCTCTAGCGTTGCCGGCCACGCGAATTCACTCAAGGAGAAATCTGAGGCTGTATCGTCAGCCGCAGATGGATTGCGGAAGGCTGTGCGAGACTTCTATAAGCTGCACTCGTTGGCCGATGGGCGATCTAGCGAATATTTGACGCCCGTGAATAATTCAATTTCTCAAATTATCGATTCGATTATGGTGGAAGTGGAGGAGTATGACCTAAATCCTGGGACCCTTCTTTCAAGGGATCCCATCCTTGAGAGGCTAGCTATCCTATTTGATGAGCGGGTTGGTGATGGCATACCAAGGGATAGGCAAGATGAGGTGAAGAAGGAGGCTGTTCGACGCGGGAGTGAGGGAATTCCGCCTGGGTATGTGGACGTGAAGAAAAAGGGAGAGGGGGGGATCGGGGACTACTTGATATGGGCGGAGATTCTGGACTATGCGGCGACAGTCAAGCGGAGTGTTCTGTTCGTCTCTACAGACATCAAGGAGGATTGGATTCGAATCCAGTGTGGTTTGCCTGTAGGCCCTCGTCCTGAGCTCGTGCGAGAGATGCGGGAAACGGCTGGCGTTTCATTTCATCAGCTGCCGTTGGCGACCTTCCTTGCGCGAGCTTCAATTGTATTGAATGTGCGGGTAAGTCAGAACACCATTGACCAAGTAAACGATAAGTTGCTCCCTGTTGAGGAAATGAAACAGCATGTCTCTAAGAGGCGCCTGGAAATAGACCGGATCGCAGCGCATATTGCATCGGTGCGGGAAAACGTGAGAATAGCTTCACTGGAGGTGCAGGAGGCGGCGGTCGAAGCGGAGGCAGTGCGAGCAAGGCACCAAGCGGAGGTGGCTGGGCAGGGGGGAGAGTATTTGCCGGACAAATATTTTGCAACTGCGGAAAGGCTCCATCACGCGGAAGCGCGGTATGTAGCCCTGCGTAATGAACTGGAATCTCTCGAAAGGCAATGGGCGGTACTCAAGGATGAGGTGAACCTCTTGAAGGGTTGGGTGGTTTGACATGCGAGAGCTTCGCGACGGCTAGAGTGGGCGGCGGCGGTCGTCAGAGCAATGGGTCTGTGGCATGCGAAGCTTTAGGCAGGTGGCAAGCAGACAGGTAGGGAGAATGCGTGTCGCAGCAGGCCAGCCCTCGGGGGACCTTTCAGCGGATCGCGGACGCGTTGAGGGCGCAGATCGCCGATGACCAAGAGATGGCAGCCTTGCCTCCGGTTGGGGAGCTCATGGAGAGGTATGCGGTCTCTCGTGGCGTCGTGCTCCGGGCGTTTCAGGTGCTTCGGACGAACGGTGATGCAGAGCCGGTACCCGGTGGGCGCTGGCGCGTGATCCGACCGGGAGACCCGGTCGACCGTCGGCCGCTTGAGGAGCGGATCGCGGCCGTCATCACGGATGATCGCCTGGAAGCCGGGGCACCGTTCCCTAGCGCGTCTACGCTCGCCACCAGGTTCGGAGTCTCGCGTCCCACCGTGACAAAGGCGCTCGACAAGTTGGAGGCCGCCGGAGTGCTTGCGAGTGGAGGGCAGGGCAAGGTGCGGACCGTCCGTGCCGTGCCGGATCGAGAGGAGTGGTCGTAGCTTGTCGGAGCTGACGGAGTGGGCGTATCCCCTGGCTGAGTCCCTGCTGGCTGAGCCGCTGCCGCGTCGCTGGAAGCATTGCCTCGGAGTAGCTGAGCGGGCGCGTACCATCGCGCTCATCCTCGGAGAAGATGCCGCGTTGCTGGAGGCTGCGGCCGTGCTGCACGACGTTGGCTACGCCCCCGACCTCGCCAAGACCGGGTTCCACCCCCTCGACGGGGCCCGCTACCTCATGATGCGCGTCATACAGCGGCCACGGTCCTTCTCATCCTCGGCGTGCCTGAGCGGGCCGTGATGGGCCTCATGGGATGGTCGACAACCGCCATGGCCGCCCGCTACCAGCACATGGTGGACGCGGTGCGGGCGGACATCGCGCGGCAGGTGGACGGTCTGATCTGGAAGACTGAGGCGGACCGGCCGGATGAAGGCGGCACGGCTGGCATGAGTCTTCCGGTCGTTTGAGCAAAGAGCCGGGGGCACTCCCATTGGGGGTGCCCCCGGCATGTGTTTTCTAGCGAGCAGGCTGGGGCCGTGCTCCCGCGGAAATGTCAGCGGTCCTATAATGGGTACCAATTGGGCCGTCCCCGGGCGAATGATGTTCACTCCTGCTGGACGGTGACAGCCGCGCGGATTCGATGGTCGACGCGGAAGTTGTTAGCAAGATGACGGAAGTGCACTGCGCACTCGGGATGCTGTCGCAGCATCGCTGCCACTGAACTCGCGCAATCTCCGGTCAAAGTGGACAGCCACGAGGAAATATCGTCCTGAGGTGCCCATTGGTCCCACAAGGCATCCCACTCGAACGCGCCGCTGCAACATGCCTCTAGTAGGTCAAGTTCACCCTCCGAGGCGGCTTTCTTGGCGATGGTGATCAGCCACATGATGGTGGCGTCTACTTCGCCGCGCTCTGGTGATCTGTGGGTTCCGAGCAACTTGGCCATGGCACGCACGACCTCGACTGCGCGCTGAGGGTCAGCCAGAAGATCCGGGATGAGTAGAGTCACAGGAATATTGACCAAAAGGTCGCAGTATAGGGAGGCGTCCTCAGTGTGAGCGGCGGCGAGAGAAACCAACTCCTCGCCTGCGCTGTGTGATCCACTGGTCAATTCCCGTTTCATGATCTCGCCGCGCAAAATCGGTGGCTCTGGCGGTGTATCGAGTTCTTGGCTGACGAGAGTGAGGAGATCCGCGACCGTGCCTGGTCGTCGTTGGGGATCCATTTGCGTGGCTTCCCGAACGATCGCACGCCAGGGTCCAGATTTCGGAATCAGGGGGACGTTCACGAGGGGCATATCGCCTGTGACGGCCCACCCGATGAGTTGTCCGAGACTGTAGATGTCGGCGGTTGCACCTACGTGGTGGGCATCGCTGTACAGTTCGGGGGCGGCGAACCCATCAGAGCCCATGAAGACCCCCACGCGCGTGCGCTGCGGGTCAGTTGTCTGTCCAGGAGGGCGTCGTACGATGCCCCAGTCTGCAAGAACCCAGCGATCGTCTAGTCGAAGCACGTTGGCCGGCTTGATGTCTCGGTGAACCCATCCCTCTCGGTGTGCGACCGCCAGGACGGAACAGAGGGCTTCCAGGAGCGCCCGCAGAGTCGTTATGTTGGTTAGCTCGTCTCGACATTGTTCCGCAGTGGTTTCTGCGTAGGGCATGACGAACCATGTGTTCTTAGGGTCAAAATCCAAGATTGGCATCGCGTGAGGATGCCCATTGAGACGACGGCCCAGTTCAATCTCGCGCCCCATGCGGGCTACCTGGCGAGGAAACGGATATTTTTCCCGCAACTTTTTGAGAGCCACGATTGCACCGGATGGCTTGTGTGTCGCCTTGAAAACGTCCGCTTGTCCGCCACCGACAAGGGGAAGACGTTCGCATCGGTAGTCCTTGCGTTCGCCGCGCCTGGCGTAGCTGACTAGTTCCCCACGATGTGGTGTGACGAGAGGCTTGCCCGCGATTTCCTCTAGCTCCCCTGTATTTGCAACAAGGGTGATTCGGCTTCGCGTGTTGGCGATGGCGGTCGCAAGATCATCGGCCCTTTGGGGACTCGAACCAACGGGGCGTCGCGCAGCCACTAGGTCACGGTAAATTTCCTCAGTGGAGAACCCCTCGGCAAGGTACTGCAGCACCTCGTACTGGTCCTCTGGGAGCAATGGGCCAATCGCTTCCAGCTGTGTTTTATCTGTGACGGTGCGCACGGCTCCCAGCGTTAGAGAATCGATACCTAGTTCTCCAAGGGACTCATCGGAGAACTGAGCAAACAGCCTTTCCGGGAGATGAGGGTTGGCTGACGGGAGAGCCAACTGCTCTATGGCTGCCACATTGCGCACTTCGAGGCTATGAGTGGCAGAGTTAACGCTGTACAGCCGATTGGCGGCCCACTGAATCGCTGCATCGTGCGGCAGCACATTAACCAGAAGGAAGGTGTCACTGCCGTCGTTGGGTGCAAGGACTACGCCTCGCCAGAAGGCCGTGATGCGAATTGTCCTCATGCGCGGGTCACGTGCACCGGGAACGGCCTGTAGACCGAGACCCTTGTCCATGAGTAGTTCCGCTGTGGTCAGCACCTGGAACTTGGTCATCGCCTTGCGGACGCCGGCCCGCACCGGCTTCTCCAGCCGCTCATACTCGGCCCAGAGCGTGTTCGCGACGGCGAGCTGCGGCACGGGTAACTCCCCAACGGTAGAAGTCTGGTGAAGGCTCACCAGCGTATCCGCAGGCCCTAGCTGGGGTGGGGTGATCGGTGTCGACGTGCGTAGCTGACAACGCTTGACGGCTGAAGCGCGTAGAGACGACGTCGTGGGGGCGGACACCGGTCGACTAAGGGCTGTCCCGTAAACGATCTTCGGTCGGTGTGGCGGCGGTCCTCCGGCGGGCGACGGTGATCTTGTGTAGGCGGACGATGCCGAGCATGACGGCTGCACGTAGGCTGCCCCCTGGCTCGGCCTAGTCACCGGGACAGGCCCGCCTGGGGGTGATTTACCTGATAGCTCGTCATCGGCCTGTGGCTGCAGTATCAGTGGCTCGCCGGGTGGGCAGAGCTCTGGGGCTGGTCGCCGCTGCGGCGGCCGTGCTGGCGGCGCTGCTGTTGTCGCCTTTCGTGCTGGAGGACATCTCCGGCTCCAAGGGGGTGGACTGGAACAGGTTGAGTCAGGTCGGCGCGGCGTACGGCTTCACGTCGGCGATCGTCTCGGCACTCGCGTTGGCCGGCGTCGCTGCTTCGCTGGTTGTTCAGAACCGTCAGGCCCGGGCGGAGCAGGTCCAGGGAATCCGCAGTTACTACCTTGAGCTAGTCCGCCTGGAACTTGACGACATGGCGCTCTACCAGCCTGTTTGGGGCGCCACGGACATTGCCGATCCCCATGAGCGCAAGCGGCATGTCTATGCCGACCTGATGATGAACTACGCGTGGATGGGCTTCGAAATTGGGACCATTCGCGAGCCTCTCCTGCGGGACATGCTGGCCGGGATGTTCACCGGAGAGGCTGGGCGGCACTACTGGAGCAGGGCCCAGCTCTCATGGACCGCCAGCTCGTCCGGAAGCCGTATCGGTCGTCGGTTCCTGGCCATCGTGGACGAGGAGCACGCTCGCGCTATCGCTGCCGGACCACCAACGCCGTCGGCCGTAGCACCTCGTCCACCTGACGTGCCCGTCGCCGGAGCAGTGCCCGCCTGGCGGACGTCAGTCGGCGCCCTGATCGGCCTGGGCACTGGCTTGGCGCTCGGATCCCTCCTGCGCAACCGACGCTAAAGGCTGTCGGCTACGGGTTGGATGATCACGGTGTGACTGGTGTGATTACGGCGTCGGAGCCGTCTTGGATAGCCCCGTTCTCCGGGCTGAGCCCGCGCTGCTTCGGGAAGCTGGTGACCGCACTGCGGAGTGAGGGGGCCGACGCGGTTGGCAGGGGACGGCCCTGGAGCCTGCCCCTTGAGGACCGAGTACTGCTGGTCGCGGCCTACTGGCGCACGAACCTGACAATGCGCCAGCTGGCCCTGCTGTTCGGCATCTCGAAGTCGGCGGCAGACCGGATCATCGACCACCTCGGCCCGCTGATGTCCCTGCAGCCGCGGCGCCGGTTCTCCAAGGACACCGTGCTGATCGTGGACGGCACCCTCGTGCCCACCCGCGACCACGAGGTAGCCGAGCAGTCCAAGAACTATCGGTACTCCACCAACCACCAAGTCGTGATCGACGCCGACAGCCGACTCGTCGTCGTGGTCGGTCGACCGCTGCCCGGCAACCGCAACGACTGCAAGGCGTGGCAGCTGTCCGGAGCCAAGGACGCCGTCGGCAGGACCACGGTGATCGCGGACGGCGGCTACCGGGGCACCGGACTGGTGATTCCGCATCGCCGTGAGCGCGGTCAGACCGAACTGCCGGCTTGGAAAGAGGAACACAACGCATCCCACCGCAAGGTCCGCGCCCGCGTCGAGCATGCCTTTGCCCGCATGAAGGGCTGGAAGATCCTCCGCGACTGCCGCCTGAAAGGCGACGGAGTCCACCACGCCATGCGCGGCATCGCCCGCCTGCACAACCTCGTCCTCACGGGATAGGAGCAGATACCGCCGGCCGGCCCACCGCGCCCCCAACCCGTAGAAGATCGTTTGCGGGACAACCCTTAGGCAGGCTGATCCATCGAGCCGTGCTTCTGAGGCATCTGCGCAGTACCGACTGAGACGGGAACTGAGACGAGTGAATGGCAGGGCGGCACCCCCGAGAGGGTGCCGCCCTGCTGATTTCCCTGGTCAGGGTAGGTGGAGGCCGTGGCGGGATTCGAACCCACGTAACTCGCTTTGCAGGCGAGCCCCTGAACCACTCGGGCACACGGCCGTGTTGAATCGTTGTTCTCGGCCGTGGCGGGATTCGGACCCACGTGACTCCCCGCGAGCGGAGCTCGCTGATGGATGCAGCGCAGGCGAGCCCCTGAACCACTCGGGCACACGGCCGTGTTCGTGGGAATGACGTTATGGCGAGGTGCTTCAAGGGCTCAAGGGAATCGGTGGCGCTGCAATGCGACTGCCACACGGCGTTCATGAACGGCCCGGGGGCGGGGGCGTACGACCAAGGTCGCAGGGTGAGCGGGACCACCGACAGGGGTCAAACCGTGCTGTGCGCCTTACGCTGGCGGCCATGAGTGCCCTTGAGTCGCGTGACACCGATGTCGTGAGCCCCGTCGAGCAGGGCGACGGAGTGCTGGGCAGGGCTCATCGGGCGCTCAGTGTCGGGATCGTGTCCGTCGTGCTGCTGATCGCCTTCGAGGCGACCGCCGTCGGCACCGCCATGCCGGTCGCCGCGCGGGAGCTGGACGGCGTGGCCCTGTACGCGTTCGCCTTCTCCGGGTACTTCACGACGAGCCTGTTCGGCATGGTGCTGGCCGGCCAGTGGTCCGACCGGCGGGGGCCGCTCGGGGCGCTGACCACGGGGATCGGCGCCTTCGCCGCCGGGCTCGTCGTGGCCGGGACCGCGCAGGCCATGTGGGTGTTCATCCTCGGCCGGGCCGTGCAGGGGCTCGGCGGCGGACTGGTCATCGTCGCGCTGTACGTCGTCGTCGGCCGCGCCTACCCCGAGCGGCTGCGGCCCGCGATCATGGCGGCGTTCGCGGCCTCCTGGATCGTGCCGTCCGTAGTCGGCCCGCTCGCCTCCGGCGCCGTCACCGAGCACCTCGGCTGGCGCTGGGTCTTCCTCGGCATCCCGGTCCTCGTCGTCTTCCCGCTCGCCCTCGCCCTGCCGCAGATACGGCGGAGGGCGGCCGGCCCGGTGGACGAGGAGGCCGGCGCCCTCGCCTTCGACCGGCGGCGGATCCGGCTCGCTCTCGGCATCTCCGCCGGCGCCGGCCTCCTCCAGTACGCCGCGCAGGACCTGCGCCCCCTGTCCCTGCTCCCAGGGCTGGCCGGCACCGCCCTGCTGGTTCCCGCCGTCCTCGGTCTCCTCCCGCACGGCACCTACCGGGCGTCCCGCGGCCTGCCCTCCGTGGTGCTGCTGCGCGGGCTGTCCGCCGGTTCCTTCGTCGCCGCCGAGTCCTTCGTGCCGCTGATGCTGGTCACCCAGCGCGGGCTGTCGCCGACGCTCGCCGGGTTCTCGCTGGCGGCGGGCGGCGGCACCTGGGCGCTGGGCTCGTGGACGCAGTCCCGGCCGCGCGTGCAGCCGTACCGGGAGCGGCTGATGGCCGTCGGGATGGTGCTGGTCGCCGCCGCGATCACGGCCGCGCCCAGTGTGCTCCTGCACTCCGTGCCGGTCTGGACCCTCGCCGTCGCCTGGGCCTTCGGCTGCTTCGGCATGGGCCTGGTGATCTCCTCCACCAGCGTGCTCATGCTGAAGCTGTCCGCCCCGGAGGAGGCCGGCGCCAACTCCGCCGCACTCCAGATCTCCGACGCCCTCTCCAACGTCGTCCTCCTCGCCGCGACCGGCGCCGCCTTCGCGGCCCTGGGCGGCGGCAGCACGGCGGCCGGCACGGCCACGGCCACCGACGGGACCCACCCCGCCGCCTTCGCCGCCGTCTTCCTGCCGATGGCGGGGGTGGCGTTGGCGGGGGCCTGGGTGACAACCCGACTGAGGGCGCGATGACCTGGGAAATCCGGTCGCCGGGCGGCCTGTCGCACCCTAGCCTTCCCGCATGTCCGAGCTGATCCTCTCCCTCGACCTCGCCACCCGGCAGGCGCTGGACGACCTTGCCGACGCCTCCGGCCGCCGGATCGACGAGGTCGTCCTGGCGGCCGTACACCGGTATCTGCACGAGGAGCAGGCGATCGTCCGCGCCCATGCCGAGCGCCTCGCGCGCAGCCACGCCGAACTGCTGCGGAGGCTGGGCGAATGAGCCGCCATCTCACCGTCGCCGAGGTCACCGCCATCGCCGAGATCGCCTTCGGCGGCCGGCCGCCCGAGGCGCGCGAGCCGGGACTGCTGGACTCCGCCGTGCACCGGCCGCGGGCCCGGATGTTCGATACGGCCGCCTACGAGGACCTGTACGAGCAGGCCGCCGCCCTGCTGCACGCCCTCGCCGCCAACCACCCCCTGGTCGACGGCAACAAGCGCACCGCGTGGCTGGCCACCGCCACCTTCCTCGCCGTCAACGGTGTGGATCTCGCGGACGCCGACCAGGACTCCGCGTACGACCTGGTCATCGATGTGGCCTCCGGTGACCTCGGTGATGTCGGGGTGATCGCGGGGCGGCTGCGGCGGCTGTGACGTGGCTCCCACCCACGGGCGACCCGGCCTCGTTCGCGCGTTGACACCACCGGGGCGCCGGTAGGGTGGCCCGGTTGTCATACGTAGCCGAGCCGCCCGACCCGCAAGACATACGGAGACCGTGACTACCACCGCCGCTTCCTCCGCTCACTCCCACCATCTGTCGCCCGCCTTCCCGGGCCGCGCGCCCTGGGGTACCGCCAGCAAGCTGCGTGCCTGGCAGCAGGGGGCGATGGAGAAGTACATCCAGGAGCAGCCGCGTGACTTCCTCGCCGTCGCCACGCCCGGCGCCGGCAAGACCACCTTCGCGCTGACGCTGGCCTCCTGGCTGCTGCACCACCACGTCGTGCAGCAGGTGACCGTGGTCGCGCCGACCGAGCACCTGAAGAAGCAGTGGGCCGAGGCGGCCGCCAGGATAGGGATCAAGCTCGACCCCGAGTACAGCGCGGGGCCGCTCGGCCGGGAGTACGACGGCGTCGCCGTCACCTACGCCGGTGTGGGCGTGCGCCCGATGCTGCACCGCAACCGGGTCGAGCAGCGCAAGACCCTCGTCATCCTCGACGAGATCCACCACGCCGGTGACTCCAAGTCCTGGGGCGAGGCCTGCCTGGAGGCGTTCGAGCCCGCCACGCGCCGGCTCGCCCTGACCGGTACGCCCTTCCGCTCCGACACCAACCCCATCCCCTTCGTGACGTACGAGGAGGACAACGCGGGCATCCGGCGGTCCGCCGCCGACTACACGTACGGCTACGGCTCCGCCCTGTCGGACGGGGTCGTGCGACCCGTCATCTTCCTCTCCTACAGCGGCAACATGCGCTGGCGCACGAAGGCCGGCGACGAGGTGGCCGCCCGGCTCGGCGAGCCGATGACCAAGGACGCGGTCAGCCAGGCCTGGCGTACGGCGCTCGACCCGCGCGGTGACTGGATGCCCAGCGTGCTGCGCGCCGCCGACCAGCGGCTGACCGAGGTCAGGAAGGCCATCCCGGACGCCGGTGCCCTCGTCATCGCCTCCGACCAGGACTCGGCACGCGCGTACGCCAAGCTCATCCGTGAGATCACCGGAACGAAGGCCACGCTCGTGCTGTCGGACGACGCGGGTGCCTCGAAGAGGATCGACGAGTTCAGCGACAGCAACGACCGGTGGATGGTCGCGGTGCGCATGGTGTCCGAGGGCGTGGACGTGCCCCGGCTCGCGGTCGGCGTGTACGCGACGACGATCTCCACCCCCCTCTTCTTCGCTCAGGCCGTCGGGCGTTTCGTACGGTCCCGGCGGCGCGGCGAGACCGCGTCCGTGTTCCTGCCGACCGTGCCTGACCTGCTGACCTTCGCGGGCGAGATGGAGAAGGAACGGGACCACGCCCTCGACAAGCCGAAGAAGGAGGGCGAGGAGGACCCGTACGCCGAATCCGAGAAGGAGATGGAGGAGGCGAACAAGCAGCAGGACGAGGACACCGGCGAGCAGGACATGCTGCCCTTCGAGGCGCTGGAGTCCGACGCCGTCTTCGACCGGGTGCTGTACGACGGCGCCGAGTTCGGTATGCAGGCGCACCCGGGCAGCGAGGAGGAGCAGGACTACCTCGGCATTCCGGGCCTGCTGGAGCCCGAGCAGGTGCAGCTGCTGCTGCAGAAGCGGCAGGCCCGGCAGATCGCGCACAGCCGCAAGAAACCGGACAGCGAGGCCGACCTGTTGGAGCTGCCGGCCGAGCGGCGGCCGGTGGTCAGCCACAAGGAGATGATGGAGCTGCGCAAGCAGCTCAACACGATGGTCAGCGCGTACGTCCACCAGAGCGGCAAGCCGCACGGGGTGATCCACACCGAGCTGCGCCGGGTCTGCGGCGGGCCGCCCAGCGCGGAGGCCACGGCGGGGCAGCTGCGGCAGCGGATCGCCAAGGTGCAGGAGTGGGCGACCCGGATGAGGTGACCCGGTCCCGCCACGTGTCAGTTCCTGGGGCCGGTGCGTATCCGGACGAATTCAGGCAGGCCGGAACTGGTCTTGCCCGGATTCTGGACGGAGACTTCCGCTCAGCGAACCTGCTTCGCTACTGTCCGGCTACGCACACGCCCCGTGGCAGCGCCGCCGCGGAGCGCAGCCGTGAAGCGACATGGCCCGGAGCCGCCGGGCGTCCTGCCGATCGGCGGCCTCTGAAGCGCGTCGCCGACGGGACTCGGCGGCGCATCCGCCGCTCAGGGGTCCGCCGACCTCACCGCCGAAGGAGTGGGCGTCGTGACCGCGGAGACCTCTCAGACGCTCGATCGGGGACTGCGTGTCCTCAAGCTGCTGGCCGACACCGATCACGGGCTGACCGTCACGGAGTTGTCCACGAAACTGGGCGTGAACCGTACCGTGGTGTACCGGTTGCTCGCCACGCTGGAACAACACGCGCTCGTACGGCGTGACTTGGGCGGGCGAGCCCGGGTCGGGCTGGGAGTGCTGCGGCTCGGCCGGCAGGTGCATCCGCTGGTGCGGGAGGCCGCGTTGCCGGCGCTGCGGTCGCTCGCCGAGGACATCGGGGCGACGGCGCATCTGACGCTGGTGGACGGGACGGAGGCGCTGGCCGTCGCCGTGGTCGAACCGACGTGGACCGACTATCACGTGGCGTATCGCGCCGGGTTCCGGCATCCGCTGGAGCGGGGGGCGGCCGGCAAGGCGATCCTCTCCGCGCGGCAGTCGTCGTCCGCGGATCCCGGGTACACCCTCACGCACGGGGAACTGGAGGCCGGGGCGAGCGGGGCCGCTGCGCCGCTGGTGGGGGTCACGGGCGTCGAGGGCAGCGTGGGCGTCGTGATGCTGGCCGACTCCGTGCCGGAGCGAGTGGGGCCGAGGGTGGTGGAGGCGGCGAAGGAGGTCGCCGAAGCGTTGCGCTGACGCCGGCCGCGCCGAGCGGTGCGATGGGTGGCGTGCCGCCCCGGCGGCACGACTGCCCGCAACTGCGTTTGCTCATCCGGCCAACCCCCGCCCCACACCTTTGGCCGATCCGCACACCCCGCCATCCCTCCCCCTCCGCATCATCAAGGGCCATACACCCCGAGGCGGAGGGAACAGCGCGGTGGACACAGTGGGCACCCGGCCGGAGGCCACAGCACGCGAAGCAAGCAGCACACATCGGCTCACCCGGCGCCAGCCGGTGCAACGCCTCGTCGGGGAGGCCGCCGGCAGCCCTCTGAAGCGGACCATGGGCGTGGCCCAGCTGACGCTGCTCAGCGTGGGCGCCACCCTCGGCACCGGCATCTTCGTGGTGCTCGGGCAGGCCGTGCCGGAGGCGGGACCCGCCATCGTCGTCTCCTTCGTCCTCGCCGGTGTCACCGCCCTGTTCTCGGCGCTGTCGTACGCCGAGCTGGCCGGCATGATCCCCGGCTCCGGGTCCTCGTACAGCTACGCCTACGCCACCCTCGGCGAGCTGGTCGCCTGGGTGTGCGGCTGGTGTCTGATCCTGGAGTACGGAGTGTCGGTCGCCGCCGTCGCCGTGGGCTGGGGGCAGTACGTCAACGAGTTGCTCCAGCTCACCTTCGGCGTCACGCTGCCCGACTCGCTCAGTGCGCCGCCCGGGGCCGGCGGCACCCTCAACATCCCGGCCGCCCTCATCGTCGTACTCGCCATGGTCGTCCTGCTGCGCGGGGCCAAGGAGAGCGCCGTCGCCAACACCATCATGGTCGGCGTCAAGATCGCCGCCCTCGTGCTGTTCTGCGCCGTCGCCTTCACCGCCTTCCGGGCCGGGAACTTCCACCCCCTCTTCCCGCTCGGCGCCGCCGGCATGAGCGCCGGAGCCGCCTCGCTGTTCTTCTCCTACATCGGGTTCGACGCCGCCTCCACCGCGGGTGAGGAGGCACGCAACCCGCAAAGGGACCTGCCGCGCGCCATCATCCTGTCGCTGATCCTGGTCACCGCCCTGTACGTGCTCGTCGCCGTCGCCGCGCTCGGTGCCATGCCGTGGAAGCAGTTCGCGGGGACCGAGGCCACGCTCAGCGAGGTGCTCGTACGGTCCGTCGGCGGCGGCAACCTGTGGCCGATCCTGCTGTCCGTCGGCGCGGTCGTCGCCACCACCAGCGTGGTGCTCACCGTGCAGTACGGGCAGATCCGCATCCTCTTCGCCATGGCCCGGGACGGGCTCGTGCCGCCCCTGTTCGCCAAGGTGCACCCGCGCACGGGCGTGCCCCGCGCCAACACCGTGATCGTGTCGGCGTTCATCGCCGTCCTCGCCGCCCTGGTCCCGCTCGGCAGCCTCGCCGACGCCACCAGCATCGGCACCCTCTTCGCGTTCATGCTGGTCAACCTGGCGGTCGTACTGCTGCGCCGGCGCAGCCCCGACACCCCGCGCTCCTTCCGGGTGCCGTTCTCGCCCGTCACGCCCCTGCTCGGCGTCGTCTTCTGCGTCTACATGCTGGGCAGCCTGGGCGCCGACACCTGGATCGCCTTCGGGGCATGGATGGCGGCCGGGCTCGTCATCTACGGCCTCTACGGCATCCGGCACTCCAAGCTCGCCCAGATCCCGGAAGACCTCGCATGACCGCCCTCGACCTCACCGCCGACGTCGTCACCCTCACCCGCGCCCTGGTGGACCTGCCCTCCGAGAGCGGGCGGGAGGCGGAGCTCGCCGACGCCGTCCACACCGCCCTGCGCAACCTGCCCCATCTCACCGTCGACCGGATCGGCAACTCCGTCGTCGCCCGCACCCACCTCGGGCGGGGCGAACGCGCCCTGATCGCCGGGCACCTGGACACCGTGCCGGCCGCCGGGAACCTGCCCTCCCGGCTCGCCGGCGACCGCGTGCACGGACTCGGCGCCTGCGACATGAAGGGCGGGGTGGCCGTCGCTCTGCGGCTGGCGGCCACCGTGTCCGCGCCCGTCCGCGATCTCACCTACGTCTTCTACGAGTGCGAGGAGGTGGAAGGGGACCGCAACGGCCTCGCCCGGATCGGGGCCGAGCGGCCGGAGTTGCTCGCCGAGGCCGGGCTGGCCATCCTCATGGAGCCCTCCGACGCGGGTGTGGAGGCCGGCTGCCAGGGCATCCTCACCGCCGACATCGTGGTCGAGGGCGCCCGCGCCCACACCGCCCGCGCCTGGCAGGGCGTCAACGCCGCCCACAAGGCCGGCCGGGTCCTCGAACGCCTCGACGCGCACCGGCCCGAGCGGATCCTCGTCGACGGGCTGGAGTACCGGGAGGGGCTCAGCGCCGTCGCCGTACGGGCCGGGGTCGCCGGGAACGTGGTGCCGGACGAGTGTGTCGTCACCGTCAACTGCCGTTTCGCGCCGAGCCGTTCACCCGAGGAGGCCGAGGCGTACGTGCGTTCGCTCTTCCCGGAGTACGAGGTGCGCATCATCGAGGTCGTCGGCGGAGCCCTGCCGCACCTGGACCGGGTCGGCGGGCTCGTCGCCGCGCTCGGCGCCGAGCCGCGGCCCAAGCTGGGCTGGACGGACGTCGCCCGGTTCGCCGCGCTGGGCGTGCCCGCGCTCAACTACGGCCCCGGGGACCCCTCCCTCGCCCACACGCCGGGGGAGTACGTCCCCGTGGAGCACCTTCGGCGGTGCGAGGAGCGGCTCAGGCAGTGGCTCCTCTGAGTCCCGCCAGCGCCCGCAACTGGAGCCACAGCACCAGCCGTTCGTCGGGGTCGTCCAGGTCGACCCCGGCGTGCTGCTGGAGCTGCCTCAGGCGGTAGCGGCAGGTGTTGGGGTGCACGGCGAGGGGCTTCGCCGCGCCCGCCATGTCGCAGCCCGCGTCGAACCAGCAGACCAGGGTGCGGGCGTACTCCGTGCCGTGCGCGGCGTCGTACGCCAGCACCCGCCGCCAGGCGCCCGCGCTCAACTCCCGCCGCTCACCCATCACTTCGGCCAGCCGCAGCAGCGTCACCCGGGGCCGTACCTCGTCCACGACCGCCACCGGCAGGTCGGCGTCCAGCACCCGCAGCACCAGATCCGCGTCCGCCCGTGAGTCCGCCAGCCCCGCCGCGTCCGGCACGACCTCGCCGAGCGCCGCCCGCACCGGCATCCGCAGCGCCTGCCCGGCCCGCGCCACGATGTCCTCGGCCAGCCGCTTGTGCCGCTCACCAGGACCGGGCAGCACCGCGTACACCACCCCGTCCACCAGCACGCCCGCGTGCCGCCCGTAGCGCGCCTCGCACTGCAGCCGTACGACGTCCAGCAGGCGCAGCGCCGTGCGCTCGGCGTCCGGGACGCTCGCGGCGGAGTCCAGTACGAAGGCCGCCACCCGGGCGGGACCGGCGAGGCCCAGGCGCTCGGCGGCCGTGGCCGGGTCCGTCGCCGTGCCGTCCAGCATCCGGCGCAGCAGCTCGCTGCCCCGGTGCCGGGCCAGTTCCCGGGCGGCGCGCGCCCGCAGCAGGAGCAGGGCGGCGGTGGAGGCGCCCTGGGCGAGGGTGTCCTCGGCGTCCGGCGCGAGCGAGCCGCCGTCGATCACCCACACCGAGCCGAGCGTCTCCCCGCCGGCCCGTACCGGCATCGCCAGGCGGGGCAGCTCGCCGTCCGTCAGCGAGGGCAGCCGGAGCGGGCGGTCGGCCGCGAACAGCCTGCGGTACTGCTCGGTGTTCTCGGCGCTGGCCGGCACCTGCCGGCCGAGGATGCCCTGCCGGCGGTCCTCGTCCACCGGCTGGCCGGGGACGGTGGAGTAGGCGAGGATCCGCTGCCGGGGGTCCTCGATGGCGGTGGCCCCGCCGGTCGCCGTCGCGATCGCGTCGGCCAGCGCGAACAGATCGCCGAGCCCGGTGTCGGAGGGCACGGCGGCGGGCTGGGCGGCGATGGCCGAGGCCAGCAGCAGATGGACGTGGTGCCAGGCGGCGTCCTCGGCGACCGACAGCAGGGCCACGCCGTGCTCCTCCGCCTGCGCGACCGGGCCGTCCGCGCCGCGCACCACCACCCCGGTCAGCCCGGCTCCGGCGGCTGCCCGCAGCAGCGGCCCGGACTCCGCGGCCGGGACACCGACCGCGAGCAGGAGTGCGCCGGGCTGCCGGGGGAGCGGGGTGCGGCCGTCGTGCAGCACCGCCTCGGTCACCGGGACGGCCTGCCCGGCGGGGGCCGTGTGCAGGCGCAGGGCGGGGCCGCCGACGACGTCCAGGAGGTCACCCAGGGTGCAGGCGTCCATGGCGGTCTCCAGCGGGCTGTTGGCGGATAGTGAAACGAACCTACGCGTGCGTTGGCCACTCACACAACACACGCGGAGCCGGCTCCTTTGAGACTCGTGCCATGACAGCAGGAGTCACCATCCGTACCGTCCACGACGTCGCCTCCCTCGCGGCCGTGGCCGACTACTTCAGCGACGTCTGGCAGACGCCCCGTACCGCCCCGCCCTACCCGGCCGAGGTCCTGCACAGCCTGGTGCACGCCGGCGGCGCGGTGCACGCCGCGTACGACGGGCAGCGGCTCGCCGGCGCCTCCGTCGCCGTCCTCGGCGCCGACCGCGGCACGTACTCGCTGGTGGCCGCCGCCGACCGGGGGCTCGGGCACGCCGTGAAGCTGGCCCAGCGCGACTGGGCCCTCGGCCTGGGCGCCCGCACCATGCGCTGGACCTTCGACCCGCTGGTCGGCCGAAACGCCCGCTTCAACCTGGCCAAGCTGGGAGCCACCGGCACCGAGTACCTGGTCGACTTCTACGGCCCGATGACCGACGGCGTGAACGACGGCGACGAGAGCGACCGGCTGACGGTGACGTGGGACCTGGGCGCGGACCCGGGCACGCCCACGGCGGCGTACGACACACCGCGCGGACCGGTCACCGCCACCGCCCCCGACGGCGACCCCCTCGCCCGCCGCGACGAGCGGCACCTGTGGTGCCGGGTGCCGGAGGACGTCGTCAAGCTGCGCGCCGCCGACCCGGCGCTGGCGCTGCGCTGGCGGCACGCGGTGCGCGAGGTGCTGCTGACGGCCTTCGAGGACGGGTTCCGGGCCACCGGGATGTCCCGCGACGGCTGGTACACCCTCACCCGTGAGGGGGCTGCCGCGTGAAGCTGGAGCGCGTCGAGATCGTGCACGTGGCGATCCCGCTGGTCACCCCGTTCCGTACGTCCTTCGGGACGATGACGACGAAGGACACCTTCCTGCTGCACGTCGTCACGGACTCCGCCGAGGGCTGGTCGGAGTTCGCCGCCGACCCCGAGCCGCTGTACTGCTCGGAGTTCGTCGCCGGCGCCGAGATCGTGCTGCGCGACTTCCTGATCCCGCGCGTCGCGGCGCTGGGGGAGGTCACGACCGCCACCCTCGCCCCGGCCATGGCGAAGATCAAGGGCCACGAGCTGGCGAAGGCGGCCCTGGAGACGGCCCTGCTGGACGCCGAGCTGCGGGCGTACGGCATGCCGCTCGCGACGTATCTGGGCGCGGTGCGGGACCGGGTGCCCGCCGGGGTGTCGGTCGGCATCAAGAACTCGGTGCCGGAGCTGCTGGACGACGTCGAGCGCTATCTCGCCGAGGGGTACGTCCGCATCAAGCTCAAGATCGAGCCGGGCTGGGACGTGGAGCCGGTGCGGGCGGTACGCGACCGCTTCGGCGAGGCGCTGCCCCTCCAGGTCGACGCCAACACCGCCTACACCCTGGCCGACGCCGAGCACCTGCGGCGCCTGGACGACTTCGGGCTGCTGCTGATCGAGGAGCCGCTGGCGGAGAACAACCTGCACGCCCACGCCCAACTGCAGAAACGCCTGCGCACCCCCGTCTGCCTGGACGAGTCCCTGCACCACGCCTCCGACACCGCCGCCGCGATCGCGATGGACGCCTGCCGGGTGGTGAACGTCAAGCCCGCCCGGGTCGGCGGCTATCCGGAGGCCCGCCGGGTCCACGACGTCGCCCACGCGCAGGGGGTCCCGGTCTGGTGCGGCGGCATGCTGGAGACGGGCATCGGCCGCGCCCCCAACCTCGCCCTGGCCGCCCTGCCCGGCTTCACCCTGCCCGGGGACACCTCCGCCTCCTCCCGGTACTTCGCCGAGGACGTCACCGAGCCCTTCGTGCTCCAGGACGGCCATCTGCCGGTCCCGACCGCCCCCGGGATCGGCGTCGAGCCCCTCCCGGAGGCCCTGCGCCGCTTCACCCGTCAGCGACGGGACCTGTACGCGGCATAAGGCGCAGCCGCTGGTCACGTTAGATTGATCCCGTGCTCTCACGTCTCACGCGTCCCCAGGCCGTAGCCGTCTGCGCTCTGCCTGTCGTGGCCCTGCTGGCCACGGCCGCTTTCGCGCCGCTGCCGTTCTCGGTGGCGCAGCCCGGAATGACGGCGAACGTGCTGGGAGCGAACAAGGGCACCCAGGTGATCAACGTGTCCGGCGCGCCGGTCCGGACGACCAGCGGGCAACTGCGGATGGTGACGATCGAGGCGACCGGCCCGGACGCCACGGTGACCCTCGGTGACGTGGCCGGCAACTGGTTCCGCACCGACCGGGCCGTCATGCCGCGCGACGCGGTCTACCCGAGCGGCAACACCGTCAAGGAGATCGAGAAGCACAACGAGGCGCAGATGCGGCAGTCCCAGGACGCGGCGACGCAGGCGGCGCTGAAGTACCTGGGGCTGAGCGCCGACAAGGTCAGGGTCACACTGACGCTCGCCGACGTGGGCGGGCCGAGCGCGGGCCTGCTGTTCACGCTGGGGATCATCGACAAGCTGCACGGCGACGGCAGCGGCGGCGACCTCACGGGCGGCCGGACCATCGCCGGTACGGGCACGATCGACGCCTCCGGCACGGTCGGCGCGGTCGGCGGCGTGGCCCTCAAGACCCAGGCCGCCCGGCGCGACGGTGCCACGATCTTCCTGGTCCCGAAGGCCGAGTGCGCCGACGCCAAGGCGGAACTGCCCAAGGGCCTGCGCCTGATCCCGGTGACCACCCTCAAGGGCGCCGTGAACTCCCTTCAGACGCTGGAGAGCGGCAAGGGGTCCGTGCCGAGCTGCTGAGCCGGCCTACGTCCCTTCCCTGCTGTCCGCCGCCGCCTGCTCCACCAGCGGGATGATCCGCAGCGGCACCGGGTTCTCCATCACGATCGCCGTGGAGGCCCGGACGATGCCCTCGAAACCGACGACCCGGTCGATGACCCGCTGGAGATCGGCGTTGGAGCGGGCCACCAGACGGCACAGCATGTCGCCGCTGCCGGTGGTGGTCAGCAGCTCCAGCACCTCCGGCACGGTCGCCAAGTGCGCCCGGACGTCGGGGCCTTGGCCCTGGCGGATCTGCAGCGTGGCGAAGGCCGTCACCGGGTAGCCGAGGGCCGCCGGGTCCACCTGCGGGCCGAATCCCCGGATGACCCGGTTCGACTGAAGCCGGTCCAGGCGCGCCTGGACCGTGCCCCGGGCGACCCCGAGCCGCCGGGACATCTCCAGCACGCCGATGCGTGGCTCGCGGGCGAGGAGCACGATGATCCGCCCGTCCAGATGATCGATCGCCACGGCACCTCCAGGGATGGGCATCCTGTACAGAAAGACCGCCGATACGGCCGTACTGCTGAGCAGATTGCCCAGCGGACATGGAAACTATTGCGCACCTTGCAGGCCAGGTCCACGCTTCCGCTATGACGCAGACCACTCACCACACTCCCGACACCGCCCGGCAGGCCGACCCCTTCCCGGTCAAGGGAATGGACGCGGTCGTCTTCGCCGTGGGCAACGCCAAGCAGGCGGCGCACTACTACTCCACCGCCTTCGGCATGAAGCTGGTCGCCTACTCCGGACCGGAGAACGGCAGCCGCGAGACCGCCAGTTACGTGCTGGAGAACGGCTCCGCCCGTTTCGTGTTCACCTCCGTGATCAAGCCGAGCAGCGCCTGGGGCCACTTCCTCGCCCGGCACGTGGCCGAGCACGGCGACGGCGTCATCGACCTGGCCATCGAGGTCCCGGACGCCCGCGCCGCGTACACGTACGCCGTCGAGCACGGCGCGCAGAGCGTCGTCGAGCCGTACGAGGTGAAGGACGAGCACGGCACCGTCGTCCTCGCCGCGATCGCCACCTACGGCGAGACCCGCCACACCCTGGTCGACCGCTCCGGCTACGACGGCCCCTACCTGCCCGGTTACGTCGCCGCCAAGCCCATGGTCGCCCCGCCCGCCCAGCGCACCTTCCAGGCCATCGACCACTGCGTCGGCAACGTGGAACTCGGCCGGATGAACGAGTGGGTCGCGTTCTACAACAAGGTCATGGGCTTCACGAACATGAAGGAGTTCGTGGGCGACGACATCGCCACCGAGTACAGCGCGCTGATGTCGAAGGTCGTCGCGGACGGCACCCTCAAGGTCAAGTTCCCGATCAACGAGCCCGCGATCGCCAAGAAGAAGTCCCAGATCGACGAGTACCTGGAGTTCTACGGCGGCGCCGGCGTCCAGCACATCGCGCTGAACACCAACGACATCGTGCAGACCGTCCGCACCATGCGCGCGGCCGGTGTCGAGTTCCTCGACACGCCCGACTCCTACTACGACACCCTCGGCGAGTGGGTCGGCGACACCCGCGTGCCGATCGAGACCCTGCGCGAGCTGAAGATCCTCGCCGACCGGGATGAGGACGGCTATCTGCTGCAGATCTTCACCAAGCCGGTCCAGGACCGCCCGACGGTGTTCTTCGAGATCATCGAACGCCACGGCTCGATGGGCTTCGGCAAGGGCAACTTCAAGGCCCTGTTCGAGGCGATCGAGCGCGAGCAGGCCAAGCGCGGCAACCTCTAGGTCCGTCCGGGGTTCAGTCGGGCGGCGGCGCTTGCTCGCGTCGCCCGACGCCCGCGGGTTCACACCGATGGCCGTGAGTGCGACCCTTTGATCATGAGCCGCATCGAAGCGCCCCGCTCCGAAGACGCCGTGGACACCGGCAGCCTCACCGACCGGCTCCTGGCCGGCCTGCCCGCCGAGGCCGTTGTGACCGATCCCGACGTCACCGCCGCCTACGCCAACGACATGGCGAGCTTCTGCCCGGCCGGCACCCCGGCCGTCGTCGTCCTCCCGCGCACCGTCGAACAGGTCCAGCACGTCATGCGCACCGCCACCGCACTGCGCGTGCCGGTGGTCCCGCAGGGCGCCCGCAGCGGCCTGTCCGGCGGCGCCAACGCCACCGACGGCTGCATCGTGCTGTCCCTCACCAAGATGGACCGCATCCTGGAGATCAGCCCCGTCGACCGGATCGCCGTGGTCGAACCCGGCGTGATCAACGCGACCCTCTCCCGCGCGGTCGAGGAGCACGGCCTGTACTACCCGCCGGACCCCTCCAGCTGGGAGATGTGCACCATCGGCGGCAACATCGGCACCGGGTCCGGCGGCCTGTGCTGCGTGAAGTACGGGGTCACGGCCGAGTACGTGCTCGGCCTGGACGTGGTGCTGGCCGACGGCCGCCTGATGTCGACCGGCCGCCGCACCGCGAAGGGCGTCGCCGGGTACGACCTCACCCGCCTGTTCGTCGGCTCCGAGGGCTCGCTCGGCATCGTCGTACGGGCCGTGCTCGCGCTCAAGCCCAAGCCGCCGCAGCAACTGGTGCTGGCCGCCGAGTTCCCCTCCGCGGCCGCCGCCTGCGACGCCGTGTGCCGGATCATGGCGGGCGGTCACGTCCCGTCCCTCCTCGAACTGATGGACCGTACGACCGTCAAGGCGGTCAACGACCTCGCCCACATGGGCCTGCCGGAGACCACCGAGGCGCTGCTGCTGGCCGCTTTCGACACCCCGGACCCGGCCGCCGACCTCGCCGCCGTCGGCGCCCTGTGCGAGGCCGCCGGAGCCACCGAGGTGGTCCCGGCCGAGGACGCGGCCGAGTCCGAGCTGCTGCTCAAGGCCCGGCGGCTCTCGCTGACCGCGCTGGAGGCGGTCAAGGGCACGACGATGATCGACGACGTGTGCGTGCCCCGCTCGCGGCTCGGCGCGATGCTGGAGGGTGTCGAGCGGATCGCCGCCAAGTACGACCTGACCATCGGCGTCTGCGCACACGCCGGCGACGGCAACACCCACCCCACGGTCTGCTTCGACGCCCAGGACGTGGCCGAGTCCCGGCGGGCCCGCGAGTCCTTCGACGAGATCATGGCCCTCGGCCTGGAGCTCGGCGGCACCATCACCGGCGAACACGGCGTCGGCGTGCTGAAGAAGGAGTGGCTGGCCCGGGAGATCGGCCCGGTCGGGGTGGAGATGCAGCGGGCCGTGAAGCAGGCCTTCGACCCGCTGAACCTCCTCAACCCGGGCAAGGTCCTCTGAGCCCTCGGTACGGCCCCTCACTGGGCGAGCAGCTGGTCGAGCGCGTCGTCGATGCCCAGCTGCCCGCCCTCCGTCCCCGGGGGCACGGCCCGCAGCGTCCGCTCCAGCCAGGCCGACACCTGCGGGACCGGCGCCTGAAGCAGCGCGTCCCCGTCCGGCGCGCTCAGCGCCAACAGCACGACACTGCGCCCCTCCACCTTCGTCGGCCACACCCGCACGTCCCCCTGCCCGCACGGCCGGAACACGCCCTCGACCAGCAGATCGCGGGCGAACGTCCAGTCGACTGGGGACTCGGAGTTGATGTGGAAGGTGATGTGGACGGCGTACGGATCGTCGGAGCGGTAGCTCAGCCGGGCCGGCACCGGGATGCCGCGCTCCGGCGACAGGATGAGCCTCAGTTCCAGCTCCCGCTCCACCACGGTGTGCTGCATGACCTGCGTGTCCTTTCTGTTCGGGGCCGCTCGGAACGGGCCCGCACCGGGGAAGAGGGGGCAGGGGCCGCTCCATTACGCGGGTTCGGGGAAACTTTTTCCGCGGACGTGTGAGAGCCGGGCACGGAGTTGCCCGGAAAGGGGTGGGTCCTGCGGGACTGGCGCTGCGGGCTGCCGCCGTCTGATAGATGTGGAGGCTCCCATCCCACCCCCGAGCAGATACGGGACGACGGACATGAGCGCCCCAACCCCGGCCCCAGGTGACGACCGGCCCCGCGAGGGCTACTACCCGGACCCGTCCATCCCCGGATACGTCCGGTACTGGAACGGCGCCTCCTGGGTGCCCGGCACCAGCCGCCCGGCGCCCAAGGACGGCGAACCGCTCATCCCGCCGCCCGGTGTCCGCGCCGCGCCGTCGGCCGTGGAGGAGACGGGCCCCCACTTCTTCGACGAGGACCCACAGCCGACGCCCCCCGGCCAGGACGGCGCAGGCGCCTGGGGCACCGACGGCCGCAGCGGCACAGGCCACGCCGGGTACGGCGACCGGGGCACGGGTCAGGCCGGTGCCGGTGACGGGCGGACCGCCTGGGGTGCCGATCCGCGGGTGCCCGCGGAGGGCTCGGCCGGGTCGGCCGGACCGGGCGGCCGCACCGACGCAGGCCCGGGCGAGGGCGAGGACCAGGACCCCGGCGGCACTTTCCTCTTCCGCCGGCCGGTCCCGGGGCCCGCGGCCGTCACGGACGACGGCACGATGACGTTCCGCCCGGTACCCGGCCAGGGCCGGCGGGGCGCGCAGCCCGCGTCCGGGCCGCAGGCCACCGGCGCGGAAGCCGGGCCGGGCCCCGGCTTCGGCCCGCAGGGCGCGGCCCAGGGCTCCGGCTTCGGCGCGCCCGCGTCCGGCGCGCAGGCGCCGGCCTCCGGTGGGCCCGGGGCGGGCGCGGCCGGTTCGTCCGGCTTCGGCCCGCAGGGCCCCGGCGCCGGCGTCGGCCCCGGGGCCGGTTCCGGCGTCGGCCCGCAGGGCCCCGTCGGCGCGCCCACCCCGCCCCTCGCCGCGTCCTCCCCGAACCCCGCCTCCGCCTCCCCGGCCGGCGGCCCCGGCTTCGGTGCCGGCAAGGCCGCCGCCGCCCGCGCCGCCGCGCAGACGCCGCAGGCCCCGTCCGCTCAGCCCGCTCCGGAGGCCGTGGCCCCCTCGGTGCCGGCGCAGAGCGGTGCCCCGGTCACCCCGGTGACCAGCGGGCCCGGCGGCGGGCAGGCGTCCTGGGCGCAGCAGGTGCACCAGCTGGCCGGCGGCGCGGACGAGCAGCCCGTGGCGCCGTGGAAGCCGCCCGTCGAGGACCTGTTCCAGGCGGCCGCGCGCCGCCAGGCCGCCGCCCGTCCCGCCGGACTCGGCAAGCGGTTCGCCGCCCGGCTGATCGACACCCTGGTCGTGGGCGCCGTGACGGCCGCCGCCGCCGTACCGCTCGGCACCAAGGCCGTCGACCACGTCCAGCAGAAGATCGACGCGGCCAGGCTGTCCGGCCGCGAGGTCACCGTCTGGCTGCTCGACGGCACGACCGCCACCAGCCTCGGCATCGTGCTCGCGGTCCTGCTCCTGGGCGGCGTCGCGTACGAGGTGCTGCCGACCGCCAAATGGGGCCGCACCCTCGGCAAGAAGCTGCTGGGGCTCGAAGTGCGGGACATCGAGGCGCACGAGCCCCCCACCTTCGGCCTGGCGCTGCGCCGCTGGCTGGTCTACAGCGTGCCGGGCCTGCTCGGCATCGGGATCGTCGGCGTGCTGTGGTGCCTGTTCGACCGGCCCTGGCACCAGTGCTGGCACGACAAGGCGGCGCACACCTTCGTCGCTGGCTGAGCGCGGGGCACGGACGTACTCCGTACGGCCGTCCGCCGGATGCGGAGCCGGGGCGTTCGCGGTCCACTCGGGCCATGAGCAGCCAACCGCCCCCCGGCTCCGGAGAGCAGCCCCCCGAGGACGACCCGTTCAGGAAGCGGCCCCCGTCGGACCAGGGGCCGGGCTCGCCGTACGACACCCCGTACGGCGGCGCCCAGCAGCCTCCGCCACCGGGCGGCGGGCAGCCTCCGGGCGGCGGCCAGCCACCCCCGTACGGAAGCGGGGAGCCCCCGCCGCCGTACGGCAACCAGCCCCCGCCCCCGTACGGCGGAGAGCAGCCTCCTCCCTACGGGGGCGGCCCGTACGGAGGCGCCGGACCCTACGGGGGCGGCCCCTATGGCGCGGGTGCCGGCGGTTACCCCGAGGACCCGCTCGCCGGTATGCCCCCGCTCGCCGACAGCGGCAGGCGGACGCTCGCGCGGATCGCCGACATGATTCTCGTCGGCATCGTCGTCTGGCTGCTCACCTGGGCCTTCGGAGTGCGCGAGTACCAGGTCAACGGTGACCACGTCACGGTCGGCAAGTCCCTGGGGCAGGCCTTCATCGCGGCCGTGCTGTACATCGCGTACGACACCTTCATGATGAGCAAGTACGGCCAGACCCTCGGCAAGAAGTGGCTCAACATGCGGGTGGCGAACCTGGACAACGGCGCCACCCCCTCGGTGCAGACGAACCTGATCCGCGCCCTGGTGCTGTGGCTGCCGTTCGCCTTCTGCTGTGCCTGCATCTGGACGGCGATCTGCGGCGGCTGGAGCTACTTCGACAAGCCCTACAAGCAGGGGCTGCATGACAAGGCGGCCAAGACGGTGGTGGTCAGCACCGGTTGAGCGAAGCGTCAGGGGCGCCCGTACGAAAGCGGCGGGTCCGTGGGATCACGGGCCCGCCGCTTTCGTGCGGAGTGTTCACAGGGCCGTGGAGACCGGCTGCTCCTGGGGCGCGGGCTCGGCGGATTCGACCGGCGTCCGGGCCGGTGCCCCGGTGGTGCGGGCCTTCGGCAGCGGTACCGTCATCGCCACGAGCAGCCCGAGGGCCAGCGCCGCGAGGGCGATGACGCTGACCCCGAGGCGTGAACTCGTCTGGGACAGCAGCAGCATGGCGAGCGTCGAGAAGATCACGGTGCACGAACCGTAAACGAGCTGTGCGGCAGTCGGACGAGGCATGGCAATCGTGTCCTCGGAAGTCTTCGGGGGATTCGATTCTTCGGATGGGCGTGCCATTCGACTCTCTTCGCGTGCATGCCCGAGCCAGGCACCCGGTAAGCGTGACCTAACCCACGGTACCGGTGCACAGGGGGCGCACGGAGTCATGGGGTGGAGGCATAGACCGCGAGCAGGTTCGTAAGGCGAACGTCTGCTCCATGTAGTGCGCTTGGCCCAACTCAAGGCCTGTCTCAGCGGCACCGCGGGGGGACAAGCTGCAGTTCGGCTGGCTCAACTACGACACCGCCAAGGCCGGTACGCAGTCCACGCACAAGTCGGGCGTCGCCGAGTACAACACCTGGACAAGCAGGCCCTTGTGGTCGCCCTGCCGGACAGGGACCAAGGAGTCGTACGACAGGACCCTGAAGGCCGGCCCGTACAACTTCGGCTTCTCGACGACCTGTCCGGACTGGGTGGAGCACTACCCGTACCAGAACGGCCTGTTGATCTGGAAGTGGGACACCTCCCAGGCGGACAACAACACCAACAGCGCAAACGGCCACCCGGGCACCGGTCTGATCCTGCCGGTCGACTCGCACCCGACGGCGCTGAAGTGGTCCGACGGCACGCTGATGCGCAACCGCATGCAGGCGTACGACTCCCCGTTCAGCCGGTACGGCACCGACGGCATCACGCTGCACAAGGCGGACGTCGCGACGGTGATCAAGGCGTCGAAGGGGGTGCCGGTCTTCAACGACCACACCAGCACCTACTACGACCCGTCGAACCCCACCGGTGGCGTGCGCGTCACTGACACCAACACCAAGATCGCGATCGTCAAGGAGGCCAAGGACGGCTCGACGATCTTGCTCAAGGTTGGTCCCGCCCCGAGGTAGTCCACGTTTTCGCAGGTCAGGCATGTATCGGCGGCGACCCCTTGGCGGGTCGCCACCGATCGTGTTTAGGTGCGTCCTGTGGACCGCTTATTGACACCGACCGAAACGGGGATGTGACCGCATGGCCGCTGGAGGCTTCTGCAAGCTGCCGAACGGCACGGTCGTGGTGGCGCTGAACCTGCCCCACGGCTCCGCCGGGGTGCGGGTTCTGGTGCACGCCCAGAACCGGGCCCGAGCCCTGACCAGGCTCCGCAACCTGGGGTTCCGTGCGATCTACCTCCGGGGGAACGCCGCGCCGCCGACCCCGGACGAGATCACGGCCGTGCTGCACCATCCGGACGGCCTGATATGGCGCACGGCACCGACGGACAACGGTGTCATCGTGACCGAGCTGTGGCACCCCATCCGGGCGCTTCAGCGCAGGTCAGCGGTGGTTCAGTGACCCTCAGCCACTGACCACGGGCTTGCCCGTCAGCTCCACGCCCGCCTCTCGCAGCTCCTCCAGCGCCCGCTCCGTCGTCTCCGCAGCAACCCCCGCCGTGAGGTCCAGCAGGACCTGGGTGCGGAAGCCCTCCCGCGCGGCGTCCAGGGCCGTGGCGCGTACGCAGTGGTCCGTGGCTATGCCGACCACGTCGACCTCGTCGATGTGGCGGGCGCGGAGCCAGTCGGCGAGCGGTGTGCCGTTCTCCTCCTTGCCCTCGAAGCCGCTGTAGGCCGCCGAGTACTCCCCCTTGGAGAAGACCGCGTCGACCGCGCCGGAGGCGACGGCGGGAGCGAAGTTGGGGTGGAAGCCCACCCCCTCCGTGCCCGCGACACAGTGCGCGGGCCAGGAGCGGACGAAGTCGGGGTTGTCGGCGAAGTGGCCGCCGGGTGCGATGTGGTGGTCGCGGGTGGCCACCACATGGCGGTATCCGCTGCCCCCGGTCTGGCCGATCAGTTCCGTGATGGCGGCGGCCACGTCCGCACCCCCGGCCACCGCGAGGCTGCCCCCCTCGCAGAAGTCGTTCTGCACATCTACGACGATCAAGGCGCGACGCATGGCGGTTGTCCTTCGACTGAGGATTAAGTAACTGAGCCTAGAGACTTACGGGCCCGTAGGGGAGGGGGCGTGGGCGAGGCGGACGGCGGTCCCGCTTTAGCTACCCGAGCGCCCCTGGACGTACTCCGTCGGAATGACAGGTTCCCCTCGGGAGAGCTGGGTGGCGGAGAGCGGGAGGTTCGCGCGGGCGGCGATGTGGCGGTCGCGCGGCGCGTCCAGGGGTTCGCGGGCCACCACGTCCCCGCCCTTGATCAGCTCCACCAGCAGCTGTCGGTCGGCGAGGTCCGCCGGGACCGGGCCGGTGCCCACCACCTCGGCCTCCGCCACCCCGTCCTCGTCCAGCCGGCGCGCCGCCCACTTGCGGCCCCCGATGGAGGTCTTGCCGCCGCTGGACCTCTTCGCGACCGGCACCAGCGGCGCCTTCGGGTCGCCGGACTCGGCGCGGGCGACCAGCTTGTAGACCATGGAGCAGGTCGGGTGCCCGGAGCCGGTCACCAGCTGGGTGCCGACGCCGTAGGCGTCCACGGGAGCGGCGGCGAGGGAGGCGATCGCGTACTCGTCCAGGTCGGACGTGACGACGATCTTGGTGTTGGCCGCGCCGAGCTCGTTCAGCTGCTGGCGCACCCGGTGGGCGACGAGCAGCAGGTCGCCGGAGTCGATGCGGACCGCGCCCAGCTCGGGGCCGGCCACCTCCACCGCCGTACGGACGGCCTCGGCGACGTCGTAGGTGTCCACCAGCAGGGTGGTGCCCCGGCCGAGGGTGTCGACCTGGGCCTGGAAGGCGTCCCGCTCGCGGTCGTGGAGCAGGGTGAAGGCGTGGGCCGAGGTGCCGACCGTCGGGATGCCGTAGCGGAAGCCGGCCGCGAGGTCGGAGGTGGTCGCGAAGCCGCCGACGTAGGCGGCGCGCGCGGCGGCGACCGCCGCCAGCTCGTGGGTGCGGCGGGCGCCCATCTCGATCAGCGGGCGCTCGCCCGCGGCGGAGGCCATCCGGGAGGCGGCCGCGGCGATCGCGGAGTCGTGGTTGAGGATGGAGAGGATCACCGTCTCCAGCAGCACGCACTCGGCGAAGGTGCCCTCGACGCGCATGATCGGCGAGCCGGGGAAGTAGACCTCGCCCTCGGGGTAGCCCCAGATGTCCCCGCTGAAGCGGTAGTCGGCGAGCCACTTCAGGGTCCGCTCGTCGACGATCTGCCGCTCGCGCAGGAAGCCGAGGACGTCGGCGTCGAAGCGGAAGTTCTCCACCGCGTCCAGGACCCGCCCGGTGCCCGCCACCACGCCGTAGCGGCGCCCCTCCGGCAGGCGCCGGGTGAAGACCTCGAACACGCTCCGCCGTTCGGCCGTACCGGCCTTCAGGGCGGCCTGCAGCATCGTCAGCTCGTACTGGTCAGTGAAGAGCGCCGTCGAGGGAACGTCCACCGGCAGCCCAAGGTCCGCTGTGTTCATGACTGGGGATCGTACTCCCTTTTCGTCGGTGTGACGATTTTTCCTCGCCGTGGCAGCATGGGCAATGTGACGTCACCCGCGCCCCTAGAGATCGAACGCACAGAGTCGGCGGAGGAGGTCTTCGCCGTACCCGAGCCCGACGTCCCCTGGGTCACGATCGTGCACAACGACCCGGTCAACCTCATGAGCTACGTGACGTATGTCTTCCAGTCCTACTTCGGGTACTCGAAGGACAAGGCCACCAAGCTCATGCTCGACGTCCACCACAAGGGCCGGGCGGTCGTCTCCAGCGGGAGCCGCGAGGAGATGGAGCGCGACGTGCAGGCGATGCACGGCTACGGTCTGTGGGCCACCCTGCAGCAGGACCGGAAGTAGCGAACTCATTTACATGCCCGGACAATTCGAACCGCTCCCCGGCGGCGGCGCGGCCGTCGCGCTCGACGACGTCGAGATCTCCATCATCCGGTCGCTGGCCGTCCAGCTCCTGGAGCTCATCGGCCCAGGGCCGGGCGCCGACAGCCCGGAGGACCCGCTCGCCGAGCTGTTCGCGGAGGGCCCGAGCGAGCCGCCCGCCGATCCGGTGCTCAGGAGACTCTTCCCGGATGCCTACAACGACCCGGAGCAGGCCCCGGACTCGCCCGCCGAGGCCGAGGAGCGGCAGGCCCACTCCGCCGAGTTCCGCCGCTACACCGAGAACGACCTGCGCGCCGGCAAGCGCGAGAACGCGCTCGCGGTGATCCGCGCCCTGGACGCGCTCGCCCCGGTGGGCGAGGGCGGGGCGGTGCTGAAGCTGGCGCCGGCGGAGTCCCGGCAGTGGCTCGGCGCGCTCAACGACCTGCGGCTCGCCATCGGCACCCGGCTGGAGATCACCGACGAGGACGACACCGATCTGCTCTACCGGCTCCCGGACGAGGACCCGCGCAAGCCGATGGTGATGGCCTATCTGTGGCTGGGCGGGCTCCAGGAGACCCTGGTCAACACGCTTATGGCGTAATCAGGGCATTTTACGGTGCACGGGTGTTCGCTCAGCGGACGCTCAAATCCGGATAACGATCCCGTCACCGTTGCGGCCTGGTTTGCCGCATACGGGCGCTCTTTGTCCCCTTTTCCCTGTGCGATGCGCCACACCGCGCCCCCGTGATCCATATTGCGGCCGTGATAAATCTTCACGACCGCCCGGCCGACACCACCCATGTCCGGCCGGGTGCGCCACCGAGCCGACGACCGTCGGCCAGGCACGGGCGGACCTGGAAAGCCGCCCAGCTCCAGCAATCCGGGGGGATCGAAACCCGATCCGAGGCCGACGAAAGGCCCGGGTCGGCATGGAGAAAGGCGCACCACACATGACCTCAGCGCAGGTCGACCAGCATCGGGACGGCAAGGACGCCGCGCCGGCCGACAGCGAGGACGGCGAGGGGTACCAGCGCGGGCTCGGGTCCCGGCAGATCCAGATGATCGCCATCGGCGGAGCCATCGGCACCGGCCTGTTCCTCGGCGCGGGCAAGGGCATTTCCAAGGCGGGCCCCAGCCTCATCCTGGCCTACGCCATCGCGGGTCTCGTCATCTTCCTGATCATGCGGGCGCTCGGCGAGCTGCTGATGTACCGCCCGGTGTCGGGTTCGTTCTCGGAGTACGCGCGCGAGTTCATCGGCCCCTTCGCGGGCTTCGTCACCGGCTGGACGTACTGGCTGTTCTGGGTGGTCACCGGCATCACCGAGGTCACGGCCGCGGCCGCCTACATGACGTACTGGTTCGACATCCCGCAGTGGGTCTCGGCCCTGATCTTCACGATCGTGCTGTACGGCGCCAACCTGATCTCCGTGAAGCTCTTCGGTGAGCTGGAGTTCTGGTTCTCCATGGTCAAGGTCACCGCGATCATCGGCATGATCCTGATCTGCGCCGGCATCCTCACGATCGGCTTCTCCGACGCGGGCAGGACCGCCTCGGTGAGCCACCTGTGGAGCGACGGCGGCTTCTTCCCGCACGGCGTCGGCAACACGCTGATGACCCTGCAGATGGTCATGTTCGCCTTCCTCGCCGTCGAGCTGGTCGGTGTCACCGCGGGCGAGTCCAAGGACCCCAAGAAGGTGCTGCCCAAGGCGATCAACACCGTGCCGTGGCGCATCGCCGTCTTCTACGTCGGCGCGCTGATCATGATCCTGTCGGTCGTGCCGTGGACCGAGTTCCACCCGGGCGTGAGCCCGTTCGTGGCCGCCTTCCAGAAGATGGGGCTGTCCGTCGGCGCCGGCATCGTCAACTTCGTCGTGCTCACGGCCGCGCTGTCCTCCTGCAACTCCGGTATGTACTCCACCGGCCGCATGCTGCGCGACCTGGCGCTCAACGGCCAGGGCCCGAAGTTCTTCACCAGGCTGACGCGCAGCGGTACCCCGCTGGTCGGCACGACGTTCTCCGCCGCGCTCATGCTGGTCGGCGTCTGGATCAACTACCAGTGGCCGGGCAAGGCGTTCGACTACGTCGTCTCCTTCGCGACCATCTCCGGCATGTGGGCCTGGATCGTCATCCTGGTCTGCCAGATCCGCTACCGGGCGAAGGCGAACCGCGGGCTGCTGCCGCACAGCGAGTTCCGCGCGCCGGGGGCGCCGTACACGAGCGTCTTCGCGCTGGCGTTCATCCTGATGGTGATCGTACTCATGGGTATCGACAAGGACGCCCGGGTCTCGCTTTACTGTGCTCCGCTGTGGGCCGCGATCCTCGGCGTCTCCTACTGGGTGCTCAAGCGCCGCAACCCGGAGGCCGCGGCCTTCCGCAAGCGCTGACCATCCCCTCCGGGACGTCCGGCCGCACGGGGCTCTCGTGGTGCCCCGCGGCGGCTGCCGCTCAGGACGTCCGGCATATGGGCCGTTCCGTACCACTCTTCGGTACGGAACGGCCCTTCTGCTTATCCTGACGGACATGCTGACCATCACCCAGGCCCTCGTCGACCAGATCGTCGCCCATGCCCGCAAGGACCACCCCGACGAGGCGTGCGGCGTCGTCGCGGGCCCGGCGGGCGCGGACCGCCCCGAGCGCTTCATCCCGATGCTGAACGCGGCCATGTCGCCGACCTTCTACGAGTTCGACTCGGGCGATCTGCTCAAGCTCTACCGCGAGCTGGACGACCGCGACGAGGACCCGGTGGTCATCTACCACTCCCACACCGCGACCGAGGCCTACCCCTCGCGCACCGACATCTCCTACGCCAACGAGCCCGGCGCCCACTACGTCCTGGTCTCCACCCGCGACGCCGACGGCCTCGGCGAGTTCCAGTTCCGCTCCTTCCGGATCGTGGACGGCGAGGTCACGGAGGAGGAGGTCAAGGTCGTGGAGGCCTACTGATCCCGCGATGCGGTCGGATTTCATCCAGCATGCGAGATCACACTCCGATGACCCGACCGGGAATCGTTACGATGAGCCCATGGTTCTTCTCGACGTGAGCGACAAGGCGCCGGGCATGCTGCTCGTGGCGCGGCTGCACGTCGACCTGTGCAGGCTGAACAGCGCCATCTGTTGATCCACCCCGCTGCCGCCGTCCGGCATTGAGCCGCGGCGCGCCGCCGCCGCGCGCCTGACCGAACCGACGACACCTTCCGACAGGAGCCCTGAGCCATGGCCATCGAGGTCCGCATCCCGACCATCCTCCGCACGTACACGGACGGCCAGAAGGCGGTGGAGGGCAGCGGGAACACCCTCGCCGAGCTGTTCGCCGACCTCGAGACCCGGCACGCGGGCATCCAGGCCCGCATCGTGGACGAGGGCAAGCTGCGCCGCTTCGTCAACGTGTACCTGAACGACGAGGACGTGCGCTTCATCGACGGCATCGAGACCAAGCTGTCCGACGGCGACACCGTGACGATCCTGCCGGCCGTCGCCGGCGGCATGCGCTGATCGGTCGCTGAGCAGCGATGCGCTACGACTCCCCGCTGGCCGCGGTGGGCAACACCCCCTTGGTGCGCCTGCCGCGGCTGTCGCCGTCCGCCGACGTCCGTATCTGGGCGAAGCTGGAGGACCGCAACCCCACCGGCTCGGTCAAGGACCGTCCCGCGCTGCACATGATCGAGCAGGCGGAGAAGGACGGCCGGCTCACCCCGGGCTGCACCATCCTGGAGCCCACCTCGGGCAACACCGGCATCTCCCTCGCCATGGCCGCCAAGCTCAAGGGCTACCGCATGGTGTGCGTGATGCCGGAGAACACCTCGCAGGAGCGGAGGGACCTGCTCGGCATGTGGGGCGCCGAGATCATCTCCTCCCCGGCCGCGGGCGGCTCCAACACCGCCGTACGCGTGGCCAAGGAACTGGCCGCCGAGCACCCCGACTGGGTGATGCTCTACCAGTACGGCAACCCGGACAACGCGGGCGCCCACTACGCCACCACGGGCCCCGAGATCCTCGCCGACCTCCCCTCGATCACCCACTTCGTGGCCGGCCTCGGCACCACCGGCACCCTGATGGGCGTCGGCCGGTATCTGCGCGAGCACCGGCCGGGCGTGCAGATCGTCGCCGCCGAACCGCGCTACGACGACCTGGTGTACGGCCTCAGGAACCTGGACGAGGGCTTCGTACCCGAGCTGTACGACGCCTCGGTCCTCACCGCCCGCTTCTCGGTCGGCTCGGCCGACGCGGTGACCCGTACCCGTGAACTGCTGCAGCAGGAGGGCATCTTCGCGGGCGTCTCGACCGGAGCGGCCCTGCACGCGGCGATCGGCGTGGGCAGGAAGGCGGTCAAGGCGGGGGAGTCCGCGGACATCGTCTTCATCGTGGCCGACGGCGGCTGGAAGTACCTGTCCACCGGCGTCTACACGGCGGCCACCACCGAGGAGGCCATCGAGACGCTGCAGGGCCAGCTCTGGGCGTAGCACGGTTTTCGTAACACCGCATTAACGCGGATCAAGCGGTCACCAGCCCCCTCCCATGAGGGGGCTAAGCCATTCCTATGGCAAGGCAAAGAAATTCTTTCACCACTGCCAGTGGTGCTCAGGCCAGAGCTAGCGTCCTCCCGCACCCTGTCATGTCACGCTCACCAGGCGATGACAGGTGCCTGAGAGTGTCATGCTCATGACTGCGCGGTTCTGCCGCCGCTACGCGCGTCACGGGCCTGCCAATCCAGTGCGATACCCCACGTCAACCGGAGGCAGTACCCCATGCGTGAGTCACGCCTTACGCGGCGGAGACGGAGTCTGCGAAGACTCGTCGCCGTCGCCTTCCCCGCGCTCGCCCTGACCGTCGCCGGTCTGGTCGCCGCACCGACCGCCGGCGCCCAGTCCGCCACCGCTCACCCCCACACCTCCAAGGTCACGCAGAACGCCAAGGCGCTGACCGCCCCCGAGCGGCAGACCTTCCACTCGACCGGCAAGGCTGGCCAGAAGGTGCCGACCGAGCACCTGTGCGCCAAGGCCAAGCCGGGCTACGCGTCCTGCTTCGCCCAGCGCCGCACGGACATCCGGCAGCGCCTCGCCTCGGCGGTCGCCGCCGCGGCGCCCTCCGGCCTCTCCCCGGCCAACCTGCACAGCGCCTACAACCTGCCCACCACGGGCGGTTCGGGCATGACGGTCGCCATCGTCGACGCCTACAACGACCCCAACGCCGAGTCGGACCTGGCCACCTACCGCTCCACCTACGGCCTGTCCTCCTGCACCAAGGCCAACGGCTGCTTCAAGCAGGTCAGCCAGACCGGCTCCACCACCTCGCTGCCGACCAACGACAGCGGCTGGGCCGGTGAAGAGGCGCTGGACATCGACATGGTCAGCGCGGTCTGCCCGAACTGCAGCATCATCCTGGTCGAGGCCAACTCCGCGAACGACACCGACCTCGGCATCGCCGAGAACGAGGCTGTCTCGCTCGGCGCCAAGTTCGTCTCCAACAGCTGGGGCGGCTCCGAGTCCTCCTCGCAGACCAGCGAGGACACCTCGTACTTCAAGCACCCGGGCGTCGCGATCACCGTCTCCTCGGGTGACTCCGCCTACGGCGCCGAGTACCCGGCCACCTCCCAGTACGTGACGGCCGTCGGCGGCACCGCGCTCACCACCGCCTCCAACTCCCGCGGCTGGAGCGAGTCGGTGTGGCACACCAACTCCACCGAGGGCACCGGCTCCGGCTGCTCCGCCTACGACCCGAAGCCGAGCTGGCAGACCGACACCGGCTGCACCAAGCGCATGGAGGCCGACGTCTCCGCGGTCGCCGACCCGGCCACCGGTGTGGCGGTCTATGACACCTACGGCGGCTCCGGCTGGGGCGTCGTCGGCGGCACCAGCGCCTCCTCGCCGATCGTCGCCAGCGTCTACGCCCTCGCGGGCACCCCGGGCGCGAGCGACTACCCGGCGAAGTACCCCTACCAGCACACCGGCAACCTGTACGACGTGACCAGCGGCTCCAACGGCTCCTGCTCCACCTCGTACTTCTGCACCGCGCGCACGGGCTACGACGGCCCGACCGGCTGGGGCACCCCGAACGGCACCGCCGCCTTCACCGCCGGCTCCAGCAGCGGCAACACGGTGACCGTCACCAACCCCGGCAGCCAGTCGACCACCACCGGAAGCTCGGCGAGCCTGCAGATCCAGGCCAGCGACAGCGCGGGCGCGGCCCTCACCTACAGCGCCTCCGGCCTGCCGACCGGGCTGTCCATCAACAGCTCCACCGGCCTGATCTCGGGTACGGCGTCCACCGCGGGCACCTACCAGGTCACGGTCACCGCGCAGGACTCCACCGGCGCCTCCGGCTCGACGTCCTTCACCTGGACGGTCGGCTCCTCCGGCGGCACCTGCTCCTCCTCCCAGCTGCTGGCCAACCCGGGCTTCGAGTCGGGCAACACCGGCTGGAGCACCTCCAGCGGCGTCATCACCAACGACACCGGTGAGGCGGCCCACGGCGGCTCGTACTACGCCTGGCTCGACGGCTACGGCTCCAGCCACACCGACACGCTGTCCCAGTCGGTGACGATCCCGGCCGGCTGCAAGGCCACGCTCACCTTCTACCTGCACATCGACACCGCCGAGACCGGCAGCACCGCGTACGACAAGCTGACCGTGACCGCCGGTTCGACCACCCTGGCGACGTACTCGAACGTCAACGCGAACTCCGGGTACGCGCAGAAGACCTTCGACCTGTCCTCGCTGGCGGGCCAGACGGTCACCCTGAAGTTCAACGGCGTGGAGGACTCCTCCCTCCAGACCAGCTTCGTCGTGGACGACACCGCCCTGACGACCAGCTGATCCTCCGCACGACCCCGGGTCCCGCACGCGGAAACCGTCCGCGTGCGGGATCCTATTTCGGTACCGGTACGTCACATCTGCACCAGGCGGCCGAACCCTCACGGCCACGCACGGCAGAAAGGCGAACCCCCATGCGCCGTACGACCCTCTGTGCCCTCGCGGCCACAGCGCTGCTCCTCGCCGGCTGCGGCTCCCACAGCGGCAAGGACACCGGCAGCGGTGGCAGCAAGGTGTCACCGTCCGCATCCCCGAGCGGCGCCGGCTGCGCCCCCCTCGTCCAGCTCAAGGCCTCCGACAGCGGCCGTACCGTGTGCGTGGCCAAGGGCGGCGAGGTCCGGGTCACCCTGGACGGCACCAAGTCCCGCCCCTGGAAGCCGCTCATGGCCACCGGCAGCGCGCTGAAGGGCATCAACGCGGGCTTCGTCATCCTGCCGGGCCAGGCGACGGCCGCGTACCAGGCGGTGGCCACCGGCACCGAGAAACTGACGTCCTCCCGCCCCCTGTGCGCCGAGCCGACGGCGCCGGGCCAGGTGTCCTGCAAAGGCATTCAGGAGTGGACGGTCACGGTGAACGTGAAGTGATCAGCCGGCCAGGTGCCGTACCTGGTCCCACAGCACCGGGTCCACCACACCCACCCGGCGCCGGAAGTCACCGACCGGCACCTCGCGCAGCTCGTCGGTCTCCAGGAAGCTCGGGCGGCCGCGGGCGTCGCCGACCGCGCCCGGCGGCAGCGGGATCACGCCCGCGCGCTCGTCGTGGTACTTGCTGGTGATCTTGGCGACCGTGGCCCTGTTCCCGCGCACGGCCAGCACCAGACACGGCCGGTCCTTCGCGTCGGCGCGGTCCTCGTAGGGGACGTCCGCCCACCAGATGTCCCCGGGGACCGGCCGGGCGGCCTGCCCCGGGCGCATGCGGCCGAGCGATCCGAGGCGCCGGCCGGCGTACCGGCGGCCGCGCCCCCAGCCGTCGATGAGCGTGGCGACCAGCGCGAGCAGTACCACCGCCGCGAGTGCCAGCCACCAGGACGTGTCCATACGACGACGTTACCGGCGCGCGCCGAGGATTGCGCGCCCTCTGCGGATCCTCATGCGCCCCCGGTCCAGCCGAACCGGTGACAGCACAGGTGAGTTCGCCCACAACGGCCCCTGGCGGAGGAGCGACCCGTGCTTTCGCGCCTTACGCTCGACGAACCGCACGACCCCCGTTTCCAGCCCCTTTATGATCTTTCCGCCAGCGGAGGTTTCTGCTTCATGAAGCTCACCGTCGTCGGCTGCTCGGGGTCGTTCCCGTCCGCGGAATCGGCCTGCTCGAGCTACCTCGTCGAGGCCGACGGCTTCCGGCTGCTCCTCGACATGGGCAACGGCGCCCTTGGCGAGCTGCAGCGCCACTGCGGTCTCTACGACCTGAACGCGATCTTCCTGAGCCATCTGCACGCCGATCACTGCATCGACATGCTCGGGTACTTCGTCGCGCGCTACTACCGCCACGACGGCGGCCGCTGCGACCCCATCCCGGTCTACGGCCCCGAGGGCACCGAACACCGCCTGACCACCGCCTACGCCGACACCCCGTCCGCCTCGTCCATGAGCGAGGTGTTCGACTTCCACACGGTCAAGCCGTCCACGTTCGAGATCGGCCCGTTCACGGTGCACACCGAGCGGGTCCGCCATCCCGTGGAGGCGTACGCCATCCGTATCGAGCACGGCGGGAGGTCGCTGACGTACTCCGGCGACACGGGGGTCACCGAGACGCTGGACGAGCTGGCCCGGGACACCGACCTGTTCCTGTGCGAGGCCGCGTTCACGCACGGCAAGGAGAACATCCCGGACCTGCATCTCAACGGCCGCGAGGCGGGCGAGACGGCCGCGCGGGCCGGCGCGCGGCGCCTGGTGCTCACGCACATCCCGCCGTGGACCGATCCGCAGGTGAACCTCCGTGACGCGCGTGCGGTGTTCGGCGGGCCGGTGGAGCTGGCGGCGCCGAGGACGACGTACGAGATCTAGCCTCCGCATGACGAAGGCCCCCGGAACCTTCCGGGGGCCTTCGTCATGTCGTGGCCGTCAGGCCTTGGTGAGGTCCTCGACCTCCTCCTCGGGCTCGCGGCCCGGGGTGGGGAGGTTGAACCTGACGATCGCGAAGCGGAAGACCGTGTAGTAGATCGCCGCGAAGACCAGACCGATCGGGATGATCAGCCAGGGCTTGGTCGCCAGGTTCCAGTTGAGCGCGTAGTCGATGAAGCCCGCGGAGAAGGTGAAGCCCGCGTGGACGCCGAGCGCCCAGGTGATCGCCATGGACAGGGCCGTCAGCACCGCGTGGATCGCGTACAGCAGCGGTGCGATGAACATGAACGAGAACTCGATCGGCTCGGTGACACCGGTGACGAAGGAGGTCAGCGCGAGGGAGATCATCATGCCGAGGACGGCCTTGCGGCGCTCGGGGCGGGCGGCGTGCGCGATGGCGAGAGCGGCGGCCGGCAGGCCGAACATCATGATCGGGAAGAAGCCGGACATGAACATACCGGCGTGCGGGTCACCGGCGAAGAAGCGGTTCAGGTCGCCGTGCACGACCTGGCCGGCCGCGTTCTTGTAGTCACCGATCTGGAACCAGGAGACGGTGTTCACGAACTGGTGCATGCCGACCGGGATCAGCGCGCGGTTGACCAGACCGAACAGACCCGCGCCCACCGCGCCGAGACCGGTGATCCACTCGCCGGCGTTGGAGATGCCCTCACCGATGGGCTTCCAGACCAGACCGAAGAAGACACCCATGGCGGTGCCGACGAAGGCCATGATGATCGGCACCAGCCGGCGGCCGTTGAAGAAGCCGAGCCAGTCCACCAGCTTCTTGCGGTGGTAGCGCTGCCACAGAACGGCGGCCAGCAGACCCATCAGGATGCCGCCGAGGACACCGGGGTTGTTGTAGGTCGCGGCTATGTCCGCGCCCTTCTGTATCTTGGCCTCGGTGACCGGGAACGCCTTCAGCACATTGCTGTAGACCAGGAAGCCGACCAGGGCGGCCAGCGCCGTCGAGCCGTCCGACTTCTTGGCGAAGCCGATCGCGACACCGATGCAGAACAGCATCGGCAGGTTGTCGAAGATGGCGCCACCGGCCGTGGCGAACACCGCCGTGACCTTGTCGGGCAGGTGCAGCTTGTCGTGGATGTCCTGCTGGCCCAGACGCAGCAGGATGCCCGCCGCCGGCAGTACGGCGATGGGGAGCTGCAGACTGCGGCCGACCTTCTGCAGGCCCTGGAACAGACCGGATCCCCGCTTCTTCGCGGGAGCCGCCGTCGCGGTGGCGGTGCTCATGGATGGTTCCTCCATCGGTGGTGGTCTACACCACTCAGTGGTGTAGACCTGTTGTAGCACGATGAAGGCGGTATAAGGAACCACGAAATCCGCTACCGGAACGCTACGCGGCGTGCCGATGTGCTAGGGAGTCACGCCTTGGTGATGTCCTCGACCTCGTCCTCCGGCTCACGGCCCGGTGTCTTCAGGTCGAATTTCGTGATCGCGAACCGGAAGACGGCGTAGTACACCGCCGCGAAACACAGGCCGATCGGGATGATCAGCCCCGGTTTCGTCGCCAGGCGCCAGTTGATGACGTAGTCGATCAGGCCGGCCGAGAAACTGAACCCGTCGTGCACCCCGAGCGCCCAGGTCACCGCCATCGAGACACCGGTCAGCAGGGCGTGGACGGCGTACAGCAGCGGCGCGATGAACATGAACGAGTACTCGATCGGCTCGGTGATGCCGGTGACGAACGACGTCAGCGCCACCGACAGCATCAGGCCGCCGACCTCCTTGCGGCGGCTCGGTCTGGCGCAGTGCGTGATGGCCAGCGCGGCGGCCGGCAGCGCGAACATCATGATCGGGAAGAAGCCCGAGGTGAACTGGCCGGCGTGCGGATCGCCCTGGAGGAACATGTTGATGTCGCCGTGCACCACCGTGCCGTCGGGCTTGGTGTAGCTGCCGAACTGGAACCAGATGGGCACGTTGAGGAACTGGTGCAGACCGACGACGAGCAGCGCCCGGTTGGCGACGCCGAAGACCCCCGCGCCCCAGGAACCCGCGTCCCGCAGCCACTTGCTGAAGCTCTCCAGTCCGCCGCCGATCGGCGGCCAGATCCACAGACACAGCGCCGCGAGGACGATGGCGACGAACGCCATGATGATCGGCACCAGTCGCCGGCCGTTGAAGAAGCCCAGCCAGTCCACCAGCCTGGTGCGGTGGAAGCGGGCCCAGAAGAAGGCGGCCAGCAGGCCCAGCACGATGCCGCCGAAGACGCCCGGGTTCTGGAAGGTGAAGGGCGTCACCGAACCCGTCCCCGCGCCGACGGTTACCTGGCAGCCGACCTGGGGGATCGCCTTGGAGCCGCCGGGGCAGTTCTGGGGGAACTGGTGCAGCACCCCGTAGTAGACGAGGAAACCCGTCACCGCCGCCAGCGCCGTCGAGCCGTCCGCCTTCTTCGCCATGCCGATCGCCACGCCCACGCAGAACAGCAGCGGAAGCCCGATCGAGCCGTCGAGCAGGGCGCCGCCCGCGCCGGCCATGACCTTCGAGACGTTCGTCCAGCCGAGCCCGTCCTTGCCGAACACGTCCGGCTGGCCCAGCCGGTTGATGATGCCCGCCGCCGGCAGCACCGCGATCGGCAGCTGCAGACTGCGGCCCATCTTCTGCAGGCCCTGGAACAGGTGGTTCCAGCGTTCCCGCGCCGGGCCGGCCGTGCTGGCCGCGGGCGCGCTCTCGGCACTCATGGCGTCCTCCCGGCCACTCGACTCGGACGCGGTTTGGCGACCGTACCCCCTGTGGTGTAGACCAGTTGGCGGACGGTTCCGCTGTCGTGATCGCCATCATTCGGCACGCACGGCATGACCGCTCGCGAAGATGGGCCAACTGTGGGTTACTGCGACAAAGCGGTTCGGATCAGGGAGAAGGAACATGGCCAGCAAGGCTGAGAAGATCGTCGCCGGCCTCGGCGGCATCGACAACATCGAGGAGATCGAGGGCTGCATCACCCGGCTGCGCACCGAGGTGTCCGACCCCTCCCTGGTCGACGAGGCCGCCCTGAAGGCCGCCGGCGCCCACGGCGTCGTCAAGATGGGCACGGCCGTCCAGGTCGTCATCGGTACCGATGCCGACCCGATCGCCGCGGAGATCGAAGACATGATGTGAGCCCACGGGCTCACCGGAAAAGGGGCTCTTCCCGACGCGGGCGGAGCCCCTTCCCCAGGTACGGCTAGGCTCCTTGCCATGTCTCGCATCGACGGCCGTACCCCCCAACAGCTCCGCCCGGTCACCATCGAACGCGGCTGGAGCAAGCACGCCGAGGGCTCCGTCCTCGTCTCCTTCGGCGACACCAAGGTGTTCTGCACCGCCTCCGTGACCGAGGGAGTGCCGCGCTGGCGCAAGGGCAGCGGCGAGGGCTGGGTCACCGCGGAGTACGCCATGCTGCCCCGCGCCACCAACACCCGCGGCGACCGCGAGTCCGTCAAGGGCAAGATCGGCGGCCGTACCCACGAGATCTCCCGGCTCATCGGCCGCTCGCTGCGCGCCGTCATCGACTACAAGGCGCTCGGCGAGAACACCATCGTCCTCGACTGCGACGTCCTCCAGGCCGACGGCGGCACCCGCACCGCCGCGATCACCGGCGCCTACGTCGCCCTCGCCGACGCCGTCGCCTGGGCCCAGCGCAAGAAGCTGATCAAGGCCGGCCGCCAGCCGCTCACCGGCACCGTCTCCGCCGTCTCCGTCGGCATCGTCGGCGGCGTCCCGCTGCTCGACCTCTGCTACGAGGAGGACGTGCGCGCCGAGACCGACATGAACGTCGTCTGCACCGGCGACGGCCGCTTCGTCGAGGTCCAGGGCACCGCCGAGGCCGAGCCCTTCGCCCGCGAGGAACTCGACGCCCTGCTCGACCTCGCCGTCACCGGCTGCGCCGAACTGGCCGCCCACCAGCGCGCGGCCCTCGAAGCCACGCTCGCGAAGTAGGCGAAGACCCGGAAGCAGGAAGACCCGGAAGTAAAGGGCAGACCAAAAGGACGGGCGCGCAGGGGCAACCCGCGCGCCCGTCCCGGCGTCCTAGGGGTACGGCGGCCGCACCGGGCCGTACGGGCCCTACCAGGGGAGGGAAACACCACCATGGCCGTCAGCCGACGCCGTCTCACCGCCGTCGCCGCCGTGGCGCTCGCCGCGCTCACCACCGGCCTCACCACCGGCTGCGACGCCGTGAACAAGGCCCTGGACTGCGTGCAGACCGCCGACTCCATCGCCGACAGCGTCACCGACCTCCAGCAGGCGGTCGAGAACGCGGCGAGCGACCCGAGCCGGGCGGACGCCTCCCTCGACTCCATCGAGCAGAACCTGAGGAAGATCGGCGACAAGACGGACAACGCCGACGTCAACAAGGCGGTCGACGACTTGGATAAGGCCGTGGGGAACGTCCGTACGGCCCTCAAGAACGGCGACAAGACGCCGGACCTGGGCCCGGTCACGGACGCGGCCGGCGAACTCACCAAGGTCTGCACGAAGTGACCCAGGGGCGCAGGGCTCAGCGCTCCAGGTCCCGGCGCCGCTCCTTCAGCCGTTGCCGTTCCGCTCGGGTGATCTTGCGGGTCACGTCCACCCCGCCCCAGAACGCAAGGCCCCCGATGATCACCCGCGGCGCGCCCGGCTCCGGCGGGCCGTCGTCCCGGGGATGGTCGAAGCCGCCCATGATGCCGATGCCGCGGACCACGACCTCGACCCCCGGCGGCACGATGACCTGCACCCCGCCCATGATCGCCACGCAGTTGATCTCGACCTCGCGGTCCGCGAAGTCCGCCTCCCGCAGGTCGATCTCGCCGCCGCCCCAGAACGCGAAGCAGTCGAACCGCTTCGGCACCGTCCAGCGGCCCTTGCGCTGGAAGCCGGACATGATGGCGACCGCACCCGCCGAGGACCCCTCGCCCCCGACGATCCGGCCCGCCCAACTCCCGCTCTCCGCCGGTTCCTTGGTGAAGGACACCGGGACGGGCGCCGTCACCGTGCCGGCCGCCGGCAGATCACGGGTGAGCGGCGCCAGCTCGCCGTACGTACGCGCCTTGTACGTCGCCTCCAGCCGCTCCTCGAACTCCGCCATGTCGAGCCGGCCCTCGGCCAGAGCGTCCCGCAGGACCTCGGCGACCCGCTCACGGTCGCTGTCGGACGCCCGGAGGTCCGGACTTGCGTCGTCGGTCATGACAGCAGCCTACGAGACCGCCTTCTCCGCGTACATCTTGGCGATGACCGCCTCGATGTCCGGTTCCCGCACCGACAGGTCCACCAGCGGATACTCCGCCGCGAGATACGCCACGAGCGGCGCCGCCGACTGCCCCGCCGGGAACGCCAGCCACTGCCGCGGCCCCTCCACCCGCACCACCCGCGCCGACGGCACCTCCACCGGCGGCAGTTCCCGCTCCAGGTCCACCACCAGCGTCCGCTCGCTCTCCCCGGCCTCGTGCAGCCCCACGAGCGGCCCGTCGTACATCAGCCGGCCGTGGTCGATCACCATCACCCGGGAGCACAACTGCTCGATGTCCTGCAGATCGTGCGTCGTCAGCAGCACGGTCGTACCCCGCTCGGCGTTCAACTCCCGCAGGAAACCACGGACCTTCGCCTTCGACACGACGTCCAGCCCGATCGTCGGCTCGTCCAGGTACAGCACCTCCGGGTCGTGCAGCAGGGCCGCCGCGATGTCCCCGCGCATCCGCTGCCCGAGCGAGAGCTGCCGCACGGGCACGTCCAACAGGGCGGCCAGCTCCAGCAGTTCGACGCACCGGTCCAGGTTCTCCCGGTAACGCGCATCCGGGATCCGGTACATGCGGTGCGCAAGCCGGTAGGAGTCGATCAGCGGCAGGTCCCACCACAGGGTCGTACGCTGCCCGAACACCACCCCGATCCGGTGCGCCAGGCGCCGGCGCTCCCGTGACGGATCGATGCCCGCCACCCGCAGCCTGCCCCCGCTCGGCGTCAGGATGCCGGTCAGCATCTTGATCGTGGTCGACTTCCCGGCGCCGTTCGGCCCGATGTACCCGACCATCTCCCCGCGCGCCACCCTGAACGAGATCGCGTCCACCGCCCGCACCTCGCGCCGCTCCCGCTTCAGGAACCCGGTCTTCCTGCGCACCTCGAAGACCTTCTCGACCTGCTCCAGTGAGATGAAATCGCTGTCCGCCACCGCGCTAGCTCCCTGTACTCCGATACGAACGAAGTCCCGCCCGCCAGGCCAGCCCCGCCAGCGCGCAGCACCCCACCGCCACCAGCGGCGGAGCGAACGCCAGCCACTCGGGCAGCCCCAGCGGATACGGCCGCCCCAGCACATAGGTCGCGGGCAGCCAGTTGACGAAGGCCAGCGGCAGCACGAACGTCACCCCGCGCACCAGCTCCTTCGCGAACACCGTCGGCGGATACTGCAGCAGCGTCGTACCGCCGTAGGTGAAGGCGTTCTGCACCTCCGAGGCGTCCGACGCCAGGAACTGGAAGGCCGCCCCCGCCACGAACACCGCGCAGAAGATCCCGCAGCCGCTCACCACCATCACCGGCATCAGCAGCAGCTTCAGCGGCGTCCAGGCGATGTCCAGCCGGGCCACCGCCCAGGTGAGCACCAGCAGGCCCTGCACCACCCGGCCCAGCCGGCGCAGCGCGAACTGGTCGGCCGCCACCTGGGCCAGCACCGGCGCCGGCCGCACCAGCAGCGTGTCCAGCGTGCCGTCGCGCACCCGCCGCCCCAACCGCTCCATCGACCCGATCACCAGGTCGGCAAGACCGAAGGCCGTACCGGACAGCCCGTACAGGAAGGCCACCTCCGGCAGCGACCAGCCGCCCAGCGCGTCCACCCGCGAGAACATCAGCATGATCCCGACGAAATCGAGGAGAGTCGCCGAGAAGTTGCCGAACGTGGTCATCAGGAACGAGGCGCGGTAGGCCATGGTGGACCTGATCCACATCCCGGCAATCATCAGATAGGCCCGCACCCCCTCCCGCACCCGGCCGGGGCCGATCTCAGCCACCCTGGACCACCACCCTGCGCGTCGCCGCCGACTGCACCAGCCGCCCCGCGCCCAGCAGCACCACCGCCCACGCGCCCTGGAACACATACGTGCCCAGCGGATCCGCGTGCCCCAGCAGCACCTGGGCCGGCGCCTGCAGCAGCGAGGACCACGGCAGCGCCCGTACGACCTCGCCGAGCGCCCCCGGGAAGATGTTCAGCGGCAGCAGCATGCCCGAGCAGAAGTAGCCGACCAGCCATGACATCTGCGTCACACCCATGCCGTCCAGGAACCAGAACGTGCTGAGCGCCACCAGGTACCGGATGCCGAATCCGACGAGCATCGCCAGCAGCACGGCGACGAAGAAGGCGACCCAGGTGCCCATGTCCGTCGGCAGGTACACCGGAAAACACAGAGCACCGAAGACAAAGGGAACGATCCCTCGTCCCACCAACTGAAAGAACGCCCGGCCCAGGTCGGTGGCGAGCCACCACATCTGCAGATCGGCGGGCCGGTACAGGTCGATCGCCACGTCCCCCGTACGGATGCGTTCCATCAACTCGGTCTCGACGCCACCGCCGCCGATCGCGAGCGTCGACAGGAACGCCTGCCCCAGCCACACATACGTCACGACCTGCGCCTGATCCCACCCGCCGAGGTGCGGCCGCTCGTCCCACAGCGCCCGATACGTATAGACGAGGATCAGCCCGAAGACCGTGTTCGTGAACACCCCTGCCGCAGTGGCGGCCCGATACGTCGCGTACCGTCTGAATCCCCCCGCCGCGACGGCCACGTACAACCGTCCCGCGCCCACGCCAGTCCACCTCCCGGGACCGCTCGACACCGAAGCGCAGGAGCCTAGTCCCGGAGCCCGGCGTCCGGCCACGCAATTTCGTGGTCGAAGCGTGCTGGAATCCGGGAACGGAACGCCAGGTGCGAGAGTCTTCAAACTGGGGGCGCAGAAGAGCGTACGAGGCGTACGGGAACGTACGACGCGAAACAGGAGTCCGTGCACGAATGAGCGACGAGCCGCAGCCGCAGCAGCCGAACGAAGGCATGCCGCCGAGAAAGCGGCCCGGGGAGGCCGAGCCCGAGGGGGCCGGCACAGCGACACAGCCCGAGGGCGCCGGCGGGCAGTCCGGGGAGAGGCCGGGGCCGGCGGGTTCGGCTGGTACGGCGGAGTCCGAGGGGTCCGGCCGACGGGCGGGGTCCCGGGAGACGCCGGGTGCGGCGGGTGCGGCTGGTACGGCGGAGTCCGAGGGGTCCGGCCGACGGGCGGGGTCCCGGGAGACGCCGGGTGCGGCGGGTGCGGCGGAGTCCGCGCGGGCCGAGACGGGCGGTACGGCCGAGCGGGGCGGGCAGTCCCGGCAGGCTGACCGGGGCGCGCAGTCCCGGCAGGCCGACCGGGCTGGTCGGGCCGAGCAAGCTGGTCAGGCTGAGCAGGGCGGCACGGCTGACCGGGCTGGTCAGGCTGGTCAGGGTGGTCAGGCTCGGGAGACCGGGTCCGGCCGAGCCGGTGACCGTATGGCCTCCCCGGACCGCTCGACTCCGGCGGGCTCGTCGACTGCGGCGGACCGCTCGGCCCTGGACCGGACGGCCTCCATGGCCCGGGCCCGCCAGGCGGCCCGAGGCGGCCGGACGGAACAGCAGGAGGCGACCGCGTCCAACGACACGGGTTCCGGTGGCCTTTCGGCTTCCGGCGCGGCTTCGGGCCCCGGTGGGGGCTCGACGGCGCGCGGAGGCTCGGCGTCCGGTGAGGCCTCGGGTTCCGGTAGGGGCTCGGGCTTCGGCGCAGGCTCGGTGGACCGAGGCGCGCCGGTGTCCCGTGGGGCTGCTGGTGACGGCTCGGGGGCTCGCGGCGGCGCGGGCTCCGGTACGGGCGCGTCGGACCAGGGCGCGTCGGCGTCCGGCAGCGGCTCGGCGGCTCGTGAGACCCAGGTCTCGGGTGGCTCGGCAGCCGGCGCCGCCTCGGCGTCCGGCGCCTCCAGCGCGTCCCAGGCCGCAGGCGCCTCCAGTGCTTCCCAGGGCTCCAGGTCCTCCGTCGCTTCCCAGGGCTCGGAGCCCTCCAGCGCGTCCCAGGCCGCAGGTGCACCCAGCGCTTCCCAGGGCTCGGAGCCCCCCAGCGCGTCCCAGGGCTCGGGGTCCTCCAGCGCGTCCCAGGCCGCAGGTGCACCCAGCGCTTCCCAGGGCTCGGAGCCCTCCAGCGCGTCCCAGGGCTCGGGGTCCTCCAGCGCATCCCAGGCCGCAGGTGCCCCCGGCGTTCCCCAGGGCTCCAAGCCCTCCAGCTCTTCCCAGGACTCCGGCGGCTCCGCCGTATCCCAGGGCTCCGGTCGGCCCCGTACTGACTCCGGGAAGCCGCAGGTCCCGGCGCAGGCTCAGTCCGCCGAGAGCACACAGGTGCTGCGGCGCGTCACGGCGCCCGCGGCCGGGGCCGCACAGGGCTCCGGGCAGGCGCCCGCGCCCGAGACCACCCAGGTGCTCCGGCGGGTCAACGCTCCCCGAGCGGCCGAGCCGGGCGACCCCGCCAAGACGGCCGCCGGCGAGCCGAACGCCGCCGGGCGCACCCCTCGTACGCCCGGCCCCGGCACCGCCCCCCGCGCCACCCAGGCGGCAGGAGCGGTCGGCACCGCCAGTGCCGCCGCCCAGGCTTCCCAGGCCGGCCCCGCGGGCGCCGCAGGCGCGGCAGCCACCCCCACCCCCGGCGACGGTGAACCGGCCGGAGGCAACGGCAAGAAGCCGAAGCGGCCCAAGCGGACCGGATGGCGGCGGATCATCCCGACCTGGCGCATGGTGCTCGGCACCTTCGTCATCGGCATCCTGCTGCTCGTCGGCCTCTTCTTCCTCGGCTACTCCATGGTCAACATCCCGCCGGCCAACGCCCTCGCCACCAAGCAGGCCAACGTCTACCTCTACGCCGACGGCTCCCAGCTGGCCCGCGACGGCCAGATCAACCGGGAGAACGTCAGCCTCGCCCAGGTCTCCAAGGACGCCCAGCACGCCGTACTGGCCGCCGAGGACCGCGACTTCTACACCGAGTCGGCCATCGACCCCAAGGCGATGGTCCGCGCCGCCTGGAACACGGCGACCGGCAAGGGCAAGCAGTCCGGCTCGACCATCACCCAGCAGTACGTGAAGAACTACTACCTCGGCCAGGAGCAGACGGTCACCCGCAAGGCCAAGGAGTTCTTCATCTCGATCAAGCTGGACCGCAACAAGTCCAAGGACGAGATCCTCGAGGGCTACCTCAACACCAGCTACTTCGGCCGCAACGCCTACGGCATCCAGTCCGCCGCCCAGGCCTACTACGGCGTGGACGCCCAGAACCTCGACCCGGCCCGCGCCGCCTACCTCGCCGCGCTCGTCAACGCGCCCAGCGAGTACGACGTCGTGGCCCACCCCGAGAACAAGGCCGCAGCCGTCGCCCGCTGGAACTACGTCCTGGACGGCATGGTCAAGAAGGGCTGGCTCAGCCAGTCCCAGCGCGCCGGGATGAAGTTCCCGATGCCGAAGGAGCAGACGGTCTCCACGGGCATGTCCGGCCAGCGCGGCTACCTCGTCGAGGCGGTCAAGCACTACCTGACCACCAACAACATCCTCACCGACGACCAGCTCGCGACCGGCGGCTACCGCATCACCACCACCATCCAGAAGAACCGGCAGAACGCCTTCGTCAAGGCGGTCAACGACCAGCTGATCGCCAAGCTGGACAAGAAGAACAACAAGGTCGACAGGTACGTCCGCGCGGGCGGCGCCTCCGTCGACCCGAAGACCGGCAAGGTCGTCGCCATGTACGGCGGCATCGACTACGTGAAGCAGTACACCAACGGCGCGACCCGCGGTGACTTCCAGGTCGGCTCCACCTTCAAGCCCTTCGTCTTCACCTCCGCGGTGCAGAACGGCTCGACCACCCAGGACGGCCGCCCCATCACCCCGAACACCCTGTACGACGGCACCAACGAACGCCCCGTCCAGGGCTGGAGCGGCGGCGCCTACGCCCCGCAGAACGAGGACCAGAAGTCGTACGGCCAGATCGACGTCACCAAGGCGACCGACCTGTCCGTGAACGCCGTCTACGCGCAGATGGCCGTCGACGTCGGCCCGTCCAAGGTCAAGCAGACCGCGATCGACCTCGGCATCCCCTCCGACACCCCGGACCTCCAGCCGTACCCGTCGATCGCCCTCGGCACCGCCACCGCCAGCGTGCTGGACATGGCGGAGGGCTACGCCACGCTCGCCAACCACGGCAAGCACGGCACGTACACGCTGATCGAGAAGATCACCAAGGACGGCACGGACGAGGTCAAGCTGCCCGAGCAGTCGGTCAAGCAGGTCGTCAGCCGCGAGGCCGCCGACACCACCACCTCCATCCTGCAGAGCGTCGTCGACAACGGCACCGCCACCGCCGCACAGGCCGCGGGCCGCCCGGCGGCCGGCAAGACCGGTACCGCCGAGAACGACACCGCCGCCTGGTTCGCCGGCTACACCCCCGACCTGGCCACGGTGGTCTCGGTCATGGGCCAGGACCCGGTGACGGCCAAGCACATGCCGCTGTACGGCGCCCTCGGCCAGGCCCGTATCAACGGTGGCGGCGCACCGACCCAGATCTGGGCCCAGTACACGGCGGACGCGCTGAAGAACACATCGGCCTCCGCCTTCGACCTCCAACTGGAGCAGGGCGCCGACCAGCCGCAGGCGCCCAGCGCCACCGGCTCGGCCCAGCCGGGCACGACCGGTGACCAGAGCAACGGCGGCACCACCGGCACCCCGACGGGCGGCGGCGCGACCACCACCCCGACCGGCGGCGGCACCGTCGGCACCCCGACCAACGGCGGTACGACCACCACCGGCGGCACCGGCACCACCGGTGGCACCACCACGGGCGGCGGCACCAACACCACCGGCGCAGACACCACGGGCGGCGGCACGACGGGCGGCGGCAACACGACCGGCGGTGGCACGACCGACGGAGGGACCACCGGAGGCGGCACGGCCACCGGCGGCGGAACCGATGGCGGCGGCGTCACGACCGGCACGGCCGCCGGCACCGGAGGCGGCGACCCCGCGGCCTGACAAAGGGGCTGGTGACCACGGTCACCAGCCCCTCTACCGGAACCCCTCTACCGGAACGACTCGAAGACGACGACTCAGAGATACAGACCCGTGGAGTCCTCCGACCCCTCGAAACGGTCCGCGGCCACGGCGTGCAGATCCCGCTCACGCATGAGCACGTACGCCACACCCCGCACCTCGACCTCGGCCCGGTCCTCCGGATCGAACAGAACCCGGTCACCCGGCTCCACGGTCCGTACGTTCTGCCCGACCGCGACGACCTCGGCCCAGGCCAGCCGCCGCCCGACCGCCGCAGTGGCGGGAATCAGAATGCCGCCCCCAGACCGCCGCTCGCCCTCACCGGTCTCCTGCTTGACCAGAACCCGGTCGTGCAGCATCCGGATGGGCAGCTTGTCGTGATGGGGGGTGCTGTGCTGGTTTCTGTTGGCGCTCACGCCTCGAACCTACCTGCCTTCGCCCCGCTCGTCCGAGCCCGGGTCAGCGCCTGCGCCGCCTGCGGCCCACGGCGAGCAGTCCCACGACGCCGAGGGCGAGCACCGCGACCGGCACGACCCGCTCCACCCGCAGCGCGCCCTCTTCGTCGACGAACTGCGCCCGCACCTCGGTGACCACCCGGTTGACCTGGACATAGGCCCGCCCGACCGTGTGATCGATGTTGGCGACGACCTTGGCCTTGGCATCCCCGATGATCGTCTGCGGATGCACCCGCACCCCGATCTCGTCGAGCGTCTCGGCCAGCACTTCGCGGCGGCGCTTGATGTCCGCCTCGATCTGCGCCGGGGTTCTGGTGTCCGACGTGTCCGCCACCGTACGGCCTCCGAAGTCTGTGATGCTGTTCCGGACAGTCTGTCAGCTTCTCCTCCCGGCGCGCCGCAAGGCCCCCCGGTTACGCTGGCCCGATGAGCGAGCGACTCCAGCCGGGGGACGTGGCCCCCGCCTTCACCCTCCCCGACGCCGACGGCAACGAGGTCTCCCTGTCCGCCCACAAGGGCCGCAAGGTCATCGTCTACTTCTACCCGGCCGCCCTGACCCCCGGCTGCACCAAGCAGGCCTGCGACTTCACCGACAACCTGGACGTCCTGGCCTCCGCCGGCTACGACGTGCTCGGCATCAGCCCCGACACCCCGGAGAAGCTGGCGAAGTTCCGCGAGAAGGAGTCCCTGAAGGTCACGCTCCTGGCCGACCCGGAGAAGACGGTCACCGAGGCCTACGGCGCGTACGGCGAGAAGAAGAACTACGGCAAGACCTACATGGGCGTCATCCGCTCCACGATCGTCGTCGACGAGGAGGGCAAGGTGGAACGAGCCCTCTACAACGTCCGCGCCACGGGCCACGTGGCCAAGATCATCAAGGATCTGGGCATCTGAGGACACCTGTCTCCACTGCCTGCGGCTCGCACCGGGACATTCCGGTGCGAGCCGCCTTCTCGTTCCCCTGCGTGACTGTCCGATTACCGGTTCGTTACTCCGTGCGGGCGGCGAACGCACGCCTGGAACGGAGGGGGGCGATGGGGGCCAGCGCGTACACCAAGGAGCGGCTGGAAGTAGCGGCTCGCGGGGCGCGGACTTTGTCGGATGCGTTGGAGAGGTTGGGGGTGGATCCGAGGAGTTCGATGCGGCGCTATGTCCTGGAGCGGATGAAGAAGCTCGGGGTGGATGTCGCGCACTTCGAGCGGGAGGGGGTGAAGTGGACGCGGGAGATGCTTGAGCGGGCGGTGGCGGCATCGACCAACATGTGCGAAGTGCTGCGCCATCTCGGCCTGGAGGTGGTCGGGGGCCGCCACATGCACATCAGCCGCAGGATCAAGGCGTATGGCATTGACACCTCGCACTTCCAACTGCCGACCCGGCGAGGGAAACCCTGGCGCGCCCGAACACCGGAGGCCCTGCTCGTCGAGCAACCGGTCGGCCAGGCCCGGCGCATTCCGAGCGACAGGCTCAAGTGGGCGATGACGGCCGTAGGGGTGCCGGAGCGCTGTGCTCGCTGCGGTACAGAGCCGGAGTGGCGGGGCCGTCCGCTACCGCTGGAGGTCGATCACATCGACGGCAACTGGCGTGACAACCGCATCGAGAACCTCCGTTTCCTGTGCCCCAACTGCCACTCGACCACGGACAATTACCGAGGGCGCGGCAAGGGCCGTTCTCGGGGCGGCGCCCTATGAGCAGCGGCGTGCAGTACACGCGTGAGCGGTTGGCCGAGGCCGCCGAGCGGTGTGCGAGCCTGAACGAGGTCATCGCCTTCTTCGGCACCAGCCCGTACGGCAAGGTGCGTCGCTATCTCGTGCGGCGATTCGCCCACTTCGGGATCGACATCTCGCACTTCTCCGACTCTGGCAGGCCAAGTCGCCCCGCTCCCGAGGAATTGCGCCAAGCGGTCGGCGAGTCGATCTCCATCGCAGAGACGCTGCGCCGCCTTGGGCGCCCCGACACCGGCACGCAGCGCGCGCTGCTGCGTGAGTGGATCGCCGAAGAGGGCATCTCGACCGCGCACTTCCTGGGGCAGGCGCATCAACGAGGCAAGACGTACGCAGACCGCGCGAAGCGCCCCGAGGACATCCTGGTCAATCACGACGGCCGACGCAGGACGCGAACCCATCTGTTGCGCCGCGCGCTCCACGAGGTGGGCGTACCGGAGGAGTGCGCCGAGTGCGGCGTTGGGCCAGAGTGGTTCGGGCAGCCGATGACGCTGGAGATCGACCACATCAACGGCGACTGGAGCGACGACCGGCGTGAGAATCTCCGGCTGCTGTGCCCCAACTGCCACGCGACCACGAGCACCTGGTGCCGAGGTGGTCGGCAACGGCATACTCTCGCCCAGTAAGGTAGATCCGGGCACGCGCTCGTACTCCAATGGCAGAGAGACAGGCCTTAGAAGCCTGGTGTTGTCGGTTCAAATCCGACCGGGCGCACAGGCAAAAGTGGCCCCGCACCTTCGTTTCAAAGGTGCGGGGCCTCTCCGCAATCTCAGCCCAACAACTCCCGAACCACTGGCACCAGCGCCCGGAACGCCTTCCCCCGGTGGCTGATCGCGTTCTTCTCCTCCGGGCTCAGCTCGGCGCACGTGCGCGTCTCGCCCTCCGGCTGGAGGATCGGGTCGTAGCCGAAGCCGTTCGTGCCGGCGGGCGCATGCCGGAGTGCACCCCGAAGCCGGCCCTCGACCACCTGCTCGCGCCCGTCCGGCAGGGCAAGCGCCGCCGCGCACGCGAAGTGGGCCCCCCGGTGTTCGTCCGCGATGTCGGCCAGCTGGGCCAGCAGCAGCTCCAGGTTGGCCTTGTCGTCGCCGTGGCGGCCGGACCAGCGGGCGGAGAAGATGCCGGGGGCGCCGTTCAGGACGTCGACGCAGAGGCCCGAGTCGTCGGCGACCGCGGGGAGGCCGGTGGCCTGGGCGAGGGCGTGGGCCTTGAGGAGGGCGTTCTCGGCGAAGGTGACGCCGGTTTCCTTGATGTCGGGGATGTCGGGGTAGGCGTCGGCGCCCACCAGCTCGTGGGGGAGTCCGGCCTCGGCGAGGATCGCCCTCAGCTCGGCGATCTTTCCGGCGTTGCGGGTGGCGAGGATCAAGCGGGTCATGCCAGCCAGTATCCCGGCAGCCCGTGAGTGTTCCTCGTGCCCGTACCTACAGTTCCGTCTGCCCCGCGCCCTTCAGCGTGTTCAGGTCGAAGACCTTGGCCATCCTGCTGAAGCCCAGGTCGCTGGGGTGGAGGTGGTCGCCGGAGTCGTAGTCGGGGCGGAGGCGTCGGGGGTCGTACGGGTCGCGGAGCGCCTTGTCGAAGTCGACCACGGCGTCGTACACCCGGCCGGCGCGGATCTCGGCGTTGACCTGCTGTCGTACCGCCTCGCGGGCGGCGGTCCAGCCGCGGTGGCCCTGGAAGGGCATCAGTGTGGCGCCGACGACCTTCAGGCCGCGGGCGTGGGCCTCGCGGACGAGGGTGCGCAGGCCGGTGAGGATCTGGTTGGGGTCGGCGAGTCGTGGGTTGCGGAGGATGTCGTTGACGCCGAGGTCGATGACGACGACCTTGACGTCCGGGTGCGTGAGCGCGTCGCGGGCGAAGCGGCCCAGGCCGCTCTGGTTCTCGGCCGGGCGGCCGAGTCCGTCGGCGAGGACCTGGTTGCCGCTGATGCCCTCGTTCACGACGCTGTAGCGGGGCACCTGCCGTCTGTCTTCGAGCGCGGTGCGCAGTCGGCCGGCGAGGATGTCGGGCCAGCGGTGGTTGGCGCCGATGGTGGAGGTGATGCCGTCGGTGATGGAGTCGCCGAAGACGACGATGGTGCCGTCGGCCTCGTTGCTGAGGACGTCCAGGGCGGTCAGGTAGCGCCAGTAGGTCGTCTGTTGGGTGTAGGGGGTGCCGGTGGCGTCCTCGGTGGCGTCGCCGGTGGCGACGTAGGAGATCTGCCTCGCGTGCGGGTGGTAGGTGACCGGGCCGGACGGGGTGGGGGAGTAGGTGGTGATCAGGACGTCGCTGTCGTGCGGGACGGTGAGGTGTACGGGGTCGCCGGCGATCTCTTCGCCGGCGGGTATGACCACGCTGGTGGCGCCGTCGAAGGTGAGGCGGCGCATGGAGTCCGGTTCGGCCGCGGCGGTGCCGTCGCCGGCGGAGAGTGCGATGGAGGCGTGGGTGATGGTCAGCGGCTCGTGGCCGTAGAGGTTGGAGAGCGTGATCCGGGCGCTCGTGCCGCCGGTGCTGGTGTGGACGATGTTGCGCACGGAGCGGCCCGCGAGGCCGTGGGTCTCGGTGCCGGGTTCGCCGCCCACCGGGGAGGCGGACCAGGCGCCGACCCAGGTGCCGGTGGAGGCGGGGGCGACGGAGGAGCCGTGGTGGGGGCGGTCGTCGGTGAGGGCGCCGTGCGGGGTGCCGTCGTCGGCCGCCACGGTGAGGTAGATGGCGGCGGACACGGCTACGACCAGCGCGATGAGCGCACTCAGTACGGCATAACCATGACGCTTGGTCATGCTTGTGTTGTTCTCCTCGGGGATGGGAGCCCGAGGCTCCGATCTTGGTGAGCCCATGATGCGTCATGGGCCGGGGAGAGCTGTCAGGGCCCTGCTCAAATCCTCTTTTCTGACAGACGCCGGGAACTCTTGTTCCGTTCCGGGAGTCGGTCAGGAAGGGACAATTGTGTGCGGGATCACCGGACGGGATCACCGGACGGGATCACCGGACGGGATCACTGGGCCGGATCACTGGGCCGGATCACTGGACGGATCAGTGAGCGGGCGGAGCTGAACGGGTGGAGCCGATGGAATCGACCGAGACGGAAGCGGCGCCGGCGCGGGGTGTGTCGTACCGGACCATGACGGCCTTCACCCCGGCCGACGAGGAGCGCCGGCGCGGGGTGCGGCGCATGAAGCTCACGGCGACGAGCATGCTGCTGGTCGTGGCGGTGGTCTATGTCCTGGCCAAGCTCGCCTCGCACGAGGGCGCCGGTCCCTGGGCCGGTTATGTCGCGGCGGCCGCCGAGGCCGGCATGGTGGGTGCGCTCGCGGACTGGTTCGCCGTGACGGCGCTGTTCCGGCACCCGCTGGGGCTGCCGATCCCGCACACCGCGATCATCCCGACCAAGAAGGATCAGCTGGGTGTCTCGCTCGGCGAGTTCGTCGGCGAGAACTTCCTCTCCCAGGACGTCGTACGGCAGCGGCTGCGCGCGGTCGGCATCGGCAGCCGGCTGGGGGCGTGGCTGGCCGAGCCGGAGCACGCGGACCGGGTGACGGCGGAGCTGGCCACGGCGCTGCGCGGTGCGCTGACCGTGTTGCGGGACAGGGATGTGCAGGTGGTGGTGAGCGAGGCGATCACCCGGCGGGCGAACACGAAGGAGGTCGCGCCGGGCATCGGCAAGATGCTGGAGGGGATCGTCGCCGACGGCGGGCACCGGCGGGCGGTGGACCTGGTGGTGGCCAGAGCGCAGGACTGGCTGGTGCTGCACCGGGGTGACGTGATGGTGGCGGTGGAGGGTGGCGCGCCCGGCTGGACCCCGCGGTTCGTGGACCGGAAGGTCGGCGAGCGGGTCTACAAGGAGCTGCTGCGGTTCGTCACCGAGATGCGGGACATGCCCTCGCATCCGGCGCGTGGCGCGCTGGACCGTTTCCTCACCGACTTCGCCTCCGATCTGCAGTCCGACACGGACACCCGGACGCGGGTGGAGCGGCTGAAGGGTGAGGTCCTGGGGCGGGGCGAGGTGCAGGATCTGATCGCGTCCGCGTGGACGGCCGTACGGGCCATGATGGTGGCGGCGGCCGAGGACGAGCGGAGCGAACTGCGGATGCGGGTGCGGTCCGCGCTGTTGTCGCTGGGTGCGCGGATGGCGACGGAGCCGAAGGTGCAGGAGAAGGTCGACAGCTGGGTCGAGGGTGCGGCGGTGCATGTGGTGACGACGTACCGCCGGGAGATCACCTCGCTGATCACGGACACCGTGGCGAGCTGGGACGCCGAGCACACCACCCGGAAGATCGAGGCGCACATCGGCCGCGACCTGCAGTTCATCCGGATCAATGGCACGGTGGTGGGGTCACTGGCGGGCCTGCTGATCTATACGGTGACGCGGACGCTGGGCGCCTGAATCCGCGGTACGCGGGCACCCGTCCTGCCGTCTCCCGTATGTCGGGGGGACGTCCTTCGGCGAGGAGGGAGCCCATGGCCGCAGCGAGGACGCCGGCACCGCAGACCGGCGGGCCCGGCGGGACGGGCCGGACCGTCATCACCGACCTTCCCGCCCGGCTGGACCGTCTGCCCTGGTCCCGCTGGCACTGGACGATCGTGATCGGTCTGGGGACGGTCTGGATCCTGGACGGCCTGGAGGTCACGGTCGTCGGCAACATCGCCGGCCGGCTGGCCGAACCGGGCAGCGGGGTGTCGATCACCTCGGGGCAGATCACCGGCACGGCCGCCGCGCTGTATGTGGCCGGCGCCTGTTCGGGCGCCCTCTTCTGGGGCCGGCTGACCGATCGTCACGGCCGCAAGAAGCTCTTCATGATCACCTTGGCGGTGTACCTGGCGGCGACGGCGCTGACCGCCGTCTCCTGGGAGGCCTGGTGGTTCTTCCTGTTCCGCTTTCTGACCGGCTTCGGCATCGGCGGTGAGTACGCGGCGATCAACTCGGCGATCGACGAGCTGATCCCGGCCGTCCACCGCGGCCGGGTCGACCTGATCATCAACGGCAGCTTCTGGCTGGGCGCGGTGGGCGGCGCGCTGCTGTCGATCGTGGCGCTCGACACGGATCTGCTGGCCAGGAACGTCGGCTGGCGGCTGACCTTCGCCCTGGGGGCGGTCCTGGCGCTGGTGATCCTGCTGGTACGGCGGCACGTCCCGGAGAGCCCGCGCTGGCTGCTGATCCACGGCAGGGACCGGGAGGCGGAGGAGATCGTCTCCGGTATCGAGCGCCGGGTGGAGCGGGAGAAGGGCGTGACGCTGCCCGAGCCGCGGGGCGAGCTGGAGATCCACCAGCGCAGGAGCGTGACGTTCCGGGAGATCGCCCGCACGGTCTTCGCTCACTACCGCAGGCGCGCGGTCCTCGGCTTCTCCCTGTTCATCGGCCAGGCGTTCCTGTACAACGCGATCACCTTCGGCTTCGGCGCGATCCTGACCAGGTTCTTCGACGTGCCCTCCGGTCACACCGGTTACTACTTCGCGGTGATCGCGGTCGGCAACTTCTGCGGCCCGCTGCTGCTGGGCAGGCTGTTCGACACGGTGGGCCGCCGGGTGATGATCTCCTCGACCTATCTGCTGTCGGGTCTGCTCCTGTTCGGCACGGCGTGGCTGTTCGACCAGGGCGAGCTGAGCGCGGGCACGCTGACTGCCTGCTGGTGCGCGGTCCTGTTCTTCGCCTCGGCGGGCGCCTCCAGCGCGTATCTGACGGTCTCGGAGGTCTTCCCGATGGAGACGCGGGCGATGTCCATCGCGTTCTTCTACGCTCTCGGCACGGCGGCCGGCGGCATCAGCGGCCCGCTGCTGTTCGCCGACCTCACCGGCACGGGAAAGGTCGGCGACACGGTCCTGGCCTTCTCGATCGGCGCGGCCCTGATGTGCGCGGCGGGTCTGGTCGCGGCCTTCCTGGCGGTACGGGCGGAGCGCCGCTCCCTGGAGGACATCGCCCGGCCGCTGACGGCGGTGGCGAGCCGGACGAGGGCGGCGACGCGGGGTGCGCCTGGTGTGGGGGGTACGCAGGGGCCGTCGGCGCCGAGTACGCCGTAGGGCGCCTGTGCCGTCAGGCCCCCGTCGTGGAGCCGGGCCGCACGATCATCAGGACGGTCACGGTGGCCCACAGCAGGTTGAACATGCCGGTGGACATGGCGAGCCGCGCGGGGTTCGTGCCCCGGCCCTCCACCACCGCGCCCTGGGCGGGCAGCACCAGCGCGACGAGGACGACGGCGGCGAGGGCGGTCAGCGCGATCGACACGATGAGCCAGGCGCTCCCGAGCACGCCCATCTCGCTCGCGGTGGCGAACCCGAAGACCGGGACGACGACGCCGACGAGGGCGTAGACCCGGCAGATGTGGTGCAGCAGGTGCAGCGTGCCGCCGGCACCGGGATCGCCGGGCGCGGCGAGGGCCCGGCGCGCGACGGGCGGGAACATGCTGGCGGCGACGGTCACGGGGCCGACGGCGACGATGGCGGCCAGGACGTGGACGGCGAGGAGGAACTTGGTCACGCGGTGACGGTAGGCGGTGGACGGATCTTGCAGAAGTGGCGGGAGTGCCAGGCTTCGACGGATTCCCGCCATAGGGAGGCAGGCGGTTTCCGCTGTGACGGGGCTGATGGGCGCCATCGGCCGCAATCCGTCGTAGGCCTAGGATCCTGCCATGCACACCGTGGCCGTACTGGCGCTGGACGGCGTCATCCCCTTCGACCTCTCCGCTCCCATCGACACCTTCGGCTGGGCGCGGCTGCCCGACGGCCGGGTGCCGTACCGGGTGCGGGTGTGCTCGGTGCGGGGGGAGGTGAGCGCGGGGGCCTTCATGGTGCGGGCGCCGTACGGCTTGGAGGCGCTGGCGGAGGCGGACACGATCATCCTGCCGGGCGTGGCGGAAGTGCCTCAGGAGCTACCGCCGGGAGTGCCGGAGGCCCTTCGCGCGGCGGCGGCGAACGGCACCCGGATCGCCTCGATCTGCGTGGGCGCGTTCCTGTTCGCGGCGACGGGCCTGCTGGACGGCCTGCGCGCGACGACCCACTGGTGCGCGGCGGGGGACCTGGCGGCGCGGTACCCGGAGGTGACGGTGGACCCGAACGTCCTGTACGTCGACAACGGCCAGTTCCTGACGTCGGCGGGCGCGGCGGCGGCGCTGGACATGTGCCTGCACATGATCCGCAGGGACTTCGGCTCCGCGGTCGCCGCGCACGCGGCACGCATGTCGGTGATGCCGCTGGAACGGGAGGGCGGCCAGTCCCAGTTCATCGTCCACGACCTCCCCCCGGCACCGTCGGGTGCCACCCTGGAACCGCTCCTCCACTGGCTGGAGGACCACTGCGACCGCGACATGACGGTGGACGAGATCGCGGCCCGGGCGGGGATGAGTACCCGCACCCTCAACCGCCGCTTCCGTGAGCAGACCGGCACGACACCGCTGCAGTGGCTGCACCGGGCCCGGGTACGCCGTGCCCAGTACCTCCTGGAGACGACGCCGTACCCGGTGGAGCGCATCGCCGCCCAGACGGGCTTCGGCTCACCGACGGCTTTCCGGGAACGCTTCCGGAGGGTGGTGGGGACGAGCCCGCAGGCGTATCGGAGGGCGTTCCGGCGAGGTGAGGTCATTCCGGCGGAGTGACGAAGGGTTTTCGAGGTCGACCGGAGTGCCGGGCGGGGCGTGGGGCACGGTCGGCGGCCCGGACGACGTAGCCCCGGACGTGGCCCCGCCCGTCGGACGACAGGCGGGGCCACGGGGACGTCGGGTGGTCGGTCGGTATCAGTCGGGTGGTCGGTCGGTGTCAGTCGTCGATGGCCTGGTAGAGCGTGGTCCAGAAGTCGTGCATGAGCAGCACCGAATCCGGGACGGACGCTCCGACCTGGGTGAGCAGGATGCCGGTGAGCTGGTTGTCGGGGTCGGCGTAGGTCGAGGTGCCGCTTCCGCCGTCCCAGCCGAACTGGCCGACCGGCGCGTAGTCACCGCGGTAGGTGCGCACCGCCATCCCCATGCCCCAGCCGCCGTGCTGTCCCTGGCCGAAGGACACGTGGACGTTGTCGCGGGCCATGGCGTTGCGGGCGGCGTTCTGCTCGGGCGTGAGGCGGTTGGTGGTCATCAGCTGGACGGCGGGCCGGGACAGGATCCGTTCGCCGTCGTGCATGCCGCCGTTCAGCAGCATCCGGAAGTAGGCGTGGTAGTCGTCGGCGGTGGACACCAGGCCGCCGCCGCCGCTCTGGAACGCCGGAGGCTCGCTCCAGCGTCCCCCCTTGGCCTCGTCCCACACGATGAACTCGCCGGTCTGCGGGTCGGGGGCGTAGAGGGTGGGCAGCCGGTCGATGTCGTCGGCGGGCACGTGGAAACCGGTGTCCTTCATGCCCAGGGGTTCGAAGATGCGCTCGCGCAGGAAGCTCTCGAACGACTGGCCGGTGACCCTGGAGACGAGCACGCCGACCAGGTCGTTGCTGATCTGGTACTGCCAGCGCTCCCCGGGCTGGTACATGAGCGGCAGCGTGCCCAGGCGGCGCATCCACTCGTCCTGCTCGGGCATCGGCTCGGGCAGATTGGGCGTGAGCCCCTGCTCGAAGACCGCGTTCATGATCGGGGTGCCGAGTGACGTCATATCCATGCCAAGCCCGAAGGTGGAGGCCAGCACGTCCCGTACGGTGATCGGCCGCCGCGCCGGCACGGTGTCGTCCAGCGGGCTGTCGATCCGCTTCAGCACCCGCCGGTCGGCCAGCTCGGGCAGCCACGGCTCCACCAGGTCGTCCAGCCGCAGCCGGCACTCGTCGAGCAGCACCATCGCCGCCGCCATCGTGACCGGCTTGGACGTCGAGGCCATCCGGAAGATCGTGTCCCGGCGCATCGGCGCGCCACCGTCATGACGCATCGTCCCGAGCGCTTCGACGTGCGTCTCGTCTCCCCGGCTGAAGAGGGCGACGAGCCCCGGGATCTTTCCCGACTCCACATGCCGCGCCAGCACGTCGTGCAGCCGGCGCAGTCCTGCCTCGGCGAAACCACGGTTGCTCTGTCCCATGACGAATCCCCTTGTCCTGTACGGCGTTTGGCGACGACAGGAACGCTACGACGCTTGCCATGGCATTGGCAAGTAGTTGCCAAAAGTGATTGCCAAGGTAGTTTGGACCGCTCAACCAGAGCGGTTGCAGGCGGGCAAAGAATTGCCACCATATGGGCAAGCGGGTTAGGATCGGGGTGAAGGGATCAGTCGGACGTCGTACGACGTCGCCACCCGCGGGAGTTCAGACATGCTGGAGCAGCCGGTTTTCGGCCGCCGACTCAGGCAACTGAGGACCGAGCGGGGCCTGACCCTCGCCGCCCTCGCGGGCGAAGGCATGTCGACCGGCTATCTGTCCCGGCTCGAGTCCGGCGCGCGCCAGCCCACCGAGCGGGCCGTGGCGCATCTGGCCGCCCAGCTGGGCATCAGCCCGGCCGAGCTGGCGGAGTCCACGGCCACGTCACTGGTGCAGAGCCTGACGTTGGCCACCGGCCTGGGCCAGGACGAAGCCGGCGAGACGCTCGCCGAGGCGCTGAAGGCGTCGGGCGGCGAGGATCCGCTCCTTCGCTGGCAGGCGCTGTGGCAGGTCGCCGAGTGGCGCCGCCGGCGCCGGGAGTTCGCCGAACAGCGGGAGAGCCTCGACGAGCTGGTCGCGCTCAGCGACGACATCGGACTGCCCGAGCTGCAGGCCAGGGTCCTGGCCGAGTTGGCCCGCTGCATGCGCAGCACCGGCCAGATCGACGACGCGGTCGCCATCTCGACGCGCGCCTACGAGCTGGCGAAGAGCGAAGACCTTCCCAGCCGGGTGCTGACGTCCACGCTGCTGGCCCTGGTGTCGGCCCTCGCCGAGGCCGGGCGGCTTCCTGATGCCGCGCGCTACTGCGATGAGCTGCTCGCCCTGGTCGAGGGGCAGTCCGGAGTGCGCTGGGCCGAGGCCCTGTGGACCATGGCCAACATCCGAACCCGCCAGGGTGATCTCGATGCCGCCGCAGAGTTGATGGACCAGACCATCCGAGGGTTCAACGGCCGGGACGACCTCACGCTGTGGATGCGCCTGCGCCTCGATGCGGCTCACCTCGATCTCTTGTGCAGACCGCCGAAGATCGAGTCCGCTCAGCGGCGCGTCGAGGAAGTGGAGGCGTGCATGCCGTTCGCGGCAACGCCGACCATGGAGCAGCAACTGCTGGCGTTGCACGCCCGAGTGGCCGTCTTCCAGAACCGCCCCGCCGAAGCGCGCGCGCTGCTGACCCAGCTCGAGGGCTTCAAGGATGTGACGCCCTATCAGGAGCAGGTCAGGCTCGACATGCTGCGCAACCGGGTGCTGCTCATGGAGGGCAACCGCGAGGCGGCCATCACCGGCCTGCGCGACCTCGCCGAGCAGGCCCAGTCGAGCGGCAACATGGACCTCGCCGCGGAGATCTGGCGGCTGGTCGCCGAATCCCTGACGCAGTGAGGCGACGCGGGGCTCACGAGCCCCTGACCGCTGCTTTGCCGCTCGGGTCGGACGTGCTCGGCAGGTAGTGGGTGCCGTTGCCCGGCGGGGACGCGCTCGGCAGATGGTGGGCGCCGTTGCGCGACGGGGTCTCACGGCGCCGGCCGAAGTGCTGGTGCCGGGGGTTGCGCCCCGGCGGTCGACGTCGGCGGCGCCGGCGCCGGAGGAAGTGCCGGTGCCGGGGGTGTCCCCTGCGGTCGGCGTCGGCCGGAGCACTGGCGCCCCTGGGTCAGCCCCGGCGGTCGGCGACGGCCCAGGAGGCGAGGGCGACGGCGCCGGCGACACCGAGGACGGACGGCCAGGCGCCGACCTTCTTGGCCAGCGGATGGGACCCGGCGAACGCGGCGACGTAAGCGGCCGTGAGCGCACCCGCAGCCTTCCCGCCGGCCTGCGCACGCCACTGCTGAGCGGCGGCGACCCCGGCGACGGCCAGCACGGCCCCACCCAGCTGCCGCTTCTTGGTCCAACGGGCCACGCCATACCCACCGACAAGCCCGGTGGCGGCTACGACTGCACTGGGAACCCTGGCCACGACTGCCTCCTCTTTCTCCACTTTTGCGTTGTCTCTGCGGCCGAGGCTAACGCGCAGGTCAGTCGACTCGACCAACCTGAGTCGAGGCTTGTCAACTTTCCCTCTTGGGGTTATATAAGAAGCCGTAGGGCATCGCATCCCAGTTCCCGTAGAGAGGAGTGACCTGTGATGCTCATGCGCACGGACCCCTTCCGTGAATTCGATCGCCTCACGCAGCAGCTCTTCGGAGAGGCCACGCGCCCGGCCGCGATGCCGATGGACGCCTACCGCTCGGGGGACGACTTCCTGGTCCACTTCGATCTGCCCGGCATCGATCCCGAGTCGATCGAGCTGGACGTCGAGCGCAACGTCCTCAACGTCCGCGCCGAGCGCCGCAACCCGGCCCCCGAGGACGCGGAGATGCTCGTCGCCGAACGCCCCTCGGGCACCTTCACCCGCCAGTTGTTCCTCGGTGACACCCTCGACACGGACCGCATCGACGCGTCGTACGAGGCCGGCGTCCTGACCCTGCGCATCCCGGTGGCCGAAGCGGCCAAGCCACGCCGCATCCAGATCACGGGCGGCGACGTCGGCCGCAAGCAGATCAGCGGCTGACCGCCCGCACGGCGGACAGCCGACGGCACAAGGCGTCCCGGGTGACGAGCGGAACCCGGGACGCGCCGATCCACCGACCCAAGTCCCCTGCATCACGGGGCACGGCCCTGCCCGTGCCCCGACGTGCCCCGGAGGAGGAGCCAGCACGATGACCGTGACGACCTCGCAGCCGAGAACAACGATCCCCACCCCGTCCGCCCTGTCGGCCCGTGATGGCGACGCCGACACCAGGCGCTGGCACGAACTGACGGAGCGGGTGCGCGAGGCGGGTCAGTACACCACGAGGGCGGAGGCGGAACGCGTGACCCGGATAGTCCTCTCAGCCCTCGGCGGCCACGTGACCGGCGACGAACGCGTCGCCCTGGCCCAGTCCCTCCCCCGAGAAGCGGCCCGAGTGATCGCCTCCCAGATCCCCGCGACCCACCCCCTGACGGCAAGGGAGTTCGTGGAGTCGGTGGCGACGCGCATCGAGGGCTCAACCCCCGCGACGGCCCGCTGGGACGTCAGCTCGGTCCTCAGCACCCTGGCGAACTGGGTCGGCGCCCCCCTGACCACCCGCCTCCTCACCCAACTCCCCCCGGGATACGCCCTCCTCTTCGGGCGGGGGGATCTGGCGCCGACGGCTTGCTGATCTTTGATTGTGAAACATTGCAACGCTTGGCGAGCCGGACTTGGGACAGGCCGGCTCGCTTGCGCAGCGTTCGCAGTGTTTCGGCCAGGTCGGCTTTCGACTGCCCTAGCTGCTGAGGATCAAGTGTCAAGGCCCTTCACGTACTCCTCGAAGGGCACCGATTCCGCAAGGGCGATGCGCTGGTACTCCTGGTACGGCACCGGGTCGCCGTCGTACACTTCCCGGCTGATCTGAGTGCCGTCCGGCTCATAGTGCATGAGCACGATCCGAGAATGGTCGAACATCCAGAAGTCCTGCACCCCATCGAGAGGGTTGGGACGATCGGAAACGTCGAGGATGTGGATCGCCTCGCCGGCTTCGACGTTGTGGCGGTAGTGCTCGAACTCGAAGCGAAGGTAGTCCGTGAGGGGCTGAGTGACGATGTGCACTCGCCCGACACTGCGTCCGCTCGCCACGTAAGCCCTGACCCGGTCGAACCAAGGCTGCGTCGCCTCCCGCGTCACCGGCTCCCCGGCCAGGAACCGGCGAACAGCTTCTTCCTCCTGCGGCACACGGTAGACGGGCAGAGTCTCCAGACGCCACCCTCTTTCTGCATGGCATCGAACGTCCTCCGCCAGTCCTCACCATCCAAGAGCACGGACAGCCTCCCTCAGCACCGCCTCTGGGATCTCCACGAGAGCCTCTCCCTCTGGCGGGTCGAAGGCATCCGACGGATTCCCCTGGACCACGAACGACCCTGAGCCGGTCCGGTACACGTTGGGGCAGTCATCGCCCCCGCACTCCCAGTTCCCATTGCCGGTCAGCCGCGTCAGATCCGCACGCGCCATTGTGCCCCCTGTACGACGGGCAGGGCCTGTCCCTCCACCCGAGGATGACGCTAGGTCGGCTCGGCACAGGGCGTCCATGACGACAGGGAAATATTCCCGTAGTGGGGTAATTGATCTAGGAAGCGGGGCTCTGTTCGGCCGTTGGTGCCTTCATCGGCTACCGATGCACTGTCGACCGCGAAGACCCGGTTACTACCCTGCGCCCATGATTCGTGCTGTGGTGTTCGACGTCGGCGAGTGCCTCGTAGACGAAACCAGGGAGTACGGTGCCTGGGCCGACTGGCTCGGCGTGGCCCGCCATACCTTCCACGCCATGTTCGGGGCGGTCATCGCTCAGGGGCGTGACTACCGAGATGTCTTCCAGGAGTTCTGCCCCGGCTTTGACCTGTACGAGGAACGTGAGAGGCGGGCGGCGGCCGGGCGGCCGGAGACCTTCGGCGAAGAGGACCTTTACGAAGACGTCCGGCCTGCGCTGACCACGCTGCGGACGGATGGCATCTGGCTGGGCATCGCAGGCAACCAGACGATCCGGTCCGGCGAGATCCTCCGGGAACTGTTGGCGGACAACGTCGACTCGATCGGAACCTCGGATGACTGGGGCGCCAGCAAGCCAGATCCTGCCTTCTTCCGCTGCGTCGCCGAAGTGGTCCCTTTCAGCAAGGACGAGATCCTGTACGTCGGCGACCGCATCGACAACGACATCCGGCCGGCCGCCGCCGCGGGCATGCACACTGCCTTGGTCCACCGAGGACCATGGGCCACGATCCAGTGGCGCTCGGCGGAAGCCGAGAGGCTCCCGACCTTCAGAATCGAGAGTCTCGCGGAGCTGCCCGGAGTGATCAAGAACTTCAACGCCTCAACGGGCTGACACTCGCCGTCAAGCTACACCGAAGTATTGCGAGATGAAGATCGAGCGCCCGCAACAAACCTCGTCCACGCAGACGCTGAGACAGTGAGACGGAGGCCGCCAGGGCGTTTCGAGTCCCGTATGAGCACACTCCCCGGGACGAAGGCCGTCTCCACGCACTCGGTCGTGTTGCCTCCGCTGTACGACGACTTGAACCAGACGAGGTCGGTATCGCTCTGGTGGCCGTCGGTCATGTATAGCTCCCTGTGGGCGCGGTGGATGAGGCTGGAGTGTCTCCGTCTGGGTGGGGTGCCGCGGCACCTCGGAGCACGGGGCCTCAGTCTTCCAGCAGTCCCCTTCGAAGGGCCCCGGTGAACGCGTGCCAGGCCTGGCCGCTGACGGAGAGCACGGGCCCGCTTCTGTCTTTGGAGTCGCGTATGAGGATACTTTCGGTCATCCGCGCGCATTCAACGCATTCCGTACCGCTGCCCCCGCTGTAAGTCGACGTGAACCAGAAGGGCGCAGACGGTCTGGTCATCAGGACTCCTTGCTTATGCGGGCGATGAGCTCTGCTGAGGATTCCAGGTCGAGCGCCTGGGCGCTCAGATACTCAAACGCCAACCTGTAGCGATCTAGTTCCCCGGGCTTTTCCATGAAGAGCCCGCCGCCGAGGAGATCGACGTAGACCACGTCCAGTTCCCGCTTCGGTCCGCGGAGGACGGCGAAGCTGCCGACGGCGGCTGCGTGGGCGCCCCTTGAGAACGGGAGCACCTGCACGGTGATGTGCGGTCGTTCGCTTAGCGCCCGCAGGTGCCGCAGCTGTTCCTGCATGACTTCGCGTCCGCCCACGATGCGTCGGATGGCGGCCTCGTCGATCACACACCAGATGTGCGGAGGCTCATCGCGGTCAAGGAGCTCTTGCCTCTTCATGCGGATGTCGACCATGTGCTGTACCTCCCGCTCGGGGCAGCCCACTTCGGAAGCGCGGTGGACCGCTTCGGCGTAGGCGCGGGTCTGCAAGAGACCAGGAACGTACATGCAGGCGTAGTGGTCTTCTCGTACGACCTCGTCCTCTAGGGTCAGCATGAGGTTCATGGACTCGGGAATGGGGTCGGCGAGCGAGCGCCACCAGCCCTGGATCTTGGCCGCCTTGGCCAGTTCGACAAGCGCGAGGCGCTCCTCGTCTGAGGCGCCGTATTCACGACAAAGAGCGTCTACCGTCGGCCACTTGACGGTCCCTTCCTTTGTCTCATAGCGGCTGAGCGTTGCCTTTGAAATACCGACCCGGGCGCCCGCCTCTTCAAGGGTTAGGCCTTTGACCTCACGAAGACGTCGGAGGTCCGCGCCGAGCTGGCGCCTACGAGTAGTCGGTCCAACTGCCATGTCCTGACCCTTCGCGTCGATCGGTTAGATCGTCCTGGCTGCCGTAGCGGCACGGCAAGACGGTGTGCGCCGGGGGCGCGTGTGCTCCGCTCGCGCTCCCACGGCCTCAACATGAGAGTTCCATTTTGAGAGTTCCACTGCAACTCTAGGTGCATCGTCAGTTGCAGAGCGCAACGCAGCATCCATGGGAGGGAGTTGACGTGGGGCACAACGAGGCCAGTCCGCCGAGGAAACCGTGGGATCTCCAGTTCACGGCAGAACCTGAGGAAGTGGCGGCTCTCCGACGACTGATGCGCCTTCACCTGGGGCTGTGGGGATTGGAGGACGTCGTGGAGGCGGCACAACTCTGCGTGAGTGAACTCGTCACCAACGTCATCACGCATGTGGGCCTCGGAACCCCGACCACGCTCGCCGTCTCCATGAGCGGCACCCACTTGCGGATCGAGGTGCACGATCCGGACACCCGCGCTCTGCCCGCCTTGCTTGAGGTGGGACTGGCCTCTGAAAGCGGCCGTGGCATGCGACTTGTTGAGTCCATCGCTACCCGCTGGGGCGTTGAGATCGGGACGGATCGGAAGGTGACGTGGTGTGAGATCCCTACCGAGTCGGCCTTGCCCTGCCCTGCGAACGCCAGTCCACGCCTGAGCAGAGCAGAGGGATTGTTGGACCTCTACGAGGCCGAACAGTCGCCACGTGCCGCGAGTGCCGGGGGGCGCAGAATGAGACTGGCCTGTGCGGAGGAAGCAGCGATCAACATCATCGCCGACCTCCTCCACTGGCTTCACGCTCACGGCCGCAATGCAGACGATGTGCTGGACCGGGCTCAAGTGCACTTTGAGGCAGAGACTGACGTTCCGGCGTAACAGGCGGCCGCACTTTCATCCGCTGGAGATCGCGGCCGAGTACGACCACACATCGGCGGGAAGTTCATGCTGCAGATCCCAGGTGATCGCCATGGGTTTGCTGCCGGTGTGCTTCACATAGGTGGCTGGGCCGAGCAGCATCCAAGGCTCGGACTTGCCAATGCTGTTCCGCTTGTAGCGGCGCAGGAACAGCAGGACATGGCTGCCCTGCTGGGCATGCCGCTGATAGCGCAGGCCCGTTGTCGAGTTCTCCGGCGTGGTGCTCTGCGACTCCCAGTGGAAGCGGGTGGGGCTGAGTGCGTAGTCCCTGTAGCGGACCGTGGGTGAAAAGTCCCGCTCGTTCTTCTCCAGGGTGATGAGCAGTGCGTCCGTCTTGATCTCTTCGATCCAACGCACGCCTTGGCCGAAGTCTCGTGGCATCTGTCCGCCCAGCTGTGCCACTCCCAGGGCCGCAAGGATCTCGGAACGGTTGTATGCGCTGTGGACCTTCAGTGGGATGTGGCTGAGTGAGCTGTCCAGAGGGATGGGGTAGTGGTCGGCTTCGTCGAGTATGTAGGACAGGACCTGTCGAAGTTCGTCCCGGACTAGCCGCTGGGTGCGCAACGATTCGAGCCCCTGTTGGTAGCTACTGAAGCCGCCGGCGTTGTCCCACAGGTTGAAAAAGAGCATGCGGGCGTACGCCTGGTCCTTGGGCGACAGCGAGCCGTAGTCGGGGGCGTCATCTTCGAGAAGGCGGAGATAGGCCCGGACCCGGTCGGGGTCGTCTACGTGGAGGAACGCATGAACACGTTTGAGGAGGTCTGCTTCACCTGTCGGGGCTGCCTCCTCGATGAACTCAGCCTTGCGAAGTACCTTGGTCCATGAGTTGTCGCTCTTGTAGAGCTCCCTGATCTCGCGACGGCTCTCGCGCAGGTAGTCGGCCAACCTGGGTGTGCTGTAGCTCTTGGCCTCCTTCGCGAGTGTTGTGATGGTCGCCTTGAGCTGAGTGCGGATGTTGTCGAGGACGAGGTCCTTGGACTTGCCCTCCAGGATGATCTGGCAACCGGAAGGCAGCTGGGGGAAGTCGCGCTCGATGCTGTCCACCAAGCGGTTGCGAGACAGGTTGGTCAGCGCTCGGAACTGCTCCTCGAAGCGGAACTCCGCACGGTGCTGACCGATGAAGTCGAGCACCGTCAGCACTGGCTTGTTCGGTGTACGACGCAGTCCGCGCCCAAGCTGTTGGAGGAACAGCGTTGCGCTGTTAGTGGGGCGCAGGAGGAGCAGGGTGTCGACATCAGGGACGTCGAGTCCCTCGTTGAAGAGGTCGACGGAGAAGATCACCTGAATACGTCCGGCCTTGAGATCCTCCAGCGTGCGTTCACGTACGGCGGGAGCCGAGTCGCTGTCGAGGGCCTTGGCCTTGAAGCCCGTCTCGCGGAAGCACCTGGCCATGAAGTGCGCGTGCGCCTTGGATACGCAGAAGCCCAGCGCGCGCATAGAACCTGGATGCGCGATCTTGTCCTTGACCTGCTTGATGACGATACGAGCTCGCGCGTGGTCGCCTGTGTAGAGATTGCCGAGCTCGTCCCGGTCGTAGGTGCCCGATCGCCACGCAAGGTTGGTCAAGTCGGTGCCGTCTGGGAGTCCGAAGTAGTGGAAGGGGCAGAGTAGGTCGTTTTCGAGTGCTTCCCAGAGCCGAAGCTCGGCGGCGATACGCCCGCCGAAGAACTCGTCCTGAACGTTGAGCCCGTCCATCCGCTCCGGGGTGGCCGTGAGGCCGAGGAGTTCGGTCGGTCTGAAGTGCTCGATCACGCGTCGGTACGTGTTCGCCGTAGCGTGGTGGAACTCGTCGATGACGATGACGTCGAAGTGCTTGGGATCGCACTGCTCTAGGCGTTGGAGGTTGAGCGATTGGACGCTGGCGAAGACATGTGTCCAGTCGCTGGGCTCTTGACCGTTGTAAAGCAACTCGCCAAAGGACGCGTTGTCCAAAACCTCACGATAGGTCCGCAAGGACTGCTTCAGGATCTCCTTGCGATGGGCGACGAAGAGCAGCCGCGGGAGTGCTCCGCCGAACTTGTCGCGCAGGTTCCGATAGTCCAGGGCGGCCATGACGGTCTTGCCGGTGCCGGTAGCCGCAACTAGGAGATTCTGGTGACGGCCGCGGATCTCACGCTCGACACGGAGACGCTCCAACATGTCCTTCTGGTGCGGGAGTGGATGCACTTCCAAGCCGGACAGGCTGATCTTGAGCTCGCCGGCCGACCCGGTACTGCCCGCCTGGGTCAGCGCCTCCGCAAGTCTCTCGCCGTCGCGGACGGGGTCGTACGTCTCGAATGCTGCGTCGGCCCAGTAGGCGTCAAAGGTTGCCTCGAACTTGTCGAGAACTCTGGGAGTGGCGACCGACGACAGCCGGACATTCCACTCCAGGCCGTCGAGCAGTGCCGCCTTTGACAGGTTGGAACTGCCCACGTAGGCCGTGTCGAAGCCGGTGTTGCGTCGGAACAGCCACGCCTTGGCATGTAGACGCGTGGACCGGACTTCGTAGTTGACCTTCACCTCGGCACCGAACTCACGGACTAGGCGGTCCAAGGCGTAGCGATCGGTGGCGCCGATATAGGTGGTCGTGATGACCCGGATCGGGACTCCGCGCTCCCTCGCCGCGCGCAGTGAGTCTTCGAGGACCCGTATGCCGTACCACTTCACGAAAGCGCAGAGCAGGTCGATACGGTCCGCAGTGGCCAGCTCCGCTCGCAACTCTGCCCCCAGGCTGGGATCGTCTGGTGCGTTCGTGATCAACGCCGTCTCGGACAGGGGTGTGAGCGGGCGAATGGCGTAGACGCCTGGCGCTTCAGGCTCGGCAAGTGCGAGCAGTTGCCGGGGGCCGTCAACGATGGCGCCGCCCATTTCGTCCATATCGGGATCCGGAGCGCTGGCGGCCAGCGAGCACATGATTTCGTTGGCGAGGGCAACCTGCTTGCTGTGGGGCAGTTGGCTCAGTCTGAGCCTCACGGCCTCACCGATGTGGTGGGCCAGCACATGCGGGGTGGACTCTTCGCTGACCTCCGCATCGATGGCCTTCCAACCTTGTGCGTCCAACTGCCTCATCTGCGCCTGCAAGCGGCGCGTAACGAGCTGCTCGTACACACCCGAGACGGGTTGTGGCAGATCCCCCGGTTGAGTCATGCGTGTCCCCCCTTGATCCCTCAGACCGCATGACCAGTTGTAACAGGGACCACTGACAAGCCGTGGCAGCTTGCCGACGCTGCTCAACTCGATCGTGCAACGGCAGTGAATCGGTCAAATGGCGATTTGAAAGTGACATGACTGATCGAGCCGCTTCAGTATGTCGGGGTGGGAGAACAAAAGATCGGTCACATCGATGGCATCGCCCCGGGCGCGGAGTTCCACCGGCGGCTGCAGGTGAAGCACAACAACCTCCATCGGGACACGGTGCGTGGCATCTCATGGCTCGATGACGAGGACGGTAGTGAAGTTGCTGACGCCATCGTGCTGCACGGCGGATACGAGGACGATCACGACGACTGGACCACGATCCGGTACACGGGGGCCTCGCCTGACAAGGACAAGGTGAAGGTTGATGGGGTTAAGAGGCTCCTGCGTAGCCAGTCCTGGGAGTATCAGGACAATGCCGCGCTAAAGCGGAGCTATGACCGAGGGCATGTCATTCGGGTCATACGTGGATGGAAGGGTGATTCGAGATACTCGCCGATCAACTGCTACAGGTACGACGGCTTGTACGAGATAACGGATATCCGCACGGCCATCTCAAAGTCACCGGCGCCGGATGGCACACCGATCGAGATCTGCCAGTTTGACCTGAAGCGTCTGCCCGATGAGCTCCAAGATCCAACCTCGGTGGAGCGCCAGATATCCGACCTGCTGGAGCAGCGGGAAGAGCGCCCACAGGAGGAGCTTCCGGAAGAAGATGCGGGGGAAGTGGGGGGTGAAGACGCCGAGGAGGACTCGGACGAGGAGGCACCGGAAGGGGAAAAGTTCCCTGAGACGCGTCGCGCCGAAGTCCAGCGCCTGGTGCGCGACGACGCGGTGATAAGGAACGTCAAGAGGCTCCACGATGGAGAGTGCCAGGCGTGTGGCCTCCGGCTGGTGGGGCCGGGCGGGAAGCCTTACAGCGAAGGTGCCCACATCCGTCCCCTGGGGAAGCCACACAAGGGCCCGGACGTGGAGCCGAACGTCCTATGTCTGTGCCCCAACTGTCATGTGCGACTTGATATCGGTGCCATCGTTATTGACGACGATTGGTCGATCATCGTGCGGGCTGGGGCCTTGGGCGGGAACCTTCGGCCGAAGCTCAAGAGGCACCGGAAGCACAAGATTCACTTGGACTACATTCGCTACCACCGTGAGTGGTGGCTGAGCCGAGTTGACCCCGGCGCTGAGTAGAGCCATTGGGAAGTGGCCGTGGGGTCGCCCGCTTCTCGGCATTGTCGTGCTTCCGCAGCCCGCCTCAAGGGCGCGTCCGTTCCGCTGCGCTTCACTCTCGCGTCGGCTGGCGCCGATGGCCCTTCGGGCCACCCTTGACCCGGGCCGCTCCAGCACGGGGAAGAAGCGAGCGGGCGGCCCGGGGAAGGCGGGGGCCAGGTGGGTAGCCGTTCGGTGGGGTGGATGGGCAGCCGGAATGAGGGGCGCGCCAGCGGCGTGGCGGCGCGCCGGGCTGGGGCAGCGGCTTGCGGTGGTGAGGGTGGGGGTGTGCCGTAGGGCCCCGGCTCTATGCCCCGTGGCACGCCTCATAGGCCTGGGGCGTGCCGCACCAGCACCCCGCCCCCCTCTGCGGCGGCCAAGCCACCGCCCGCCCCCGCGCCGCCAGCGTCGTCGCATACTGCGGCAGCAGCGTGACGTCCTCCGGTGACGACCCCTCCGAGGCGGCGAAGGCCTCGTACGACGGGACCGTCCCCGTCACGATGCCCAGGTTCGCCGTGCCCGAAGACGACAGTTCGCGCAGGGACGACTCTATGGTCGCGAGGTGGGTGTCGTGGGAGGGGTACTCCACGGCAAGGGTCGGGTAGGCCGAGAGGAGTTCCGTCAGCTCACCCGCCGGCCAGTGGAGGATCGCCACCGGGAAGGGGCGGGAGAGGGCCTCTCTGTAGGCGCCCAGTTCGGCCTGGAGGCGGGTGATTTCCGCCTGGAGTTCGGCCGGGTTCTCCGAGCCCAGGGACCAGACGCGTTTGGGGTCGTGGAGTTCGTCCAGGGACACGGACGACGTGTGGAGCTTGTCCGCCAGGGTGTCCCAGGTGTCGTGGGGCACGCCCAGCATGCGGCGGACGCGGTGGCGGCCGTAGAGGAGGGGGTGGGTGGTGGGTGCCGGGTCCGTGTCCTGCGCGGACGGGAGGAGCAGCCGTACCCCCTCCGTGAAGGTCTCCGCCGCGGCCTCCAGCTCGTCGTGCGACTCCAGGGACTCCGCGATGATCACCCAGGGGGCCGGATCGCGGGGAGCGGAGGTGCGCAGGCCCTCGATGATCGCCCTTGCCTCCGCCTCGTGGCCGTACTCCCAGAGGTTCGACGCCTTCAGGGCTCGTACGAGGGCGGGGTTCTCCAGGGCGTCCGTCGTGGACAGCAGGCGGTCGTAGAGCGCGGTGGCCGCGGGGCGGTCGCCGGACAGTTCGAGGTGGGCCGCCGCCCGCAGCAGCAGGGCCTCGGCGTCCTCGGGGTACAGTCCGGCGGTTCGCTCCAGGCGTGCCGCTTCGGCGGTGTGGTCGACGTTCTCGGCAGGCGTGTCGGGGCGCATGGGGGACACCGTACTGCCGAGCGGTGACAGGAGGGAGTAAGGCCAGTTCATTGGCTTCCCGCCGCTCTCCTTACGCCGTCGCTCCGTCCACTTGGAGCGTCTGGATCGACTTCGGTGCGAAGGGGACCGACAGGGTCTTGCCGGAGACGTATGTGTCCGAATGCGGCGTGTAGAGGTCCGCTCCGCCCGTCGTCACCGTGTTCCAGCGGGGGACGAGGCCTCCCGAGCCGCCGGTCACGGAGGAGAAGCGGGACAGGTCGAAGGTCAGGGTCGTCGCCGCCGACGACGTGTTCGCCGCGACTATCACCAGGCGTTTCGCCTGCCTGTCCAGAGCCGCCGCCGCGTAGCTCACCCCGGTGTCCAGGATCGTCATCCCGGGGCGGATGTGGCGGGTGAACTGTGCCAGTACGTAGTACTTCGTCTGCACCGCTCCCGGCTGCAAGGTGCTCGCGTCGTACGCGATCGTCGCCCAGCCCGCGCTCGGGTCCATCACCTGCCAGTACACCCACGCCGTCGGGTGCAGCCAGCGGAAGTCGTAGAGGAGGTTGCCGGCCAGGGTCAGGCCCGTGGCGTCGGCGTCTCCCGTCTCCGAGTTCCACAGGGCCTTGCCCGCCGTCGTCACCACGTCCGTGTAGAGCAGGTCGCGACGGCCGCCCGAGCCCTGGTAGCCGTGGACGTTCACCCGGTCCACATAGCCCTTCGTCGTCGACGAGAAGGAGTTCCAGGTGGTGCGGGCCAGGTCGTAGCTCGTCTCGTCCGACGCGGAGATCTTCGTCGCCGTCAGGCCTCGCTTGTTCAACTCGCTGCGGAGGTAGGGGAGTACGGCGGACTGGACCGTCGCGTCCATGTGGCAGCCCTCCTGGGTGCCCGTCGCCGTCCACCAGGAGGAGGACGGTTCGTTGAAGGCCTCCACCGTCGTGAAGGTCACGCCCCAGTTCTGTTTCGCGTACAGGGCCACCGACGCCAGGTGGGAGGCGTGCTGGCGGTAGTTCCAGGACTGGAGGTTGTTGCCGCCGCCCGAGGCGCCCGAGGGGTTGTGGTTGAGGCACATCCACCACATGGGGGAGTTGGCGAAGAGTTCGCTGACGGCGCCTCGTTGGGTCGCCTTCTGCAGCATCGCGCGCTGCGTCGCGTCCGCCGTCCACTTCCAGGACGACGACGTCGGGTCCTCGTTCGTCCAGTCCTGCCAGTAGCCCTCGATCTGCTTGAAGGACGGGATGTTGGGGGAGGCGACCATGGACTCGCCGCCCACGCTGTTCCAGCTGCACGCGCCCAGGTTGTAACGGGCGATGCTCAGGCCCAGGCCGGGCAGCGCCGTGCCGTCGTACGTCGTCGTCTTCGTCGTGAAGAAGATGTCCGCGAAGTCGTCCCTCGCCCCGAAGATGTTCGCCCACCAGGCCAGCGAGGTGCCCCAGCCTTCCCAAGTGCCGTAGGTGGTCGCCGGGTTGATCGATATCGTCGCGTCCGCCCTCGCCGTGCCCGTGGCCAGGGCGCCGCCCAGGATGCCGCTGCCCGCTGCGGCCAACAGGGTTCTGCGTCGGATCATTGCCTCTCCCGCCTCGCCGTCTGTCCGCTTCTCCGTCTGCCTGCTTCTTTCTGTCTGCTTCTCCGTCTGTCCGCTTCTCCGTTGCGGCTCCGGCAGCAGGAAGCATCGGGGGTGACGGGTGGGGTTGTCGAGGGTTCTGACAGTGGTTCCTCAAACCCGTTGAGAAAGCCGCCGAAGTCGGCGATTCGCTTGCGACTATGGCCAGTTGTGCCCGTTGCGCCTACCCTGCGGGCGGCTCCCGTGGGGGCCCGTGGAGGTGGGTGCGGATGCCGGCATGGTCGGGTGTGCGGGTCGTACGGCACAGCGATCGGCGTCGGCGTGCCCGGCGGCGGCGCGTGCTGTGGGGCGGGGCCGAGGCGCTGGTCACCGTCGGTGTGCTGCTCATGCTGCTGGTCGTGCACCAGCTGTGGTGGACCAACCGGGAGGCCCGGCGCGGTGCCGAGCGGCAGGTGGAGGCGCTGGAGCGGGAGTGGGGGCATGGGGGGTACGGCGCCGGTGGCGCGGCCCCGACGCCCGACGCCACCTCCGGCTCACCATCCACGGCCCCCGCATCGGCCCCGGACGGCTCCGAGTCCCGTGCGCCGCAGCGGTCGTACACGTCCGTCAGTCTGCCCCTGCGGTCCCAGGCGTACGCGGTCCTCACCATCCCCCGGCTGGGGCTGCGTGTGCCCATCGCCGAGGGTGTGAGCAAGGCCGACGTCCTCAACAAGGGGTACGTCGGCCATTACCGGGGGACCCAGCAGCCGGGGCAGGCGGGCAACTTCGCGCTCGCCGGGCACCGGAACACGCACGGCGAGCCGTTCCGGTACCTGCCCCGGCTGCGGCGCGGGGACGACATCGAGGTGGAGACGCGGACGGCGACGTACACGTACGACGTCGACCAGATCCTGCCGCAGACCTCCGCCCTGGACTCGGGGGTCGTCCGGCCGGTCCCGCGCTCGCTCGTCCGGCCCGGGTACGGGTACGACCAGCCCGGTTACTACATCACCCTCACCACCTGCACCCCCGAGTTCACCTCGCGCTACCGGATGGTGGTGTGGGGGAAGCTGGTGTCCATGCGGCCCCGCTAGCGCGGCTGCGCCCGCTCCCGCAGCGCCATCCACTCACCGCTCAAGTGAAAGTGATCACGGCAGCGCCGGTAAGACCAGAACCTGTTCTGGCACAGCACGATGAAGCAGGAAGCCACGGAAGCTCGACCGATGCTCGTGCCGCGTAGCGGCACAACAGCGGCGAGCAGGCCGAAATCTCCCTCCTCCAGGGGGGAGAGCAGGTCACAACGACTTCCTGGTCCACCCACACCCACCTCACCTCGGCATCCCGCGCGCCGTCCTGGCCGCCCGCCTGCAGACCCTGACCGCCGAGGGCATCCTCGAAAGGCGCCGGTACCAGGAGTCGCCACCGCGCGACGAGTACGTCCTCACCGAGCGCGGCATCGCCCTGTGGCCCACCCTGCGCGCCCTCGGACTGTGGGGCCGCGAGCACTTCACCGAGACTCGGCTGCGGTACTTCCGGCACGCGGACTGCGGCACGGAGCTCGGGTCGTACGGCGAATGCCGCGCCTGCGGGGTCGTCGTACCGGTCGAGGACGTGGTCATGGAGCCCGGCCCGGGCCTCGACCCCGACCCGGCGGATCCGGTCAGCCGGGTCCTGCTGAAGCCGAAGCGGCTGCTGGAGCCGCTGGAGACGGAACCGGCGTGACCACAGGCCGTGCTCTGAGCCGGCCGGTCAGGCGGTGCCCGATCCGGCGCCCCTGAGGACGTCGATCCCGGCCTGGTCCGTCGCCTCCGCCCGGCCGCCCAGCCGGTGGACGACCACCCACCGGCCGTCCGCCATGGCTCCGGCGAAGACGGAGGCGTGGCGGGTCGCGCCGTTGTGCCAGAGCAGCGGGCCGGCCGTCTGCCAGGAGGGGGCGGGATCTCCCAGCCGGCGCTCCAGCACCAGCCGGACCAGCAGATCGGCGACCGCACGCGGGGTCGCCCACAGACCGCCCGCCGGAAGGATCGCCCCGTCCATGGTCCAGGGCCTGCGGGTCCTGCCGAGGAACCCGGGAGCCAGCAGGCGCCGGCCGGGGTCGGGACGTGCGCTGACCTCATGCACGTCCAGCGGCCGCAGGACATGCTCGGCGAGCAGCTCCTCGTACGGCGCACCGGCCGCGCCGACCAGTGCCGCGCCCAGGACCGCGTACCCGAGGTTGGAGTACTCCTCCTGCTCTCCCGGCGGCCGGACCACGACCCCGTCCAGCCGCCCGAGCAGCCGCTGCAGCGCGTCGCCGTCGAACGCGGCGTACGGATCGCGGCCCCCGGCGCCGGGCGGAAGGCGCGGCAGCCCGGACGTGTGCTCGGCCAGGTGCCGCAGCGTGATGCCGGTGCGCGGCGCGGCGGGGAGCCAGCGCTCGACGGGATCGTCCACGTCGAGCAGGCCCGCGGCGGCCATGCGCATGAGCGCCGTACCGGTGAGCACCTTGGTGAAGGAGCCGATCTCGACGAACCGGTCCACGCTGTGACCGTGGTCTACCCGCGCGGGAGACGTGTCGGTCAGGACGCAGGTGGGAGTGCGCGGCATGCGGGGCCCTTTCCGGTGCCGGGTCGGCTCTGCCTGTATCCGGCGCTGCCTGTATTCGGCTCTACTTGTCTTCGGCTCTACCTGTATAAAGGGCAAACAGGCAACGGAGGTTGAGACCGTGGGAGGGGGAAGCCAAGTGGTCCGCAGTCTCGCGCGGTCGCGTGCGCTCGCCCCGCTGCTGCTTCTGCTCCTGCCGCTCATGCTGCTCGACACCGGCAACCTCTCCGCGACCGTGGCGCTCGCCGCGACCGCGGCGGCCGGGGCAGCGTTCACCGCCTGCGCGCTGATCGCCGCCCGCTGTGCGCCCGCCGTCCCGCCCACCCGCGTGCGTACGGCGATCCGCGACCGGGCCCGGCGTACGGCCTTCCTGCCGCAGCGCGATCCCGACGCGCCCGGCCGGCGCCGGCCCAGGGCACCCGGGCACGCCCTTCCGGCGACCGCCGCGTAGGGCACGTCTCTCCTTCGCACACGTGACCCGCGCGGGTCGTCATGCCGCTCTGTTCACTTCCGGCACGACGAGACCCCCGGAGGGCTCACCCATGTCCTTCTCCTCCGTCTTCACCGTCTTCGCCCGTCTGGTCGAGCAGCTCGCCGACCTGCTCCAGCCGCTCTTCCACGCCTCCGCGGCCGCCGCCGCGATCGTCCTGTTCACCGCGCTCGTACGACTCCTCGTCCACCCGCTGTCCCGCGCCGCCGCCCGCGGCCGGCGCGCCCGCGCCGCACTGCAGCCGCGCATCGCCGAGCTGCGCGAGAAGCACCACAGGGACCCGCAGCGGCTGCAGCAGGCGGTGCTCGAACTGCACGCCGAGGAAAAGGTGTCACCGCTGTCCGGCTGTCTGCCCAGCCTGCTCCAGCTGCCCGCCTTCTTCCTCCTCTACCACCTCTTCTCCAGCTCCACGATCGGCGGTGCGAGCAACGGGCTGCTCCGCCACCGGCTGTTCGCGGCGCCGCTGGGCGGGCGCTGGGCCGACGCCCTCGCCGGCGGTGGGATGTTCGGGCCGGCGGGGCTGGTCTATCTCGGGCTCTTCGCGATCGTCGCGGTCATCGCCACCTTCAACTGCCTCCGTACCAAGCGGATGATGGCGGCCGATCCCTTCGCGGCGGGCGCGGCGGGCGCGAAGGGCGGCGAGCAGGTGCCGGGGCTCGGCGCGGTCAACAAGGTCATGCCGTTCATGTCCTTCTTCACGCTCGTCACCGTGGCGGTCGTACCGCTGGCCGCCGCGCTGTACGTCGTCACCAGCACGGCCTGGACCGCGGTGGAACGGGCCGCGCTGTACCAGTAGCAGGCGCGGTTACGGTCCAGTACGTGAACAAGGTCTTGCGGACTGGACCGACCGATTGGAGGATCGACCAGTCCTCCGATGGCTGCACCCATCGGTCCGGGCGTCCGCGATCGAGGGAGATTGTGACCATGAAGCTGCTGCGAGTGGGTACGGCAGGGGCCGAGCGGCCCGCGCTGCTCGACGCCGAGGGGACGCTGCGGGACCTGTCGGGCCTCGTGGCCGACATCGACGGCGCGCTCCTCGCCGACGAGGCCGCGCTCGACCGGGTGCGGGCGGCGGCCGAGTCCGGTGAGCTGCCCGCGCTGGACGCGACGGGGCTCCGCATCGGGCCGCCGCTCGGCCGCATCGGGAAGATCGTGTGCATCGGGCTCAACTACCACGACCACGCCCGCGAGACCGGCGCCGAACCGCCCGCCGAGCCGGTGGTCTTCTTCAAGGCGCCGGACACGGTGGTCGGGCCGAACGACACGGTGCTCGTCCCGAGGGGCTCGGCCAAGACCGACTGGGAGGTGGAGCTGGCGGTCGTCATCGGACGTACGGCCCGCTATCTGTCGTCGGCCGAGGAGGCGCTCGCGCATGTCGCGGGGTACGCGGTGGCCCATGACGTGTCCGAGCGGGAGTTCCAGATCGAGCGCGGTGGCACCTGGGACAAGGGCAAGAACTGCGAGACGTTCAATCCGCTGGGGCCGTGGCTGGTGACGGCCGACGAGGTCGCCGACCCGCAGGATCTGTCGCTGAGGCTGTGGGTCAACGGGGAGTTGAAGCAGGACGGTACGACAGCCGAGCAGATCTTTCCCGTGGCGGAGGTCGTGCGGTATGTCAGCCAGTTCATGACGCTGTATCCCGGGGACGTCATCAATACGGGGACGCCGGCGGGGGTGGCCATGGGGCGGCCCGAGCCGAAGCCCTATCTGCGGGCCGGGGATGTGGTCGAGCTGGAGATTCCTGGGCTCGGGCGGCAGCGGCAGGAGCTCAAAGACGCCTAAGGGGGTGAGGGCTGCGCGAGTTCGGCGGGTGCGGGTCGTCCGTGGTTTCTCGCGCAGTTCCTCGCGCCCCTCGGGGCGCCTGAGCTCACCCCAAGAGAGAAGCCAGGCGGCGCCACTGCTCCCTCGGGAGGGTGTTCCTGTCGCCGCCTGACACCACCTGGAGGGCCACGTGGTCCGCGCCCGCCTCGTGGAAGGTGTCGATGCGGTCCCGGATGCGGCTGTCGTCGCCCCAGGCGAAGACGGCGTCGACCAGGCGGTCGCTGCCGCCGTCGGCCAGGTCGTCCTCGGTGAAGCCGTGCCGGAGGAAGTTGTTGGTGTAGTTCGGCAGGGCGAGGTACATCGCGAGGGTGTCGCGGGCGAGGGAACGGGCACGGGCCGGGTCGCTCTCCAGGACGACCTTCAGTTCCGGGGCGAGCAGCGGGTCGGCGCCGAGGATCTCGCGGGCGTGCGCGGTGTGCTCGGGCGTGACCAGGTACGGCACCGCGCCCGCCGCCCGGTCGCGGGACAGCTCCAGGACCTTCGGGCCGAGGGCGGCCAGCACCCGGCGGTCGGCGGGCGCCCCGGCCTTGTCCAGGGCGTCGAGATAGGCGACCAGGGCCGAGTACGGCCGGCGGTACTGGTCGGCGAGCTTGGCGTGGCTCACGCCGAGGCCGAGCAGGAAGCGGCCGGGGTGTGCCGCGTCGACCTCGGCGAAGGCGGCGGCGCTGGTCTCGGCGTCGTACTGCCAGATGCTCTGGATGCTGGTGCCGACGGTGAGCCGGTCGGTCGCCTCCAGCAGGGGTACGGCGTGCCGGGCGGCGCTGCTGCCGCCCAGCCAGGCGGCGCCGAAGCCGAGCTCCTCCAACTCGGCAGCCGCCTCGCCCAGTTCACCGCGCCGGGAGGGGTCCTCCGCACGCAGGCCGATGCTCCAGATGCCGTACCGGCCGATCCTGTCCTTCAAGGTGCTCACGGTGCTCATGGGGCTGTCCCTCCGGGTGGGGCCGTGATCATCACGTCTGCAGCCATTCCCAACCGGAGGGATCCGTCACGTAATCCCGGCGGGTGTCACACCTTCAGGAACTGCTCCAGCGCCTCCACCACGAACCTGTGGTCCTGGAGCTGGGGCAGCCCGGAGACGGTCACCGCGCCGATGACGCCCACGTTCTCGACGTTGATCGGGAACGAGCCGCCGTGGGCCGCGTAGGTGTCGGGGTCGAGGCGGGAGGAGTCCTCGAACGTCGTGCCCTTGGCGCGGAAGCGGGCGCCGACCAGATAGGAGGAGGCGCCGTAGCGCTCCACCACCCGGCGCTTGCGGGCGATCCAGAAGTCGTTGTCGGGGGTGGAGCCCGGCAGGGCCGCGTGGAAGAGCTGCCGGCCGGCGCGGTGGATGTCGACGGCGACCGGGGCCTGGCGCTCCCGGGCCAGTTCGACCAGCAGCGAGCCGAGGGCCCAGGCGTCGTCGTACGTGAACCGCGGGAAGACCAGGCGGCGTTCCTGGGCCTCCAACTCCTCCACGGACGGGGTGAGTTCGGGGGTGGTCCTGGGGGTGATCTGCGGGTGGTGCTGGGGGTGCTGCTGGTGTGGCATCAGAGGGTCACCGTCACCTTGTCCGTGGCCGACTTGCGGGCCGCTTCCAGTACGTCGAGGGCGGCGGCCGCCTCCAGGGCGGTCACCGGGTTGGGGCCGGCGCCGGCCAGGGCGCGGGCGACGGCCGTGTAGTAGGCGGGGTAGTCGCCGGGGAGCGTCGGTACGGGGGTGCCGCCGCCGGTCAGCGGGGACTCTCCGGCGCCGATACGGCCGTACAGGGACTCGGGCTCCGCGCCCCACCGGGGGCCGGGGCGCAGGCCCTCGCGCAGGGCCGCCTCCTGCGGGTCGAGGCCGTACTTCACATAGCCCGCCTGCGAGCCCAGCACCCGGAAGCGGGGGCCGAGCTGGGCGGTCGTCGCGGAGACGTAGAGGTGGGAGCGGACGCCGTTCGCGTGCGTGAGCGCGATGAAGGTGTCGTCGTCGGTCTCGGCGCCGGGGCGGCGGAGGTCCGTCTCGGCGTAGACCTCGGTGACCGGGCCGAAGAGGACCAGCGCCTGGTCGACGACATGGCTGCCGAGGTCGTAGAGCAGACCTCCGATCTCTGCCGGGTCGCCGGACTCGCGCCAGCCGCCCTTGGGCTGGGGGCGCCAGCGCTCGAAGCGGGACTCGAAGCGCCATACGTCACCCAGGTCTCCCTGGGAGATCAGCTTGCGGAGGGTCAGGAAGTCGTTGTCCCAGCGGCGGTTCTGGAAGACCGACAGGAGCAGTCCGCGCTCCTCGGCGAGGGCGGCGAGGTCGCGGGCCTCGGCCGCGGTGCCGGCCAGCGGCTTGTCCACGACGACCGGCAGGCCCGCCTTCAGGGCGGCGGTGGCGAGCGGGACGTGCGTCTTGTTCGGGGAGGCGATGACGACCAGGTCCAGCTCGTCCGCGCGGTCGAACAGGTCCTCGGGGCCGGCGGCGAGCGTCACGTCCGGGAACTCGGCGCGGGCCTGCTGCTGCCGCTCCGGGTTGGAGGTGACCACGGTGTCCAGGGCGAGGCCCTCGGTGGCGGCGATCAGCGGGGCGTGGAAGACGGAGCCGGCGAGGCCGTAGCCGATCAGGCCGACGCGGAGAGGGGTGGCGGTCGTGCGCCCTGTCATGGATCCCATGGAGCTACTTTCGCAACGCTGTTGCCAAAGTGCAAGTGGTGGGGACAATGGGTGGCGTGAACAGGACGAGGACGGCGAGCGGTGTGTCCGCGGGCGGAGTGTCGGCGAGCGGTGGCGGGCCGGTGGGGGCGAACCTCGTCGCGGTGCGGTCGCACAACGCCGCGCTGGTGCTGGGGCTGCTGCGGGATGCCGGGGCGGAGGGGATCAGCCGGCTCGAACTGGCCGAGCGGACCGGGCTGACCCCGCAGGCCGTCAGCAAGATCACCGCGCGGCTGCGGGAGGAGGGGTTCGCGGCGGAGGCCGGGCGCCGGGCGTCGACGGGGGGCAAGCCGCGGACCGTGCTGCGGCTGGTGCCCGAGGCGGGGCACGCGGTGGGGGTGCATCTGGACCGGGACGAGCTGCGGGTGGTGCTGGTCGATCTGGACGGGGCCGTGGTGGGGGAGCGGCGGGCCGAGCTGGATCTGGGGGCCGGGGCGGAGGCTGTGCTGGCGGTGGTCGGGGATGCGGTGACGGGGGTGGTGCGGGAGGTGCTGGGCGCGTTTCCGGGTGAGGAAGGGCCGGGCGGGGAGGGTCCGGCGGGGGCCGGGTCGCTGCTCGGGGTGGGGGTGGCGCTTCCGGGGCCGCTCGATCATGCGCGGGGGGTGCTGCACCGGGTGACCGGGTTTCCCGAGTGGGACGGGTTTCCGTTGCGGGACGCGCTCGGGGAGCGGTTGGGGGTGCCGGTGGTGGTGGACAAGGACACCAATGCGGCGGCGCTCGGCTTGTCGGTCGGGGGTGAGGGGGGCGAGGGCGGCTCCTTCGCCTATCTGCATCTCGGTACGGGGCTCGGGGCCGGGTTGGTGATCGGTGGGCGTGTGCATCGGGGGGCGCGGACCGGGGCGGGGGAGTTCGGACACCAGGTGATCCAGCTGGACGGGCCGCTGTGCGAGTGCGGGAACCGGGGGTGCGTGGAGGCGCTGTGCCTGGCGGCGGTGGGGCGCGGGGAGGCCGGGAAGGCGGCGCGGGTGCTGGGGGTGGCGGCGGCGAATCTGGTCGGGCTGCTGGACATCGACGTGGTGCTGCTCGGCGGGCGGACGATCGCGGGGGCGCCGGAGGGTTTTGTGCGGGGAGTCGGGGAGGTGCTCGATGCCCGGGCTCGGCGGGAGGGGGTGCGTGGGGCATCCGTGCGGGTCGCTCCGCGGGGGGAGCGGGTGGTGGCGGAGGGGGCCGCGCAGTTGCTGTTGGCGCCGGTGTTCGGGCGGGGGGATGTGTGACGGGCGTTGCGCTGTGCTGTGGCGGGAGCGCCCCGAAGGGGCGCGGGGAACTGCGCGAGCGGCCACGGCGGACCCGCAGCCGCGTACGGTCTGACGCGGCTCGGTGGGTGGGCGTCGGTCAGGTCATGCCGGCAGGTTCAGCTGCCAGGAGACGCCGAAGCGGTCGTTGAGCCAGGTGAACTTGGCGCTGAAGCCGTAGTTGCCCAGGGGCATGAGTTCCGTGCCCTGTTCGGTGAGGGCGGCGTGGAGGCGGTCGATCTCGGCCTCGTCCTCGCACTGCACGAAGAGTGAGATCGCGGGCGTGAAGGTGAAGTCGTGGTGCGCGGGGCTGTCGATGCACATGAACTGCTGACCGGCGAGCGAGAACGTGGCGTGCTGCACGCTCCCCTCCTTGCCCGGGCCGTCGGCCCCGTAGCGGGTGACGTTGACGACCTCGGCGTCGTCGAAGAGCGAGGTGTAGAAGGTCATCGCGTCCTCGGCGACGCCCTCGAACATCAGGAACGTGGTGATCTTCTGGGACGTCGCGATCTTCATGTTGCATGCTCCTCAGCACTGTTGTCGGGCAGGGTGCGCAGGCCTGTTCAAGTGTTACCCCGCCGATCGAGCGGACTTCGCGGCCCGTACCGGAGTGGCGGACGCGGGTGTGCCCATCTGACCGACATGGTTATGTGTTTATGCGACCATTTACACCTTTGGCCCTCTGCCTCACCGCGGCCGCCGCGTCCGCCTCCGCCTGGGTGGTCGGCCCCGCGGCGCCGGCCGCCGCACTCGCCGACCCGCCCCCGGCCTGCACCGCCGGCAACCCGCGGGCCTTCCCGCTCGCCGCGCGGATCCGGGGCGGCCCGCCCTCCTACGAGGCGGGCGGCGGATACGGCACCTGGTACATCGACCTCACCAACACCACCAGCCACGCCTGCACCGGCATCCATCCGTTGATCGTCCTCGTCGACGACAAGCGCGAGCTGAAACCGAACCAGCCCAAGCTGGAGTTCTACGACGGCCGCACGGCCCGGCCGGTGACGTTCGAGAGCACCGACGAGCAGGAGCTGATCGGCGTGCTCGACGGCGCCGGGTTCAACGGGTTCGCCGTACCGCCCGGCAGGACCGTCAGCGTCAAGGTCAGACTCGTGTTCCCCTCCGGCACCGCAGCCAACCAGGTCACCGCCAACGCAGCCGTCGTCCAGCGCCGGGGTGACGACGGGGACTGGGTCGGGGAGTCCAATGCCTACCGCTTCGGGATCGGGGAGTATGCGTCGCCGGCTCCGGACGCCACGCAGGGCCCGGCTCCGGACGCCTCCCAGGACGGCGGCGGTGTGGCACCCAGCGCGTCCGGCGGCCCGCAGGCCACACCCGGCACCGGCACCGAAACCCCGGCCGCCCCCACCGCAGACCCCGACCTGCCGTACGCCGCCGTGGGGGAGGGTGACGCGGAGGACCCGAGTGAGCTGGCGCTGACCGGATCCCGCCTCGCCCAAGGGCTGCTCGCGGCCACCGCCGCGCTTCTCGGGGTCGCCGGCGGCGCGTTGCTGCTGGCCCGCAGACGCCGCTGAGCCCGGGGGCCGTACCTCGGATACCCCTGCCGTCTGCGACGATCCCTGCGTGGACTACCCGAACGACCAGGCCCCCGGCGCCCCCGTCCGCTCCGGCATCCCCGAGCACGGGCGTATCCCCAAGTACTACGCGGTGAAGGCACGGATCGCCGCGCTGCTGGCGGAGCTGGGGGAGGACAGCGTCATCCCCACCGAGCGGGACCTCGCCGAGCGCTACGACGTCGCCCGGGAGACCGTACGGCAGGCCGTACGGGAGCTGGTGCTGGAAGGGCGGCTGCGGCGCAAGGGCCGGGGAACCGTCGTCGCCGGGCCAAAGCTCGCCCAGCCGCTGTCGCTCGCGAGCTACACCGAGGGTGTGCGCCGGCAGGGCCGTACGCCCGGTCGTGCGCTCGTCTCCCTGGACCGTTTCCCCTGTCCGGACGCCCTCGCGGCCGAGACCGGGCTCACCCGGGGCGAACCTGTCTGGCACCTGGAGCGCGTGCTGCTCGCCGACGAGGAGCGGGTCGGCCTGGAGAGCACGTACGTCGCCGTCGAGCGGGTGCCCCGGTTGGACGCCGACTTCGACCCCGACTCCTCCTTCTACGGCTATCTGACCAGCCAGGGCATCTCCTTCGGCGACGCCGACGAGCGCATCGAGACCGTGCTGGCCACGCCCCGCGAGGCCCTGCTCATCGGCACCCCGCCCGCCCTGCCGATGCTGCTGATCCACCGCGTCTCCCGGGACACCGACGGCAGACCCCTGGAGCGCGTGCGCTCGCTGTACCGCGGGGACCGGTTCTCCTTCACCACCCACCTCAAGGGCTGAAAAGCGACTGATGTCCGGGTATCGACCCCCCTCCTCAATGTCACGGAAAGATAACGGGTCTAGCCCAAACGTGATGGGTCGTTCACGCTCGCGTTGTCAGCCGGATGTCTCCGGTTCCCCGATCCCGAGGAGCGTTGCCGTCGTGAAAGTGACAGTCGTCGGAGCAGGCGTGGTGGGCACCATGCACGCCTGGCATGCGGTACAGCGCGGCCACCAGGTCGTCCAGATCGAGCGCGAGGCCGAGGCGCGCGGCGCCTCGCTGCGCAACTTCGGGCAGATCTGGGTCAGTGGCCGCGCCGCGGGAGAAGAGCTGGAGACCGCGCTGCGGGCGCGGGAGCTGTGGGAAGGGATCGGCGCACGGGTGCCGGCGCTGGGCTTCAGGGCGAACGGGTCCCTGACCCCCGTCCGCGGCCCCCTGGAACTCGCCGTCGCCGAGGCCGCCGTGGCCCGCCCGGACGCCGCGGCCCGCGGTTACAAGCTCCTTGTCCCGAGCGAGGCCCGCGCCCTCAACCCGGCCCTGCGGGGCGACTTCACCGCCGCCCTGTACTGCGAGCGGGACGCGGCGGTCGAGCCGCGCACCGCCCAACTCGCCCTCCGAACCGAGCTGTTGAAGTCCCCGAACTACACCTTCCTGCCGGGCCGGGAGGTGCGCGAGGTCGTCGGCGCCGGCACCGTCCGGGACGACCACGGCGACGTCCATCGCGCCGACACGGTCGTCCTGTGCACCGGCGCCTGGCTCGGCGGACTGGTCCGCGAACTTGCGGGACCGGCCCTCCCGGTGCACCGGGTCCGCCTGCAGATGATGCAGACCGACCCGCTGGGCGAGCCGCTGCCGACCTCCGTCGCCGACGCCGACAGCTTCCGCTACTACCCGGCCTACGCCTCCCCGGCGCTGGACGAGCTCAACGCCCGGCAGCCGCAGCCGGAGACCGCGGCCACGCACAAGATGCAGCTGCTCATGGTGCAGCGCGCCGACGGCGGCCTGACCATCGGCGACACCCACGAGTACGAGCACCCCTTCGCCTTCGACACCGTCGAGGAGCCGTACGAGCACCTCACCGGGATCGTCGAGTCCCTGCTCGGCCGGCCGCTGCCGCGCATCCGCCGCCGCTGGGCCGGTGTGTACGCGCAGTGCACCGAGCCCGGCCGGGTGGTGCACCGCCGGCCGGTGCGCGAGGGGGTGTGGCTGGTCACCGGGCCCGGCGGGCGCGGCATGACCTGCGCCCCCGCGATAGCCGAGACCACCGCGAACGAACTGGGCTGGTGAGCAACCCATGACCGACATCACCCCGGACATCCGTCTGGTCGTCCTGGACATGGCGGGTACGACCGTCGCCGACGGCGGACTGGTCGAGCGTGCCTTCGAGGCGGCGGCCGGCGAACTCGGCGTCGAGCCGGGCTCGGCCGAGCACGCCGAGCACCTCGCCTACGTCCGCGCCACCATGGGCGAGTCCAAGATCTCCGTCTTCCGCCACCTGTTCGGCGCCGAGGACCGCGCCCAGCGCGCCAACACCGCCTTCGAGAAGGCGTACGGCGATCTGGTCGACGGCGGCCTGATCGCCCCGGTGCCGGGAGCGCGCGAGGCCATCGAGGAGCTGGCCGGCGGCGGCCGTACCGTCGTCCTGACCACCGGCTTCGCCCGGGTCACCCAGGACGCGATCCTCGACGCCCTCGGCTGGCGGGACCTCGTCCCGCTCACCCTGTGCCCGGCGGACGCCGGCGGGCGCGGGCGGCCGTACCCGGACATGGTCCTGGAGGCCTTCGTCCGCACCAAGGCCGCCGAGGACGTACGCCAGGTCGCCGTCGTCGGGGACACCTCCTACGACGTGCTCAGCGGGGTACGCGCCGGGGCCGGGCTGGTCGCCGGCGTGCGCACCGGGGCGCACGGCGACGAGGAGTTCCGCGCGGCCGGCGCCACGCGCGTCCTCGACTCGGTCGCCGGCCTGCCCGCCCTGCTCAGGGAAGAACGGTGAGATGAGCATCCGCTTCGACTCCGTCACCGTCGCCTACGACGGCAACGTCGTCCTCCACGCGCTCGACCTGACCGTCGAGCCCGGCGAGGTCATGGCGCTGCTCGGGCCGTCCGGCTCCGGCAAGACCACCGCGCTGCGGGCGGTCGCCGGGTTCGTACGGCCCGTGTCCGGGCGGGTGCTCCTCGGCGGCCGGGACGTGACGGACCTGCCGCCGTACCGGCGGGGCATCGGCATGGTCGTGCAGAGTTACGCGCTGTTCCCGCACATGCGGGTCGACGAGAACGTGGCCTTCGGACTCAGGGCGCGCAAGACGCCCAGGAGCGCGATACGGCAGCGGGTCGCCGAGGCGCTGGAGCTGACCGGGATGGCCGCCTACGCCCGCCGGCACCCGCGCGAGCTGTCCGGCGGGCAGCAGCAGCGGGTCGCCATCGCCCGCGCGCTGGCCATCCGGCCGGACGTCCTCCTCCTCGACGAACCGCTGTCCGCGCTGGACGCCCGGCTGCGGTCCGGGATGCTGGCCGAACTCGCCCGGCTGCACCGGGAGTTGCCGGACATGACGATGCTGTACGTCACCCACGACCAGGTCGAGGCGCTGACACTGGCCGACCGGATCGCGGTGATGGACAAGGCGAAGCTGCGGGCCTGTGGTACGCCGCGGGAGCTGTACCGGGCGCCGGGCGACGAGTTCACGGCGTCCTTCGTGGGCGGTGCGAACCTGGTGCCGGTGACCGTGGGGTCCGGGGGAGTCGCGTTCGCGGGCACGGAACTGAAGGTCGACACGGCGGGCGCCGCCGCGGGAGCGCGGGCGACGCTGTGTGTACGGCCGCATCTGGTCGGGCTGGGCGAGGGCCCCAATCAACTCGTCGGCGCCGTACGGGAGATCCAGTGGCGCGGCGCCACGCACCGGCTGTACGTCGAGGTCGACGGGCATTCCGTCATGGCGGACGTGCGCGAGCTGAAGGATCCGCCCCGGCACGGAGAGACCGTGACCCTGCACTTCGCTCCCGAGGACGCGGTGCTGCTGCCCGCGGAGGTCGGCCATGAGTAGGCGGCTGCTGTGGGCCCTTCCTCCCGTGGCGCTCCTCGCCCTCTTCTTCCTCTACCCCCTCGCCCTCGTCGTCCAGCAGTCCTTCCAGCCGGACAGCGGAGGCACCTCCCTCCAGCCGTACGCCGACGTCTTCGCCTCCGAAGGCTTCCGCAACGCGCTGTGGACCACCGTCTGGCTGGCGCTGGCCTCCACCGCCGGGTGCCTGGTCCTCGGGTTCCTGCTGTCGCTGGTCATCTCGTTCGTGCCGTTCCCCGGGGCGAAGGGGGTGGCCCGGTTCATCGACGTGTACCTGTCCTTCCCGTCCTTCCTCATCACGCTCGCGCTGCTGTTCATCTACGGCACGACAGGGATCATCGGCTCCTTCCAGTTCCTCACCACGCCCTGGGGTGTGCTGCTGGCGGAGGTCACCTACTTCACGCCGTTCGTGATGCGGCCGCTGCTCGCCGCCTTCTCGCAGCTCGACACCGCGCAGCTGGAGGCGGCCGGTTCGCTGGGAGCGCGGGCGCCCCGGATCGTGCGCCGGATCGTCCTGCCGGAGGCGCTGCCCGCGCTCGCGGCCGGCGGGAGCCTGGTGCTGGTGCTGTGTCTCAACGAGTTCGGGATCGTGCTGTTCACCGGCGCGAAGGGGGTCACCACCCTGCCGATGCTCGTCTACAGCAAGGCGATCCTGGAGTCCGACTACCCGGGCGCCTGCGTGGTCGCCGTCGTCAACGTCCTGATCTCCGTGGGGCTTTACGGCCTCTACCGGGTGGTGAGCCGTCGTGCTGGTGCATAGCCGCAAGGCCAGGTGGGCCGTGTGGGCGGTGTTCCTCGTCCTGTTCGTGCCGCTGTTCGCGCTTCCCCTGCTCGTCGTCCTCGGCGCCTCCTTCGCCACCCACTGGTCCGGCGCGCTGCCCTCGGCACTGACCACCGCGAACTACCGTGCCGCCACCCGTGGCGAGGCCCTCCAGGCCCTCACCACCAGCCTGCTCACCGCCACCGCCGCCAGCCTGCTCGCGCTGACCGTCGGGACCTGGGCCGCGCTGGCCGCCGCCGGCCTCAAGAAGCGCCACCGGCGGCTCATGGACGCCCTGTTCGTCCTGCCGGTCGCCGTGCCGTCGGTCGTGGTCGGACTGTCGGTCCTGGTGGCCTTCTCCAGGCCGCCGATGCTGCTCAACGGCACCCGGTGGATCGTGATCCTCGCCCACACCGTGCTGGTCACCGCGTTCGCCCACCAGTCCGTGTCGGCGGCGATCACCCGCCTCGACCCGGCCTACGAACAGGCCGCCGCCTCCCTCGGCGCCCGGCCCGCCCACGTCCTGCTGCGGGTCCGCCTGCCCCTGCTGCTGCCCTCCCTCACCGCCGCCGCCGGCCTCTGCTTCGCCCTGTCCATGGGCGAGCTGAGCGCCACGATGATGCTCTATCCGCCGGACTGGACCCCGCTGCCCGTCCTGATCTACGCGGCCACCGACCGCGGTGCCCTGTTCACCGGCTCCGCCGTCGCCGTGGTGCTGATGGCCGCGACCCTGCTCGTCCTGTTCGCCGTCTCCCGGGTCCGCACCCGGGCGTCGTACCGCTGATCACTCCGCACCCCCCGTAAATCCCTTCACCCGCCAGGAGTTGGCCTCGCCATGTCCGGAAACCGCCTCACGCTCGCCATAGCCCTCGCCCTGCTCGCCACCCCCGTGCTGTCCGCCTGCGGCGGCTCCTCCGCCGCCTCCGACGCCCAGTCCGTCACCGTCTACAGCGCCGACGGCCTCAAGGGCGAGAACGGCGACGGCTGGTACGACAAGGTCTTCGCCGACTTCACCAAGCAGACCGGCATCAAGGTCAAGTACGTCGAGGGCGGCTCGGGCGAGATGGTGCAGCGCGCCGTCCGCGAGAAGTCCAACCCGCAGGCCGATGTGCTGGTCACCCTGCCGCCGTTCATCCAGCAGGCCGACAGCAAGGGCCTGCTGCAGAAGTACCAGCCGAAGGACTTCGGCCAGGTCGGCGGCGCCGACAAGGCCGCCGACGGCACATGGACCTCCGTGGTCGACAACTACTTCGGGTTCGTCTACAACAAGAGGGAGCTGAAGCAGGCCCCGAAGACCTGGGACGAACTGCTCGACCCCAAGTACAAGAACAAGCTCCAGTACTCCACCCCCGGTGTCGCCGGTGACGGCACCGCCGTGCTCATCAAGGCCGTCCACGACTTCGGCGGCAAGGAGCAGGCGCTCGCCTATCTGAAGAAGCTCCAGGCCAACAACGTCGGCCCGTCCGCCTCCACCGGCAAGCTCGCGCCCAAGGTGGACAAGGGCGAGCTGCTCGTCGCCAACGGCGATGTGCAGATGAACTACGCCCAGTCCAAGGACATGCCGGGCCTCGGCATCTGGTTCCCGGCCGGCCAGGACGGCAAGCCCACCACCTTCGCCCTGCCGTACGCGGCCGGCCTGGTCACCAAGGCCCCGCACAGCGAGAACGGCAAGAAGCTGCTCGACTTCATGCTCGCGCAGAAGCAGCAGCAGGAGGTCAGCGAGATCGGCGGCGGATTCGCCGCCCGCCAGGACGTCAAGGCCACCGACGCCAACGCCATCGCCCTCACCAAGCTGATGGACGGCGTGGAGATCTTCGAGCCGGACTGGAACGACATCGACAAGAACCTCACGTCGTACGTGGAGGACTGGAAGTCGGCCACCGGAAGCTGAGCCGATCGGCCGCCGTAGGGCCGGGTCAAGATCAGGCCGCGCTGATTAGGCTGGGGACGTCGGTACGCCGTGGTTCCGGCGTCCCCCGCTGTTCTTGACCGTACGCACGCCAGGAGACGCACAACATGGCAGACCGCAAGCCGATCGAGTCGTGGCTCACCGACATGGACGGTGTCCTGATCCACGAGGGTGTTCCGATCCCCGGCGCCGACGCCTTCCTGAAGAAGCTGCGCGAGTCCGGGCGGCCCTTCCTGGTGCTCACCAACAACTCCATCTACACCGCCCGGGACCTGCACGCTCGGCTGCGCCGCATGGGTCTGGACGTGCCGGAGAAGAACATCTGGACCTCCGCCCTGGCCACCGCCCAGTTCCTCGACGACCAGCGGCCCGGCGGCAGCGCCTATGTCATCGGCGAGGCCGGTCTGACCACGGCGCTGCACGACATCGGCTACATCCTCACCGACCACGCCCCCGACTTCGTCATCCTCGGCGAGACCCGCACCTACTCCTTCGAGGCCCTGACCAAGGCAGTGCGGCTGATCAACGACGGCGCCCGGTTCATCGCCACCAACCCGGACAACGTCGGCCCCTCCACCGAGGGCGACCTGCCCGCCACCGGCTCGGTCGCCGCCCTGATCACCGCCGCGACCGGCAAGAAGCCGTACTTCGTCGGCAAGCCCAACCCGCTGATGATGCGCGCCGGGCTCAACGCCATCGGGGCCCACTCCGAGAACTCCGCGATGATCGGCGACCGCATGGACACCGACGTCCTCGCGGGCCTGGAGGCCGGAATGCGCACCTTCCTGGTGCTGTCGGGCGTCACCCAGCCCGACGACGTCGACCGCTACCCCTTCCGCCCCTCGCAGGTCGTCGACTCCATCGCGGACCTGGTCGAACTCGTCTGACCCGCCGCCAAACGGGTCTGACCTGGGGTTTTCAAACCTTCATCCACCCGTTCGGAGCAATCGGGCGCCTCCCGAGGATGCGGAGGCGCCCGGCGCGGGGGAGCCTCCTGGTAACTGGAGGTTCACGATGGGCTCACTACGCCTCACTCTCTGTACGGGAATCCTGGCCGTCGCCGCGTTCGTTCCGGCGGCCCACGCGGCCGACGGAGGCTCGGTCTCCGTGACGCCCGCGGCCCCCGCACCCGGCACCGACGTCTCCGTGCGGGTGCACGGCTGCTCCGGGCGGCAGGGCACCGCCGTCTCGGACGCGTTCGTCGCCGACGCGCAGCTGACCGGCAGCCAGGGCACCCTGTCCGGCGAGACCCGCGTCCGCTCCTCCCTCAGGGCGGGCGCCTACGACGTCAGGATCACCTGCGCCGACTTCGTGATCAGCGGCAGGATCACGGTGGTCGGCAGGGGGACGGCGCCGGGGACGGCGCCCAACCAGGCAGCCGGACAGTTCCAGGACCCCGGCCGCCTGTTCGGCGGGGCCCCCTTGCCCGTCGCCCCCGTCCCCGCGGGCGGCGGCGGCACCGCTCACTTCGCCACGGTGGCCACCACCGACTCCGGCCCCGACACCGGTCAGGCGGTGACCGGCCTGGCCCTCGCGGGCATCGCGGCGGTCGCCGTCGGACTCCGTACCCGCCGCGGCCGCGGCACCCGCTGAGCGCGGCCCATGTCCGACGACCACGGGCGCACCACCGGCACCGACCGGCTCATCACCTGGCTGACCTGGGCGGTGCTGCTGTTCGGGCTGTGGCTGTGGGGGCGCGGGCTGACCGGCGTACCGCACACCGCGGACGGCCCCGCCACCGGGAACCTGTTCGGCCTCGCACCCGCGCAGGCCGCCCGGCTGCCCAGCCCGGCCACGCCGCTCGGGGCGGGCGCCGTGCCCCAGCGCGTCGACATCCCCCAACTGGGCGTCCAGGCGCCGGTGGTGAGCCGGGGACTGGACGCCCGGGGCGCCGTCGACCCGCCCCCGTTCGACCAGCCGGGCGTGGTCGGCTGGTACGGCGCCGGCACCACACCCGGCGCCAGGGGTGCGGCTCTCCTGGTCGGGCACGTCGACACGGAGACCCGGCCCGCAGTCTTCTACCGGCTCAGCACCCTCAAGCCCGGCGAGACGGTCCGGGTGGTCCGCTCGGACGGCAAGGTCGCCCAGTTCGTCATCGACGACGTCCGCGTCCTGCCCCGCGCAGGCTTCGACGCCCGCCAGGCCTACGGCCCCCACCGGCCGGGTCGCGCCGAGCTGCGCCTGATCACCTGCGGCGGCCCCTTCGACCGCGCCGCCCACAGCTACACGGCCAACGTCGTGGTCTCCGCGTACCTCACCGGAACCGCAGGCTGACCCCCGTACGTCCCGCCCCGTACGCCCCGCCGCGCGACCTCGCGACCTCGTGACGGACCGGGCGGATATGCCACGATTGGACACCCGGACCAGTGCGCCCAGGGGGGAATCGCATGTACGACAGCAGGGGGGCCCGTTCTTCCGCGCGGGCGTCGGCGGCGGCGGTGCTGGGGGCGGCGCTGCTGCTCGCCGGATGCTCCTCCGGTGGCGGGGACAAGAACGGCGACCCGGGGGCCCGGATCACCCAACAGCCCAAGGCCGCCGATCCGTTCTGGGTGAACCCGGACGGCACCGCGGCCCGTCAGCTCGCCGCCTACGAGAAGTCCGGCAAGAAGGCCGAGGCCGCGCAGGTCCGCAAGATCGCCGAGCAGCCGGTGGGGGAGTGGATCGGCCCGGAGAATCCGGAGAAGGAGGCGCGCGGCTTCACCGAGGCCGCCGCGAAGTCCGACCGCACGGCCCTGCTCGTCCTCTACGACATCCCGCACCGCGACTGCGGCCAGTACTCCCAGGGCGGCGCCGCCGACGGCAACGCCTACCGCGCCTGGATCGACGCCGTGGCCCGGGGCATCGAGGACCGTCCCGCCATCGTGATCCTGGAACCGGACGCCGTGCTCCACCTCGTGGACGGCTGCACCCCGGCCCAGTTCCACGAGGAGCGCTACGACCTTCTCAAGGGCGCGATCGCCAGGCTCAAGTCGCTGAAGAACACCAAGGTCTACCTGGACGCGGGCAACGCCGGCTGGGGCCGCCCCGACCAGATCTTCCAGTCCCTCCAGCAGGCCGGCATCGACCAGGCCGACGGCTTCTCCGTCAACGTCTCCAACTTCTACTCCACCCAGGACTCCATCGCCTACGGCAAGCAGCTCTCGGCGAAGGTCGGCAACAAGCACTTCGTCATCGACACGAGCCGCAACGGCAACGGCCCCTACACGTCCGGCGACCCGGCCCAGCGCTGGTGCAACCCGCCGGGCCGCGCCCTGGGCGAGACCCCGACGACGAAAACGGCCGACCCCCTGGTGGACGCCTATCTGTGGGTCAAGCGGCCGGGCGAGTCCGACGGGCAGTGCAAGGGGGGGCCCAAGGCGGGCGATTGGTGGGCGACGTACGCTCTCGAACTCGCTGAGAACAGCCAACGGTAGGGGCGCGGGGAACTGCGCGCTCAGCCACAGTGCTCCCGCACCCGACAATGCAACCCGCGGGAGCGCTACGGCACCCGCACCCACTGCGCCTTGCTCGGCGTCCCCTGATCATCGTCCACGAACAGCATGTACCACCCGGACTGCACCAGATTCCGATCCTTCGGCACAGTCACCGTGATCTTGTTCCCAGCCGCCTTGAAGTCCAACGCGATCGACCGCTGATCCACGTCCGTCACATGCGTGGACGCACTCGGCCGGATCAACCGCACCTTCTTGATGCCGGCCGCGTGATCCGACGTGAACGTCCCCGAGGCGCCGCGGGCGATCGTCTGCGGGCCACCGCTCAGCGTCGGCCGCGAGTCCCGGTACAGATACGGCGGTGTGTAGATCTCGATCCGCTGCTCGAACTTCCCCGGCCTGGTGTTCGCCTTGTCGCCGTACAGCGAGTCGGAGCCGAAGAACATCACCCGCCCGTCCGGCAGCAGGATCGACCCGGAGTGGTAGTTCCGGCCCACCAGCGGATCCGCGACCCGGGTGAAGCTGTTGCTGTCGGGGTGATACAGCCGCGCCTGCAGGATGTTGGAGTCGCCGCGCCCCCGGTAGTCCTCGGAGCCGCCGGAGACCAGCACCGTGTCGTCGGGCAGGACCGAGGACTGCGGATAGCGCGTGCCCTTCTCCAGCTCGGGACCGTCCACGAAGTGCGGGTTCTTCGCCTTCAGGTCGATCAGCCGGGTCTTCTTGCTGGACAGCTTCGACTCACCGACGCCGCCACCGCCGATCACCATGAACCTCTCGTTCTGCGCCGGCGGCAGCAGCACGGTTCCGGAGGTCTCCATCATGTTCGGGTCGCTCAGCCCGGGGAGCTTGCTGAACTTGTTGGTGTCGACGTCCCAGATGCCGGGGTCCCGGCCGACGTTGTCCGGGCCGTACCCCGCGTTCGAACCCGAGTAGAAGATCTTCCCGTTCTGCATCAGGAACAGCGCCGGATACGTCGGGAACTGCCGGACCGTCTTCGTGTACGTCCACTTCTTCGTCTTCGGGTCGAAGACCTCGTTCTTGCCCGGCACCAGCTGACCGATGTCGTCCAGGCCGGAGACGCTGAGGATCCTGCCGTCCGACAGGGTGGTGAGCGTCGGGTACCAGCGGGCCTCGTTCATCGGGTCGACCTTGATGTACCGCTCGGCGACCGGATCGAACTCGTAGGCGTCCTTGATCCCCTCGAAGTCCTTCTTGTCGAGGGCGAGCTTCTGCGCGATGCCGTAGGTGTTGCGCGCGTCGGCGCCGGCCAGGCCCTGGATCCGGTAGTTGTCCTGGGTACCGGTCTCGTACTGGGCGCCCTCCTGCGGCGCCTCGACATAGACACGGCCGTAACCGGGGTTGTTCCGCAGCCACTTGCCGGTCTTGTCGAAGACCTTCGTGGCGCGCGGGATCAGCACCGGGTCCTGGGAGACGAACGTCCTGCCGTTCTGCTTGCCGGTGAACCTGGTGCCCGCGGGCAGGGTGATCGGCTTGTCCGGGTTCTCGTTGTAGAGAATCATGACGCCGCCGGCCTTCTTGACGTCACCCTTGAGCTTCTCGTACCGCTTGGTGCCGCCCGCGATCAGCAGATTGCCGTTGGCGAGCTGGGTGTGGCCGGTGCAGAACAGGTCGCTGGGCGTGGGGATCTTCTTGATCGTGCCCTTGACCGGGTCCCAGATCCGGGTGTCGAACTTCTTCTTGTCAAAGTTGTCCTGGTTGTTGCCCGAGCCGGCCACCAGCAGCACCTTGCCGGTGTGCAGGAGCGCCGCGTGGATGGTGTCCTGGCGGTACTCCGGCGGGAACTCGATGATGTCCCAGTGGCCGTTCTCGGCCTTGTACTCGGGTCTGTTGATCTTGTAGTGGTGGTACTGCGCGGTGCCGAAGCGATAGAGCCACGGCCCGTTCATCCCGGCCAGCGCGAGTACCACCGCCGTACCGATCGCGAGCCTGCGGGCGCGACGGCGGCCGGCCTGGTCCTTCATTCCTTGCTTCCCCCAAGTCCGCCAAGGGCGATCTGCATGGTCTGCTCGTTCTCCCCGCTCCGGTCCGCGCCGCGGTCCCCGTGCTGTTCGCCGGCCGTCCAGGTGGGCCGCCTGAGCGGCGGATGAGCCGCGTACGGGGCGGGCACCGCGTCCCGCGGTTCGCCGGCCGCCGTGGCCGCCGCCGGCCTCGGCTTCTTCCGCTCCTGCCACAGCGTGTACCGCCAGGCGCAGATCGGCGAGGCGGTGATCAGCAGGGCGAAGGAGGCCCAGGTGAGCATCGCGGGGTGGGAGTGCCCGAACACGAAGCCGGCGGCGAGCGAGCCGGCGAAGACCAGGATGAAGAACCAGTGCACCCGGAACGTCCCGAACAGCGTGTCAGGGCTCGCCGACTCGCCCTTGGGCGTCACCACGAACTTGCTCTTGCGGCGCAGTACGGCATCCATCAGGGAGCGTGCGTAGATCGGCGCGGACAGGGCGGACATCACCATGCCCGCGACACCGCCGGAGCCCTCCGGTTCGTGCGGGGAGACATTGTGCCGCCGGTTCCAGATGTACAGGCCGATCTGGAGCGCGGAGGCGTTGCCGTACAGCATCAGCCACACGGTCGGGTCGATGTTCACGCCCGAGGCGCCCAGGCCCAGGAACAGGGCGCAACTCAGCGCTGCGAGGATCCAGTTGAGGGCGGACATCGGATAGAAGATGATCATCATCGTGTAGTTGAAGAGCTTGCCCGGCCCCAGCGTGAACAGGCCCTTCCAGTACTGCTTGAGGATCGTCTCGTACGTGCCCCGGGACCAGCGCAGCTGCTGGGTGAAGAAGTCCGTCCAGGCGTTCGGCCCCTCGCCGACCGCGAGCACGTCCGGGGTGTACACCGACTTCCACTTCCGGCCCGTCGCCGGGTTCTTGGCGCGGTGCATCTCGAAGCCCGTCGCCATGTCCTCCGTGATGGAGTCGTACAGGCCGCCGATCTGCTTGATGGCGCTGATCCGCACCGCGTTGGACGTGCCGACGAACATCGGGGCGCCGTAGCGGTTGCCGGCGCGCTGGATCAGGGCGTGGAAGAGGAACTGCTGGGACTCGGCGGCCTTGGTGACGAAGGTGTCGTAGTTGCCGTACACCTGCGGGCCGATGACGAAGCCGACGTCCGGGTCGCGGAAGTAACCGAGCATCCGCTCCAGGTAGTTGGGCAGCGGAACGTGGTCGGTGTCGACCGAGGCGAAGAAGTCGTAGTCGTCGCCATGCGCCGCCAGCCAGGCGTTGTAGTTGCCGTGCTTGGTCCTGGCGCGGTGCGGGCCCTTGGGCTGATTCCACCGCTCCACACCCTTGCGGGTGAAGTGGTGCACGCCGAGCCGGGCGCAGACCTCCTTGACGGCCGGGTCGTCGCCCTCGTCCAGCAACCACACGTGCAGCAGGCCGCGGTGACGGAGCTTCACCGCCGCCTCCAGGGTCTTCGTCACCATCTCCAGCGGCTCCTTGCCGGGCACGAAGGTGGTGATGAAGGCGACTCTGGTGCCGGTCTCCGGGATCACCGGGACGGGGTCGCGGGCGACGAGCGTGGCGTGCGCGTTGGACAGCACGTTCATGCAGCGGAAGAACTCGATCAGGCCGATCGAGACGAGCATGACGACGTCGAGCGCCGGCAGGAAGTCATAGGCGGGATAGTCCCGTTCGGTCCAGTGCTCGGGCTGCAGCAGCCAGAACAGCAGGACCAGGGAGAGGATCGGGGCCGCGCCCAGCATGAGCGCGGCGCGGATGCGGTGCGGCTCCTGCGAGAGCAGCGACCGGTACTGCACCTTGTAGGGCTTGCCCGGGTCGGGCTGGGTGAGGGGACCGGCGAGTCGGCTGTAGTGCTCGTAGTCGTATCTCGGCAGGCTCTTCCTTATCCGGCGGAACTGGCCCGTCCGGTGCCCGATCACCCTCAACTGAGTGGTCTGTGACGGATCGTCGTGAACGTGGCTCTGCCCGGCGCCCTTCGGCGTCGACGTCATGAGTCATTCCCCCCACACGCAGGTCACCGCGTGTTCTGTCGCTGTGGTGGCTCGCAGTCCCCACGTCTTCCCCACCTCATAGACACGGGACGGCGACCTTCCGGTTGCATGATGCCCCCCTCGGCATCGGTTCATGGGCGGGGCCCCCGCCCCGCCGTCCGGCAACCGTTTGCTTCCCCCCAACTCCCTCCAAACGGCGGCAGCTCGGACACCCAGGGTTCTACGGCGCTCCGCATGATCGCAAGACGCGAAACGCGGTGTTTACCGATCAAACCCGTTCATTGTGGCGCGCGTGGGGCTCGGGAGGCGGGGGCGCGCCGGTGGTCTGCGGCGGCGGGGGCGGGCCGGTGGTCCCGGGTGGCTGGGGCGTGCCGGTGGTTTCGGCGGGCCGGGGAGTGCCCGTGGTGGAGAGGCGGACGCGGATGTTGCCGAAGTGATCTCTTATGGCCTCCTCCGCCCGCAGTGAGTCGCCGGACCGGACCGCGTCCAGGATCTCCCGGTGCTGCCGGCAGGTGACCCTGGGGTCCTGCGGCACGTCCACCAGATCCCGCTGCACCCGGTGGAAGGCGTCCCAGAACGCCTCCAGCACCTCGCTCAGCAGCACGTTGTCCAGCCCCCGGTAGAGGGTGGCGTGAAAGGCCCGGTCGGTCTCGGCGAGGCCCGCCCCCTCGGCGGCCTCCTGTTCCATACGGTCCACGAGGGCGTCCAGTTCAACGAGGTCCGCCTCCGGCAGCCGCCCGGCGAGCCGCGAGACCAGCCCGGTCTCCACGGCCTCGCGCAGCTCCAGCAGCTGCAGCAGGGAGTCCTCGCCGCGGTAGTGCCCGGCGACGGTGCGGAAGGCCAAGCCCTCGATCATGGGTGCGAAGGACATCGAGCCGACGTACGTCCCGAACCCGTGCCGGATCTCCACGATCCCCATCGCCTGCAACGCCTTCAGGGCCTCGCGCACCGAGTTCCGGCTCGCGCCGAGGTACTCCATCAGCTCGGGCTCGGTCGGCAGCGGGGCACCCGAGGGCAGCCGTCGGTCGACGATCAGCTTCTTGATCCGCTCCTGGAGGTCCCGGGCTGCCATGGCCAGAGGGTATCCGGCCAGTCGGGGGGACGACCCTGTTCCGCTTCTCGATACCGGTTCACTGCGACACGGGGGTGTGGGTGGCGGAGCCCCCACCGCGCGCGGCGCAGCCGCGCAATAACAGAGATGGCGAGCCAGGTCCGCGCTTTTTGCGGACGTGGCTCGCCATCGTCATCGTGCGCCGCCAGGGACTCGAACCCCGGACCCGCTGATTAAGAGTCAGCTGCTCTAACCAACTGAGCTAGCGGCGCCTGCTGACGGAGATAACTCTACCTGACCTTGAGGGGTGCCCGTGACCACCCCCAGGTGATCAGCCGGCGACGTGGAGGGGTGTGTACATCATTCGGACCGTCAAAGTGGCGATCTGCCGGACAGTTGGAAAACTGATCAATGTGCACACTCACGGACAAAGCCCCTTCGAATGTGAGGTAGATCGCATGACGGCTCCGGCGTTCGAGGAAGTCGCCCCCGCCCGCGACTGCGACTGCCCCGGCTGCGTCCAGGGGCGGCGGGCCGGCCCCGGGCTGTTCTCCGGCCGCTCCGGCGCCCGCTCGGCGGCCTGCGGAATCGTGGCCGTGGCCGCCGCGTCCGCCGTCCTCGGCGCGGTCACCCCGGCGGCCGCCGTCGTCGCCCCCGGCCGCCTCGCCGACGCGCGCGCCGACGCCGCCGATGGCGGTGAGCCCGACACTCCCCAGGGCGCCCAGGCTCCGCTGCACGGCCGCGAGGGCAAACCGGCGGGGCCGGGCACGGCCCGGGTCCCCGCCACCACCCGGACCAAGATCATCAACCGGGCCAAGATCTGGGTGGCCGCGCAGGTGCCGTACAGCATGGAGGACTACTGGAGCGACGGCTACCGGCAGGACTGCTCGGGCTATGTGTCCATGGCCTGGGGCCTGCCGAGCAACGAGTGGACGGGCAGCCTCGACCAGTTCGGCGTGAAGATCACCAAGGAGGAGCTGGAACCCGGCGACATCCTGCTCTACCACAATCCCGACGACCCCGAGAAAGGCTCTCATGTGGTGATCTTCGGCGGCTGGACGGACTACACGCACACCTACTACACGGTTTACGAGCAGACACCCCCGCACACCCGCCGGCAGGCCACTCCGTATCCCTACTGGAGCCATGCCGACAAGTACGTCCCCTACCGCTACAAGGGCCTGAGCACCGGTACCGCGGGTGCGCCGCCGGCCGCGCTCAAGAAGGTCCCCTATCCGGGCGCCGCCCACTTCGGCCCGGGCGCCGACAACGCGTACGTCACCCTGCTCGGCCGGATGCTGATCGCCAGGGGCGGCGCCCGCTACTACACCCGGGGCCCCGGTCCGCGCTGGGGCGAGGCGGACCGGCGGGCGACCCGGGCCTTCCAGCTCGCCCAGGGCTGGACCGGCAGGAACGCCGACGGGCTGCCCGGCCCCCGCACCTGGAAACTGCTGGTCACCGGCAAGGGCAAGAACATCGCCCCGGCGGCAGGACCGGGCCGGTCGGCCGCGCACGGCGTGCCGGCCGCACAGCGGGTGCCGGCCTCGCACGGGGTGCCCGGCTATCCGGGCCGGGGCTATTTCCGTCCGGGCGCGGAGAACGCGTACGTCACGCAGCTGGGCCGTCGGCTGATGGAGAAAGGTTTCGGCAGGTTCTACGCCACCGGTCCCGGTCCACGCTGGGGCGAGGCGGACCGGCGCGCGGTGGAGGCCTTCCAGCGCACCCAGGGCTGGCGCGGCGGCGCGGCGGACGGCTACCCGGGACCGGAGACCTGGCGCCGGCTGTTCGCGTAGCCGGACCCCGACCACACGACGGGACGCCGACCCGGCCGGCCCCCGGCCCCAAGGGCTCTGTCCCGCACACCATCCCTGTCCGCACACCACCCCTGTTCATCACGCATCCTCACCAACCCCTGTTCATCCCCCTGTTCATCACGCGTCTGGCGCGGAGGCTGGAGACACGCATGAGTACGACCACATCACACACACCGCCCGAATCCGAGGGACTGGAGCCGGGCGAGCGCACGGACCGGCTGATCCAGAACGGATCGGCCACGGAGATCCCCGTCCATCTGCTCTACCGCGACGACAGCGAGCCGCTGGACCCGGTGAAGGTGCCGCTGAAGCCCGCCGTGGTGGCCCGTCGGCCGGACACCGGCGAGCAGCCGGACGCAGCACCCCCGGCGCCGGAGCGCCGTCGGCCGCTGCCGGAGATCGACCCGGAACTGGTGGAGCGCCCGGCGCGGGTGCTGCCGGGCGCGGCCGGTGCGCTGGCCGGGGTGTGCGGGATCACCGGCTGTCTGGCCACCTCCTGGTGGGCCGGGCAGCTCCCGCCGGCCGCGGTGGAGGTGCTGCGGCTGCCCGCGTCCCTGGGCGCGGGGCTCGGCCCGGCGCAGTGGGCGGCGTACACCGGGGCCAGTGTGCTCGGGATCTTCGGCTTCGGCGGGCTGACCCGGGGGCGGACCGGGCGGGCCTGGGTGCTCGGCCTGTTCGGCCGCTACCGGGGGACGGTGCGGCGTACCGGGCTGCTCTGGGTGAACCCGCTGCTGCCGCGCCACCGGGTCGATGTGCGGCTGCGGCACTGGCGCAGCGAGCCGATGCCGGCGGCGGATCCCGACGGGGTGCCGCTCAAGGTGGCGGTGCTGGTGGTGTGGCGGATGCGGGACACCGCGCGGGCGACGCTCGGCGTCGAGGACCACGAGGCGTATTTGCGCGAGTGCGTGGAGGCGGCGCTGGCGCGGGTGCCGGTGGAGCCGGCGGGCGGCACGGACGGCGGGGCGACGGCGGCCGGGGACGAGCTGACCCGGCTGGTGGCGGAGGAGACCGAGCCGGTCGGCCTGGAGGTGTTCGCGGTGCAGCCGCTGCGGGTGGAGTACGTCCCGGAGGTCGCCGCCGCGATGCATCGGCGCTGGATCGCCCGGCTGGACGCCGGGCAGCGGGCCGGCATGCTCGAATCGGTGGTGGACTCGGTGGAGGACACGGTGACCCGGCTGACCGGGCGCGGTCTGGTCGAACTCGACGACTACGAGCGGAAGGTGCTGGTGCGGGATCTGACGGTCGCCTTCTGCGCGGGGCGCGGGGAACCGGCGTAGTCCGGCCTGCCGCACGGCCCCCGGCACGGGCCGAGATTGGTATGGACATGTTCAACTAACGGCAATAACCTGGCACTTGGTCTGGACCTACCTGCACAGCTCACCGAACTCCCCACGTTCTCCAGGAGCGGCAGTATGCACACCAGGACCAGGTTGTCCGCGGTCGTGCTGGGCGTGGTGACCGCCGGAGCGTTCGCGCTCTCCACCGGCGGCGCCAGCGGGCACGGCTACACCGACCTCCCGATCAGCAGGCAGAAACTCTGCGCCAACGGCACGGTGACCGGCTGCGGCGACATCCAGTACGAGCCGCAGAGCGTCGAGGGCCCCAAGGGATTCCCGGCCGCGGGGCCCGCCGACGGCCAGCTCTGCAACGGCGGGCTGAGCCGGTTCGCCCAGCTCAGCTCGCCGACCACCCCGTCCGGCGGCGCCTGGCCCACCACCAGGGTGACGGGCGGGCAGACGTACACCTTCCGCTGGCAGTTCACCGCCCAGCACGCCACGACGGACTTCAAGTACTTCGTCACCAGGCAGGGCTGGAACCAGAACCACGCCCTGTCCCGCTCGGATCTCAACCTCACCCCGTTCCTGACGGTCCCGTACGACGGCCGGCGCCCGCCGGCCACCCTCAGCCATAGCGGCACCCTGCCGACCGGGCTGAGCGGGCACCACGTCATCCTCGCGGTGTGGACGATCGCCGACACCGGCAACGCGTTCTACGCCTGCTCGGACGTCACCTTCTGAGGACCGTTCCGCCACAGCACGGAAACTGAGGTTCCCTTGAGGCCGACCGCGCCTACCGCCGGGTAGGTTCCTCGCACGCCGATCGAGTGGAGCGGCGTACCGGACCTCGGGGGAACCTCATGTTCGAGATCTTCTTCTACGCCGTACCCACCGTCATGATCGCCGGCTTCGGGTACTCCGCCTTCCTGCTGATGCGCCGCGCCCGGCGGATCGGCAGGACGTGGGCGCACGGCCTGACCGCCGAGGGGCGCTGTCTGCGGATGTACACGACGACCAGCGGGGGCGGCGGGGACACGTCCGTGCGGACGACCCTGCACCACGTCTACGAGTTCACCACCCGCGAGGGCCGCACGGTCCGCTTCGAGGAGGAGAACGGCCCGTCGACCGTCATGGAAGGCGACTTCGTCACCGTGCGGTATCTGCCGGAGCAGCCCCAGCGGGCCACGGCCCGCCCGCCGGCGCCCGCCAGGCTGGCCGTCGGCACCGGCTTCGGGGTGGCCTTCCTCGGCGCGGCCATCACCTTCTGCGTCGGCTTCATGGTCATGGCGCACACGATGTTCGCCGAGTCGGCCGGCATGTTCCCGTGACCCTCCTCATCTGACGCTGTGTCAGTTACCGTGCGGCTCCATGGAGTCCATGACACGCACGGTCGCCGAGCTGGTCGCGGCGCGGTGGGGGGACCACCGGCCGGGACTCAGCTGCGAGGGGCGCACGCTGACGCAGCACGAGACGGCCGCCGGCGCCGCGGCACGGGCGGCACTGCTGGCCGACCTGCTGCCCCCGGGTGCCGTACCGCATGTCGGCGTGCTCCTCGACAACACCGAGGAGTTCCCGCTCTGGCTCGGCGCCGCCGCCCTGGCCGGCGCGGCCGTCGCCGGGATCAATCCCACTCGCCGGGGACCCGAACTGGCCCGGGACATCCTGCACACCGAGTGCCCGCTCCTGGTCACCGAGCGGGCCCATCTGCCCCTGCTGGCGGGGCTCGGCCTGCCCGGCATACGGCTCCTCGTCACGGACACTCCCGAGTACGCCGCCCTCCTCGCCCCCTACGCCGGCGCCGTACCCGACCCGTCCCGCGCCACACCCGCCGACCGGCTGCTGCTGTACTTCACCTCCGGCTCGACCGGCGCCCCCAAGGCCGCGCTCTGCTCCCAGGGCCGGCTGGCGGCGGCCGGGCAGGCGCTGGTGCGGCAGTTCGGGGTGCGCGCGGACGACGTGCACTACATCTGCATGCCGATGTTCCACGGCAACGCGGTGATCGCCGACTGGGCGCCCGCGCTGGCGGCGGGCGCGGGCGTCGCGCTGCGGCGGCGGTTCTCGGCGTCCGGGTTCCTGGCCGATGTGCGCCGGTACGGGGCGACGTACTTCACGTACGTCGGCCGGGCGATCCAGTACGTCCTCGCCACCGAGGAACGTGCGGACGACCGCGACAACCCCCTGCGGCTCGGGTTCGGCACGGAGGCCGGCGCGGTGGACGCGGCCGCCTTCGAGCGGCGGTTCGGGGTCCGGCTGGTGGAGGGGTACGGGTCCTCCGAGGGCGGCGCGGCGATCCAGTGGGCGCCGGGTACGCCGAGGGGCGCGGTGGGGCCGGCCGGACCGGGGCTGGTGGTGCTCGACCCCGCCACCGGGCGCGAGTGCCCGCCGGCCCGGTTCGACCCCGCCGGGCGGCTGCTCAACGGGGAGCGGGCGATCGGCGAGCTGGTGAACCGGGGACCCAACCCCTTCGAGGGCTACTGGAGGAACGCGGCCGCCGAGGCCGAGCGGCGCCGGGGCGGGGCGTACTGGACGGGTGATCTGTTCTACCGGGACGCCGACGGCTATCTGTACTTCGCGGGGCGTACCGATGACCGGATCCGGGTCGACGGGGAGAACCTGGCCGCCGCGATGATCGAGAACATCGTCGCCCGCTACGAGGGCGCGGTGGCCGTCGCCGTGTACGCGGTGCCGGACCCGGTGACCGGGGACCAGGTGATGGCGACCATCGCCGGGACCTTCGATCCGACGGGCTTCACTGAGTTCCTGGCCGCCCAGCCGGACCTGGGCACCAAGATGGCGCCCCGGTTCGTGCGGGTGGTGGAGCGGATGCCGGTGACGGCCACGAACAAGATCCACCGGGCGCTGCTGCGGCGTGAGGGGTACGGGTGCGCGGATCCGGTGTGGTGGCGGCCGCCGGGGGAGGAGGGGTACCGAAGGCTCACGGCTGCGGACAGCGAAGGGGGTGTGGGTGGCGAAGCCCCCACAACGCGCGGCGCAGCCGCGCAATAACAGAGATGGCGAGCCAGGTCCGCGCCTTGTGCGGACCTGGCTCGCCATCGTCAATTGTGCGCCGCCAGGGACTCGAACCCCGGACCCGCTGATTAAGAGTCAGCTGCTCTAACCAACTGAGCTAGCGGCGCATGACTCTCGCCTGCCGTGGTTTTGTCTCCCGCGGCTGGCGACGAAGAAAATACTACCTGGTCCTGAGGGGTGCTCGTGACCACCCTGTGGGGCCCCTAGAGCGCCAGGGACAGCAGCACCGGCGCCGCGTTCCGGTTCAGCGTGTCCGCCGCCTGCTTCAGGCGGTGGGCGTGCGCCACGGGAAGCGACAGCGCCAGGCAGCCCACCGAGGAGCCCGCCGTGATCGGGACCGCCGCGCAGACGGTGCCGATCGCGTACTCCTGCAGGTCCAGGACCGGCACGGTCGGCGGCTGGGACTCCAGACGGGACAGCAGCAGCTTGTCACTGGTGATGGTGCGCGAGGTGAGGCGGGCCATCTTGTGGCGGGAGAGATGGTCGCGGCGGGCGTTGTGGTCGAGCTGTGTGAGCAGGCTCTTGCCGACCGCCGTGGCGTGGGCGGAGTAGCGGAAGTCGACCCACTCGTTGACCGCCGGGGTGGTGGGCCCGGCGGCGTACTGGGTGACCTTGACCTCGCCGTCGACGTACCGGCTGATGTAGACCGCCGCGCCGACCGAGTCGCGCAGCCGGTCCAGGGTGTGCTGGAGCTTCTCGCGCACCGCCCGCTCCCGGTCGTGCGCGGAGGTGAGGCGGCGCAGGGTGTCGCCGGTGACGTACGCCCCATCGGTGATCTGCTCGACATAGCCCTCCCGGCGCAGCATGCGCAGCAGGGCGGTGAGCCGCTCCGGGCCGAGGCCGGTGCGGTGGGCCAGCTCGGTGTCGGTGACGCCGGCGGAGTGGCGGGCGACGGTCTCCAGCACGCGCAGGGCGTCCTGGGCCGAGTGGTACGGGGCGGTCGGCTCGTTCATCAGCGCCACGGTGTTTCCCCCTGCGCTCGCTTCGCCTGTGGGTGCCGCGAGATCCGGTCGGCGGATCGCTACCACGATAACGGGCAAACCCGCTGCGAGGAGAGGGGGTTGGCGAGATTCTTCTGCCCGCCGGACCCCTCCCAACTGCGGCGCAGACCCTCTGGCATATGCCAAAGTCATGACCCAGCGGTTGGACCTCGGCATCTTCCGGATCCACGCGCCCTGGTCACAGGACCGCGCTGAGGAATTCCCGGGTGCGGTCCTGCTCCGGCTCGGAGAAGATCTTCTCCGGGGAACCCGATTCGATCACCTGGCCGCCGTCGAACATCAGCACCCGGTCGGAGATGTCACGGGCGAAACCCATCTCATGGGTCACGCAGAGCATGGTGATGTCGGTGCTGCGGGCGATGTCCCTGAGCACGTCGAGGACGCCCGCGACCAGCTCCGGGTCGAGCGCGGAGGTCACCTCGTCCAGCAGCAGCACCTGCGGCCGCATCGCCAGCGCCCGGGCGATCGCCACCCGCTGCTGCTGTCCGCCGGAGAGCCGGGTCGGCTTCGCGTCGCACTTGTCGGTCAGTCCCACCAGCTCCAGCAGCTCCCGGGCGCGCTCCTCGGCCTCGTCCCTGGACATGCCGAGGACCTGCACCGGCGCCTCCGTGATGTTCCGCAGCACGCTCATGTTGGGGAACAGGTTGAACTGCTGGAACACCATTCCGATCTTCTTGCGGACCTCCCGGACCTGCTTCTCCGGCGCCGGGAACAGCTGCTCCCCGTCGACGGTGATCGTGCCCTCGTCCGGCTTGGTGAGGGTCATCAGAAGTCTGAGGATCGTGGTCTTGCCGGATCCGGACGGGCCGATCAGGGTCACGTGCCGGCCGGCGTCGACGGAGAAGTCCAGCCGGTCGAGCACGGTGTTGGCGCCGAACCGCTTGGTGACGTTCTCCAGGCGGATCAGCTCGGTGGGCTGGGCGTCGGTGCGGGAGGGCTGCGGACGGGTCTCAACGGACAAGGCGTCGCTCCAGGGCTCGCAGGAGTAGGGAGGCCAGGTAGGAGATGAGGATGAAGGCCACGCCGATCACGGTGACCGGCTCGGTGAACTGGAAGTGCTGCTGGGAGAAGAGCCGGGCCTGGCCGAGCATCTCCAGCACGGTGATCGTCATCAGCATCGGCGTGTCCTTGAGCATGGAGATCACGTAGTTGCCGAGCGCGGGCACCACCCGGCGGATCGCCTGCGGCAGGATCACCGCGGTCCAGGTCCGCCGCCGGGGCAGGTTCAGCGCGGTCGCCGCCTCCCACTGGCCGGCGGGCACCGCCTCGATACCGGCCCGGTAGACCTGCATGGTGTACGTCGAGTAGTGCAGGCCGATCGCGAAGACACCGGTGGTCAGCGCGGAGAACGTCACATTCCACTCGGGCAGCACGTAGAACAGGAAGAACAGCTGCACCAGCAGTGGGGTGTTGCGCACGAACTCCGTGACCACCCCGACCGGCCAGCGCACCCAGCGGCTCGGCGTCCGCATCAGCAGAGTCCACACCAGGCCCAGGCTGAAGGACACCAGCGAGCCGAGGGCCAGGGCCTCCAGGGTGACCCGCAGCCCGTCCCAGAAGTGCGGCATGAACTCGCTCACCGCGTTCCAGTCCCACTTCATGCGACACGACCCCCCACTCCGGTCGTCTGCGCGCGTTTCAGCTCACGCGCCGCCGAGAACGTCCCGGCGTCCTTGCCGATCCCCGCCTTCAGCCGCTTCTCCAGGGCGCGCATAAGCCGCGTGATCAGGAAGGCGATCACGAAGTAGATCAGCAGCACATACGTGTAGATCTCCGCGCTCTGCTGCAGCGCCAGCCGGACCAGGTTCGCGCTGAACGTCAGATCGCCCATGCCCATCACCGAGACGAGCGCGGTGCCCTTGAGCAGCTCGACCAGCAGATTGCAGAAGGACGGGATCATCTCCGGCACGGCCTGCGGCAGCAGAACGAGCCGCAGCCGCTGGGCCGGGGTGAAGCTGAGCGCGATACCGCCCTCCTGCTGCGCCGGATCGACCGACTGCAGCGCGCCGCGCACGATCTCCGAGCCGTACGCGCCGTACGTCAGGCCGAGCGCCAGCGTGCCCGCCCACATCGGCACCAGCTGCCAGCCGAAGGCGACCGGCAGCACGAAGAACACCCAGAAGATCATCACCAGCGCCGAGGTGCCGCGGAACACCTCGGTGTAGCAGCCGGCCATGAAGCGCACGATCCACAGCCGGTGCGTGCGCGCGATGCCCACGACGAAGGACACCGCGGCGGCCAGCAGCGCGCTGAACACCAGCAACTGGACGGTGGTCCAGACGCCGTTGAGTACGAGTTCCCACAGTCCCGAGGTCATCCGCCGCACAGCTCCTTCGCGGTGAGGTCGGTCATCTCGGCCCTGGTGAAGCCGAACGGCCGCAGGATCCGGAACAACTCCCCGCTCTTCTTCAGCTTCCGCAGCTCGACGTTGAACGCGTCGCGCAGCTTCGTCTCGGTCGGCCGGAACGCGAACGCGCCGCCGTCGACGTGCGGCTTGCCCTTGACCAGCGGTGCGAACGGCTGGGTCGCCTCCGCCTTGCTCGACTTCTTCACCACCTCGCGGGTGGTGAGCGCCGTACCGGCGAAGACGTCGACGCGGCCCGCCTCGACGGCGTTCAGCCCGGCGACCTGGTCCGGGACGATCAGAATGTCGCTCTGCTTGTAGCCGGCCCCGACCGCGTACTCGATCTCGGCGTATCCGGTGCCGGTGGCGAACTTAGCCTTCTTCGCGACGACGTCCTTGTAGGAGTGCAGCCCCAGCGGGTTGCCCTTGCGCACGATGAACGAGTCCAGCATCTGATAGTCCGGGTCGGCGAAGATAACCTGCTGGCAGCGCTCCGGATTGACGTACATTCCGGCCGCCACGACATCGAACTGCTGCGAGTTCAGCCCCGGGATCAGCGAGCCGAACTCGGTGGGCACCGGCTGTACCTTGTCCACCCCGAGCCGCTTGAAAATCACCTTGGCCAGCTCGGGCGCCTCACCGGTGAGTTGCCCGTTCTTGTCGATGTACCCGAAGGGGACCTCACCGGCGATCCCGAGCCGTACGACGCCCTGCGCGCGGAGGCGGTCGAGCAGGTCGCCGCCCTCCTTGCCGGACGCCTCGGCCACCCGGGAGCAGCCCGCCGCGCCCAGCACACCGAGGGCGGCGAGGCCACCGAGCACCGAACGCCGGGTGTGCCCGGCGCGTCTGAGTTCCGACCGGAATGTGTGTACGTCGTTCCCAAGTGGTGGAGCCATGGCGGCGCGGCTACCCAAGCGCATCCGGGCTATGCACCCTTGTTTTCATGGCCGATCGATTCGTCACCGTCTCGCTCGAGAAGCGGGACGTGCACTGCACGGCACGACTGCTGGCCGACCGCGCACCCCTGACCTGCGCGGCGGTATGGGACGCGCTCCCGCTCGCGGGTGACGTCTATCACGCCAAATACGCGCGCAACGAGATCTACGCCCTCTTCCCGCCGTTCGCCTCCACGGAACCCCCACTGGAGAACCCGACGGTCACCCCGATTCCCGGCGACCTCTGTTACTTCTCCTTCGCCGGCACCGAACTGGGCACCCGGGCCTACGGCTACGACCGCGAGGTCCGCCCCGGCACCACAGTGGTCGACCTGGCCCTGTTCTACGAGCGCAACAACCTGCTGCTCAACGGTGACGTGGGGTGGGTGCCGGGGATCGTGTGGGGCCAGGTGGTGGAGGGGCTGGAGGCGATGGCCGAGGCCTGCAACGACCTGTGGCGCAGCGGGGCGGCTGGGGAGACGCTCGGTTTCCGTCGGGCGTGAGGCCCGCCCGGCTACCGGACGGCGGTGACCGTGGGCGCCGATGCCACCCCGGCCTCGTACAGCGCGTGCGCGGCCCGCAGCACCAGGTCGTCCCGGTGCCGGGCGGCGACGAGCTGGAGGCCCACCGGGAGACCGTCCGCGTCCGTGCCCACCGGGACGGTCGCCGCGGGCTGCTGGGTGAGGTTGAACGGGTAGGTGAAGGGCGTCCAGCCCGTCCAGCGGTGGTGGGCCGAGCCCCTGGGCACCTCCACGCCCGCCTCGAACGCCGTCAGCGGCAGGGTCGGGGTGACCAGGAGGTCGTAGCGCTCGTGGAAGCGGCCCATGCGCCGGCCGAGGTCCATGCGGACGTCGACCGCGGCCAGATAGTCCAGCGCGCTGTAGCGGGCGCCCCGTACGCAGATCTCCCGCAGGCCGGGGTCCAGCAGCTGCCGTTTGCGTGGGGAGAACCGCTCGGTGAGCCGGGCCGCGCCGCTGAACCACAGGGTGTGGAAGGCCTCCACCGGCTCGCTGAAGTCCGGGTCGGTCTCCTCGACGTACGCGCCGAGGTCGGCGAGGGTGGCCACCGTCCGCCGTACCGCCGCGGCGACCGCCGGCTGGACCGCGACCTGGCCGCCGAGGCACGGGGAGTACGCCACCCGGAGGCCGTGCGCGCCTTCCTTCAGGTGCTCGGTGAAGGAGCCCGGCGCGGGCGGCAGGGCCGACCAGTCGCGTGGGTCGGGTGCGCCGATGACGTCGAGCAGCAGGGCCGCGTCCGCCGCGTCCCGGGTCATCGGGCCCGTGTGCGACAGCGTGCCGAACGCGCTCGCCGGATACAGGGGCACCCTGCCGTACGTCGGCTTCAGCCCGAAGATGCCGCAGAACGCGGCCGGGATACGGATGCTGCCCCCGCCGTCCGTGCCCAGCGACAGCGGGCCCGCGCCGAGCGCCACGGCCGCCGCGCTGCCCCCGCTGGAGCCGCCGGCGGTGCGGGAGGGGTCGTGCGGGTTGCGGGTGATCCCGGACAGCGGGGAGTCCGTCACGCCCTTCCAGCCGAACTCGGGGGTCGTCGTCTTGCCCAGGAACACCGCCCCGTGCTCGCGCAGCCGGGCCACCGAGGGCGCGTCCTCCTCCCAATCACCTTGCTCGGAGATCGTCCTGGAGCCGCGCAGGGTCGGGTGGCCGCGGAGCAGGAGGATGTCCTTCACCGTCACCGGCACCCCGTCGAGCAGCCCGGCCGGCTCACCGCGCCGCCAGCGCTCCTCCGACTCCCGGGCCCGGGTGAGTGCGTCCTCCTCGGTGAGGCGTACGAACGCGTTCACCTCCGGCTGGATCCGGCGCGCCCGCTCCAGGGCCTGTCCGGTCGCCTCCACGGGGCTGAACTCGCCCTTGCGGTAACCGTCGAGGAGCTGGACGGCGGTGAGGTCGGTGAGCTGCATGCACCCTCCAAGGATCCGGGCGGTCAGTGACCGGGGACGTATCCGCGTTTCTTGTCGACCACGTTCACCAGTGATCTGCCCGCCGCCCACCGCTCGTACAACTCCACGAACTGCGCGCCCAGTTCGTCCCGCCAGCCGACCGTGTCCCCGCTCATGTGGGGGGAGACGATCAGCCCCGGCAGCCCCCACAGCGGGCTGTCCGGCGGGAGGGGTTCGGTGGTGAAGACGTCCAGGGCGGCGCCCGCGATCCAGCGCCGGGTCAGGGCGTGGGCGAGGGCGTCCTCGTCGACGAGCTGGCCGCGGCCGACGTTCACGAAGAACGCCGAGGGCTGCATCATGCCGAAGCGGCGGCCGTCGAACATGCCGTACGTCTCCTCGGTGAGCGGCGCCGCCGCGATCACCCAGTCCGCGCGGGAGATCAGCCGGTCCAGGTCGGCCGGGCCGTGGATGCCGGTCCGCGGCACCCGCCCGACCAGCGCCGTCGTCACGCCGAGGGCCTTCAGGGTGCGTACGATCTCCCGGCCGATCGGGCCCGAGCCGACCACGCACGCGCGCGTGCCCGCCACCCGCCGGCCCTCCCGGTGCCGCCAGGTCCGCTCCCGCTGGTGCTCCAGCGTGCGCGGCAGATCCTTGGCGACCGCCAGCACCAGGGCCGCCACATACTCGGCGATCGGCTGGTCGAAGATCCCGCGCGCGTTCGTGACCACCGTGTCGGAGGCCGCCAGCTCCGGGCCCAGCAGATGGTCCACGCCCGCGCTCGCCGTGTGCACCCAGCGCGGGCGGGGCCCCTCCCCGGGCCAGGCCTCGCGCACCGCGTGCGAGGTGAAGTCCCAGACCAGGAGCACGTCCGCCTGCGGCAGCCGCTCGGCCAGCCGGGCGGCGTCCGTGTGCACGATCCGGGCGCGGCCGGTCAGCCGGCCGAGGCGCGGCGGCGGGTCGGCGTCCAGCACCAGGAGGGTCGGGAGGGTCGTCATACGGGGCGGCTCCGAGCGTCTGACGTGCGCGGACCACGTGAGTCCGACGAGCGCGGATCGAGCGTCTGACATGCGCGGATTATCCGCGGATTGACCACGCTCGCACCCGAACCTACCTTCGTCAACACGGGCGCATTCGCGATCCGTTGCCCACTCGTCTCCCAGCGTGAGGCCGGTGCCAGCGATGGACGTCTCCTTTCTCGGCGGCCCCCGCCCCCAGCGCGGGGTCGGCGTGGTGGCCCCCTTCGACTTCGCCCTGGATCGCGAGCTGTGGCGCTGGGTGCCCGACGAGGTGTCGCTGCATCTGACCCGGACCCCGTTCGTGCCGGTCGAGGTGAGCCTGGACCTGGCCCGGCTGGTGAGCGAGCACGAGACCCTCGGCGACGCCGTGCGCGCGCTGACCGCCGTCGGGCCCGAGGTCGTCGCCTACGCCTGCGCCTCCGGCAGCTTCGTCGGCGGGGTCGCCGGGGAGCGGGCGATGTGCGCCGCGATGCGCCTCGCGGGCGCGCCGCCCTCCGTGACCACGTCCGGCGCGCTGCTTCAGGCGCTGGAGGAGCTGCGTGTCCGGCGCGTCGCGCTGGTCACGCCGTACACCGTGTCGGTGACCCGGGCGCTGGAGGACTTCGTCGCCGAGGCCGGCGTCCAGGTCACCGGGTGCGCCTTCATGGGCCTGACCCGGCACATCTGGCGGGTGCCCTACCGGGACGTCGTGGCCATGGCCCGGCAGGCGGTCCGCCCCGGCACCGCCGACGCGCTCTTCATCTCCTGCACCAACCTGCCGACGTACGACGTGATCCCCCAGCTGGAGGCCGAGCTGCGCATTCCCGTGCTGTCTGCCAACCAGGTCACGATGTGGGCTGCGCTGCGCCGACTGGGTACCCGAGCCGTGGGGCCGTATCAGGCGCTGCTGGACGAGTCGGCGCGCGCCTGGCCCTCCGCACTGCCGGAAGACACGCCGGAAGAGACGCAGGAAGGCTGGACATGACCGCACTCGGATTCCTCTACCCGGGCCATTCCGCCGAGGACGACTATCCGCGCATCGAGCAGCTCCTGGGCAGCGACATCCGGGTGGACCTGGTCCACACCGACATCGGCGAGGACGCGCACCGGGTGGCGGCGCTGCGCGAGATGGGCTCCGCCGAGCGGCTCGGGGCGGGCATGGAGAGCCTGCGGCTCGCCGGGGCCGAGACGGTGGTCTGGGCCTGCACCAGCGGTGGCTTCGTGCACGGCTGGGAGGGCGCCCAGGACCAGGTGCGCACGCTCGCCCGGCTGGCCGGGATGCCCGCGTCCTCGACGTCCTTCGCCTTCGTGCACGCGGCCCGGGAGATCGGGGTGCGGCGGGTCGCGGTCGGCGCGACCTACCCGGAGGACATCGCCGCGCTGTTCGCGGACTTCCTGCGGGCCGGCGGCCTGGAGGTGGCCGGGATCCGGTCCTCCGGGATCATCACGGCGGCCGAGGTCGGCACGTGGGGCGAGGAGGACGTGCTGACGCTGGCCCGGGCGGCCGACGTCCCGGACGCGGAGGCGGTCCTGCTGCCGGACACGGCCCTGCACACGGCCGCGCATCTGTCACTGCTGGAGAAGGCGCTGTCCAAGCCGGTGCTCACCGCGAACCAGGTGACGGTGTGGGAGGGGCTGCGGCTGGCCGACCGGCGAGTGAACGCGCCCACACTCGGGACGCTGTTCACGAGGGAACCGATCGTGCAGGTCTGACCCGGGCGGCACGAACGCCGGAATAAGCGGAGACTACGCCGGAATAAGCGGAGACTGCCTCCTGTTAAGGCACCCCAGGACAGCGCACGCCACAAACAGGAGGCCCACACGTGTCGGCAGACGAGGCAGACGAGATCCGGGGAACGACGCACGGCACCGCCCCCGTCCCGCTCTCCGTACTGGACCTGGTGACCGTCGGCGCGGGCAGCACCGCCTCCGACGCCCTGCGCACCAGCGTGGCGCTGTCCCGGTTCGCCGAGGCCCGCGGCTTCCACCGGTACTGGGTCGCCGAGCACCACTCCATGCCCGGTGTCGCCTCCTCCTCGCCCGCCGTGATCCTCGCCCACCTCGCCGCCCACACCGAGCGCATCCGGCTCGGCTCGGGCGGCGTCATGCTGCCCAACCACGCGCCCCTCGTCATCGCCGAGCAGTTCGGCACCCTGGAGGCGCTGGCACCGGGCCGCATCGACCTCGGCCTCGGGCGCGCCCCCGGCACCGACGGCGCCACGGCCGCGGCCCTGCGCCGCAGCGACACCCTGAACGAGGGCGCCGACGACTTCCCGGAGCAGCTCGCCGAGCTCACCCGCTTCCTGGACGACGACTTCCCCGACGGGCACCCGTACCGCCGTATCCATGCGATCCCGGGGCCCGTCCAGGCCACCACCCCCGGCGGCGTCCAGTCCCCGCACCGCCCGCCCGTCTGGCTGCTCGGCTCCTCCGGCTTCAGCGCCCGCCTCGCCGGTCTGCTGGGCCTGCCGTTCGCCTTCGCGCACCACTTCTCCGCGCAGAACACCATCCCGGCGCTCGACCTGTACCGGCAGACCTTCCGCCCCTCCGAGGTCCTCGACGAGCCCTACGCGCTGATCGGCGTCTCCACCCTCGCCACCGACGACGCGCGCGAGGCCCGCCGCCAGACCCGGGCGATGGCCCTCAACATGCTCCGGCTGCGCACCGGTCGGCCCGGCCTCTTCCCCGACCCGGACGAGGCCGAGAAGCACGAGTTCAGCCCCGTGGAGGAGGAGTTCATCGCCTCCTGGACCGCCAACATCGTGCACGGCACCGCCGACGAGGTCCGCTCCGGCCTGGACGACCTGCACAAGCGCACCGGCGCCGACGAGCTGATGCTCGTCTCCCACGCCCACCGCGGCGAACTGCGCCTGCGCTCCTATGAGTTGATCGCGGACGCCTACGGCTTGCCGACCGCGTAGGTCTGCTCGCCGAGCAGCTCGGAGATACGATCCGGCGGCACCGGACGGGAGTACAGCCAGCCCTGCCCGGTGTCGCAGCCGATGCGGCGCAGGCGGGTGGCCTGGGCCGAGGTCTCCACGCACTCGGCGGTGACGGTGATGCCGAGCCGGTGGGCCAGCTGGATCATCGCCTCGACGATGACCTCGTCGGCCGGGTTGGGGGCGATCGCGGGGTCCTTGTCGGCCTCGTACTGGAAGCCGCGTACGAAGGAACCGTCCAGCTTGAGAGTGGAGACCGGCAGGCGGCTGAGGTAGGCGAGGTTGGAGTAGCCGGTGCCGAAGTCGTCGATGGCGATGCGGACGCCCATGTCGCTGAGGGCCTGCAGGGCCTGTAGCGGGCGGCCGGCCGAGCCCATCACCGCCGACTCGGTCAGCTCCAACTGCAGCAGATGCGGGGCGAGTCCGGTCTCGGCGAGGACCTCCGCCACGTCCGAGACCAGGTCGGAGTCCCACACCTGCCGTACGGCCACGTTGACGCTGACGAAGATGGGCGGCTCCGCGGGATGGTCCAGCTGCCAGCGGCGGGCCTGGCGACAGGCGGTGGCGAGCGCCCAGCGGCCGAGCTGCACGATCGAACCGTCCTCCTCGGCCAGTCCGATGAACCGATTCGGGGTCAGTGTGCCGAACTGAGGATGATTCCAGCGGATCAGTGCCTCGACCCCGGACAGGCGTCCGTCCTCCATCCCGACCAACGGCTGGTACTCCAGCGCGAACTCACCGCGCTCGATGGCCGGGCGCAGGGTGGACGACAGCGCCTGACGGGTCATCCGGTGCGCGTTGCGCTCGGGGTCGAACAGGGTCCAGCGGGCCTTGCCGTCGGCCTTCGCCCAGTACAGGGTCGTGTCCGCGGCCTGCATCAGACCGGTGGCGGTCGTGCCGGCGGCATGGCGTTCGACGACTCCGATGGAAGCGGTCAACGACAGCCGCTGACCGGCCAGATCGAAGGGCTCCTCCAGGGACTTGAGCGCCGACTCGGCGAGATCGGCGAGCTGTTCGGTGCCGGTGGAGTCCTCCACGAGCAGCGCGAACTCGTCGCCGCCGAGCCGGGCCACCAGCGGGGTCACCGCGCGGGCGTAGCCGGCCTCGTCGGCCACCCGGGTCAGGCGCTCGGCGACGGCCGCGAGCAGCCGGTCGCCGACGCGGTGGCCGAGGGTGTCGTTGACCGCCTTGAAGCCGTCGAGGTCCAGATAGCACAGGCCGATCCGGCCGGTGCCGCTCTGCTCGTACGACTCCGCCTCCAGCGCGGCCGTCAGCCGCTCGAAGAACAGCGTGCGGTTGGGCAGCCGGGTCACCGGGTCGTGCATCTGCAAGTGCCGCAGCCGCGCCTGGAGTTCGCGACGCGCGCTGATGTCGGCGACGGACAGCAGCACCCCGGGCTCGCCGCTCAGCGGCGCCACGGTCACCTGCACCCACACCGAGTGCCCCTCGGGGTGCTTCAGCCGGCGGGTGCAGCGCAGCTTCGCCTGCCGGCCGCGCAGGACCTCGCGGTAGGCGTGCCAGCTGCGGGCGTCCGAGGCCAGGTCGACGAGGTCGGCGGCGACCCGTCCGGTGAGTGTGTCCGGATCGGTGCCGAGAAGCTCGCCGAAGGCCGCGTTGGCGCCGGCGACGAGTCCGGCGCGGTCCACGACGGCCATGGCGAGCGGGGCGGCCGCGAAGACACGGTGGTAGGTGGTGTGGTCACTGTCTGTGACGGCTGACCGGTCGAGGTCTGCCGCGGGCGTCGGCCCTTCGGACGTTCCGCTCACCGCTCGCTCCCGCAGTGCACTCGATCGATGTCCGTGCCGGAAAGTGTGCCGATCATAGAGGCTGGCCCCGGGCCCTTCCAGCCACTCTCCAGTGTCCCGGACGGAGCACAGTTTCTGACAGATCGTTTCTGCCCGCACCTGGACGGGTTCTTGGGGCCCCCGACCAGTTGTGACGTTCCGTGAGTGTTTCGGGGTGTCGGGCGCCATGGTGCGCCGGCGCACCCCGGGGGCGCACTCACTCTTGTGGTGCAGACGAACAGGGCATAGCCCAATAAATACCAGCAATCTGGATGCGGGTCCCCGCGAACGCGTCCGGAGGTCACGCCCGTGCCCAAGTTGCGCAGCACTGCCGCCGTGTGCACCACGCTGTCGGCGCTCGCCGCGACCTCGATCCTCGGTGGCCCGGCGGTCGCCGAGCCCTTCTCCACGACCCCCTGCGCCCTGCACCGGACCGACGCCCACCACTCCGAGGGTCTGGACACCTGGAACGCCGACTACGGCCGTGCGGTCGGCGCGGACGACGCCGTGCTGGTCTTTCTCTCCTTCCCGGACGCCACCCCGCGCACCACGCCCGCCGAGTTGACGGCCGACCACTTCCCGGCCACCAGCCGCTACTACCAGCAGGCCTCCTACGGCAGGTTCACCATCCGACCGCACCCGCTGAAGCACTGGCTGCGCATGCCCCGGCCGTCCACGGCGTACGCCATAAAGCGGGACTGGGACGAGGACGACCGGGCCGCCTATCTGCGGGACGCGTTCGCGGTGGCCGACAAGGAGGTCGACTTCTCCCGCTACCAGGTCGTGTACTTCGTCGCCGACCCGGACGCGCCCGGCGTCGACTCGGACGCCACGAAGGTCGTGAACCTCGACACGCCCGTCCATGTGGACGGCACGGACATCCGGCGGGTCGTCACGGTCTTCGAGAAGCACCCGCCGGACCGCCTCGTCCTCGCCCATGAGACCGGCCATGTGTTCGACCTGCCCGATCTCTACCACCGCCCGGTCGACGGCAAGGGCGACTGGGACACCTACGTCGGCGACTGGGACTTGATGGGCAGCCAGTTCGGGCTGTCGCCGGACCTGTTCGCCTGGCACAAGTGGAAGCTGGGCTGGCTGGATCCGCGCCAGGTGGTGTGCGTGCGCGGCGCGCGGCCGACCCGGCTGACCCTGGAGCCGCTGGAGGCCGGGCCCGGCGTCCCGGTGCTGGGCCCGGCGGGCGCCGCGGCCTTCGGTCTCGGACACGGGGTGAAGCTGGCGATCGTGCGCACCGGACCCGACAGCGTCCTGGCCTTCGAGGCGCGCGGAGCGGCCGGCAACGACCGGGCCATCTGCCGGCAGGGTGTCCTGGTGTACCGGATCAGAAGCGGCACGGAATCCGGCGGCGGCCCCGTGGAGGTCGTCGACGCCCACCCCCACACCGAGGCCTGCTGGGAGAACTCGGTCTACCCACCCCTCGCCGACGCCCCGGTCGGCGTCGGCGAGACCTTCACCGTGCCCGGCCAGGGCGTCAAGGTGGAGGTGGAGGGGAGAACGTTGTCCGGCGCGTGGACGGTGCAGATCACCCCGGGCATCACCGGCTGACCTCCCGGCGCACGGCCACTGAATCGAGCCGATACGGCCCGGCCCTGGCGGCCGCCGGACCGACGCGCTCCGGGCCCACGGTTACTGGTCCGACGCCTCCGGGCCTACGGTCTCTGAGCTGACGCGCTCCGGGCCGGCATCACTGGATCGTTGCGCTCCGGGCTTTCGATCACTGGATCGTGCGCTCCCGGGTTTCGATCACTGGATCGTGCGCTCCGGGGTTTCGATCACTGGACCGATCTGCTCCGGGCCCCTGGTCACTGGGGCGATGTGCTCCGGGCCTACGGTCTCTGGGCCGATGGGCTTCGGGCCTCTGGTCACTGGGGCGATGGGCTTCGGGCTGCGGTGATTGGGCGGATGGGTTTCGGCGTGCGGTGACTGGGCGTATGGGCTCCGGGACTACGGCCACTGGATCATGCGCTCCGGGCCCATGGTCTTTGGGGCGACGCGCTCCAGGCCCCGGTCCTGGGCCGACGCGCTTCGGGTCTACGGTCTCTGGGCCGATGGGCTTCGGCCTGCGGCGATTGGACGGTGGGCTTCGGGGCCACGGCCACTGGACCGATGGGCTTCGGCCTGCGACCACTGGATCGATGGGCTCCGGGCCCCCGGTCATGGGCCGATGGGCTCCGGGCCCGGTCACTGAGCCGATGCGCTCCGGGTCTACGGTCTCTGGGCCGGTGCGATTCCGGCCTGCGCCCACTGGATCGATGCGCTCCAGCTCCACGATCACTGGGCCGATGCGCTCCGGGTCCACGCCCACTGGGCCAATGCGCTCCCGACCCACGCTCACTGGACCCACCTGAGGGGGGTGTGGGTGGCGAAGCCCCCACAACGCGCGGCGAAGCCGCGCAATAACAGAGATGGCGAGCCAGGTCCGCACCTTCCGCGGACATGCCTCGCCATCGCCATCGTGCGCCGCCAGGGACTCGAACCCCGGACCCGCTGATTAAGAGTCAGCTGCTCTAACCAACTGAGCTAGCGGCGCCTGCTGACGTCGTAGACCTTAGCATCCTGGTCGGCGGGAGGAAAAATCGATATCCGCACTGCCGCGCGGGCTGCCCGCACGGCCGCCCAGAGGACCACCTCCGGCCCCGGCAACCAGGGATGACGCGTGTCCGGGGCGACCAGCCAGCGGGAGTCGCCGGGGGCGTCGGAGCCGGCCGGCGCCGGGACGGTCACGGCGTCGCCCGTGCCGTGACACAGCAGCGGCGGCACCGCCTCCGTACGGTTCGAGCCCCACTCCTCCCACGCCAGCAGCGAGGGCAGCCGCTGGGCCGTACCCGGCGCGGCGAACAGCAGCACACGGCCCCGGAACACCGCGACCGGGCCCGAGCCGGGGCCGTCGTCCCACAACCGGTCCAGCATCCGGCGACCGAAGATCGCCGGTGCGCTCACCACGTCGAAGACGGTGCCGCAGGGCAGGACGACCGGGGCGTCCGGGCGCTCGTCCCAGAGGGCCAGCATGCTCCGCGGATAGGTGCCGGCCGAGGCGAGCCAGGCGACGCCGTCGGAGGTGACTCGGGTGACGTTCGGTGCGCTGCTCATGCCACCCAGATGTACCGGGCGTGAGCGGGCAGTTCTTCTGAGTTGCCGAAAACCGGGACAGAGACGGTGGGGGAGGAGTATCTTGCCCGCCTGGCATATGCCAGGCGGGCCTACTGGCGGGCTTGCTCAGGTCCCGGGATCACACGGGATCGGGGTAGGTCCGTCCCTCGGCGTTCCCGCGCATCAGGTCCCGGCCGTACTCGACCATCTTCTTCGCGTAGTCCTCGGTCCATTCCGCGCGCTCGGCGATGTCCGCCGGGGTCAGCCGGTCGAACCGGCGCGGGTCGGCGAGCTGGGCCGCCGCGATGGCCTGGAACTCCACGGCCCGGTCGGCGGCCGCGCGGAACGCCTGGGTCAGCTCCGTGGCCCGGGCCAGCAGCGACCGCGGATCCTCGATCGACTCCAGGTCGAAGAAGTGCTCGGGATCGCCGGCCGCCTCCGCGGGCTCGAAGATCAGAGGCGCGGGGCGTAGCCGCGGTTCGTTACGACGCGGCGTGGGCTCCGCCATGTCCTGTCTCCTCCTCGTACGGTTCGCTGGGCGCCGCCTTCAGGTGGGCCACCGTCCATTGTCCCGCGCTCCCGCAAGAGGCCGTCGTGGCCGGTTCTCGCGGGGGACCGCAACCCGATGATCCGCTCACGTCCGCCAACTCACCCGGTGTTCCGCCAGATGCGCCGGCACGGCGTGATTCGCCTCCCAGCCGTCCGGGCTGCGTTCATCGGCCGCCTCCGGCGGCGTGCCGGACTCCGTCCGGCGGAGGGTGCGCGTCCGGCGCCGGGATCCGCTCACGTCCGCCAACTCACCCGGTGTTCCGCCAGATGCGCCGGCACGGCGTGATTCGCCTCCCAGCCGTCCGGGCTGTGTTCATCGGCCGCCTCCGGCGGCGTGCCGGACTCCGTCCGGCGGAGGGTGCGCGTCCGGCGCCGGGATCCGCTCACGTCCGCCAGCCCACCCGGTGTTCCGCCAGATGCGCCAGCACCGCGTGATTCGCCTCCCAGCCGTCCGGGAACTTCACCAGCGTGCCCAGCTGGACCGGTTCCGTGGACGGGTAGTCGTCCAGGAGGTCGCCGACGCCCGCGCGGCAGACCACGATGCAGGCGTGGCGGTGCCGGGAGGCCAGGACGCACAGGCGGCCGGTCTCCAGGTGGAAGGCGGTGGCGTCGGGGCGGCCGGAGAGCGGGTGCAGGACGACCGTGACGTCGTACTCCCGGCCCTGGAGACGGTTCGCGGTGTCCACCGTGACGTCCGCCACGCCCAGCTCGGCGAGCGCCGCACGGACCGCCGCCGCCTGGTCGCGATGGGCCGTGCCGACGGCGATGCGGTCCGCGGTGAGGGGAGCGGGATCGTCCGAGCGCTCGGAGACCGCCGCGCCGCCTCGGTCCAGCAGGCGGCGCACGACCGCGGCCACCGCCCGCACCGCCTCCGGGTCCGTGCGCGGGGTGTGCCGGGCGGGCAGTTCCAGCAGGCCCCAGCCGGACTCCGCCGCCTCGTCGATCACCTGGTCCGGGCCGGAGCCGTCGGAGGGGACGGCGAAGGTCAGGCGGCGGTCGCCGTGGTCCGTGCCGCTGCGGAAGGGCGTGTACGGGTAGAACGCGTCGGAGACCAGGGGCGCCGCCGAGGCGGGCAGCCGCCAGGAGACCGGGAGGCGGTGCTGGGGCAGGCCGGGGTTGTGGGCCAGCAGGGTGGTCACCGCGGAGGCCGAGGGGTCGTACGACAGGCCCGCCCACTGCTCGCTGCCGACGATCGCGAACGGGTCCAGCTGCCCGGGGTCGCCGACGAACAGCGCCCGCTCGAACAGGCCCGCCACGGCCAGCAGGGAGTCGGAGCGCATCTGGTACGCCTCGTCGACGATCGCGTGCCGCCAGGGTTCGTCCACCTTGACGTGCGCCCACTTCGCGGCCGTGGACAGGACCACCGGCAGGCCGTTCAGATCGGCCGCCTTCGCCGACGTGCGGATCTGCGGCAGCTCGTCCAGCGCCTTGTCGTAGGGGTCGCTGTCGCTGCTGTGCAGGCGGCCGACCGGCAGGTCCGGGTTCTTCTCGGCGAGCCGCAGCACGAGATCGTCCACCTGGGCGTTCGTCTGCGCCACCACCATCAGCGGGCGGCCCGCCCCGGCCAGTTCGAGGGCCGCGCGGACCACGAGCGTCGACTTCCCGGCACCCGGCGGGGAGTCCACGACCACACCGCGCTCGGTGCCGTGCAGGGTGTCGTGGAGGATCGCGTCGGTGGCGCGGGCGGCAGCGGCTCCGGGGTCGAAGTCGACCGTCGTCACAGCACGTCCTCCTCGGTGATCGGATCGGCGGCCTCCTGGAGGGCCTCACCCGGCGGGCCGCCGTGGGTCCACGGGGTCTCCTCCGGGTCGGGCAGCTTCGCGCCGCCGCGCTGCTCGTGCTCGAACAGGGTGAAGCAGATCCGGTCGCCCTTCTCCGGCACCGAACCGGGCTCCGGCTCCCTGCCGCGCCCCATCTTGTCCAGGACGCGGAGGACCAGCACACCCCCGTCCGAGGAGCCCTCGTACCCGGCGAACTCCAACGACTGCGGCTTGCCGCCCAGCGAGCGGTACACCCTCGCCCGCTCGGCGAGATGCGGCCGGTCGTCGGTGCGGACCGTCACCAGCGGGCGCGGGCTCGGCCGCTTGCCCTCGCTGTACGCCATGACGACATCGGTCACCTCGCCCGCGAACGCCTCCCCGGCCAGCCGCCGGCCCGCCATCACCAGCGGGTCGTCCAGCGCCTCCTGCGCCTCCAGCCGCGCCTGCTCGCGCTCGCGCGTGGCCAGCTTGTTCGCCGCCGTCACCGCGTCGTCCCGGCGCGGCTGCGGGGGCTCGCCCGCCAGTACCCGGTCGCGGTGCCCGGTGAAGGACCAGCGGTCGCGGGTCCAGCGCTCCGCCACATGAGCGCCCTCCGGCAGTGCCCGCAGCAGGTCCAGACCCCGCCACACCGCGTCCCAGGTGGGCCGGGTGCGGCTTGCCACCAGGTCGCGGATCTCCCGCTCGGCCGCCGTGAGCGCGGCCAGCCGGTCGTCGGCGGCCAGGGCGTCCTCGGCGGCGGCGAGCGCGGTGCGCGCGCGGTCGTAGCGCTCGATCGCCGGGGCCAGCAGCTTGTTGTCGAACGCCGGGTCGGTGGCGGGTCCGGCCGGCGGGCACAGCAACTGGCCGGCGGAGTCGCGGGCGAGCTCGGCCCGGCGCGCGGCCTCGGCGCCGGAAGTGCCCTCCGGAGGATCGATCCAGGCGAGCAGTGCGCCCAGGTGCTGGTCCTCCAGACTGGACTGGCCGGTCGCCCAGTGCCGGGACAGCACGTCGGTCAGGGCGAGCAGGAGCGAGGAGCCGGGGACGCGGGACCGCTCGCCGTAGTGGGTGAGCCACCGGCCGAGCAGCGGCACCCGGGGCGGCGCCGGGTAGGGGGCGTCCGGGTCCTGCTCGGCGGTCCGGCGGAACCGCATCGAGCGGCCCAGCAGCCGTACGAAGTCCAGGCCCGCGCGGCTCGGCACGATCAGCTGGGGAGCGTCCGCGCACAGTTCCACCTCGACCTTGACCCGCTTGCCGGTCTCCGGGTCGGTCTCGGTGCGCTCGGCCGCCTCCACCGACTCGGCGTAGGAGTCGATGTACGGCAGGACGACATCGGCCAGGTCGGCGAGGAAGGAGAAGCGCAGATCGCGGTCGCGGGGCTGCGGCACGACCAGCAGGCGCGGCGCGTCCCGGTCGGTGCCGACCAGCGCGCCGAGCGGGGCGCCCGCCTCACCGGCGGTGGTGAGCGGCACGAACACCAGCGGGCATGTCGACAGATGGCGGTGCCGGACGGTCGCGGCGGGCTGGGCCCGGCCACTGCTGACGGCCTCCAGCCGGGCGAGGGTGGCGATCAGGGACACGGGGCGACCTCCTGGCGCGGCGCGTCCGCCAGGGCCTCCGTGCGCAGGGCCGCCGCCCGGCGCAGGGCCACAACCGCCGGGTCGGCCGGGTCGCCGCTCTCGCCGCGGGCCGCCGCGAGGACGTCCTCGACCGTGGTCAGACCGCCCAGTTCCGCGCGCAGCGGCCGGCCCAGGCGGGTGACGGCACCCTCCTCGCGGGAGCGTTCCCGGCAGTGGAAGGCCAGTTCGCACGCGGACAGGCACTCGGGCGCGTACGTCGCCGGGACCGCCGCCACGGCCGCCGTCAGCTCCTCGGCGCTGCGGTCGGGCGCGAAGCACGTGCCCTCGGGCAGGGTCTCGGCGATCTCCTCGATCCGGGTGAGCCGGGCCAGCTGACGGGCGGTGACCGCGCGCTGCTTGCGGACGTCGACCGCGGACGCGGCGGGCAGGTTGGAGAAGTCCTTCGGGCACACCAGCAGGATCCGGTGCCGTACGACCGGGGCGGGATCGAGCCGCGCCGCGACGTTCTCCAGGGCCAGCACGTACACCGCCGCCTGCCGGGCCGCCGCGCCGACCTTCGCCGGGTCCGCCGAACCGTCCAGCATCGGGAACGACTTGATCTCCACCACCGACCAGCTGCCGTCCGGGTGCACCACCACCGCGTCCGGCTCCAGGAAGGCGAGTGAGCCCGCCACGTCCAGCGCGAGCATCGGATGGTCCAGCAGGGTCCAGCCGCCCGCCTGCGTGGCCTCGCGCAGCGCCAGCGCCGTCCGGGCAGCACGCCCCTCGGGGCCGTGCGCGGTCAGGTCGGGTACGGCGGCACCCTCGGGCGGTTCGGCGCCCGGATCCAGGCGGGCGTGCGCCAGTCGCAGCAACTCCGCGCCGCCGTCGGCCTTCACCTTCGCCTCGAACGCGTTCCCACGGGTCAGCGCGAACTGCGACTGCCCGAACCCGGACGGCGCGCCCAGCGCGCTCGCCAGCCGCGCCTTGTCCACCCCGGCGCCGTCCAGGATCGCCCGCCGCTCGCACCCGGGGTTCGCGGCGAGCGCTGCGAGGGCGCGCGCGTCCAGGGTCTTGGCCGGTACGTCGGGACCGCGCAGCTCAGCGAGCCGGTGCCGGAGCCCCTTCTCCCGCGTCGCTGGGGGAGGCGTCCGGTTCGGCCCCGGCGTCGAGCTGCGACTCGCGCTGCCGTGGAATTCGCTCACCCGCGGAAGTCTGGCATCCGGCACTGACAATCGGGGAACCCGTGCCGTCCGTGACCGGTGTGCGGCGCGGGAACAGCCGGGCCCGGACCAGGTCCACGGCCCATGTCACGCGCGGCGCGAGCAGCAGGCCGACACCCATCACGGCGACGCCCGCGACCGCGTCGAGGAAGTAGTGGTTGGCGGTGCCCATGACCACGAGGGCGGTGCCCAGCGGATAGAGGACGCCGAGGATCTTCGCCACGCGCGTGCCGCCGTGCCGCCACAGCATCACCCCGCACCACAGCGCCCAGCCGACGTGCAGACTCGGCATGGCCGCGTACTGGTTGGTCATCCCGCCCATGCCGCGCGGCGCGCTCGCCTCGCCGCCCCACCAGCCGTACGAGCTGTAGTGGGCCATGGTGTCCACGAAGCCGTGGTCCGCGGAGAGCAGCCGGGGCGGGCAGGTCGGCAGCAGGGTGAAGCCGATCAGGCCGATGAACGTGGACGCCATCAGCCAGGTGCGGGCCTGCCGGTAGTGCTCGGCGCGGGTCCGGAACAGCCAGACGAGGATGGCGGGCGTGACCAGGTAGTGCAGCGAGGCGTACCAGAAGTCGGCCGGTATCCCGAGCCAGGGTTCGCGGGTGAACAGCCGGTTGAGCGGGTGCTCGGCGTTGAGGCTCAGGGCCTTCTCGATGCGCAGGATCGCCAGGCCGTGGTCGACGGCGGAGGAGACGTCACCGCGGGCGAGCAGGCGGCCGGCGGAGTAGCAGCCGTAGACGAGGAGGATCAGGGGCAGCTCGGTCCACCAGCGCAGCCGGGTACGCGGGGCCCCCTCGGTGCCCGGTGTCTCGGTCTGCGGCATCCGATCGCCCTCCCCCTTGTCGCTGTGCGGTGCGCCCCGGAGGGCGACCGTGTCACTTTACGGTGTCCGTTTCCCCGCCCATGAGGGCGCTCCGGCCCACAAAGACGCCGAGATCGCCCCCCGGGTTGCCCCGGCCGGGGGTGAGCGATGATGAGAGGGTCCGCTTCGCTTCCGGAAAGGTCTCTCATGGCACCGCGCATCCTGCTGGCCCGGCACGGACAGACGGAATGGTCACTGTCCGGCAAGCACACCGGCAGGACCGACGTACCGCTGCTGGAGGAGGGCCGGCGGGGAGCCAAGCTGCTCGGCGAGCGACTGCACCGGGCCCCGCTGGACGGACTGCCCGGGGTGGAGGTGCGCACCAGTCCGCTGGCACGCGCACGTGAGACGTGCGAACTCGCCGGTTTCGGCGACCGGGCCGCCACCTGGGACACGCTCATGGAGTGGGACTACGGCGCCTACGAGGGCATGACGCCGGACCAGATCCAGGCCGTGCGGCCGGGCTGGCTGATCTGGCGGGACGGGGTCCATGGGGGCGAGACCCTCGCCGACGTCACCGCACGCGCGGACGAGGTGGTGTCCTGGGCCCGCTCGGCCGACCGCGATGTCCTGGTCTTCGCCCACGGCCACATCCTGCGCTCCATAGGCGCGCGCTGGCTGGGCCTCCCGCTGGACTTCGCCGCGCGGATACGCCTGAACCCGACCTCGCTGTCGGTGCTGGGCTGGGCGTACGGGGAGCCGGCGATCGAGAGCTGGAACGACTTGGGGCACTTGGCGGGATGAGGGAGCGCCCCGAAGGGGCGCGGGGGACTGCGCGAGCAAGCACGACTCACCCGCAGACCGGCGACTACGGTCAGGCCCTCCCCGTCCTCGGCACAGCGGCGTGCCGGTCAAGGAACTCGGAGACCCCCGACGCCCGCCGGTGCGGCAGCAGCACCCTCGCCGTTCCCGCCAGCATGCTCTGAATACGCGAGGACTGGACCTCGTCCAGCAGAGCCAGCGCCTGCAAGCCCGCGGCGGCCGCCTCGTCCGGCCGCCCCTCACGCGCGAGATCGTCGGCCAGTTCCGCGGTGTACAGCGCGATGTTGCGCGTGAAGTGCGGATCCTGCAGATGCGCCGCCCGGCGCGCGTGCCGGGCCGCCCGCCGCCAGTCGCCCAGCATGGACCAGCACTGCGCCTCCAGCCCCTCCAGCTCGGCCTCTCCGTAGAAGCTCATCCACTCGGGGTCGGCCTCCGAGCGGCCCCGCGCGAAGAGGGTCTGGGCCCGGACGAGCGCCTGTTCACAGCCGGTGCGGTCGGCGAGCCCCGCCCAGCCGCCGGCTTCCCGCAGTGCGAGCAGGGACATCAGGCGCGCCGAACCCAGCGGTGCGGCCGCGCGCTGGGCGGCCTGCGCGGCGCGGACCGCCTCCCGGGGGCGGCCGGCGTCCCGCGCCAGGAACGCGGTGTTGCAGAAGGCGTGCGCCTCCAGCGCCGGGTCCCCGGTCATCCGGGCCGTGGCCAGCGCCTCCGCGTAGTGCGAGCGCGCGTCGTCGAAGCGGCCGGAGTCGTGCGCCAGCCAGCCCACGGAGATGGCGAGTTCACCGGCGCCCGAGTGGAGCCGTTCCGCGGTGGTCTGCCGGGTCGCGCCCGCGTCGAGCAGCGCGTACGCCGCGCGCAACGGAGCCGCCGCGCGCCGGTACAGGCCGTCCGCGCCGTGCCGGTCGTCGAGCAGCCGGATCCGGCGGACCGCCTCCTCCAGGGCGAGCGCCTCCGGGGTCCCGGGCCGGCGAGCGGTCCGGACCGCGGCCGCGGCGTCCGTGGTGAGCCCCAGCGGGCCCAGTGTGGCGGCGGCCACCGTGGCGCCGCCGCCGGTCATGAATGCGCGACGCAGCACGTCGCTCTCCTCGTGGTTCAGATGGTCTTTCGCGTACGGTTCTGGCGCGCCGCACGGATCCTGCGTGTCATACGGTTCGAAAGCCCCCCGTGACTCACCGGGCGCCTGCGCGCCCACGGGTTCCCCGGGCACCTCCACCGCCGTACGCGCCGCACGGCCGCGGACGGCCGAACGGGGCGCGAAGCCGAGGTCGGTGAGGGTACGGCCGGGGAACATGTGCAGGAACACCCGTTCGTAGGCGTAGTTGGGGCAGCGGATCTCGCCCGCCTCCACCCTGCCGACGTAACGCGCGTCACAGCTCACCCGCTCACCGATCTCGCGCGCGGCGCGTCGTACGAGCGCCGCGAACTCGGCCGGTGAACGCCTGCCGCGCAGTCGCCGGAAGGCGAGGTTCGGCCGGGGTGGCCGTTCGGGCTGTGACGAGGTCTCGGTTGACGACGCCATGGCCGGGTCCTCTCGTGCGAACCGTCGAACCATGCCGGTGCCGGGGCGGATTCGGGACGAGTTGTCCGAGTGACGCCCTGGTTCCGGCGGGCATGAACGTACCTGCTGTGAAGGACCCGCCACGCTGTGTTTAGCTACAAACCGGATATCTCATCCACGATCTGCCATGAAGTGCCATCCTTTGCGGCGCACTTGTGCCGTAGCCGTTGACGCCCTCGAGCGTTGGGCTCCATGGACCGCGACAGGGCTGTGTGGAGGCCGGCATGGAGACCAGGGAGTCCAGCCAGAGCAACGAACCTTGTACGTCGCCGTCGTCGGGCGAGGGAGACGACCCGGACGCGGCGGCCTGCGACCTCGTGACCGTACCGGCCCGGCAGGGCCTGGAGGCGGTCGACATCCTGCGGCGGGGCGCCGGTGAGGCGATGGGGCCCGTGCTGCACGACGGCGGCTGCGCGACCCTCGGCTTCCTGGTCCCGGCGGGCACGGCGGCCGGCTGGGACGTGCCGGGCAGCATCTGCACGGAGACCGACGGCCGCGGACTCAGGCTGAACCCCGAGCCGCCGGTGGCGGGCTCCGACTGGCTGCTGCCGCCCGGCGAGGCCGATCTCGCCACCGACCCGGTGGTGCTGCGCCGGGCCCTCGGGGAGGCGGCCCGGATGATCGAGGCGGCCGACGGCTGCCAGTGAAGCGGCCCGGGCCCGCCGCCCGAGCCGACCGCCGCCGATGCGGCGAGCGCCCCGACGGGCTGCGAAGATGGTCGGATGGGCAGGTCCAGGAACACACGGCGCAGATCGGCGGCCGAGGAAGCCGTCGTGGAGGCGGTCGACGGCGGGCTCGCACAGCTCGTGCCCGACCCCGACCGGGGCCGCGCCTGGACGCTGCTGATCGACGGCGCGCCCCAGTCCCACGTCGACCTGGACGACCCCGGGTACCTCTCCTTCGAGTACCAGCGCCGGCTCGGCCATGTCATCGACCTCGTCGCCCCACCCGGCAGGCCCGTGCACGTCGTGCACCTCGGCGGCGGCGCGTTCACCCTCGCCCGGTACGCCGCCGCCAACCGGCCCCGGTCCACCCAGCAGGTCGTCGAGCGGGACGCGAGTCTGGTCCAACTGGTCCGCCGGGAGCTGCCGTTGGACCCGAACGCCCGGATCCGGGTCAGGTCGGCGGACGCCCGCGCGGGCCTCGCCAAGGTGCCGGACGGCTGGGCGGACCTGATCATCGCGGATGTCTTCAGCGGCGCCCGCACCCCGGCCCACCTCACCTCCACCGAGTTCCTGGACGAGGTCCGCCGGGCCCTGAAGCCGTCCGGGGTCTACGCCGCCAATCTCGCCGACGGCCCGCCGCTCGCCCATCTGCGCGGCCAGATCGCCACCGCCGCCGCCCGGTTCACCGAGCTCGCGCTGATCGCCGACCCGGCCGTGCTGCGCGGCAAGCGCTTCGGCAACGCCGTCCTGGTCGCCTCCGACGCCCCGCTCCCGGTCGCCGAACTCACCCGCCGTGCCGCCTCCGACCCGCATCCGGGCCGGGTCGAACACGGCAAGCCCCTCAGGGACTTCACGGGCGGCGCGGTCCCGGTGACGGACGCGGCGGCCGTGGCCTCGCCGGCCCCACCGCCCTCGGTGTTCCGGTGAGCTCAGCGGTCCGCAACCGGTTCAGTAGGTGCCGATGTCCACATGCGGCGGCCCGTCGTGCCAGGTGCACATCACCGACACCCGGTCCGTGCCCCGGCTGAACTCCACCCGGATCCAGGTCTCCGTCTTCCACACCTGCATCGACCAGCCGGTCCCCGGCGTCGCCGAGACGAGCGTGGCACTGGACGGGCCCAGGTCGAACACGGCCCGGCCGCCGTCGGTGTCGTACGACTTGACCTGGCCGGACGCGGACGCGCTGGGGGAGGGAGAAGGGCTCGGGGACCGCGTGGCGGCCGGAGTCGGCGGCGCCTGGCCGGCCGACGGCCGGTGCGACGGGACCGGCCGGCGTGCCGGCGAGGGAAGGGCCTTCGCGCCCTGGGTCGTCGCGTCGGCGGCCGTGACCGGCAGGGCGCGCGGCGGGTCGTACGCCGTCCCGGCCATCACCGTGTGCACACCCCACCACGACAGCGTGACCGCCGCTCCGGTCGAGAGCAGCCACGCCAGTACGTGTACGAGTCCTCTGCGCATCGCGGGCCATACTGCCCCAGGGGGACCGCCGTGCGCACACGCTCCGAGTTATCCACAGGCGCCGGTCCGGGGTGGGCCGCATGGCGTACGGTGCGGCGCATGGCAAGTGTGCTCGTGGTCGAGGACGACCAGTTCGTACGCTCGGCGCTCATCCGGCATCTGACCGACGCCGCACACACCGTGCGCAGCGTCGGTACGGCACTTGAGGCGCTGCGCGAGGTCGCCCATTTCCGTTTCGACCTGGTCATCCTGGACCTCGGACTGCCGGACCTGGACGGCTCCGAGGCGCTGAAGATGCTGCGCGGCATCACGGACGTCCCGGTGATCATCGCCACCGCCCGGGACGACGAGACGGAGATCGTCCGGCTGCTCAACGCCGGTGCGGACGACTACCTGACCAAGCCGTTCTCCGTCGAGCACCTCTCCGCGCGGATCGCGGCCGTGCTGCGCCGGGCCCGCTCGGCGGGCGGCGAGACCCCGCCGTCCAGCGTCCTGCGCGTGGGCGGTCTCACGGTCGACCCGCTGCGCCGTCAGGCCGAGTTGGACAGGGTCCGCCTCGACCTCACCCGCCGCGAGTTCGACCTGCTCGCCTTCCTCGCCGGCCGACCGGGGGTGGTCGTCCCGCGCAGGGAACTCCTCGCCGAGGTCTGGCAGCAGTCCTACGGTGACGACCAGACCATCGACGTCCATCTGTCCTGGTTGCGCCGGAAACTGGGGGAGACGGCCGCCCGGCCCCGCTATCTGCACACGCTCCGGGGTGTCGGCGTGAAGCTCGAACCGCCCACGGAACCGGCCGCGGAGGGGGAGCCGGTGCGATGAGATGGGCCCTGGTCAAGGTCTGCCTGGCGGTCACCACCATGGTCGTGGTCGCCTTCGCGGTCCCGCTCGGCCTGGTCGTCAAGGAGATGGCCCGCGACCGGGCGTTCTCCAACGCCGAGCGGGAGGCCGCCGCGGTCGCGCCGGCGCTGTCCATCACCACCGACCGGGACAAGCTGGAGCGCGTCGTGGCCTCGGCCGGCGCCGACTCCGGGATGGCCGTGCACCTGCCCGCCGACGGCGGCCGGTCCGTGCTGGACCTCGGCCGGCAGCGCGCCGCCGACCGTGACATCCAGGCCGTACGGAAACTGGGCCGGGCCTCCACCACCTCCGTGGCCGGCGGCTCCACACTGCTCCAGCCGGTCGCGCTGGGCTCCGGTGACATCGCGGTCGTCGAGGTGTACGTCCCCGAGTCCGAGATGACCAACGGCGTCGGCACGGCCTGGGCGGTGCTCGCGGCCGTCGGCCTCGCGCTGATCGTCGGCTCGGTCGCGGTCGCCGACCGGCTCGGGGTGCGCATGGTGCGGCCCGCCCAGCGGCTGGTGCGGGGCGCGCACGATCTGGGCGAGGGCAAGCTGGGCGCCCGGGTGCCGGAGGACGGTCCGACCGAACTGCGGCTCGCGGCCGTGGCGTTCAACGCCATGGCCGACCAGGTCGTCCAACTCCTCGCGAACGAAAGAGAGCTGGCCGCCGACCTCTCGCACCGGCTGCGCACACCGCTGACCGTGCTGCGGCTCAACGCGGCCTCCCTGGGCGGCGGACCGGCCGCCGAGCAGACCCGGGCCGCGGTCGCCCAGCTGGAGCGCGAGGTCGACACCATCATCCGTACGGCCCGGGAGGCCAAGCCGCAGACGGCCGCCCTCGGCCCCGGCGCCGGGTGCGACGCGGCCGAAGTGGTGCGTGAGCGCATGGAGTTCTGGTCCGCGCTCGCCGAGGACGAGGGCCGCAAGTGGCGGGTGGCCGGGGTCGAGCGGCCGGTGCGCATACCCGTGGCCCGCGCCGACCTGGCCGCCGCGCTCGACGCGCTGCTCGGCAATGTGTTCCGGCACACCGCCGAGGGCACCGCCTTCGCGGTCGACGTGCACAACGGCGAGGACGCGGTGATCGTGCTGATCTCCGACGCGGGCCCCGGCATCGCGGACCCCGAGGCGGCGATGGCCCGTGGCCGCGGTTCCGGGAACGCCGGTTCGACCGGCCTCGGGCTCGACATCGTGCGCCGGCTCGCCGAGTCCACCGGCGGGGACGTCCGGATCGGCTCCTCGGTGCTGGGCGGCACCGAGGTGCGGATCTGGTTCCAGCTGGACGGGCGGCGGCCGGTGGCTCGGGGGCGTGTCCGAAGACGCCGAGCGGGCAAACCGGTCCCCACTGGTCTCGACCATTAATCGTCCCCGATCCCTTCCTTAAGCGAACCCTAAGGTCTGCAACGGCCGCCCCGATCGGGCGGTTTGCCCGATTCCGGAACGCTAGCGTGCTGCCGCACCTCACCCCCGTGAACAGCGAAGGCAGGCACGCGCATGACCACGCACCGGCGCAGGATCAGCGGCAGGAACAAGGCGATCGGCGGTCTCGTGGCCGCGGCTGTGGTCGGCGGTGGCGCGCTCCTGCTCACCGGCACCGCCAACGCGGCCGGAGTGAACGCCGCGTACACCAAGACCAGCGACTGGTCGACCGGGTACACCGCGCAGTACGTCGTGACCAACAACAGCGGCCAGACCGAGAAGACCTGGACCCTGGAGTTCGACCTCCCGGCGGGCGCCAGGCTCAGCTCACTCTGGAACGGCGAGTCGAGCGTCAGCGGTTCGCACGTCACCGTGAAGCCCGCGAAGTGGGACACCGAGGGCCTCGCCCCCGGCAAGTCGGTGACCGTCGGTTTCGTGGTCGACGGCAGCGGCGACCCGACGGGCTGTCGTATCGACGACGCCCAGTGCTCCGCGGACGGCGGCGCCACGCCGGAGCCCAGCGGCCGCCCCACCGCGCCCCAGTCGCCGGCCCCCACTGCCGCCCCGACCAAGAGCGGCACCCCCGCCCCGACCGCCTCCCAGACGACCGGCAGCGGCAGCGGAACCGGCACCACCGCCTCCGCCGGCTTCGCCCCGTACGTCGACACCTCCCTCTACCCGGCCTTCGACCTGGCCGGCGCGGCCGACGCGACCGGCGTGAAGAACTACAACCTCGCGTTCATCACCGACGGCGGCGGCTGCACCCCCAAGTGGGGCGGAGTGACCGACCTGACCGGCGACGCCGTCGCCGCGCAGATCGGCTCCCTGCGCGCCAAGGGCGGTGACGTCCGGGTCTCCTTCGGCGGCGCCTCCGGCTCCGAACTGGCCACCACCTGCTCCTCGGCGGACGCGCTGGCGGCGGCGTACGGCAAGGCGGTCGACGCGTTCAAACTGACCAAGGTCGACTTCGACGTCGAGGGCGGCGCCCTGCCGAACACCGCGGCCAACACCCGCCGGGCCCAGGCCATCGCCAAGCTCCAGGCCCAGCACCCGAACCTGGACGTCTCCTTCACCCTCCCGGTGATGCCCGAGGGCCTCACCCAGGACGGCGTGAACCTGCTGTCCAACGCCAAGTCCAACGGCGTGCGGATCTCCACCGTCAACATCATGGCGATGGACTACGGCGCCTCGTACAACGGCGACATGGGCGACTACGCCCAGCAGGCCGCGACGGCCACCCAGGCCCAGGTCAAGAGCGTGCTCGGTCTGTCCGACTCCGCCGCCTGGAAGACGGTCGCGATCACCCCGATGATCGGCGTCAACGACGTCTCCTCCGAGATCTTCAAGGTGGACGACGCCACCCAGCTGGTGAACTTCGCCAAGTCCAAGGGCCTCGGCGGCCTGTCCATGTGGTCCGCCGCCCGTGACAAGCAGTGCGCAGGCGGCGCGAAGAACTCCGCCGACCCCACCTGCAGCTCGATCGTCCAGGACAAGTTCGCCTTCTCGAAGGCGTTCGGCGCCTTCAACTGACCCTGCGGACCGGGCGCTGACGTCAGGGCTCGGCATCAACGAGGGCCTTGCCAAGGGTCTTGCCGAGGGCCGTGCCAAGCCGATCAGGATCGCGTGATGTGCTGCGAGGACCTGTTCGCGGGGACGTGACAGCCGCGGACCCCGCCACTGCGCAGCCCCGTCCGGGACGCGGCCCGCCCCCCCACGGCGGGCCGCGCCTGTCTGTCAGGCCGCCGGCTCCACCCCCGGCAGCGTGCCCGTCCGAGCCGCCTCCCCGTACCAGCGGGCGCTCGACTTCGGCGTGCGCTTCAGCGTCGCGTAGTCCACGTACACCGCGCCGAACCGCTTGCCGTAGCCGTACGCCCACTCGAAGTTGTCCATCAGGGACCACAGGTAGTAGCCGCGGACATCGGCGCCGTCGGTGATCGCGCGGCGGACCGCGGACAGGTGGCCGTGCAGGTAGGCGATGCGCTCGGGGTCGTGGACGCGGCCTTCGGGGTCGGGCTTGTCGTCGTAGGCCGCGCCGTTCTCCGTGACGTACAGCGGCAGGCCCGGGGCCTCGCGCGTGTAGCGCAGGAGGAGGTCGTACAGGCCCGTCGGATCGATCGTCCAGCCCATCTCCGTGCGCTCGCCCGGCGTCTGATGGAAGAGCACGTCGTCGGCGCCCGGCCAGGGGGAGTGCTCGCTGGCGCCGTGGCCGTCCGCCCGCGGGCCCCTGACCTCGCCGGACGCGGCCGAGACCAGGGCCGGGGTGTAGTAGTTCAGGCCCAGCCCGTCCAGCGGGACGTTGATCGCGCGCGTGTCGCCGTCCAGGACGTACGACCAGTCGGTGATCGAGGACGTGGCCTCCAGCAGCGACGAGGGGTACGCCCCGTGCAGCATCGGGCCGTGGAAGATGCCGTTGGCGAGGTCGTCGATCCGGCGGGCCGCGGCCAGGTCGGCCGGGTCCTGCGAAAGGGGCCGTACGACAGAGGAGTTGAGGCTGATCGCGATCTCGTTGCGGGCCGGCATCACCGAGCGCAGGGCCGACGCCGCCAGGCCGTGCGCCAGATTGAGGTGGTGGGCGGCGCGCAGCGAGGCCGCCGGGTCGGTGCGGCCGGGGGCGTGGACGCCCGAGCCGTAGCCCAGGAAGGCGCTGCACCAGGGCTCGTTGAGGGTGATCCACTGCTCCACCCGGTCGCCCAGCGCCTCGCCGACCAGCCGCGCGTACTCGGCGAACCGCAACGCGGTGTCCCGCTGCGGCCAGCCGCCCGCGTCCTCCAACTCCTGCGGCAGGTCCCAGTGGTAGAGGGTGAGCGCCGGTTTGATGCCCTTCGCCAGCAGCTCGTCCACCAGGCGGCGGTAGAAGTCCAGGCCGCGCTGGACCGCGGGGCCCCGGCCGGTGGGCTGCACCCGGGACCAGGAGACCGAGAAGCGGTACGCGGTCAGGCCCAGCTCCGCCATCAGCGCCACGTCGTCGCGGTAGCGGTGGTAGTGGTCGACAGCGATGTCACCGGTCTCGCCGCCGGCCGTCCTGCCCGGTGTATGGCTGAAGGTGTCCCAGATCGAGGGGGTGCGGCCGTCCTCCCGCACCGCCCCCTCGATCTGGTACGCCGAGGTCGCGGCGCCCCAGAGGAAGGCGGGAGGAAAGGTCACGGAGGTAACGGGTTCAGGCATGGAAGCGCTCCCATTGGGGTCGTAGGAGACCTGGCGTAGTAGGTGAGGCGGAGGTACGAAGGGGCCGGGGCGGCGGTGGCCCGGCCCCTGGACGGCAGGCGGTCAGCCCTTGATCGCGCCCTGCATGATCCCGCCCACGATCTGCTTGCCGAACAGGACGAACGCGATCAGCAGCGGCAGCGTGCCCAGGAGGGCGCCCGCCATGATCACCGCCTGGTCGGGGACGTACCCGGTGCCGAGCGAGTTCAGGGCCACCTGCACGGTCGGGTTCTGCTGGTTCAGGGCGATGATCGGCCACAGGAAGTCGTTCCAGGCGAACACGAACGTCAGCAGGCCGAGCACGGCCATGGCCGGACGCGCCGCCGGGAAGACCACGTGCCAGACGATCCGGATGCTGCTCGCCCCGTCCACCCGGGCCGCCTCGATCAGCTCCGTCGGCAGCGCCTGCACCAGGTACTGCCGCATGAAGAACGTACCGAAGGCGGTGACGAGACTCGGCAGGATCACCGTCTGCAGCTGGTTGGACCAGCCGAGGTCCGACATCCACAGGTACAGCGGTACGACGGCCAGTTGCGGCGGGATCATCATCGTGCCGATGGTCAGCAGCAACAGCAGGCTGGAGAACCGGAACCGCAGCTTGGCGAAGGCGAAGCCGGCCAGGGTCGAGAACAGCACCGTGCTCACCGTGATCGTGCCCGCCACGATCACCGAGTTGAACATCGCGGTGCCCAGCCCCGCCTGGTCCCAGGCCGTCTGCAGGTTCTCGAACAGGTTGCCGCCGAACCACAGCGGCGGCGGTGTCTGCGCGAGCCGCCGGTCGGTGCGGGACGCGGCGATCGCCGTCCACACCAGCGGGGCGAGCGAGACCAGCGCGAAGACGGTGAGCACGACGTACGTCACCGGGCCCGCGTGCAGCTGCTTGCCCGCTCCCATCACCCGGCGAGGCCTGGCCGTCGGCGCCTTCGTCGCGGGCAGAGTCAGTTCACTCGTCGTCATTGGGACTTCCTCAGCCGTCGGGTGAGCAGCAGATTGACCGCGGCGATGACCAGCAGGATCAGGAACATCGACCAGGCGATCGCGGACGCCTTGCCGAGGTTGCCGATGATCCAGCCCTGGTCGTACATGTACAGGCCGAGCGTCTGGTACTGGTGCTCGGAGCCGCCCTTGGACCCGCTGACCCCGCCGAACAGCAGCGGCTCGCCGAAGAGCTGGGTCGCGCCGATGGTGGAGACCACGACCGTGAACAGGATCGTCGGGCGCAGCTGCGGGATCGTCACATGCCGGAACTGCTGCCAGCGGTTCGCCCCGTCGATCGCCGCCGACTCGTACAGATCCGTCGGGATCGCCTGCATGGCGGCGAGGTAGATCAGCGCGTTGTAGCCGGTCCACCGCCAGATCACGATCGACGACACCGCGAACTGCGAACCCCAGTCGGACTCACGCCAGTTGACGGCGTGCAACCCGACGAAGTGCAGGATCCAGTTGACCATGCCGCCGTCCCACGAGTACAGCAGCGTGAACACCAGGGTCGCCGCGGCCACCGAGGTGGCGTAGGGGGTCAGCATCACCACGCGCCAGACGGTGGAGCCCCGCAGCCGGTAGTTCAGCAGATGCGCGAGCCCGATCGCGGCCAGCAACTGCGGCACGGTCGAGATGACACCGATGGTCAGGGTGTTCTTCAGCGCGTTCCAGAAGAAATCCGAGGACCAGAGGTTCTTGTAGTTGTCCAGGCCCGCCCAGGTCTGGTGGTCGAGGGACGACAACTGCACGTCGTGCAGCGAGTACCAGGCCGTGTACAGCAGCGGGACCAGTGTGAACGCCCCGAACAGGATGAAGAACGGGGACACGAAGGCGTACGGCGACGCCTTCATGTCCCAGCGGTACAGCCGGCTGCGCCAGGAGTCGGCACCCGCCGGCGCACCGCGACCGTGAGCGCCCCGCGCCGCGCCCGGCGGGGTGCCGGGCGCGGCGTCGGCGCTCGACGCGGGATGCGCGAGAGCCTGCTTGGGGCTGGTCACTGGCCGAGCACGTCCTTGATCTCCTTGGACGCCGCGTCCCAGCCCTGGGACGGCGACTTGCCCTTCTGCTCGACCTGGAGGATGCCGACGTCGGTGATCGCGGAGTTGATCGGCTGGTCCTTGATGCCGAAGTACTGCGTCGGGATCGTCTTCGCCGAGTCGGAGAAGATCTGGGTGAGCGGCGCGTTCGAGAAGTACGCCGTGGTGTCCGCGGCCGGCTTCAGGCTCGCGTACGCCGACGGGGTCGACGGGAAGCTCGCCTGCTTGGCGAAGACCTTGGCCTGCTGCTCGGGCGCGGTCAGCCACTTGGCCAGTGCGACGGCCTCCTTCTGGTGCTTGCTCGCGAGCGGCACGCCGAGGAAGGAGCCGCCCCAGTTGGCCGCGGTGGGCGCCGCCGCCACGTCCCACTTGCCCTTGCCGGAGTCACCGGACTTCTGCTCGATGTAGCCGATCATCCACGCCGGGCAGGCGACCGTGGCGAAGGTGGCGTTGGCGTAGCCCTGGTCCCAGGTCGGGTCGAACTGCTTCAGCTTCGCCGACATGCCGCTGGTGGCGACGTCCATGGCGTCGTTCCAGGCGTTCTTCACACCGTCGGACTTGTCCCAGGCGACGTTGCCGTCCTTGTCGTAGTACCGCTCGTCGCCGCCGCCGAGGGCCGCGTTGTACACGGAGGCCGCGGAGTCCACGAACTTGGTGCCCTTGGGCGCCTTCTTCATGTACTGCTTGCCGACGTCGACGTACTTGGCCCAGTCGCCCTTCCACATCTCGGCGAGCTTGGTCCGGTCGGTCGGCAGTCCCGCCTTCTGGAACAGATCCTTCCGATAGCAGATGGCCATCGGCCCGATGTCGGTCCCGAGTCCGATGAGCTTGCCGTCCTTGGTGGTGGCCTGGGCGTTCTTCCAGTCCAGCCACTGGGACTTGTCGACCTCCTTGCCGAGGTCCACGAACTTGCTCGCCTGCGTCTGCACGGCCTCGGTGATGTTGCCGACTTCGATGGCCTGGATGTCGTCGGTGCCGGAGCCGGCCTGGAGGCGGGTGAGCACCTTCGGCCAGTAGACGTCGGTGCGGGTGGTGACGTTCTCCTTGATGTTGATGTCCGGATGCAGCTTCATGTACTCGTCGTAGAGGCCGGCCTGCTTGTAGCCGAAGACGCCGAAGGTGCCGACGGTCAGCGTGATCTTGCCTTTGCCACTGCCGTTTCCGCCGCCGGAGCCGTCCGACGAGCCGTCGTTCGAGTCCTTGGCGCAGCCGGCCAGCAGCCCCGTGGTCAACGCGGCAACGGCCGCGAGGGCCATCAGCCGCTGGGACCGGCGGATGCTCGTGCGCATTGCGTCCTCCTGTTGCCTGACGTGCCGACCCCCCGGCCAACTGCATGGAATTGGGCCCGTTCGTACTCGCTGCGGCTCGGGCGGGGAACGTGCGGGATGTGTAGGTGCCAGGTAGTGTGGGAGCGCTCCCATGAGTGATGTGTTGAAGAGTCGCCGGTTGGCGGCGGGGTGTCAAGGGAACGGACGTGGACAACTGCGTTCAGTTATCTGAGCGTTAACTGGGCTGCAATCCAGCCCGTCCGGCGATTGAGGACGAGGCCGAAGGCCGATGAGCCGGGGTCCGGGGGCGGCAGCCCCTGGGACGGTCACTGCAGCGGACGGGACTGTTACATTCCAGCTCAGCACCAGGAGTCGGTCGAGAGAGGCGGAGCCCATGGCAAGCCACGGAGCGCGGGGCCGCAGCGGGGGCCGGCCCACGCTCGAGGAGGTCGCCGCCCGGGCCGGGGTCGGCCGGGGCACGGTCTCGCGGGTGATCAACGGCTCGCCCCGGGTCAGCGACGCCACCCGCGCCGCGGTCGAGGCGGCGGTCGCCGAGCTCGGCTATGTCCCCAACACCGCCGCCCGCGCCCTCGCCGCCAACCGCACCGACGCCATCGCGCTGGTCGTCCCCGAGCCGGAGACCCGCTTCTTCGCGGAGCCCTACTTCTCCGACATGCTGCGCGGAGTCGGCTCCGAGCTCTCCGACACCGAGCTGCAGTTGCTGCTGATCTTCGCGGGCGGCGACCGCGAGCGCCAACGCCTCGCGCAGTACCTGGCGGCCCACCGGGTGGACGGCGTCCTCCTGGTCTCCGTCCACGCCGACGACCCCCTCCCGGACCTGCTGGCCCAGCTGGAGATCCCGGCCGTGATCAGCGGCCCCCGCTCGGCCGGTGAGACGCTCACCTCGGTGGACTCGGACAACTACGGCGGCGCCCGCTCGGCCGTGGAGCACCTGCTCTCCCGCGGCCGTACCCGCATCGCGCACATCACCGGCCGCCTCGACGTCTACGGCGCCCAGCGCCGCGTCGACGGCTACCGCGACGCCCTGCGCGACGCGGGCCGGGAGGTGGACGAACTCCTCGTCGAACCGGGGGACTTCACCGAGGAGGGCGGCCGCCGGGCCATGTCGGTGCTGCTGGACCGGCGCCCGGACCTGGACGCGGTGTTCGCCGGCTCGGACGTGATGGCGGCCGGCGCCCGGCAGGTGCTGCGCGAGGCGGGCCGCCGTATCCCGGACGACGTGGCGTTGGTCGGCTACGACGACTCCGCCATCGCCCGCCACATGGACCCGCCGCTGACCAGCGTCCGCCAGCCCATCGAGGAGATGGGCCGCGCCATGATCGACCTCCTCCTCACGGAGATCGCCGACCGCCGCCCGCCCGTGTCCCGGGGGCTGGAACGGCGGCATGCGGTGCTGCCGACGGAGCTGGTGGCGCGGGCGTCGTCGTAACGCCGGTCGCGTCCGCGTACGTTCGCCTGCGAGCGTCCGCGTGTGTTCGCTCGCGTCCCGCGCGAGGCCGGGCGCCTGCGGGCCGGGCCGGCGGCGTCCGGTACGCGCCGGGGCGGAAACCGCGGTCCGCGCCGGGCCGGAGACGGTGGCCGGGCGGACGCGGACAGCGCCGGCGGACGGGGGTCAGCGGCCGCATGCCCGGTTCAGTGCCTCCTCCGCCTGTGCCGCCAGCGTGGCGACCAGGTCGGCTGCCGAGGGCAGGTCGGTGATGAGGTCCACACCCTCGCCGGCCCACTGCGGGAGCGCGGGGATGTCACCGCGTGCGACGGCCTCCCGGTACGACCGCCCGGCCTCGGGGTCGGCGGCGAGTTCCGTCTCCCGGCCGCGCCAGCGGTCCAGGAAGGGATGAGGAAGCGTACGGGCGGTGTACTCGGCCGGCCAGCGCGAGCCGCGGGCGATGTCCAGCACCCGGCTGCGCTCGGTGTCCTCGCCGCGTCCCGCGACGATGGCCCGGGCGGTCGCGGGATCGACCAGGGCCTCGGCCGTGGCCTGGAAGCGGGTGCCGAGCACGGCGCCCGCCGCCCCCAGGGCCAGGGCGGCCGCCACTCCCCGGCCGTCGGCGATCCCGCCGGCCGCGAGCACCGGCACCGGCGCCGCCAGGTCCACCACGACGGGCACGAACGGCAGCGTGGACCGCCCGTGCCGGGCCCCGTGCCCGCCGGCCTCGGTACCCTGCGCCACGATCACGTCGGCGCCCAGGTCCACCGCCCTGCGGGCCTCCTCCAGATCGGTGACCTGAAGGATCAGCGCCGCACCGGAGTCGCGGACGCGCTCGGCGAACGGGCTCGGGTCACCGAAGGACAGCATCACCGCCGCCGGACCGTGCTCCAGCGTCCACTCCACCGCACCGACATCGGTGGCCCACGCCTGGAAGCCGACGCCCCAGGGCTTTTTGGCGCCCTCGGCGGCGAGGACGGGCAGTTCCCGGGCCAGCCAGTCCCGGTCGCCGTTGCCGCTGCCCAGCAGTCCGAGCCCGCCGCCGCGCGAGACCGCCGCGGTCAGCGCCCCGCCGGCCGAACCGCCCATCGGCGCGAGGGCGATCGGATGCTCGACCCCGAACAAGTGCGTGAACGCCGTCGACAACCCCATGGCCGCGGTCTCCTCTCGTCAGTGGACAGATCGTCAGTGCACAAAGGACTCGGGACCGAGGCGGCCCCAGGCGACGAACGCCGCCAGGACGATGTAGACCACGTCGACCAGCATGAACCGGACCTCGTGACGCCGGAGCCGGGTGATCGCCGCACCGATCATCAGGATCACCAGGCCGAGGGCGGCCGACGGCACCAGGACCGGCGCGATGTCGAGCGCGGCGGGCAGGACCAGCCCCACCGCGGCCAGCACCTCCAGCGCCCCGATGGCCTTCACGCCGCCGCCGCTGAAATCGTTGACCCACTGCGAACTGGGCCCGAACGCGGCGATCCTCTCCTTCGCCATGACCACCTTGCCGCCGCCGCCGAGCAGGTAGGCGACGGCGAGCAGTCCGGTGACGATCCACAGTGCGAGGTTCATGACCTGTTCCCCTTGTTCCTGTCGTTCGCTGTCGGCCCTCTGAGACAGGGCACCCCGGCGGTCTGTGACAGGAGCGGATACGCTGCTGGACGTCTTGCGGATGTTCGAAGGGGGGAATCCGTGCCGGCAACAGCGGTTGGAACGGACGCGGACGGATACCGGTCGCTGCTGTTCTCCATCGCCTACGGGATGACCGGATCCGTGGGCGACGCCGAGGACATCGTGCAGGACGCCTTCCTCGGCCTGACCCGGGCGCGCCAGGCCGGGACCACGGTCGAGAACCTGAAGGCGTACCTGACCACCTCGGTGACGCGGCTGGGCATCAACTACCTCAGCTCGGCTCGGGTACGGCGGGAGACCTATGTGGGCGACTGGCTGCCCGAGCCGGTCGTCGTGTCCGCCGACCGGCCCGGCCCTGCCGAGCACGCCGAACTGTCCGACTCGCTGTCGATGGCGTTCCTCGTGCTGCTGGAGGCCCTCTCCCCGGTGGAGCGGGCGGTGTTCGTGCTGCGCGAGGTCTTCGGGTACGGCTACCTGGAGGTGGCGGGGCTGACCGGCAAGTCCGAGGCGAACTGCCGGCAGATCTTCGCCCGCGCCCGAAAGCGCATCGCCACCGACGGGCAGCCGGTCGAGACGCCGTCGGCCCCGGTGCGGCGGGCGGAGGGCGAAGAGCTCGCCCGTAGGTTCTTCGCGGCCGCCGAGGGCGGCGACATGGACGCGCTGCTCGACATGCTCGCCCCGGACGTGGTGTTCCACGGCGACGGCGGCGGCAAGGCGCGGGCGCTCGCGAGGTCGGTGACCGACCCGCGGCACGTCGCGCAGCTGCTGGTCGGGGGCCTTCGCCGAGTCCGGATGCTCGGCGCCTCGATGCGGGCGGCGTGGATCAACGGCCGGCCGGGCGCCGTGACCTACGACGCCGAGGGGCGCGTGGCCAGTGTGGTCGAGCTCGACATCGCCGACGGCGCGGTCCGGGCGATCCGCGCCGTCTCCAACCCCGACAAGCTCGGTCACCTCGGACCGGTGTCCGACATCGCACGGCTGCCGCAGAGGTGACGGCCCGCACACGAAACAGCCGGTGACTCCGAGGGAGTCACCGGCTGATCGGTGAGGGTGAGTGACGGGACTCGAACCCGCGACATCCTGGACCACAACCAGGTGCTCTACCAGCTGAGCTACACCCACCACGACCGGCGGTGGAACTTGTCGTTTCCCCGACCGGCCGAGAAGAAGTCTACAGGGTCCGAAGGGGTGCTCGCGCACACGTTTTCGCGCGGCGCACCTCGAGCCGTACCCCCGGGGGACTACTGCGCGGGCAGGACGTGCTTGGCGGCGATCGTCTTCGCGGTGTCGGAGTCCGGACCGGGCTGCGGGACGAAGATGGCCTCGCGGTAGTAGCGCAGCTCGGCGATCGACTCGCGGATGTCGGCGAGCGCCCGGTGGTTGCCGTTCTTCTCCGGGCTGTTGAAGTAGGCCCTCGGGTACCAGCGGCGGGCCAACTCCTTGATGGAGGACACGTCGACGATCCGGTAGTGGAGGTAGTCCTCCAGGGTCGGCATGTCCCGCAGCAGGAAGCCGCGGTCGGTGCCGACGGAGTTGCCGCACAGCGGGGCCTTGCCGGGCTCCTTCACGTACTCCTTCACATAGGCGAGGACCCGCTCCTCGGCGTCCTGGAGGGTCGTGCCGTTGGGGAGCTCGGCGAGCAGCCCGGACGCGGTGTGCATCTGACGCACCACCTCGGGCATCGTCTCCAGCGCCTGGTCCGGCGGGCGGATGACGATGTCCACCCCCTCGCCGAGTACGTTCAGCTCGGAGTCGGTGACGAGGGCGGCCACCTCGATGAGAGCGTCGTCGGACAGCGAGAGGCCGGTCATCTCGCAGTCGATCCACACCATGCGATCGTTCATGCGACCACCCTAAAGCGCACCTGAGCTTTTGGGTGCCCCCGTGTTCCGCAGGAAGTGCCGAGAGGGGCCGTCGCTCGTCTGCGGGTCCGTCGTGGCTGGTCGCGCAGTTCCCCGCGCCTCTACGGGGCGCTTCCGTCCTGCAAGCTGAAAAAAAGGGGGGCGGGATGTGCCCGCCCCCCTCTTCTCAGCTACCGCTCCGCGGCCCCGGCAGCAGTCCCACCGCGCCCGCCGTCTGGCGGCGGCTCTGCATCGGTACCCCGCTGTCCCGGTCCGGGTGCAGCATGGGTGCGTGGCCCACCGGTCCGGGGCCCGCGAGGCCCGTGGGCGGGCCCGGCTGGCCGGACGGCGGCATCGGCGGCTCCGTGTCGGCCGGCCGCTCGCCCTGCGGCCTGCGGGCCCGGTAGGCGGCCCGGTAGGCGGCGGGGGAGGAGCCGAGCTGGCGGCGGAAGTGCCCGCGCAGCGCGACGGGGGAGCGGAAGCCGCAGCGGCCCGCGACCTCGTCCACGGAGTAGTCCGACGTCTCCAGCAGCCGCTGCGCCTGCAGCACCCGCTGGGTGATCAGCCACTGCAGCGGCGCGCTGCCGGTCAGCGAGCGGAACCGGCGGTCGAACGTGCGGCGGCTCATATAGGCGCGTGCCGCCAGGGTCTCCACGTCGAACTGCTCGTGGAGGTGTTCCAGCGCCCAGGCGACGACCTCGGCGAGCGGGTCGGCGCCGATCTCCTCCGGTAAAGACCGGTCGAGGTAGCGCTCCTGACCGCCGCTGCGGCGCGGCGGGACCACCAGCCGACGGGCCAGCGCGCCGGCCGCCTCGTTGCCGTGGTCCGTCCGCACGATGTGGAGACAGAGATCGATTCCGGCCGCCGTACCCGCCGATGTCAGGACGTCGCCGTCGTCGACGAAGAGTTCCCGCGGATCGACGTGCACCGACGGATAGCGCTTGGCCAGCGTCGGCGCGTACATCCAGTGGGTCGTCGCCGGGCGGCCGTCCAGCAGGCCCGCCGCCGCGAGGACGAAGGCACCGGTGCACAGCCCGACTATGCGGGCACCCTCCTCGTGCGCCCGGCGCAGCGCGTCGAGCGCTTCCTCCGGCGGTGGCGCGGTGATCGAGCGCCAGGCCGGTACGACGACCGTCCCGGCGCGGGAGATCGCCTCCAGTCCATGCGGTGCGCTGAGTTCCAGGCCCCCTGTGGTCCGCAGCGGGCCCTCCTCGCCGGCGCACACCAGCAGTCGGTAGCGCGGCACGCCGGCGTCCTGGCGGTCTATCCCGAACACCGACAGCGGAATGGAACTCTCGAAGATAGGGCCGCCGCTGAACAGCAGCACCGCGACGATCTCCTTGCGGCGTCGCCCGGAGAGTTTCCGGCCTGCGGCTTCCGGCGCGGCAGTGGAGTCGTGGCTCATACTGCTAAGCCCCCCTCGGTGGTCGCGGCTCCTCGGTTGTGTCGCTCCTGCACGTTTCCCCTCGGTCCTGCACGAGTCCCCCGCCGTAAGAAGTCAAGATCGAATCTACTGGTTCCCGCGGTCGGGCGGTGACCAGTTCCACACGCCCCAGATTGTCGACATGACAACTTGGCGTGAAGCATTCGATCACGAAGCGTTGCACTCGCGGAGCGCGCAGGGAAGTGCGCCTTGTGGCAGTGGCCAAACCGCGTAGGGTGCACAGCCGCCCGTAGACCCTTTCCGTGCAGGTCGAACGGGGGTTGGAGGGTGGTCGGGGCCCCTCTTGGGCGGCATTCGGAAGTTGGCTGAAAAGAAGCGTTCGGGGGTACGAAAACAGGTCAGTCGACCGGTGTCTGTCGGCGGGTGTGACGTCCGCCTCTTTGCTCGGCGCAACGCGCCGCACAGCGCTCCGAGCGGCGCAGCAGGAAGCGGCACGCGGCCGTGACGGCGGCCAGGCCCAGGGCGGCCCCCGCCGCGCCGGCCAGCGAGGTGCCGCACCAGACCAGGACCACGGGGACGAGGACGCAGCTGAAGGCGGCCCAGCGGATCACATCGCTCACGGTGTCCGGCGCGGGCGGCGGCTCGGAGGTGGATCGACGACCGGGCATGACTCGTACTCCCTGTGGCGGCGGCTCATCCCGTTCAACGCCTGTTCGGCCACGCGGTCACCGGTCGTACATCTGTTGATCCTGTGCAAACCGCCTGTACGGGGCAGCAACCATTGCGTTACGGGCGCCGCTCGTGCATGCTCCGGTGAACCCCTACGGACGTCGGGGGACCGCTTACGGAGCGTGCGCGGGATCTGGGCTCGGGAGGCGTGCCGCCGTACCCTTGAGGGTATGGGGTTGGGAAGATGTTTCCCGGACACAGCTCCGCCGCACACTGTCGTCCCACCCATAAAGGATCACAACGCCGAGACAGCCATGGCCGGTCACGAATTCTTCGAACCCGCGGACCGCAAGCGACCGGTCGCCGACCCCACGGCGGCCGATCCCCAGGCGGCGGAAGAGCCACGCCCCAGCTGCGACCCAGCGTTCCGGCACGGAGTCGTCGTCGGCTTCGACGGCTCCACCTCCAGCGAGCGCGCCCTCGCCTACGCCATCGGCATGGCCCACCGTTCGCACTCGGGCCTGATCATCGTCCATGTCGCCAACCGGCTGCCCACCACCGTGTGGGCCGGCTGCGAGCCGCCCGTCTTCGTCGACGTGCCGGACCACCGCACCGAGGTCCTCGGCCTGGAGCTGGCCTGCGCGGACTATCTGGCCGAGGTGCCGTGGATCCTGGTCGAGCGGGGCGGCGACATCTGCCACGAACTCGAAGAGGTGGGGCGGGAGTACGAGGCGGACGCGATCGTCGTCGGCTCCACGCACGGCATCGTCGGCCGCATCTTCGGCTCCGTCGCCGGACGGCTCGCCAAGCGGGCGCGGCGACCGGTGATCGTCATTCCGTGACCCTGGTTCTCCGCGCCTCTCAACTCCCTTTGTGCAGCGCGAAACTACTCGCGCGTAGAGGTGGTTTGTGCCCTTGTGAAGGGCATATATCGGTCACCGCGCAACAGCACTGCATGAAGGGAGCCCGCCGTGGACAACGAAGTCTCTGCGGGAACGGGAAGCACTACCGTGGTCGGCCGACTCGCCCTGGGAATCACCCTGTTGGCGTTCGGGCTCGGTACGACCGGTGTCATTCACGGCGTAGCGGCGTCCGACGCCGTCTCAGTTGCCCACTATGTGGGCGGAGTTGCCCTGTTCCTCGTCGGCCTGCTGGCCTTCCGGGGCGGTGACAGCGCCTCCGGTACGGGCTTTGTGGCCCTCGGTGCGCTGTGGTTCACGTGGGCCGTCGCCGGCCACGGCTCGGCCGACGCGGCCGGACTCTTCCTGCTTCTCTTCGCCCTGGTCGCGCTCACCCTGACCCTCGCGGGCGGGGACAGCCTCGGACAGGTCATGCACGGGCTGCTGTTCCTGGCCATGCTGGTGCTGGCCGTCGCGGCCTTCGCCGACAGCTCTTCGCTGACCAAGGTCGGGGGCTGGGTGGCCGCGGTGTCCGGTGCGGTGGCCTGGTACGCGGCGACGGCCGCGGTCGCGCACTGGCCGACAGCGCTTCCTCGGCGTGCCGCCGGCCGGGGGGTGACGGCCACCGGCTGATATGCAGCGGCACGGCATGGACCCCCACGTGTTTGGTGGCACACGTGGGGGTCCCCTTTTTGCGCCTGAACCGGCGCCGCTCTCGCGGACGTGGTTGCTCGCCGCGGGGGTTGCTCAACTATCGCTTCCGTGGTCGCGTGAATTTCCTACTCGACCGTCACCGACTTCGCGAGGTTCCTCGGCTTGTCGATGTCCCGGCCCAGGGCCTTCGCCGTGTGGTACGCCAGGAGCTGGAGCGGGATGCCCATCAGGATGGGGTCGAGTTCGTCCTCGTTCTTCGGGACGACGATCGTCTGGTCGGCCTTCTCCTGGTGCTGGTGGGCCACCGCGAGGATCCTGCCGCTACGGGCCTTGATCTCCTCCAGGGCCGCGCGGTTCTTCTCCAGCAGGTCGTCGTCGGGGACGATCGCGACCGTGGGCAGGGCCGGCTCGATCAGGGCCAGCGGGCCGTGCTTCAGCTCGGAGGCGGGATAGGCCTCGGCGTGGATGTAGGAGACCTCCTTGAGCTTCAGGGAGGCCTCGCGGGCCACCGGGTAGCCCCGGACGCGGCCGATGAAGAGCATTGAGCGGGCGTCGGCGTACTGCTCGGCCAGCTCCTTGATCCGCTCCTCCTGCTTGAGGATCTCGGTGATCTGCTCGGGCAGCTTCCGCAGGCCCTCGATGATCCGCTTGCCGTCGCGGACCGAGAGGTCACGGGTGCGGCCCAGGTGCAGGGCGAGCAGCGCGAAGGCGACCGTCATGTTGGTGAAGCACTTGGTCGACACCACGCAGACCTCGGGGCCGGCGTGCACGTAGATGCCGGCGTCCGCCTCGCGGGCGATCGCCGAGCCGACCACGTTGACGACGCCGAAGACCCGGGCGCCCTTGCGCTTCAGCTCCTGGACGGCGGCGAGGACGTCGTAGGTCTCACCGGACTGGGAGACGGCCACGTACAGGGTGTCGGGGTCCACGACCGCGTTGCGGTAGCGGAACTCGGACGCCGGCTCGGCGTCGGCGGGGATGCGGGCCAGCTCCTCGATCATCTGGGCGCCGATCATGCCCGCGTGGTACGAGGTGCCGCAGCCGAGGATCTTCACGCGGCGGATCTGCCGGGCCTCGCGGGCGTCCAGGTTGAGGCCGCCGAGGTGCACGGTGGAGAAGCGGTCGTCGATGCGGCCGCGCAGCACGCGGTCCACGGCGTCGGGCTGCTCGAAGATCTCCTTGTGCATGTAGGTGTCGTGGCCGCCCATGTCGTACGACTCGGCCTCCCACTCCACCGTGGTGGGCTCGGCGGTGGTGCGCGTGCCCTCGGTGGTGTAGGTGCGGAAGTCGTCGGCCTTGAGGGTGGCCATCTCGCCGTCGTCCAGCGTCACTATCTGGCGGGTGTGCATGACGAGGGCGGCGATGTCGGAGGCGACGAACATCTCCTTCTCGCCGATGCCGAGGACGACCGGGGAGCCGTTGCGGGCCACCACGATCCGGTCGGGGAAGTCGGCGTGCAGGACCGCGATGCCGTAGGTGCCCTCGATCAGCCGGACCGCCTGGCGGACCTTGTCCTCCAGCTTCTCGGCGGTGGAGCGGGCGATGAGGTGGGTGAGGACCTCGGTGTCGGTCTCGGAGAGGAACTCGACGCCGTCCGCCTCCAGCTTGCGGCGCAGGTCGGAGGCGTTGTCGATGATGCCGTTGTGCACGACGGCGACCTTGTTGTCGGCCGACATGTGCGGGTGGGCGTTGATGTCGGAGGGGGCGCCGTGGGTGGCCCAGCGGGTGTGGGCGATGCCGGTGGTGCCCTTGAAGCGCGCCGGGACCTTGGCCTCCAGGTCGCGCACCCGGCCCTTGGCCTTGACCATCTTCAGGCCAGGAGTCTTCGGGGAGGTGACGACGATGCCCGCGGAGTCGTAGCCGCGGTACTCCAGCCGCTGCAGGCCCTCCAGGAGGAGAGGGGCGACGTCACGCTTCCCGATGTATCCGACAATTCCGCACATATATAGGTATCCCGTATCCCTCGGTCCGTGGTCCCGGCCGGTTCTCAGCCGTAGACGATGCGGCGCAGCTGCCTGAGCGTCAGCTCCGGCGGTGCCACCGCCCGGTATTTCAGGTCCGCCTCGATCCGTTCGAAGATCTCCGCGTTCAGCAGGCCCTGGGCCTGCAGCTCGCGGTGGCGGCGACGGACGAAATCCTGGGTCGTCTCGTCGAAAAAGGCGAGCACGTCCTGGATCACCCGCAGTGCCTCGCCCCGGCTCAGGGGCGTGGACCGCGTCAGATGATCAACAAGTTCGTCGTGCACCCGTAGATCCTGGAGTACCGCCGCCGGTTTCGCAAGAATCGTGCCCGATTTCGGGCAGAGGCCTGGTGCGGGGCTGTTGGATCTCTGTTCGTGGGCTGTCCACTTTGTGTCTTGCGTCTCGTTGTCCGGACCCACGAGTTTCGGACGCCATGGACATTCCTCGTATGGGAGTACCCGACAAGCTGGCCGAGCGCATGAGCATGGCCGAGCAGCACGAGTACCTGCGCGCCAGATTCTCCCGGCGCACCATGATCAGAGGCGGTGCCGTCACCCTCGGCGCCGTCGCCGGTGGCGCGTTCGTGCCGGGCGCCACCGCCCAGGCGGCCGTGCCGACGCAGGCCACCGCCCCCGCCACCGAGACGGTCGACGGCGCCCTCGTCGCCCCCTTCGGCCGCCACCTCGCCTACGGCAACGACCCGCGCACGGAGATGACCGTCTCCTGGCAGGTCCCGGTCGCCGTGAAGAAACCGTTCATCCGCATCGGGGCGCAGCCCTGGGACCTCTCCCGCAAGATCGAGGCCGAGGTCCGCAGCCTGTACACCCCGGCCGGCGTCGGCGCGAGCGGCGACCACACGCAGTACTACCTGCACGCCAAGCTCACCCACCTGCGCCCCGGCCGGACCTACTACTACGGCGTCGGCCACGACGGCTTCGACCCGGCCGAGCCGCACCTCGCGGGCACCCTGGGCACCTTCACCACCGCCCCCGCCCACAAGGCGCCGTTCACCTTCACCGCCTTCGGCGACCAGGGCGTCAGCTACCACGCCCTGGCCAACGACAGCCTGATCCTCGGCCAGAACCCGGCCTTCCACCTGCACGCCGGCGACATCGCGTACGGCGACCCGGCCGGCCAGGGCAAGGCCACCGACACGGGCTTCGACTCGCGCACCTGGGACCAGTTCCTGTACCAGACCGAGTCGGTCGCCAAGCAGATCCCGTGGATGGTCTCTTACGGCAACCACGACATGGAGGCCTGGTACTCGCCCAACGGCTACGGCGGCGAGGAGGCCCGCTGGACCCTGCCGGACAACGGCCCGGACGCGAAGAACCTGCCCGGCGTGTACTCCTTCGTCCACGGCAACACCGCGGTCATCTCGCTGGACCCGAACGACGTCTCCTTCGAGATCCCGGCGAACCTGGGCATCTCCGGCGGAACCCAGACCGCCTGGTTCGAGGCCCAGCTGAAGAAGTACCGGTCGTCTGACGACGTCGACTTCATCGTCGTGTTCTTCCACCACTGCGCGTACTGCACGTCCACGGCACACGCCTCGGAGGGGGGCGTGCGCCAAGAGTGGGTGCCGCTGTTCGAGAAGTACCAGGTGGACCTGGTCATCAACGGCCACAACCACCAGTACGAGCGCACCGACGTCATCAAGGGCGGCCAGGTCACCAAGAAGCTCCCGATCGGCGGCACCGTCTACCCCGAGACCGAGGGCGTGGTCTACGTCACCGCAGGCGCGGCGGGCCGCAGCCTGTACGCGTTCAGCGCCCCGGACTCCTACGAGGGCAACGAGCACGAGGTCGACTCGGTCGCGTCCTTCATCAACACCAAGGACGGCAGGGTCAACGAGACCGTCACCTGGTCCCGGGTCCGCTACCTGAACTACTCCTTCCTGCGCGTGGACGTCTGCCCCGCGCCGAAGGGCCGCCAGACCACGCTGAAGGTGTCGGGCATCGCCGAGACCGGCGACCGCATCGACCACTTCACGGTGTCCCGCACGGCCAAGTAACTCCCTGAGCCGGGCCGCGGGCGGTCCTCACACGCGCTCTCACATGCGCTTGAGGACCGCCTGCTTGGCCAGGGCGAACTCCTCGTCGGTCAGCACCCCGTCGCGGCGCAGCTCGCCCAGCTCGCGCAGCCGCCGCAGGAGGGCGTCATGGTCGTTCCCGGCGGCCGGCTCCTCGGCGAGGGGCACGGGCCGCAGGCGTACGGCGTCCTCGTCGGCGGAGGACGCGGGATGCGGCAGCCGCGCCTGTACGGCGGCGGCCACCAGCGCCATCAGCGGATCCTTCTTGAACCCCCACAGCTCGACCGCGTTCGGGTCGTACTTGGGCGGCGCCGACACCGGCGCGCCGCGCACCAGGAAGCGCAGATGGCCGTTCTCCAGACCGGCCGCGGGCTGCCACTCCACGCCGGTGACGTCCGCGAGGGGGATCGTGCGCGGGCCACCGGAGGACTTGGCGTCCTCCGTCTTCCAGTTCCACTCCAGCCGCACCCGCTCCCCGTCGAAGCCCGCCGTGCCGTCCCCGGCGGAGGCGGACACCGGCAGCGGCGGCCCCGGCAGCAGGTACCCGTCGACCGGATCCGGTGAAACCCCGTCCAGCAGCAGGGCGTTGCGCACCTCGTCCGCGAAGTACTCGGCGACGCCGTACCGGTCGGACTCCACCGTCAGCTGGTACGGGTCGTTCGGCTCGGTGAGCCGGCCGCCGGTGGCCTGCGTCAGCGGATCGGCGCCGTCGCGCAGCCGCAGCCTCAGCCGCCCCGACCTCCGCCCCTGCTCGAAGGAGACACCGGCCAACGCCCCCAGCGGTACGACGAGTTCGCCCAGCTCGCGGCGGAACAGGCTCACGTTCTTGTCCCGCCCGGGAGTGAGCCGCAGGGCATCGCCGTCGAAGGCCCAGGTGCCGTCCTTCTGGATGATTTCCGCCATGGAGGGATTGTTTCACCGGAACTGCGGGAGAGTGGTCTCGACCACATCTGAAGGGAGCGCATGTGAGACGGAACCACAGCACGACTCCCCGAACACCTCGCATCCTCGGATCACTGCTGCTTCTGGCGGCGGCCGGGGGCTTCACCCTCGGCGCGGCCCCCACGGCGCAGGCGGCCGCCCCGACACCGCTGGACCGGATCGTCCCGGCGCCCGCCTCGGTCGAGCCCGGCGGGGGCCCGTACCGCATCACCTGGGCGACCGGCGTCCACGTCGACGACTCCGCCGAGGTCCGCGGCATCGGCGCCTACCTCACCGGCATCCTGCGGCCCTCCACCGGCTATCGACTGCCGATCACCACCGGCCAGGGCGGCGGAGGCATCCGGCTCCACCTCACCCAGGGCGACTTCGGCGCCGAGGGCTACCGGCTGCACAGCGACCCGGCCGGCGTCACCATCACCGCGAGCGCCCCCGCCGGCCTCTTCCACGGCGTCCAGACCCTCCGCCAGCTGCTCCCGGCGGCAGTCGAGAGGAGGACCGCCCAGCCCGGTCCCTGGCAGATCGCCGGCGGCACCGTCGAGGACCGCCCCCGCTACTCCTACCGGGGCGCCATGCTGGACGTCTCCCGGCACTTCTTCACCGTCGCGCAGGTCAAGCGGTACATCGACCAGCTGGCGATGTACAAGATCAATGAGCTGCATCTGCACCTCAGCGACGACCAGGGCTGGCGCATCGCCGTCGACTCCTGGCCGCGCCTCGCCACCTACGGCGGTTCCACCGAGGTCGGCGGCGGCAAGGGCGGCTACTACACCAAGGCCGAGTACCGCGACATCGTCTCCTACGCCGCCTCCCGCTATCTGGAGGTCGTCCCCGAGATCGACATGCCCGGCCACACCAACGCGGCCCTCGCCTCCTACGCCCAGCTCAACTGCAACGGCGTGGCACCCCCGCTGTACACCGGCACACAGGTCGGCTTCAGCTCGCTGTGCGTGCCGAAGGACGTCACGTACACCTTCGCGGACGACGTCATCCGGGAGCTGGCGGCCCTCACCCCCGGCCGCTATCTCCACATCGGAGGCGACGAGGCGCACTCCACCAGCCACCCCGACTACGTGAAGTTCATGGACCGGCTGCAGCCGATCGTCGCCAAGTACGGCAAGACCGTCATCGGCTGGCACCAGCTCACCGGCGCCCACCCGGCCAAGGGTGCCCTCGCCCAGTACTGGGGCCTGGACGGCACCAGCGCGACCGAGAAGGCCCAGGTCGCCGAGGCCGCCAGGAACGGCACGGGCCTGATCCTGTCCCCGGCGGACCGTCTCTACCTCGACATGAAGTACACCAGCGGCACCAGGCTGGGCACGAAGTGGGCCGGTTACGTCGAGGTCCAGCGGTCGTACGACTGGAACCCCGGCAACTACCTCCCCGGCGCCCCGGCTTCGGCCATCCAGGGCGTGGAGGCCCCCCTGTGGTCGGAGACCCTGAAGACGTCGGCCGACATCGAGTACATGGCGTTCCCCCGCCTCCCGGGCGCGGCCGAACTGGCCTGGTCCCCGGCGGCCACCCACGACTGGAACACCTACAAACTCCGCCTGGCCGCCCAGGCCCCCCGCTGGGACGTACTCGGCATCACCTATTACCACTCGCCGCAGGTCCCCTGGCCGAAGAGCTGATCACCCACTGAAGCCAAAACGACGGGCACCCCGGAGAACCGTACTCCGGGGTGCCCGTCCTTGATCCTTGGATCTTTGCCAATGCAATTCAGAGGCAGGTGTGGCTGTCACCCGAATTGCATGTCGGACCGCTGGAAATTCGCTGTCAGTAGGCGCTGTTGACGTTGTCGATCGAGCCGTAGCGGTGGTACGCGTAGTTGCAGGCGGCGGTGATGTTGGCGACCGGGTCGTAGATGTCCGACGAGGTGCCCGGCACGTGGTACGCGTCGAACGTCGGCTGGATCACCTGGAGCAGGCCCTTGGACGGGGTGCCCTTGACGGCGTTGGAGTCCCAGAGGTTGATGGCCTTCGGGTTGCCGGAGGACTCTCGCATGATGTTGCGGTGGATGCCGTTGTAGGTCCCCGGAATGTTGTTCTTGGCCATGATCGCCAGGGAATGCTTGATCCAGCCGTCCAGGTTGTTGGTGTAGGTCCCGGTGGAGGCCGTGGCGGTCTTGGCCGTCGCGGTCTTGGCGGTGGCGGTCTTGGCGGTGGCGGTCTTGGCCGTGGCGGTCTTGGCCGTGGTGGCCGAGGCCGACCCGGCGGGCAGGGTGAGGACCTGTCCCGTCCGGATGATGTAGGGGCTGGCGAGGTGGTTGGCCGAGGCGATGGCCTGCCAGCCGCCCGGCACGTGGAGGGACCGGGCGATCGAGGCCAGGTGGTCGCCGGCCTGGACGGTGTAGGCGGTCTTGCCGGTGGGCGCGGCGGTGGCGGCCTGAGCGGCACCCGTGGCCGTGCAGGCCAGGACGAGCGTGCCGGTGGTGACGGCGCCGCCGGCGAGGAAACGGCGGGCCCGGGATGAGGGCTTGCGGGCATGACGGGGCATGGAGCGGTCCTTTTCCGGGAAATTGATCACCCGCAGTTGCCGGTTCCCCTCGGCAAACAGCACTGCATTTCGTTTAGCGGTGCGCTGCGGCGGGAACATTCTTAATCGGTCGGGAATAAATCGGCAATTGCCCTATTTACTAACCCGGCTAGTTGCTCTGGGATGTCGACCATGGCCGGGCCTTGGGGGAATCCGGAAGTTAAGGGCCGCTCGCGATCCTAGGAAGCTTCGTAAGTGAACTGAGTCACGTGGCACAAGTAGAACGACTCAATGGATTAAATAGGGAAATGCCGAGACTTTGCGGCGAAATAGGTCAAGTCGGACATCTGGGGTTGCCGTCAGAGGCCCGCAATGGGGTTCTTCAGCGTGCCCACCAGCTGGAGCGCGCCGGAGGGATCGCTGAGGTCCACCATCTGCCGGTTGTTGCGCAGCTGGAGCCGGTTCAGGCAGGACAGCGCGAACTTCGGGGCGAAGAGGTCGTACCGCCGGAACTTGTCGGCAAGCTCCGGCCTCGCGTCCTGGTACTCATGGGTGACCTCGGCGACCGTGCGCCAGAAGGCGTCCTCCGCCAGGATCCCCTCGGCGGCGAGGTGAGCGGCGAGGAAGCGGAAGAAGCAGTCGAAGACGTCCGTGAAGATCGACAGGAGCTTCGTGTCCTCGGGCACGTCGACGCGGATGCGCGCGACCTGCGGCGGCAGCACGGCGTCCGGGTCCATCACCGCGATCTCCTCGGCGATGTCCTTGTAGACCGCCCGCCGCACCACCCCGTCCTTCAGCACCAGGATCACGTTCTCGCCGTGCGGCATGAACACCAGGTCATAGGCGTAGAAGCTGTGCAGGAGCGGGGTGTAGTAGGCGCGGAGGTAGTGCCGCAGCCATTCCGTCGGCGTGCGGCCCGACCGTTCGATCAGCGCGCCCGCGAAGGAGGCGCCGGTGTGGTCCACGTGCAGCAGGGATGCCATGGTCGCGAGCGACTCGCCGTCCTCAAGCGAGGGCACCGGGCTCTCCCGCCACAGCGCGGCCAGCATCTTGCGGTATGGCGAGTAGCGGTCGGTGGCCTGCTCGTACTCCACGTGCCGGTAGCCGACGGCCGCGCGCTCCCGGATGATCGTGAGGCCCGTCGACTTCAGCACGCGGTCGTTCTCGATCAGCTGGGCCAGCCAGTCGTTGATCGCCGGCGTGGCCTCCATGTAGGCGGCGGACAGCCCGCGCATGAAGCCCATGTTGAGGACGGACAGGGCCGTCTTCACATAGTGCTTCTCCGGGTGGGAGGTGTTGAAGAAGGTCCGGATGGATTGCTGGGCCAGGTACTCGTCGTCGCCCTCGCCGAGGCAGACCAGGTGCCGGCGGGCCACCTCGGCGGCGAAGGTGACGGAGAGCTTGTTCCACCACTGCCAGGGGTGGACCGGGATGAGGAGGTAGTCGGCGGGGTCCAGGCCCTGGCCGGTGAGCGTGGCGCGGAAGCGGGTCAGCGTGTGCTCGCCCAGCTCCTCCCGCAGGAACGACTCGTACTCGATCCCGGCACCCGCCGTGAACGCGGCCCGCGAGCGGTGCGCGGCCAGCCACACCAGCCGGACGGGGCTCGCCGCCTCCGGGGCGTACGACAGGTACTCGTGGACGCCGAACCCGAGCCGCCCGTTGTTCGCCACGAAGCAGGGGTGGCCCTCGGTCATCCCGGTCTCGACGGCCTGGAAGCCGCTGCCCGCCAGCTCCGCCGAGGTGATGCGGGGCTTGGTGAGCTTGTAGCAGGTGCCGGAGAGGGTGGAGGAGATCTCCTCCAGGTAGACCGGCAGGATCTCGTCGCTCAGGCCCAGGGACTCCTTCAGCTCGATGAAGAAGTCCAGAGCGGCGAGCGGGAGCTCGGCGCCGTCGCGGTGCCGGGTGATCGAGTCGGCGTCGATCTGCCAGTGGTCCAGGGCACGGCGGGTGGCGGTGAAGCGGTAGCGGGTCAGGCCGTCGTCGCTGCGGACCACGTATCGTCCGCCGTCGAGGGCCTCCGGCGTGATCAGGCGCTCGTGCGCGAACTCCGCGAGCGCCTTGCGTATGAGCAGACGGTTGGCGGTCGCCCAGCGCTCGGGGGAGAGGTGGGCCACGGCGTCGGCGAGGGTCATGCGGCCACCCCTGTCGCGGCGGCGAACTGCTCGCGCGTGCAGAAGCTCAGCAGCGCCTCCTTCTCCGGCTTCTGGATCTCCCGCTCGGCCACGAAGCCGACGGCCGCGTTCAGGGCGTGCACGGCCTTGTTGCGTACATCCGGTTCGACCACGATCCGCTGCACCGCGGGGTCCTCGAAGAGGTGGGCCAGCACCGCCGTGATGACGGACCTGGTGAAGCCGTGGACGGGTGTGTCGGTCGCCGGGGTGAGGAAGTGCATGCCGATGTCACCGGGCCGTGCCTCGTACAGGCCGGCCAGCTCCCGGCGTGCCGGGTCGTACTTCTCCATCAGGAACACCGGCTTCCCGGCGCGCAGCCCGAGCAGCGCGTGATGGTGCTCGTCCGCCGCGATCTCCATGTAGGCCCGCTCGACGTCCTCCAGTTTCGCGTCCCGCATCATCCAGAAGGAGGCCTTGGGATGGGTGACCCAGGAGTGCAGGAGTTCGCCGTCCTTCAACGGGTCGACGGCACGGAAGGTGAAAGTCATACGGCGAACTCCTGGAAGGCGATCGTCTTCTCGACCGGGTAGTACTCGGTGCCGAGCAGCTCGCGGACGATGTACGCGTTGCGGTACGCGCCCATGCCCAGGTCGGGGCTGGTGATGCTGTGGGTGTGGACGGCCGCGTTCTGCAGGAAGACGCCACGGCCGGTGACGTCGATGGCGTAGTTGCGGGCGACGTCGAAGCGGCCGTGGCCGTCGAAGCGCAGGCGGTCGCGGATGGGGGTGAGGAAGGCCGGGGGCTCGTAGTGGTAGCCGGTGGCCAGCAGCAGGCCCTCGGTGCGGATCTCGAAGTCCTTGTCCTGCTCGTCCTGGTGGAAGCCGAGGGTGTAGCTGCCGTTCTCATAACGGGCCCGTGTGAGGCTGGAGTTGGTGAGGAGGCGGGTGGGGACCGGGCGGTCGCCGCTCTCGACGTCCTTCTGGTAGAGCAGATCGAAGATCGAGTCGATCAGGTCCGAGTTGATGCCCTTGAACAGGCCCTTCTGCTGCTTCTCCAGCCGGTAGCGGGTCTCCTCGGGCAGCGCCCGGAAGTAGTCGATGTAGTCCGGGGAGGTCATCTCCAGGGTCAGCTTGGTGTACTCCAGCGGGAAGAACCGCGGGGAGCGGGTGACCCAGTTGAGCTGGTAGCCGTGGACGTCGATCTCGGCGAGCAGCTCGTGGTAGATCTCGGCCGCGCTCTGGCCGCTGCCGACGATCGTGATGGACTTCTTGGCCTGCAGCTCCGCCTTGCGGCGCATGTACTGGGAGGTGTGCAGGAAGTCACCGGCCAGCCCCCGGCAGGCCTGCGGGACATAGGGGGTCGTCCCCGTGCCCAGGACCAGGTGCCGGGCGCGGAACGTTTCACCGGTCTGCGTGCGGACGACGTACAGCCCGTCCTCGTACGTCACCTCGGTGACCGTCGTGCCGAAGCGGACGCTGCCGAGTTTGTTCGCCGCCCAGCGGCAGTAGTCGTCGTACTCGACCCGCAGCGGATAGAAGGTCTCGCGGATGTAGAACGAGTACAGCCTGCCCTTCTCCTTCAGATAGTTGAGGAAGGAGTACGGCGAGGTCGGGTCGGCGAGGGTCACCAGGTCCGACATGAACGGGGTCTGGAGATGGGCGCCGTCGAGGAACATCCCGGCGTGCCACTCGAAGTCCGGCTTGGAGTCGAGGAAGATCCCGTTCAGGCCGGCGATGGGTTCGGTGAGGCAGGCGAGGCCGAGGTTGAAGGGGCCGAGCCCGATCCCCACGAAGTCGTGGGTCGGGCCGGCTTCAGGACGCGCGGTCAAGGGACTCTCCCAGGTACTGCTCGGCGTGGCCGGCGATCAGGTCGAGGACGGCGGCGATGTCGGCCGTCCGTGTCTCGGGGTTGAGCAGGGTGAACTTCAGGTAGTGGCGGCCGCCGACCCTGGTGCCCGCGACCGCGGCCTCGCCGGAGGCGAACAGGGCCTTGCGGGCGTGGAGGTTGGCGCGGTCGATCTCGGCCGGGTCGGTGACGGCCGCCGGGATGTAGCGGAAGACCAGGGTGGAGAGGGCCGGCTCGACCACGACGTCGTAGCGCGGGTCGGCGGCCAGCAGCCGCCAGCCCTCCGCGGCCAGGTCGCAGACCTCGTCGAAGAGCCGCCCGATGCCCTCGGCGCCCATCACCCGCAGCGTCAGCCACAGCTTGAGGGCGTCGAAACGCCGGGTCGTCTGCAGCGACTTGTCCACCTGGTTGGGGATGCGTTCCTGCACCATGCGGCGCGGGTTGAGGTACTCCGCGTGGTAGGTGGCGTGGCGCAGGGTGGCCGCGTCCCGGACCAGCACGGCGGACGAACTCACCGGCTGGAAGAAGGACTTGTGGTAGTCGACCGTGACGGAGTCGGCGCGTTCGATGCCCGCGAGGCGGTTCCGGTGCTTGAGCGAGGCGAGCAGCCCGCAGCCGTAGGCCGCGTCGACGTGCAGCCACACGCCGTACTGGGCGCACAGCTCGGCGATCTCCGGGAGCGGGTCGATGGAGCCGAAGTCGGTGGTGCCGGCGGTGGCGACGACGGCCATGGGGATGAGGCCGTCCCGCCGGCAGCGCTCCAGTTCATGGGCGAGGGCGACGGTCCGCAGCCGCTTGTCGTGGTCGACGGGGACGGGGACGACCGCCTCCTGGCCCAGCCCGAGGAGTTTGGCGGACTTCTGCACGCTGAAGTGGCTGACCTCGGAGGCGAGGATCCGCAGTTTCGCGAGCGAGTCGGTCTTGGCCTCCTCCCTCGCCAGCAGCAGCGCCTGGAGGTTGGACTGGGTGCCGCCGGAGGTGAACACACCGTCGGCGGCGGGGCCGAGGCCGATCCGGGCGGCCGTCCAGTCGATGAGCCTGCGCTCGATGAGGGTGCCGCCGGCCGACTGGTCCCAGGTGTCGAGGGAGGAGTTGACCGCGCAGAGCACGGCCTCGCCGAGCACCGCGGGGATGGCGACCGGGCAGTTGAGGTGGGCGAGGTAGCGGGGGTGGTGGAAGTAGACCGCGTCGCGGAGGTAGACGTCCTCCAGCTCGTCCAGGGCGGCGGTGGTGTCGCCGAGCGGGCGGTCCAGGTCGATGGCGTCGATCAGGGGGGAGAGGGCATCGACGGTGACGCCGGTGAACGGACGGTCGGTGGTGGCGAGTTTGGCCGCCACCCGCTCGACTCCTTCGGTCACGGAGCTGCGGTAGTGCTCAGTGGTGAGGCCATTGAGCAGGTGCGAGCGCATGTGGGGGTCCTCCGTGGAGACAGTCCGTGCGGGTTCGAACAGGAACCCGTTTGACTTAGGTTAGCCTAACCTAAGTCTTCTGGATCAAGGCGTGCTGGAGCTACTCCGCGGCCCGCAGCTCTTCCTCGCTCATCCCCTGCCGCCAGTACCCGACGAAGGTCACCCGCCGCCGGTCGACCCCGCGCTCGCCGACGAAGTGCCGCCGCAGCGCCCTGACCCGCCCCGACTCGCCGGCGATCCACACGTACGGCCGCTCGGCGGCGGGCAGTTGAGCGGCTCGTACGGCGTCGACGGCCATGGGGGAGACGTCGTGCCGTACGAGCCACGTGATCTCCGCGTCCGCCTCCGTGCGCACGTCCTGGATGTCACCGGCCTGTGGCACCTCCAGCCACGCCCGGACGCGGGTGCCGGCCGGGAGGGCTTCGAGGATGGCGGTCGCGGCCGGCACGGCGGTCTCGTCGCCACACAGGACGACCAGGTCGGTGTCCTCGGGCGGGCGGAAGCGGATGGCGCGGTTGTCGGCGATCGCCGGGCCGAGCAGCAGCACCCGGTCGCCGGGAGCGGTCCGGGAGGCCCAGCGGGAGGCGGGGCCTGCGGGGGTGTGCAGGGCGAAGTCGATATCGATCTCGTCGGGGTCGCGGCGCAGGCACCGGAGCGTGTACGAACGCATCACGGCCCGTACGTCGTCGGGCAGTTCCCGCCAGGCCTGCCACCAGCCGTCCCCCGGATCCAGGGGTACGACGGGCTTGGGCTGACCCGGGTGCGGGAGGAACAGTGAGAGGGACTGGTCGCGCCCGTCGGAGTGGAACGCGTGCAGATCGGTCCCGCCGAAGGTGACGCGGACGAGAGACGGCCCCAGCCGCCTCGTCCGTACGACCTGCAGGGAGAAGAATCGGAACGGGGCGGCTACGGCCGTCGTCATAAGGGCTCCTGAAATGGCGTCAGGCCGGCTGGCTGACCTTCTCGGCCTTCTCCAAGGCCTCGGCCAGGTTCGTCAGCAGCGGCACGCACTTGTCGTACGACAGAATCGGCTCGGGCGACCGGGCGATGACCTGCCCCGCTTTCACCGCGGGCAGCATCTTCCACGTCGGCTTGGTGATGTCGGCCGGCTGGATCGCCGACGAGCGGTCGTCCATCATGATGATGTCGGCCTGGTACTTGTCGACGTTCTCCCAGCTCAGCGACTCGTACCAGCCGCCGCCCTGCTTCTTGGCGCTCTCCGGCGGCTCGACGAAGTTCACGCCGAGGGCCTTGAAGTACTCCAGGTCGATGGAGAGGTTGGTGCCGGAGACGTAGAACAGCTGGTCGCTCGCGCTGCCGGCCATCACCTTGATGCCGGGCTTGGCCTTGGCCGCGGCGCGCAGCCGGGCGGCCGCCGCTTCGAACCGCTTCTTCGCGTCGGTCACCTTCGCGGCCTTCATGTCCGCGCCCAGCGACTCGGCCAGTTCCCACATGCGCTGCAGCGGCCGGGTGAGCTGACGATCGTAGACGGAGATGCCGATGCCGGGGGCCAGTCGGTCGATCTTCTTCTTCGACTCCTCGGGGACGTACCAGAGCGTGCCCGCGCCGTCGAACATCGTCGTGATCAGCACGTCCGGCGCGAGCGAGGCGTACTTCTCGATGTTGAACTGGCCCCAGGTGTTGCCGAGGACCGTCACCTTGCTGACGTCCATGTCGCCGGCCTGGACATCGGCCTTGCCGTCCTTGGTCGTCGTCGGACCGAAGACGCCCTTGACCTGGATGCCGTAGTCGTGGAGCGCGGCGCCGACCCCGGTGAACGCCACGATGTTCGCGGGCACCCTGTCCAGCTTCACGGTCGTGCCGCGGTCGTCCTTGAAGCTCCAGGGGCCGGACTTGCCGGACTGTGCGCCTGTGCCGGAACCACCGTCTTTCCCCTTGTCGTCCCCGCAGGCAGCGAGTGCGGCGCCGAGTCCGAGGGCGCCGCCCGCGGCGAGCAGGCCGCGGCGAGTGAGGTGGGAGGCACGGGCATGAGGCATGGGCATGACTGCTTTCGAACGGGGCGGAGCGCCCGCCGGACGAGTTCGAAGATAGGTTAGCCTAACCTTGCTTAAGGTCGAGAGGGTGGGGCGGGCCGTGAGAGAGCGGGCAGGGCGCCTGCTGCCCGGATGGACCGTGCGCATCGTCGGCCTGGCCGGGCTGGCGGGCCTGGCGGTGACGCTGGCGGCCTTCGCCGTCGCCGGACCGGCGTTCGCCGAGATGCGCCAAGGCGAGCTCAGGGCCCACGAGATGGAGGACTCCTACGCCCCCGACACCGCCCCGCTGGGGCACGTCCTTCTCGGCGGGCTGCCGTTTCTCCTGCTCCTGCTGTGCCTCGGCTGCGCGGCGCTGCAGATCGTCCACTCCAGTGCGGTGGAGTCCCCGGCGCGCCGGCACATGCTCGTCGAGAAGGAGTTGAGAACTGCCCTCCGCTCCCGGCTGCCCCGTGTCCTCACGGTGTACGTGCTGCGGGGCCTGTCCGTGTGGACGGTGCTGGTGGGCGGCTTCCTGGTGTCGGAGGCCCTCACCACCACCGCGTTCGGCGCCCCGGCACCGCTGCGCCCGGACGGTGGCCCCTGGACCTTCGTCCGCTACGCCGCGCCGGGTTCGGCGGTGCTCGCGGCCCTCGTCCTCCGCCTCGGCTGGACCCTGGCCCCGGCGGCCGCCGCGGCGGCCGGACTCGCCCCGCTCGCCGCGCTGCGCCGCTCCTGGGCGCTGGTGTGGAGCCGGGCCGGATGGCTGCGGACCGGAGCCGAAGCGCTGCTGGAAGGTCTGTTCACCGTCGGGGCGTACGTGGCGGCACAGTACGCCGCCCAGCCGCTCGGCTCGGCGGCCCGGTCCCTGGTCCTGACGTACGGCACGGACAACCCGTACACCGCACATGCGGCGGCGGCCCTCACCCCGGTCGCACTCGCGGCCCTGCTCTCGGCCGCCCTGACCCTGCCACCGGCACACAGGGGGTTTGCCTTGCGGTACCGGCGACTGAGGCCGGCGAGCGGGCTTTCACAGATGACCGACCGCGAGCGTTCCGGGGTCGGAGAGGACGGCCCGAGTCGGTGAGGCCACAAGTCGGCGCTCGGCCCCGCTCCGACGCCGACTTCCCGCATGCCCGAGATGCTGTCCGTGAGGGACCGTCGGCCGTTCACCGGCCCAGCAGCAGTGCCATCAACGACTCCACGTAGGCCTCGCGCTCCGCTCCCGACGGGACCAACTCCGGGTCGGTTCGCAATAGTTGGAGGAACCCCAGGTAGGCCGCATAGCCGGAGAGCGCGGTTCGTCCGGCCTCGGGTTCGCTGAGCCCGCACTCCACGAACAGGCCGTGCAGGATCGACAGCCGCCTCCGGCCCGCCTCGGCCAGCACGGCGCGTACCTCGGCACAGTCCACATCCGCCTGCAGAGCCACCTCCAGCCCGTGCCACGGTTGCCCGGCGCGCCGTTCGCGGAGCGGCTCGACCACGGCCGGGGCTGTGTCCCGAGCGGCGAAGACGGTGCCGAGCAGGGCCCGGAGCCGGCCCTCGGGGGAGGGAAGTTCGGCCAGCGACCGGGCGATGCCCTCCGTGGTTTCGCGCAGCCAGTGCTCCAGGGCCGCGGTGACCACGGCGTCCCGGTTGGCGAAGTACCAGTAGAAGCTGCCCTTGGTGGCGCCGAGCTCGGCGGCGAGCGACTCGACCCTGACCGCTCGTACGCCGCCGCGGGTCATCACGGCGAGCGCGGCCATGAGCCAGTCCTCGGCGGTGAATCGGGCTTTCTCGGTGCGCGCCATGCTCCATACGCTAGCGTATGGAGCATGGATGCCACTCGAGAAGTGCCGCTCCCCGCCGACTCGGCCCTCGCTGCGCAACTGCCGCGTGTGGACTACCAGGACGCCTTTGCCGTCCGCCTCCCACCGGGCAGCAGCACCAACCCGGAGGAGTGGGCTCGGCGGCTCTTCCGTGACCTGCCCCCGTGGGTCCGGCGGCTGATGAGGCTGCGCGACGCGCTCGTCCGCCCGTTCGGTCTGCGCCGCGGCGACCACCGCGCATCGATGCCATTCCCGCGTCTGCTGGCGACCGAGCGCGAGGTGATCATCGGTGTGGACGACCGCCACCTCGACTTCCGCGGTTCGGTCCACACCGATGGCGCCACTCTCACCCTGGCCACCGTGGTCCACTTTCACAATGCCTTGGGACGGCTCTACTTTCGGCCGGTGCGCCCGTTCCACCGCCGCATCGTCCGCGCCGCACTGCGTCGTGCCCTCGTCTGAAGAGGCGAGAGCGGAGCCGTCTCAGCTCAGCAGCCCCAACTCCCTTGCGATCAGCATCCGCTGGACCTCGCTGGTGCCCTCGCCGATCTCCAGGATCTTGGAGTCGCGCCACATGCGGGCCACCGGGTACTCGTTCATGAAGCCGTAGCCGCCGTGGATCTGGGTGGCGTCCCGGGCGTTGTCGACGGCGACGGTGGAGGAGTACAGCTTGGCCAGGGCCGCTTCCTTCTTGAAGGGCTCGCCCGCGACCAGCCGGGAGGCCGCGTCGCGCCAGGCCAGGCGGGCCGTGTGGGCCTTCATCTCCATGTCGGCGATCTTGAACTGGATGGCCTGGTTGGCGCCGATCGGCCGGCCGAAGGCCTGACGCTCCTTGGCGTACTTCACCGACTCGTCCACACAGCCCTGGGCCAGGCCGGTCGCGAGCGCGGCGATGGCGATCCGGCCCTCGTCCAGGATGCGCAGGAACTGGGCGTAGCCGCGGCCCTCCTCGCCGAGCAGGTTGGCGGCGGGGACCCGGACATCGGCGAACGACAGCTCGCGGGTGTCGGAGGCGTTCCAGCCGACCTTCGAGTAGGGCGCCGCCACCGTGAAGCCCGGGGTGCCGGACGGGACGATGATCGCCGAGATCCGCGGCTTGCCGTCCGGCTTGCGGCCGGTCACGGCGGTCACCGTCACCAGGCCCGTGATGTCCGTGCCCGAGTTGGTGATGAAGCACTTGGTGCCGTTGATCACCCATTCGTTCGTGTCCGGGTCGAGGCGGGCCGTCGTACGGGTCGCCCCCGCGTCGCTGCCGCCGTCCGGCTCGGTCAGGCCGAAGGCGCCCAGGATCTCGCCCGAGCACAGGCGGGGCAGCCACTCGCGCTTCTGCTCGTCCGTTCCGAACAGGTGGAGGGGCATGGCGCCGAGCGAGACCCCGGCCTCCAGGGTGATCGCCACGGACGAGTCGACCCGGGCCAGTTCCTCCAGGGCGATGCCGAGCGCCAGATAGTCGCCGCCCATGCCGCCGTACTCCTCCGGGAACGGCAGCCCGAACAGGCCCATGCGGCTCATCTCGCGGACGATCTCGTACGGGAACTCGTGCCGCTCGTAGAAGTCGCCGATCTTCGGCGCCACGACGTCGTGCGCGAACTCCTCCACCGTACGGCGGAGTTCCTCCAGCTCGGGGCTGAGACGGTGGTCCATGCTGATCACTGGTCCTTGTGGGAGAGAGCGCGGACGGTACGGGACGGGCTGGGCCGGTCCAGATGGGCGGCCATCCACACGCTCGTGGCGGTCAGACGGCCTAGGTCGACCCCGGTCTCGATGCCGAGTCCGTGCAGCATCCAGACGAGGTCCTCGGTGGCGAGGTTGCCGGTGGCGGACTTCGCGTACGGGCAGCCGCCGAGCCCGCCGGCCGAGGCGTCCACGGTGGTGACGCCGTGCTGGAGGGCCGCCAGGGTGTTGGCGAGCGCCTGGCCGTAGGTGTCGTGGAAGTGCACGCCGATCACGTTCGTCGGCACGCCCTTCTCGTTGAGCAGGGAGAGCAGTTCGAGCACATGGCCGGGGGTGGCGACGCCGATCGTGTCGCCCAGACTCAGCTCGTCGCAGCCCATCTCTCGCAGGGCCGTGCAGACACGGGCCACCTGGTGCAGCGGGACGGCGCCCTCCCACGGGTCGCCGAAGCACATGGACACATAGCCGCGCACATGCACGCCCCGGTCCTTGGCCTGCCGCACCACCGGCTCGAACACGGCCAGCGACTCGTCCAGCGTGCGGTTGAGGTTGGCCTTCGCGAAGGACTCGGTGGCGCTGGCGAAGACGGCGACCCGGTCGGCGCCGAGCGCCAACGCCCGGTCCAGGCCGCGCTGGTTGGGCACCAGCACCGGCAGCTCGACCCCTTCGAGCCCGCCGAGCAGCGGGAACAGCTGCTCGGCGTCGGCCAGTTGGGGAACCCACTTGGGGTGCACGAAGCTCGTCGCCTCGATCGTCGTCAGGCCCGCGTCGGCGAGCCGGCGGATGAACTCCGCCTTGATCTCGGTCGGCACGGTCCGCTTCTCGTTCTGCAGCCCGTCACGCGCGCCGACCTCGTGGATCCGCACCCGCGCGGGCAGGTCCGAGGCCGGTACGACCATGGGCAGTTGCTCGGCGGTCACTCAAGCCACCTCCTCGTGCGGTGCGATCACAGCCAGCACCTGGTCCATCGCGACCGTCGTGCCCGGGGTCACGTCGAGCTCGGCGACCGTGCCGGCGTGCGGGGCGGAGATGACGTGCTCCATCTTCATCGCCTCCACCACCAGCAGGCTCTGTCCGGCGGTCACCTCGTCCCCGACGGCGACCTTCACCACGGTCACCGTGCCCGGCATGGGCGCGGTCAGGGAGTCGGCGCCCGCGTGCGCGGACCGGCTGAGGGACGCGGCCACCGGGTCGTGGTCCCGCACCTGCCAGGCGTCGCCGTCGCGGCCGACCCACTCACCGGCCCGGTGGAAGGTGTGCCGGACGCCGTCGAGGGTGACGGAGACCGTGGCGTCGGCGACGGCCGAGGTGCCGCGCGGGGTGTACGTCACCGGGTCGTGCACCCGGAGGTGGAAGGCGGGCGGCTTCGGGGTGCCGCCGAGCCGCCAGCCGCTCGGCACCGAGAAGGGGTCGACCCAGCCGTCCGTACGGGGCTCCAGCGCCTTCGCGCGTACGGCCGCGGCCGCCTCGTACACCTCCTCCGGTACGTCCGTGGTGACCAGCTCGTCCACCACGCGCTCCACCAGCCCGGTGTCCAGGTCCCCCGTCACGACCGCCGGATGGGCCAGCAGCCGCCGCAGGAAGCCCGCGTTGGTCTGCACGCCCAGCGTGACCGTCTCCGCCAGGGCCGCCCGCAGCTTCCGCAGCGCGGTCTCCCGGTCGGGGCCGTGGGCGATCACCTTGGACAGCATCGGGTCGTACAGGCTGCCCACCTCGGTGCCCTCGCTGAGCCCGGAGTCGGTGCGGACGCCGTCGCCCTGCGGCTCGTTCAGCAGCAGGACGGTGCCGCCGGAGGGCAGGAAGCCGCGCGCGGGGTCTTCCGCGCAGATCCGGGCCTCGACCGCGTGCCCGGTCAGCGTCACGTCGTCCTGCGTGAAGCCCAGCTTCTCCCCGGCCGCGACCCGCAGCTGCCACTCCACCAGGTCCAGGCCGGTGATCAGCTCGGTGACCGGGTGCTCCACCTGGAGACGGGTGTTCATCTCCATGAAGTAGTACGAGGACGGGTCCCCGCCCGGCACGATGAACTCCACCGTGCCCGCGCCCCGGTACCCGCAGCTGCGGGCCGCCTGCACGGCCGCCTCGCCCATCGACGCACGCGTCCGCTCGTCCAGCAGGACGGAGGGCGCCTCCTCGATGATCTTCTGGTGGCGCCGTTGCAGCGAGCACTCGCGCTCGCCGAGGTGGACGACGTTCCCATGCCCGTCGGCCAGCACCTGGATCTCGATATGCCGGGGCCGGTCGACCCACCGCTCCACCAGCAGGGTGTCGTCGCCGAAGGAGGCGCGGGCCTCGCGGCGGGCGGCGGCGATCTCCTCCTCCAGCACGGTCATGTCCCGCACCAGCCGCATGCCCTTGCCGCCACCGCCGGCGGAGGGCTTGAGCAGCACGGGCGCGCCCAGCGCGCGGGCCGCCTCGGCCAGTTCGGGGTCACGGCCCCCCGGCACCACCGGCACCCCGGCCGCCTGCACCGTCTCCTTGGCGCGGATCTTGTCGCCCATGAGCGCGATCGCGTCCGCCGGCGGACCGATGAAGACCAGCCCCGCCTCCTCGCAGGCACGCGCGAAGCCCGCGTTCTCGGCGAGGAAGCCGTACCCGGGGTGGACGGCCTGCGCGCCGGTGCGGGCGGCGGCGTCCAGCAGGCGGTCGACGGAGAGATAACTCTCGGCCGCCGGCGCAGGCCCGATCCGTACCGCCGTGTCGGCCTCCCGGACATGCCGCGCGTCGGCGTCGGCGTCGGAGAAGACCGCCACCGAGCGCACGCCCAGCGAGCGGAGCGTACGGATGACGCGTACGGCGATCTCGCCCCGGTTGGCGACCAGCACTGTGTCGAACACGGTTCCCCTCCTCACATCCGGAAGACGCCGAACTGGGGGTCTCCCAGAGGCGCGTTGGCACAGGCCGTCAGGGCGAGGCCCAGCACCTGACGGGTCTCCAGCGGGTCGATCACGCCGTCGTCCCAGAGGCGGGCGGTGGCGTAGTAGGCGTTGCCCTGGCGCTCGTACTGCGCGCGGATCGGCGCCTTGAAGGCCTCCTCGTCCTCGGCGGGCCAGGCCTCTCCCCGGGCCTCCAGCTGGTCGCGCTTGACCGTGGCGAGGACGCTGGCGGCCTGCTCGCCGCCCATCACGGAGATCTTGGCGTTGGGCCACATCCACAGGAAGCGGGGGGAGTAGGCCCGGCCGCACATCGAGTAGTTGCCCGCGCCGTACGACCCGCCGACCACCACCGTCAGCTTGGGCACGCGCGTGCACGCCACCGCCGTCACCATCTTGGCGCCGTGCTTGGCGATGCCGCCCGCCTCGTAGTCCCTGCCGACCATGAACCCGGAGATGTTCTGCAGGAACACCAGCGGGATCCCGCGCTGGTCGCACAACTCGATGAAGTGCGCGCCCTTCTGGGCGGACTCGGAGAAGAGGATGCCGTTGTTGGCGACGATCCCGACCGGGTGGCCATGGATCCGCGCGAAACCGGTGACGAGGGTCTGCCCGAACTCGCTCTTGAACTCGGCGAAACGGGAGCCGTCGACCACGCGCGCGATGATCTCGCGTACGTCGTAGGGGGTACGGGAGTCGACCGGGACGGCGCCGTACAGCCCGTACGGGTCCACCTTGGGCTCTGCCGCCGGCCGGACCTCCCAGGGCAGGGTCTGCGGGGCCGGGAGCGTGGCGACGATGTTCCGCACGATCCTGAGGGCGTGCGCGTCGTCCTCGGCCAGGTGGTCGGTGACCCCGGAGATCCGGGAGTGCACCTCGCCGCCGCCCAGCTCCTCCGCCGTGACGACCTCGCCGGTGGCGGCCTTCACCAGGGGCGGCCCGCCGAGGAAGATCGTCCCCTGATTGCGGACGATCACGGCCTCGTCGCTCATGGCCGGGACGTAGGCGCCACCGGCCGTGCAGGAGCCGAGCACGGCCGCGATCTGCGGGATCCCGGCGCCGGACATCCGGGCCTGGTTGTAGAAGATCCGCCCGAAGTGGTCCCGGTCCGGGAACACCTCGTCCTGCATCGGCAGGAAGGCACCGCCCGAGTCCACGAGGTAGACGCAGGGCAGGCGGTTGTCGAGGGCGATCTCCTGAGCGCGCAGGTGCTTCTTCACGGTCATCGGGTAGTACGTCCCACCCTTCACCGTGGCGTCATTGGCGACGATCACACACTCGCGCCCGCTGACCCGCCCGATCCCGGCGATCACCCCTGCGGCCGGGGCCTGCCCGTCGTACATCCCGTCGGCCGCGAGGGGCGCCAGCTCCAGGAACGGCGACCCCGGGTCGAGCAGCGTGTCCACCCTGTCCCTCGGCAGCAGCTTGCCCCGCGCGGTGTGCCGGGCGCGTGCCTTCTCGCCGCCGCCGAGGGCCGCCGCGGCGAGTTTGCCGCGCAGCTCCTCGACGAGCGCGAGATGAGCCTGTTCATTGGCCCTCCAGGCCTCCGACGCGGGATCTGCCGCGGTCGTCAGCTCCGGTGCCTCGTGCATCCTGCGGTCCCCTCACCCGGTGATCGAACCTGTGATCCGCTGTTAATGAGCGTTAACCATTTCCTTCAGGTTAACGACCGCTAACCTCGCTGTCTAGAATTGCCTGCATGGTCACCAGAACCGACGCCCCGACCCGCCGCCAGCAGATCCTCAAGGAGGCCGCCCGGCTCTTCGCCGAGCGCGGTTTCCACGGCGTCGGCGTCGACGAGATAGGCGCCGCGGTGGGCATCAGCGGCCCCGGCCTGTACCGGCACTTCCCGGGCAAGGACGCGATGCTCGCCGAGCTGCTGGTCGGCATCAGCGGCCAGCTGCTGACGGGCGCCAAGCGCCGCCTGGCGGAGGCCGACGGGGACAGCCTGCCCTCGGCCGTCCTGGACTCCCTCATCGAGGGCCACATCGACTTCGCCCTGGACGACCGTCCCCTCATCACCCTGCACGACCGCGAGCTGGACCGCCTCCGCGACAGCGACCGCAAGCTGGTGCGCCAGCTCCAGCGGCAGTACGTCGAGCTGTGGGTGGAGGTGGTCCGCGAGGTCTACCCGGGGCTGTCCGAGCCGTCGGCCCGCTCGGCCGTCCACTCGGTCTTCGGCCTGCTGAACTCCACCCCGCACCTGGGCCGCGCGGGCACGCTCCCTGGCCGGGGGGCCACGGCGGCCCTGCTGCACCGGATGGCGCGAGGGGCGTTCGCGGCGGCGGGGGAGCAGTGAGCCGGGCGGGGGAGCGGCGCGGTGAGCGCGGTGGGGCGGGACCGTTGATCGCGTGACGCCCGGCGCCGGGCCGGCGCCTGATCCGCCGACCGGCTTCCCGGCCTGGGCCCGCGTCCGCCGACGCTCGAGGACGCCGAGGCCCACTCCGGGTGCCTGGAGCGCGACCGGGATCATCTGGGCCGGTTCGGTGACGACGAGGGGGAGCGGCGGGTCATGCGCGCGGCGGCGGGCCACGTGCGCGTGCGTGCGCGAGCACCCTGGCCCAGGATCCGGGCCGCGACGCTGCGCCACGGGCTACTGGCTCGACGGCTGTGAGCCCTGTCGCCCTGCCCCCGAGAGTGACCTGCGTCTCTGGACGCGTCGTCGTACTCGCCGGTATCTTCGAGTCTGAGCAAGCGCTTAGACAGGTACCTGGAGGTGGGCGGCGTGCGCCGTACGGTGTTCAACGAGGATCACGAGGCGTTCCGGGAGACCCTGCGCGCCTTCATCGAGGCCGAGGTCGTGCCGGTCTACGACGAGTGGTTCGCCGCCGGCCAGGCGCCGCGGGACTTCTACTACAAGCTCGGTGAGCTGGGCATCTTCGGCATCAACGTGCCCGAGGAGTTCGGCGGCGCGGGCATGGACAGCCACAAGTTCGAGGCCGTCCTGTACGAGGAGACCGCGCGCGCGGGCGTCCAGTTCGGCGGTTCCGGTGTGCACGTGCTGCTCGCCCTGCCGTACATCAAGATGCTCGCCACCGACGAGCAGAAGAAGCGCTACCTGCCGAAGTTCGTCACCGGCGAGGAGATGTGGGCCATCGCGATGACGGAGCCGGGCACCGGCTCCGACCTCGCGGGCATGAAGTCCACCGCCAAGCTCTCCGAGGACGGCACGCACTACATCCTCAACGGTGCCAAGACCTTCATCACCGGCGGCGTCCACGCCGACCGCGTGATCGTGTGCGCCCGCACCTCCGCGCCCACCGCCGAGGACCGCCGCCACGGCATCTCCCTGTTCGCCGTGGACACCAAGTCCGAGGGCTACTCCGTCGGCCGCAAGCTCGACAAGCTGGGCCTGAAGACCTCCGACACCGCCGAGTTGGCCTTCGTCGACGTCAAGGTGCCGGTCGAGGACCTCCTCGGCGAGGAGAACAAGGGCTTCTACTACCTCGGCCACAACCTCGCCTCCGAGCGCTGGGGCATCGCCTTCGGCGCCTACGCGCAGGCCAAGGCCGCCGTCCGGTTCGCCAAGCAGTACGTCCAGGAGCGCACCGTCTTCGGCAAGCCGGTCGCCCACTTCCAGAACACCAAGTTCGAGCTGGCCGCCTGCCAGGCCGAGGTGGACGCCGCCGAGGCCGTGGCCGACCGCGCGACGGAGGCCCTGGACGCCGGCGAGCTGACGCCCGCCGAGGCCGCCTCCGCCAAGCTGTTCTGCACCGAGGTCGCCCACCGTGTGATCGACCGCTGCCTGCAACTGCACGGCGGCTACGGCTACATGAACGAGTACCCGATCGCCCGCCTGTACGCGGACAACCGCGTCAACCGCATCTACGGCGGCACCAGCGAGATCATGAAGACGATCATCGCGAAGGACATGGGCCTGTAAGACGGACCTGTCATCGCCGCAATCACTGGCCTGTACAACTAGATGCCATGAGCCAGGCACTCCAGGATCTCCTCGATCTGCTCGACCTTGAGCAGATCGAGGAGAACATATTCCGCGGCCAGTCCCGCTCCGCCGTCGTACCCCGCGTCTTCGGCGGGCAGGTCGCGGCGCAGGCGCTGGTCGCCGCGGGGCGTACGGTCCCCGCGGACCGCCCCGCCCACTCGCTCCACGCCTACTTCCTGCGCCCGGGCGACCCCGGCGCGCCGATCGTCTACACCGTGGACCGCATCCGCGACGGCCGGTCCTTCACCACCCGTCGCGTGGTCGCCGTCCAGCACGGGAAGCCGATCTTCCACCTGTCCGCGTCCTTCCAGGTGTACGAGGAGGGCCTGGAGCACCAGGCCCCCATGCCCGCCGCGCCCGACCCGGCGACCCTGCCCACCTCGCAGGAGCGGCTGCGCGGCTACGACCACCTCGCCCCCGAGGTCGTCGAGAAGTTCATCGAGGCCCGCGAGGCGATCGACCTCAGGTACGTGGAGGAGCCGCCGTACGGGCAGTTCGGCGCGCCGCGCGAGCCCCACTCGCAGGTGTGGTTCCGCACCAACGGCAAGCTGGACTCTGCTTTTGACGAACCGTTGCTGCATGTCGTCCTCGCCACCTACGTCTCCGACATGACCCTCCTGGACTCCGTGCTGCTCGCGCACGGCAGGGGCGGCTGGGCGGTCGGGGACGTCGTGGGCGCCTCCCTGGACCACGCCATGTGGTTCCACCGCCCCTTCCGCGCCGACGACTGGCTGCTCTACGACCAGGAGTCGCCCTCCGCGCACGGCGGCCGCGGCCTCGGCCAGGCGCGTATCTACACACAGGACGGACAGCTCGCCATCACCGTCATTCAGGAGGGTGTGGTCCGCGTCCCGCGTGACTGAAGTTGCCTCGAGGTGCCGAGTGACGGGTGCGGTACTAATCTCTATGAGTGACAGCCGCAGCACGTGGCGTAACCGGCCGACGGCTTCCGGAATCCCGGAGAGGCAGATGTCGGCGGCGACGGCCACACAGTGAATCCGCTGCGGTGACACCTGAAGAGCGCGCCGTGCCTTCACCGATCAGTGAGCACGGCGCCGGCCATCCACACCGCGTCTTCCCCACGGAGGCACGGGAGATGATGGAGACAGAAGGGTAACTTCCCATGCGAGCACAGCGCGTGAAGCGGTATGTCGTCATGTCCACTGCAGGCTTCCTGCTGGCGGGCGGAGCCGCGATCGGCACGGCGGGCACCGCCTCGGCGGCCCCTGCACAGCACAGCCTCAATGTCCACAGCCGGGTCGTCGACTGCGGTTGCGGCGGTTGGCACCACCGCCACCACCGCCACGGCCGTGGCGGCTGGGGCTGGGGCGGCGGTTGGGGCCGGGGTAACTGGGGCTGGGGTAACTGGGGTGGCGGCAACTGGGGCTGGGGTAACTGGGGCGGCGGCAACTGGGGTGGCGGCAACTGGGGTGGGGGCGGCTGGGGGTGGGGCGGCGGCGGGCGGTAACTGACCCGCGGCGCCCATCGCGCCCACACTGTGCGGCTCCGCTCGCGGGGCCGCACAGTGCCGTGCCGGGAGCGCGGGCGGTCAGGAAAGTCCCGCCTCCGCCAGCAGATACGCCGTCAGCGGGTCGTAGTAGCGGGGGCTGACGACATGGTCGTCCAGCGGTACGACGACCTGGAGGGTGCCCTCGGACTCGGCGAGGAACAGCGCCGGGTCGTTGCAGTCCGCGTATCCCATCGAGTCCAGGCCGTGCTGCCCCGCGTACCCGGCCCACCCGTGGTCGGCGACGACCAGGTCCGGCAGCGGGCGTCCCTCGCGCTCAAGTCCGGTCAGAATGGCCCGCATCGGCTCCCCGGAGTGGGTGTGCCACAGCGTCGCCCCGTGCTCCAGCACCGCCACGTCCGCGAACTGCATGACGTACCCCTCGTCCGTCTGCAGCCCGTCCGGGATGACCACGATCTCGCAGCCGGCGGCGCGCAGCGCGGCGGCCGTGGCCCGGTGCACGTCCAGCAGCCCGCCCGGATGCCCGGTGGCGAACAGCACCCGCTGGCGCCCCTCGGCCGCCTTGCGCAGCCGCGCCGCCATCCGCTCCAGCGCGTCCACGGTCAGCTCGGGGTCGATCGTGTCCTGCCCGTACCGGTACTCGGGATCGTCGTTGACGCCGACCCGCTCGGCCATCACCGCGAGCACGTCCTGCTCGTCCGTCCAGCGGTCGCCCAGCTCCAGGCCGAGCCAGAAGTTACGGACACCGTTGGCGAGCTGACGGTAGTGGGAGAGGTTGTTCTCGCGGGGTGTGGCGACGTCCCCCGCGATACGGGTCCTCACCAGGTGGTCGACGAGCTGGGCGCGGCTGGGTGTCCCGGGTATCGGCATGCCTCCATTGTGCGGCAGCGCTCCTGCCCGTCGCCGCCCCGCACCCGTTGTGATCGTCCCCGACACGATCTGGCCGACTGCCTTGTACTTTCCTTCGCTTGAGCTCGGGGAGCACACATGCGTGCCGCCGCCGTGACACCGGTGATCTGATGCGCTGGGTGGCCGGCCGCCGTGCGCTGCCGGTCGACCTGCTCGGACACGGCATCGGCGACCGCCCGACGGACTTCGACTACTCCCTGGAGTCGCACGCGGCTCCGTGGCGATCGTGCCGGCCGCCCGGCACCCCGAGCCGGTCTCGCGCCTCGTGCTGATCGGCGCCAACCGGAACTCCATGCTTGGCGGGCTTTCGAACAAAGGGAATTGTCAGCCGCGCCGCAGCGCGAACCACAACTCCATGCGGACGTCCGGGTCGTCCAGGTCGGTGTCCAGCAGGGCGGCGCAGCGGGCGATGCGCTGCCGCACGGTGTTGCGGTGCACCTCGAGCGCCACCGCCGTACGGTCCCAGCTGCCGTGCAGTGCCAGCCAGTTGCGCAGGGTCTCGGCGAGCTCGGGCCGGCCGGCGAGCGGGGCGAGCAGCGCCCGGGCGTGCGCCTCGGCGTCCGCCCGCGGCACCAGATCCTCAAGGCCCGGCCGGGCGCCGTGCCGGACCAGCGGAGCGCGGGTGGCCCGGGCCCGCGCGAGCGCACGCCCCGCCTGAGCGTCGGCCGCCGCCCACTCCCGCGGGTCCACGGCCGCGCTCACCCCGATCGTCCACCCGCGCTGCGGCTCCGGCACCCGCCCGCCCGGCACCAGCACCCGTACGACGTCCCGCCCGAGATCGACCAGCGGTGACCCCAGCGCGGCCCCGAGCGCGGACGCGGCGACGGCATCGGGCACCTGGGCCTCCGGCCGGGCGTGCACGACCAGCCACTTTCCCGCGCCGAGCAGCGGGGCCACCTCCTCGGGCGGGGAGCCGAGCAGCAGCCGTACGAGAGCGGAGGAACGCCCGGCACCGGCGCCGCTGTGGTGCTCACCGGTCAGCAGGGACAGCAGTACGGCGGCGACGGAGGCGATGGTGTGATCGCCGGGGTCGCGCCGGGCGGTGGCCACCCCGAGCACGAAGCCCTCCCCGGCGCCGAGGGCGTAGACGGCCAGGTGGGTGTCGCCGACGGTGTCGCTGGCGGAGGTCGCCCTGGGCGCCGTACGCCCCGTGGGCCGCACCACGTCCGACAGCTCCGCGAGCGCTCCCCGCACCCCCTCCGCCGGTTTCCGGCCCGCCGCCGCGATCTCGGTGCCGTCGGGGCCGTACAGCAGCGCGTGCCCGGCCAGGCGCTGGGCCAGCCGGCGCAGTACCGAAGGGACCGGATCGGGGCGAGAGGCCGCCGCGGCGAGGCTCTGCTGGGCCTCCGTGACCCGGCGGAGTTCGGCCAGCCGGGCCTGGGCCATCAGCTGCCACACCGCGCGGGCCACCCCGGAGAAGGTGGTCTGCGGCGGGACCTCCAGCAGGGGCAGGCCGTAGGCATCGCACGCCGCGACCAGCGTGCGCGGGACCGTGTCGTGCACCGGGGCCAGGCCGAAGCCGAGGGCCGCGCCGCCCGCCGCGACGATCCGGGAGACGTAGTCGTCGAAGTAGGTGCCCGAACCGGCCGCCTCTGGGATGTGCACCCCGGCCGTGAGCAGCAGCTCGCCGCCCAGCAGATACGGGTACGGGTCGGCCATCTCCGAGGTGTGCGCCCAGTGGATCACGATGGACGGATCGGACGGGCCCGCGATCTGGCGCAGGGCGAGATCCTCACGGGCCAGCAGGGCGGAGAGCGGTACCGGTGGGGTCGGTGGGACCGCCGGGGTCATCGGGGCAGTCGTTTCCGGCATGGTGTGCGTTCCCTCCATCCGACCCCGTTCATATGGATGGAACGTACACTTCGCAGTCGCTTTCCGGCCACCTAGTGTCAAGGCAGACCGGCAGCCGCGGGTACGGGCGGATGTCCCCGCGATCTGTTGCCGGCTCGTCCCCACCGCATCTGCACGACACGCCACCGGAATGTGCGCGAAGGAGGGCCCCATGGCCGTCGACTACACAGTGATCGTCGTCTATCTCGCCGGCATGCTGGCGATGGGCTGGTGGGGCATGCGCCGCGCCAAATCGAAGAGCGAGTTCCTGGTGGCGGGCCGCCGCCTGGGGCCCGCCATGTACTCCGGCACCATGGCGGCGATCGTCCTCGGCGGCGCCTCCACCATCGGTGGCGTGGGCCTGGGCTACCAGTACGGCCTCTCCGGCGCGTGGATGGTCTTCACCATCGGCCTCGGCCTGCTCGCCCTGTCCGTGTTCTTCTCCGCCCGCATCGCCCGCCTGAAGGTCTACACCGTCTCCGAGATGCTGGACCTGCGCTACGGCGGACGGGCGGGCGTCATCTCCGGCGTGGTCATGTGGGCGTACACCCTCATGCTGGCCGTCACCTCGACCATCGCCTACGCCACGATCTTCGACGTCCTGTTCGACATGAACCGGACCGTCGCGATCATCCTCGGCGGCTCGATCGTCGTCGCCTACTCCACCCTCGGCGGCATGTGGTCCATCACGCTGACCGACATGGTCCAGTTCGTGGTGAAGACCATCGGCGTGCTGCTCCTGCTCCTGCCGATCGCGGTCGTCAAGGCGGGCGGCTTCTCCGAGATGAAGGCCAAGCTGCCGACCTCGTACTTCGACCCGCTGGGCATCGGCGGCCAGACGATCTTCACCTATGTCCTGATCTACACGTTCGGCATGCTGATCGGCCAGGACATCTGGCAGCGCGTGTTCACCGCCCGCAGCGACAGGACCGCCAAGTGGGGCGGCACGGTGGCCGGAACCTACTGTCTGGCCTACGCCCTCGCCGGCGCGGTGATCGGCACGGCCGCCAAGGTGCTCTACCCCAAGCTCGGCAGCCCCGACGACGCCTTCGCCACCATCGTCAAGGACGAACTCCCCGTCGGCGTGCGCGGCCTGGTCCTGGCCGCCGCCCTCGCCGCCGTCATGTCCACCTCCTCCGGCGCCCTGATCGCCTGCGCCACGGTCGCCAACAACGACATCTGGTCGCGGCTCAAGGGCGCCGTACGGCGGGACGGCGAGGAACACGACGAGGTCAAGGGCAACCGCGCCTTCATCCTGATCATGGGTGTGGCGGTGATCGGCACCGCGATCGCGCTGAACAACGTGGTCGAGGCGCTGACCGTCGCCTACAACCTCCTCGTCGGCGGCCTGCTCGTACCGATCCTCGGCGGCCTGCTGTGGAAGCGCGGCACGGTGCAGGGCGCGCTGGCCTCGGTGATCGTCGGCGGTCTCGCGGTCATCGGCCTGATGGCGGGCTACGGCATCCTGGCCAACGAGCCCGTCTACTACGGCCTGCTCGCCTCCCTGGCCGCCTACGTCGTCGTCTCCCTGGCGACGAAGCCCACCGACGAGACGGTTCTCGCCACCTGGCGCGAGCGCCTCGCCGGCCGTACCCCCGAACTCGCGTCCGAACCGGTCCCGGCTCACCAGTAGAGTCATAGGGAAAGCAGTACATGCGTGATGAAGCGCAAGAAAGAAGGCATTTGACCATGAGCAGCAACGAGACGCCCCGCGGCCCCGTCGACTCCTCCCGCATCCCGCGGTACGCCGGCCCCGCGACCTTCGCCCGGCTGCCCCGCCTGGACGAGGTCGGCACCGCCGACGTCGCCGTGGTGGGCGTGCCGTTCGACTCCGGCGTCTCGTACCGGCCGGGCGCCCGCTTCGGCGGCAACGCCATCCGCGAGGCGTCCCGGCTGCTGCGCCCGTACAACCCCGCGCAGGACGCGTCCCCCTTCGCCCTGGCCCAGGTCGCCGACGGCGGCGACATCGCCGTGAACCCGTTCAACATCAACGAGGCCGTCGAGACGATCGAGGCCGCGGCGGACGAGCTGCTCGGCACCGGCGCCCGCCTGATGACCCTGGGCGGCGACCACACCATCGCGCTGCCCCTGCTGCGGTCCGTGGCGAAGAAGCACGGCCCGGTGGCCCTGCTCCACTTCGACGCCCACCTGGACACCTGGGACACCTACTTCGGCGCCGAGTACACCCACGGCACCCCGTTCCGCCGCGCGGTGGAGGAGGGCATCCTCGACACCTCCGCCCTCTCCCACGTCGGCACCCGCGGCCCGCTGTACGGCAAGCAGGACCTCACCGACGACGAGAAGATGGGCTTCGGCATCGTCACGTCCGCCGACATCTACCGCCGGGGCGCCGACGAGGTGGCCGACCAGTTGCGCCAGCGCATCGGCGACCGCCCGCTGTACATCTCCATCGACATCGACTGCCTGGACCCGGCGCACGCGCCCGGCACCGGTACGCCGGAGGCGGGCGGCATGACCTCCCGTGAGCTGCTGGAGATCCTGCGCGGCCTGGCGTCCTGCAACCTGGTCTCGGCGGACGTGGTCGAGGTGGCGCCGGCGTACGACCACGCGGAGATCACGTCGGTCGCGGCCTCGCACACGGCCTACGAACTGACCACCATCATGAGCCGCCAGATCGCGGCGGCCCGCAACGCCTGATTCTCCCTAGGGGACCGAGAGCAGTGACTCACGACCACGACCTGGTACTCCGCCCGACCGATCAGCAGACGGCGGCCGCGCTGAATCCCCCTCCCGGCCGCAACGGCGGAGACCTGGTCGTGGAGACGCTGGCCGGGCTCGGCGCGACGACGGTCTTCGGCCTGCCCGGCCAGCACGCGCTGGGCATGTTCGACGCTCTACGGCGTTCTTCCTTGAGCTATGTCGGCCTGCGGGTGGAGAACAACGCGGGCTTCGCGGCGGACGCGTACGGCCGGATCACGGGCGAGGCGGCACCCCTGCTGCTGTCGACGGGCCCGGGCGCGCTGACGTCGCTGGCCGCGCTTCAGGAGGCGGCGGCGGCCTCGGCTCCCGTGCTGGCGATCAGCAGCCAGATCCCGACGGCGGGCCTGGGCGGCGGCCGCCACGGCTACCTCCACGAACTCCCTGACCAGGCTGCCTCGTTCCGCGGCGTGGTCAAGTCCGTCCACACGGTCCGCACCCAGTCCCAGATCCCGTCCGCGATCGCGGCGGCCTGGAAGTCGGCACTGACGGCACCGCACGGCCCGGTGTGGGTGGAGATCCCGCAGGACGTGCTGCTCGCGCCGACCGCACTGCCGGTGGTGACGGCGCCGGACGCGACGCCTCAGGACCTGGTCCCGCGCCCCGAACTGACGGCGGTGGCAGCCGACTTGCTGTCGCGGGCCGAGCGTCCGGCGATCATCGCGGGCGGTGGGGTCGTACGGTCGGACGCGTCGGGAAAGCTGAGGGCGCTGGCCGAGAAGCTTCAGGCGCCGGTGGTGACGACGTTCGGCGGCAAGGGCGCGTTCCCGTGGGAGCACCCGCTGTCGATGCAGTCCTGGCTGGAGGACCGGCACACGACGGACTTCCTGGAGGACGCGGACGTGCTGCTGGTGGTCGGCTCGGGTCTGGGCGAACTCTCCTCCAACTACCACACGTTCAAGCCGCGCGGCCGAGTGATCCAGATCGAGGCCGACCTCGGCAAGCTGGAGTCCAACCACCCGGCCCTCGGCATCCACGCGGACGCCCGACTGGCCTTGCAGGCCCTGCTGGAGACGGTTCAGGAGCGGGCGGACGAGTCGGCGCCGGTGCGGGTGCGGGAGCTGCTGTGCCGACTCGGTGAGCGGATCGCGTCTCAGGAACTCACCCTGGAGCAGGAGGTGTTGGGCGCAGTCCGCCGGGCCCTGCCCGCGACTGCCCCCTCCTTCTGGGACATGACGATCCTGGCGTACTGGGCGTGGTCGGCCTTCGACCCCCGGGGCACGAACCTCATGCACTCCGCGCAGGGCGCCGGCGGCCTCGGCTACGGCTTCCCGGCGGCACTGGGCGCGGCGGCGGCCGACCCGACGCGCCCGGTCCTTGCGGTCTCGGGCGACGGCGGAGCCCTGTACTCCATCGCCGAGCTGGCGACGGCCAGGCAGTACGACCTCCCCGTCACCTGGCTGATCGTCGACGACGGCGGCTACGGCATCCTCCGCGAGTACATGACGGACACCTTCGGCCAGGCGACGGCGACGGAACTGACCCGCCCGGACTACGTGGCCCTGGCGGAGTCCTTCGGCGTGCCCGGTGTCCGCACGACCCCGGACACCCTGGAGGAGGACCTGGCGAAGGCGCTGGCGGCGCCGGGTCCGTCGGTGGTCGTCCTCCCGGCGGTGCTGCGGATGTTCGCGCCGACGCATCTCACGACCTGACCTGCCCGCGGCGCGCCGAGCTTCCCCGGGCCGACGGTGGTGAAGACGCTCCGGCCCGGAGGAGCAGTGGCTAGTCGGAGTTCTCCCGGACGAGCATCCCCGGCCCGTCCGGGGTGACGACCGGCACCCACGCCTCGTCGGCCTCGGCGAGGCGGGACTCGTCGAGGACGAGCGAGGTGGGGAAGAGGTCGTCCCGGTTGGCGGAACCGTAGACGTGCAAGGCGACGGCTTCCCTGAGCCGCTGGAGCAGACCGGCCGGCCAGTCCCCGCGCCGGGCCCCCTGCCCCTTCAACCCACCGACGAAGATCTCCTTCAGCTCCTGGTCCAGGTCCCGCCCGAACACGGGGATCAGATAACCCTCCTGCGCGTACTGCGCACAGCCGCAGCCACCGCCTTGGACCTGGTAGACGACCCCGGTCCGTGCCGCCACGATGACGAACATCCAGCCCTGCCCGGTGCCTGTGCCGTCCGGGTCGAGGCAGATGTACTTCACCGGTCGGTGAGGTCCGACTTCGTGGTGTGAGTCGCCTTCAGGGTTTCGATGAACGAGGTGAAGGCGGTGGCCGCGAAGTCGAGGCTCGCTCCGGTGGCCGTACTACCTGTCGTATCTGTATGAGAAGTACCGCTGTGAGCCGGTGCTGATCGTCATCACCCAGAGCAGCAGGACCGCCCAGTGGGCCTCGCGTCCGATCCGCTTCGGCTTCACGGGCTGGGACTCGTTGACGGTGCGGCCGCTGGTGCTGGGTCCGGACAACGTGCCGGTGATCGCGGACGAGCGGCAGGCGGAGCAGGATGTCGCCCTTGCGGTGCTCTCGGCCATGACGCACGGGCGTGGACCGCAGGCTCCGGCCATACTGGAATCCCTGGCCGCCGCCCTGCGGACCATCGACCCGGACAATGCCGCGGTCTTCGTGCAGTTCGTCGACTCCTGCCTGGCCGACCCCCAGGCGAAGCAGATGTGGAGGGATCTGATGACGGCGATCCAGTACTTCTGGCGACACCCGCTTGCCGAGCAGGTACGGGAGGAGGGCCGAGAACAGGGCTTGGAGCAAGGCCGGGAGCAAGGCCGGGAGCAAGGCCGGGCTGAGGCCAAGGCGGAGATGATCCTGCACATCCTGGAGTGGCGCGAGCTTCCCGTGCCCGACGCCGTCCGCGAGCGAGTCGAGGCCTGCACGGACCTCGATCAACTGGAGGTCTGGGCCCAGCGAGCCGTACACGCCACGGACGCGACGGAGCTGTTCACCGAGGAGTGAACAGGTAGCCGTTGGGCCGCTCGCTTCTCGGCGAGTGTCGTGCCTGCGCGAGGTGCGTCAAGGGCGCTGCGCGTCGGCTTCGCCGATGGCCCTCCGGGCCACCCTTGACCCACCTCGCTCCAGCACGGGGAAGAAGCGAGCGAGCGGCCCGGAAGGGCAGTGGCCCTGACCGGTACCGGCCCCTGGGGCGGCTGCGTGTGTCCCGTCGGTGAGGGGCGCGTACGTCTCGTGGGCACGCCGGGTGGGTTCGACGGCTTGCGGTGGGTGGGTGGGTGCGGGTGGGCGGGGTGGGGATTGGCAGGTTTGTGCCGGGGGCGTCGGGTGAATGAGCAGGTCGGGCCGATGGCCGAGGGGGTGGGGGTGGAACGGATCTGCCAATCGTCGCCGTGGCGTCGACAGCGCAGCGCGCCAAAGGTCGTCGAGGCCCTTGGCGCGCTCGGTGGGCGTGCGGCTCAGCCGGCGTCCGACGGGTCCAGGCGGTAGATCGTGGACTGTTCGGTGGTGGAGGAAGAGCTTGAAGTCTTGCTGTACGCACTCTCCTTCACCTTCGTCCCGTGCTTCTTCACCCAGGCCGTCACCTGGGACGACACGCTGTTGTTGGCGCCTCCGGGACCGCCGCCCATCATGCCGCCGCCGAGCTGGATGTAGTGCAGTTCGCCCTTCTTCACCAGCTCCTCGAGCTTGGCGACGGTCATCGCCTTGTCCGTGCCGGTGAAGCCCCACATGGAGATGACCGGTACCCTCGCGCTCAGTTCGATCTGCGCCGCGCTCTGCGAGTTGGAGACCGCGAGCAGCCAGGTGGCGCCGTCCCGGTGCTTCTTCAGGTACGCGATCAGTTCGTTGTTCGCGCCTCCCATGCCGCCCATCATGCCGCCGCGCATTCCGGCTCCCATACGACCGCTCGTGCTTCCCGAGCCGCCGTTCGGGGCGCCGGTGCCATCCGGGGCCGTCGTACCGCCCGATGTGCCCTGGCCGCCGGGGAGTTCACCGTTCTGGCCGCCGGCCGGGAAGCCACCGGCCTGTCCGCCGCCCGGCATCTCCCCGCCGGGGGCGTCACCGGGCGCGCCGCTCGCCGTCCCGCCGGGCGCGGTTCCGCCGCCGGGTATGCCGCCGCCCGCCTCGGCGTTGCCGCCGCCCTGGGCGTCGTTCCGGCCCGGCAGCTCACCGCCGCCGGGGAAGCCGCCCCGGCCGCCGCCCCCGCCGGGGCCGCCGCCGAAGCCGCCGCCCGTCGAGGGGCCGGCCGTCGGGTTCGTCCCGCCCATGCCGCCGACCGAACCGGACGGCACCGACCAGGCGTACGCCGCCGGGCCCGCGAGCGCCGCGACCACCGCCGCCGCGACAGATGCCGCCAGCAGCCGTACCCGGCCCCCGGAGCGGAAGACGAGCAGGCCGGCGATCGCCGCCGCCATGACCACACCGACGGTCGGCCACAGCCAGCTGTGCCAGCCGGACGCCCGGCGCAGCAGCACGATCGACCAGGCGGCCGTTACCGCGAGGCCCGCCGGCAGCACCCACATCCAGCGCTTGTCGGTGCGGAACGCGCGCAGCAGCATGACGCCGCCGCCTCCGCACAGCGCCGCGATGCCGGGGGCCAGGGCGGTCGTGTAGTAAGGGTGCATCGTGCCCTCGGCGGTCGCGAAGGTGACGTAGTGCAGGACCGTCCAGCCGCCCCAGAGGATGAGCGCGGCCCGAGTGAGGTCGGTGCGCGGGGCGCGGCCGCACAGGACCAGGCCGGCGGCCAACGCCACGGCGGAGAAGGGGAGCAGCCAGGAGATCTGGCCGCCGAGGATGTCGTTGAACATCCGGCCGAGACCCGCCGAGCCGGAGAAGCCGCCTCGGCTGCCCCCGCCGCCCCCGCCGTTGCCCTCGCCGCCGAAGATCCGGCCGAGGCCGTTGTAGCCCATGATCAGGTTCCAGGCGGTGCCGTCCGTCGAACCGCCGATGTACGGCCGCTCGGAGGCGGGGACCAGGGACACGGCGATCGCCCACCAGAAGCTGGAGACCGCCAGGACCAGGCCCGCGATCAGCAGGTTCACCATCCGCTGCACGAGCTTCGGGCGTGCCGCGAGCAGGTAGACCGCGAAGACGGCGGGCACTGCGATGTACCCCGCCAGCATCTTCGTGTTGAAGGCGAGGCCGAAGCACACCGCCGAGCCGAGCAGCGGCAGCAGCCGGCCGTTCGTCACCGCGCGCAGGGCCAGCGCCGCGCCGCCGACCATCAGCAGGACGAGGATCGTGTCGGGGTTGTTGTCCCGGTTGATGGCGACCGTGATCGGGGTCAGCGCGAGGATCAGGGCGGCCACCGCGGCCGCCGCATGGCTGAACGCCCGCTTCACGGACGAGTGCAGGATCCAGATCGTGGCGAGCCCGGCCGCGACCTCCGGCAGCATCATCTGCCAGGTGCCGAAGCCGAAGATCCGGCACGACAGGCTCATGACCATGTTGGCGAACGGCGGTTTGTCGACGGTGAGGAAGTTCCCGGCGTCGAGCGAGCCGAAGAACCACGCCTTCCAGCTCTGTGTGCCGCTGTAGATGGCCGCGCTGTAGAAGCTGTTGAGGCCGGAGCCGGAGAGGTTCCAGGTGTACAGCACCGCGGCCAGCAGCAGGATCGCGAGCAGCGCGGGCAGTGACCAGCGGGGCGCGCGCTCCGGCGGTACGGTGTCCGGCGCCGCCGGAGGCGGGGTAGCGGTCGTCGTGTGGGGGAGGGGATCGGTGGCAGATGTCACCACTGCACCATGCAGAGCGGCGATGGGCGCGCGCTGTGGTGCACCTGAGGGGAAGCTGTGGGGCGGTGAGAGTCAGGTAAGCAGCCCGGAGAACTTGTCCCGGAATACGGCGATCTGTGCGTCGTAGCCCGCCTTGAAGGCGGCGAACCCCGGGTCGTTCAAGTTGCCGTGAGGCACGTTTCCCCCTTCCAGGAAGCCCGGTATCGACCGGAATGCCTCGGCTGCCGCTTCCCACCGCTCGCCGCCCTTGTCGCGGGCCGTCGTGAGGAGCTCGTACAAGTCCCGTTTGACGTCGTTCAGGCGGCCTTGTGGGTGGTCCCCCGTGGGCCGGTCCTCCGGTGTGCGCAGCCTGGTGTCCTTCCCGGCGGCGAGGCGTAGGACCGCTAGTGCCGCGAACAACCGCCCCGACTGGCCGAGTTGGCTCTTCTTCTGGTCCGACATGAACGAATCATTGCCACGCGCCGGACCTTTGGAACTTCCGTCGCGGGAACAGGCGTACAACCATTCGGCGGGTTCCGTGCGTCAACGCTGGTATGGATCCCCGGACATCAAGACGTTCCGGCGCGCTCGCCGCCGCCCTCGGTGCCGCGCTGCTCATACCGGTGGCCACCGCCGCCACCCCCGCCGCCGCGGCCACGCCCACCGTCAGCTGTACGTCTGCCAAGGCGGGCCTCGCCGCCAAGCTGCAGAAGGACATCACGGCCGCCCTCGCCAACCGCAGAAGCACCGTGGCGCTCGGCCTGTACGACCGCAGCACCAGCACCACCTGCACCCTGCGCGCCACCAGCTCCTACGACTCGGCCAGCACCGTCAAGGTCACCGTGCTCGCCACGCTGCTGTGGGACGCCAAGAAGCACAATCGCTATCTGACCGACCGTGAGGTCACACTCACCAAGGCCATGATCACCCGGTCGGACAACGACGCGACGACCGCGCTGTGGAAGCAGCTCGGCCTCACCAAGATCAAGGGCTTCCTCGCCGCTGCCGGGATGACGAAGACCGTGCCCGGCGCGAACGGCTACTGGGGACTGACCCAGGAGAACGTCACCGACGAGCAGAAGCTGCTCAAGCTCGTCACCGCGAAGAACAGCGTGCTGAGCGACAGCTCCCGCGCCTACATCCTGAAGCTGATGGGCGAGGTCATCTCCTCGCAGCGCTGGGGCACCCCGGCGGGCGCGCCGTCCACGGTCTCCGTGCACGTCAAGAACGGCTGGCTGCAGCGCGCCACGCACGGCTGGCGGGTGCACAGCCTCGGCACCTTCAACGGCGCCGGCCACGACTACATGATCTCGGTGCTGACACAGGACGACAGCACCATGGACTACGGCGTCACCACCATCCAGAACGTCGCCAAGGTCATCCACAAGGACCTCGTGCCGACCACCTCCGCGACCGCGCTCTACGCCCCGACCAGCCGGCCCAGCGAGGCCCTGGTCCCGGTGCCGCCGCAGGGCTGACCCGCGAAAGCCGGTTCACGAGCCGGTCTCGCGCAGGACACCCGCCCGGCCTACGGTGACGGGCATGCGCCTGAGAACCGTACTCGCCGCCCTGACCGCCGGCCTGGCGGCGGCCACCTCCCTGACCGCCGCCGGGCCCGCGAGTGCCGACATGGCGAGCGACAACGCCTGTTCGCCCACCGTCTCCATCGACCGCTTCTCCGACGCGCTCGACAAGACGACGTTCGACGGCACCTTCGTCGGCAACTTCTCCGCGCTCGCGGTGGACCGGGACGGCTCCCTGGCCGCCCTGGAGGACCGTTCCTCCCTCTTCAGCCTGGACCCGCGGACCCTCCAGCCCAGGTCCGCCGTCCACCTCGCCGACGAGAAGGGCGCCGACCTCGACTCCGAGGGCCTGGTCATCGAGAGGGACGGCACCCGCCTCGTCGCCTCCGAGACCGAGCCGTCCGTCCGCCGCTACTCCCGCGACGGCCGCATCCTCGACCGGCTCCCGGTCCCCTCCTCCCTCCTGGTCGCCCCGGCCGGCCGCGCCACCGCCAACCAGACCTTCGAGGGCCTGACCCTGCTGCCCGGCGGTCACACCCTGCTGGCCTCCATGGAGGACGCGATCTCGGGCGACTCCACGGGGATCGTCCGCTTCCAGACGTGGCAGCGCACCAAGGGCGACCACTTCCGCCTCTCCGCCCAGTACGCCTACCGCACCGACGCCGGCCTCGGCGTCCCCGAGGTCCAGGCCACGCCCGACGGCCGCCTCCTCGTCCTGGAACGCGGCTTCACCTCCGGCGTCGGCAACACCGTCCGCCTCTACCTGGCCGACCTCCGCCACGCGACCGACACCAGCGGCATCGAGAACCTGACGGGACAGCCGTCCGTCCACCTGATCAAGAAGACCCTGCTGACGGATGTCGCCGCCTGCCCGTCGCTGGGCGCCACGGCCAAGCAGCCCCAGCCCAATCCCCTGCTGGACAACATCGAAGGCATGACGATCACCGGCCGTGACCGTGCCCGCCGCCTGCGGGTACTGCTGGTGAGCGACGACAACCAGAACCCGGTCCAGACGACCCGGTTCTATTACCTCCGGGTACGGGTCTGAGCTTCCCCTTCGTTTTGCTGCGGAGGGATGAAATCCGCACACCTGCGCGTTGGTGCCTTCCGGTAGAGCAGGTCGACAGGAAGGCACCCGCGTGTCACCGCAACGGGGATGGGCAAGACGACTCGCGAGCTACGCCTGGCGATACCCCAAGGACGTGCTCCTCGCCCTCGGCTCCTCCCTCGCCGGCATGGCCGTCACGGCCGTCGTCCCGCTGATCACCAAGGTGATCATCGACGACGTGATCGGGAACCACACCCGCTCCATGGCTCCCTGGGCCGGCGCCCTGATCGGCGCGGCCCTGCTCGTCTACGCCCTCACCTACATCCGCCGCTACTACGGCGGCCGCCTCGCCCTCGACGTCCAGCACGACCTGCGGACCGAGATGTACGGCACGATCACCCGCCTCGACGGCCGCCGTCAGGACGAGCTGTCCACGGGCCAGGTCGTCGGCCGGGCCACCAGCGACCTGCAGCTGATCCAGGGCCTGCTCTTCATGCTCCCGATGACCATCGGGAACGTCCTGCTCTTCCTGATCTCCCTGGTCATCATGGCGTGGCTGTCGCTGCCGCTGACCCTGGTCGCCCTCGCCGTCGCGCCCGCGCTCGGCTGGATCGCCAGGCGGAGCCGCAGCAAGCTCCACCCCGCCACCTGGTACGCCCAGGCCCAGGCCGCCGCCGTGGCGGGCGTGGTCGACGGCGCCGTCAGCGGCGTACGCGTGGTGAAGGGCTTCGGGCAGGAGGAGCAGGAGACCGGCAAGCTCCGGGAGGTCGGGCGCAGGCTGTTCGCGGGGCGGCTGCGCACGATCCGGCTGAACAGCAAGTACACCCCGGCTCTCCAGGCGGTCCCCGCCCTCGGTCAGGTCGCCATGCTCGCCCTCGGCGGCTGGCTGGCCGTGCGCGGGCACATCACGCTCGGCACCTTCGTCGCCTTCTCCAGCTACCTCGCCCAGCTGGTCGGCCCGGTCCGGATGCTCGCGATGGTCCTCACCGTCGGCCAGCAGGCCCGCGCCGGCACCGAGCGCGTGCTGGAGCTGATCGACACCGAGCCGACGCTCCGGGAGGGCACCAGGACCCTCCCGGCCGACGCGCCCGCGACCGTCGAGTTCGACGACGTGTCCTTCGGGTACGACGGCGGATCCACGGTCCTGGACGGGCTGACCTTCGAGATCCGGCCCGGCGAGACCCTCGCCGTCGTCGGCTCCTCCGGCTCCGGCAAGTCCACCCTCTCCCTGCTCCTGCCGCGCTTCTACGACGTCACCCACGGCGCGGTCCTGATCGGCGGCCACGACGTCCGTGAGCTCACCCTGGACAGCCTGCGGGCCGCGATCGGGCTCGTCCCGGAGGACTCCTTCCTCTTCTCCGACACCGTGCGCAACAACATCGCGTACGGCCGCCCGGACGCCACCCGGGAGGAGATCGAGGCCGCCGCCCGCGCCGCCCAGGCGGACCGTTTCATCGCCGAGCTCCCCGAGGGCTACGACACCAAGGTCGGCGAGCAGGGCCTGACCCTCTCCGGCGGCCAGCGCCAGCGCGTCGCACTCGCCCGCGCCCTGCTCACCGACCCGCGGCTGCTCGTCCTCGACGACGCCACCTCCGCCGTAGACGCCCGCGTGGAACACGAGATCCACGAAGCCCTCAAGCACGTCATGGAGGGCCGTACCACCCTGCTCATCGCGCACCGCCGCTCCACCCTCAACCTCGCCGACCGCATCGCCGTCCTCGACGGCGGCCGGCTCGCCGACCTCGGCACGCATGAGGAACTCCAGGAGCGGTCCGCCCTCTACCGCCGGCTGCTCACCGATCCGGACGAGCTGGGCGGGGTCTCCCCGGGCCACGCCGCGCCCGCCCTGCCCCAGGAGGACACCTCCGTCCGCGAGGAGCTGGACGCCGAGTTCGACGCCGAGCGGGGGGTGACCCCCCGGCTGTGGACCGGCGACCGCACGCCCAGGGACCAGGCGCTCTCCGGCACCCCCGCCACCCCGGAACTCCTCGCCCAGGTGGAGGCGCTGCCCCCGGCCATCGACACCCCCGGCATCGACGAGGCCCGGGCGGTCCTCCCGGAGGACTCCTACGGCCTGCGCCGTCTGCTGCACGGCTTCGGCCTGCCCCTCCTCCTCAGCCTGCTGCTGGTCGCCACGGACGCGGGCGCGGGCCTGCTGCTGCCGGTGCTGATCCGGCACGGCATCGACGCGGGCGTGACGAAGATGGCCCTCGGCGCGGTCTGGGCGGCGTCCCTGCTGGGCCTGGTCACCGTGCTCGTCCAGTGGGTCGCGCAGATCGGCGAGACCCGGATGACCGGCCGTACCGGCGAGCGGGTGCTGTACACGCTGCGGCTGAAGATCTTCGCCCAGCTCCAGCGGCTCGGGCTCGACTACTACGAGCGCGAGCTGACCGGCCGGATCATGACCCGGATGACGACGGACGTCGACGCCCTGTCCACCTTCCTCCAGACGGGGCTGGTCACGGCGTTCGTCTCGGTCGTCACCTTCTTCGGCATCATGGGCGTCCTGCTGGTGATCGACCTCCGGCTCGCGCTCGTCGTCTTCGCCACCCTGCCCCCGCTGATCGTCGCGACCTTCTTCTTCCGCCGGGCGAGCGTGAAGGCGTACGAACTCGCCCGGGAACGCGTCTCGGTGGTCAACGCCGACCTGCAGGAGTCCGTCGCCGGCCTGCGGATCGTGCAGGCCTTCCGGCGCGAGCGGGACGGCGGGCGGCGGTTCGCCGAGCGCAGCGACAGCTACCGGCACGCCCGCATCCGCGGCCAGTGGCTGATCTCCGTCTACTTCCCGTTCGTGCAGCTGCTGTCGTCGGTGGCGGCAGCATGCGTGCTGATCGCGGGCGCGCACCGGATCGAGGCGGCGACCCTGACGACCGGCGCCCTGGTCGCCTATCTCCTCTACATCGACCTGTTCTTCGCGCCGGTCCAGCAGCTGTCCCAGGTCTTCGACGGCTACCAGCAGGCCACCGTCTCCCTGGGCCGCATCCAGGAACTGCTGCGCGAGCCGACGTCCACGAGGTCGGCGGACGAGCCCCGGGAAGTGCCGTCCCTGCGGGGCGACATCGCCTTCGAGGACGTGCACTTCGCGTACGGTGACGACGAAGAGGCGCTCACCGGCATCGAGTTGACGATTCCCGCGGGGCAGACGGTGGCCTTCGTCGGCGAGACGGGCGCCGGCAAGTCGACCCTCGTCAAGCTGGTCGCGCGGTTCTACGACCCCACCGCGGGGCGGGTCACGGTCGACGGCACGGATCTGCGCGCCCTGGACCTGACGTCGTACCGGCACCGGCTCGGGGTCGTCCCGCAGGAGGCGTACCTGTTCCCCGGCACGATCCGCGACGCCATCGCCTACGGCCGCCCGGACGCCACCGACGCCGAGGTGGAGGCGGCGGCGCGGGCGGTCGGCGCGCACGAGATGATCGCCACGCTGGAGGGCGGCTATCTGCACGAGGTCGCCGAGCGCGGCCGCAACCTCTCGGCGGGCCAGCGCCAGCTGATCGCACTGGCCCGGGCCGAACTGGTGGACCCGGACATCCTGTTGCTGGACGAGGCCACGGCCGCCCTGGACCTGGCCACCGAGGCCCAGGTCAACCAGGCCACCGACCGCCTGGCGGGCCGCCGCACGACACTGGTGGTCGCCCACCGGCTGACCACGGCGGCCCGCGCCGACCGGGTGGTGGTGATGGACCACGGCCGGGTCGCGGAGGACGGCACCCACGACGAACTCCTCGCCCGCGACGGCCGGTACGCCGAACTGTGGCGCACCTTCGTCGGCCGCCCCGAACCGGAGGAGCCGGTCACCGCGTCCCGCTGACGGTCGTGCAACCATCCGGCATACGTCATGCGTCCGTACATCAGTACGGCCGCAGGATGAGACACGACCGTGGTACGGGGAGGACGACAGTGGACATTGGTGCGATACGCCGGCGTCTGGCGCTCGGTACGGCCTTGCTGGCGGCGAGCGGGACGCTCGCCCTCGTGACGTCAGGCACCGCCCAGGCGAGCACGGTCGGCGGCTGCGCCGGGCACGAGGTGCGGGCCCTGCCGTTCAGCAGCGGGGTCACCCATGTCTACAGGAGTGACGGGTACGTCTGCGCCGTCACCGTCGCCCGGCACCCCGGCCCCGCCCAGACGATGTCCGTCAGCGTCCAGGCGCGCGGCAGCCGCCCGGTCGTCGACGAGGGCACCTACCGGCACCACGCGGGGCCGGTGACGGTCCACGCCGGTCACCGCTGCGTGTGGGTCAAGGGCGCGGTGGGGTCGCATGGTTCGGTCAGCTCCGGCTGGATCCTCTGCTGACGGCAGGCCGGCCGCTCGGCTCGCTTCGCGGGGAACCGCCCCGTATCGCCGCTCGTCCAATGCGCGGGTTGCCGGACGAGTCTTCCGTGCCGTGGTGTCGGCCCCTCGCGACTGGCCGCGAACGCCGACCCACCCTCTTCGCCGCGGCACGGCCGGCCGCCCGCCGCCACCGGCGCGCCCCCCTCCCTTGCGCCGGTGGCGGCCCCTTCGCGGTTACCGTGCATTCCCTTGACGGAAAGAAACTTCCTGGATATTGGTGACTCCTCGGAAGTTTCCTTCAGCGGTTCTCCTCCGGAAGGAGCGCACGTGCCCGATACCAGCACGGGAAGCGACATCAGCACGGGAAGCACCGGAAACACCGCAAGACCCTCCAGACGCGCCGTCCTCGCCGCGACCGCGGGCCTCACCGCCGCGCTGACCGTGCCGACGACCGCCCGCGCCGCCACGCCCGGCGACGACCGCCGGCTGCGCGCCCTGATCTCCCGGATGACGCTTCAGGAGAAGGTCGGCCAGCTCTTCGTGATGCGGGTCTACGGCCACTCCGCGACCGCCCCCGACCAGGCCGACATCGACGCCAACCTCAACGAGATCGGCGTCCGCACGGCCGCCGAGCTGATCGCCAAGTACCGCGTCGGCGGGATCATCTACTTCGCCTGGGCCCACAACACCCGCGACCCGCACCAGATCGCCGACCTCTCCGACGGCATCCAGCAGGCCTCCCTGTCCCAGCCGCGCGGCCTGCCGGTGCTCATCGCCACCGACCAGGAGCACGGCGCGGTCTGCCGGGTCGGCAAGCCCGCCACCCTCTTCCCCGGCGCCATGGCGATCGGCGCCGGCGGCTCCCGCGCGGATGCGCACACCCTCGGCCGGATCTCCGGCGCCGAACTGCGCGCGATGGGCATCAACCAGGACTACTCCCCGGACGCCGACGTCAACGTCAACCCGGCCAACCCGGTCATCGGCGTACGGTCCTTCGGCGCCGACCCGGACGCCGTCGGCGCGCTGGTGGCCGCCGAGGTGAGGGGCTATCAGGCCTCCCGGGTCGCGGCGACCGCCAAGCACTTCCCCGGGCACGGCGACACCGCCACCGACAGCCACACCGGCTTCCCGGTCATCACGCACAGCCGGGAGTTGTGGGAGAAGCTGGACGCCGTACCCTTCCGGGCCGCGATCGCCGCGGACATCGACTCGATCATGACCGCGCACATCCAGTTTCCGGCCCTCGACGACTCCGGCGACCCGGCCACCCTCTCCCCCCCGATCCTCACCGGCATCCTGCGCGGCGAACTCGGCTACGACGGGGTCGTGATCACCGACTCCCTCGGCATGGAGGGCGTCCGCACCAAGTACGGCGACGACCGGGTGCCGGTGCTCGCGCTGAAGGCCGGCGTGGACCAGCTGCTCAACCCGCCGTCCCTCGACGTGGCCTGGAACGCCGTACTCAAGGCCGTCCAGGGCGGCGAGCTGACCGAGTCCCGCCTCGACGAATCGATCCTGCGCATCCTGCGCCTGAAGGCCCGGCTCGGCCTCTTCGACGACCGGCGCGGCGGCCGGACGGATCTCGGCAGGGTCGGCACCGAGGCGCACCTGGCCGCCGCCGACAGGATCGCCGAAGGCACCACGACCCTCCTGGTCAACGAGGACCATGTCCTCCCCTTCTCCCCGCGCACCGAGCCCCGCCTCCTGGTCGTGGGTGCGGACCCGGCCTCCCCCTCCGGCACCACCGGCCCGCCCACCGGCGTGCTTGCCGCCGCCCTCACCGAGCTGGGCTTCACCGCCACGGCCCTGTCCACCGGCACCGCGCCCTCCGCCGCGACCATCGCCCAGGCGGTCACGGCCGCGCAGAACGCGGACGCAGTGGTCGTCGCGACCTACAACGTGACGGCGGGCAACGCCCAGAGCACCCTGGTGGAACAGTTGCTGTCCACGGGGAAGCCACTGGCCGCACTGGCCGTCCGCAACCCCTACGACGTGGCCCAGTACCCCTCCGTCAAGGCCGCGCTGGCCTCCTACGGCTGGACGGACGTCGAAGTGCGCGCCGCCGCCCGGGTGATCGCCGGACGCGTGCCCCCGCGCGGCAAGCTGCCGGTGCCGGTGCAGCGGGCCGACGACCCCACGCAGGTGCTGTATCCGATCGGGTACGGGCTGACGTACTAGCCGTACGCCACACACCGGGCGCAATACCCCCAACTGGGGGAAACCCTCCCGCATGTCTGGCGTGGCCACGCCGCCAAGGGTCACGCTGGACCGGGGTGTCAGGGGGGATGGCCATGCGTGGGAAAGGTGCCGTGAGGGCCGCGTGCCTCGCGTTCCTGCTGCCGGCCGCGCTGCTGTCCGGCTGCCGGGGCACGCCGGGCACCCCCGTCGGCGACGCCCGCCCCACGCCGGCCGCGAGCCGCGGCTACGGCGCCGAGTTCCTCGCGGTCGGCGAGTGCAGTTCCTTCGGCACGACCGGCTTCACCGAGGTGCCCTGTGCGAGCGAGCGGGCGGTGGCCAGGGTCATCGCCCGCTACGACGGCGCCTTGGCCGACGGCCCCCTGTGCCCGGCGACGACCGATTTCGTGCTGCACATCAGCGCCCGGTCCGCGACCGCCGACGAGGACGGCGACGGCGCGGTCCCCCAGGGCTACGCCTGCATGCGCAACCTGGAGCGCCCGCACCCGGGCGACCCCGGCGGCGGGGGCGGCCCCCGCACGATCCCCGGCGACTGCGTGTACGACTCCGGCAAGGGCCAGGTCCGCGAGACGGCGTGCGACGGCTCGGGCCGCCGAAAACCCGAGTACCGGATCACGAAGGCCGTCCCCGACCGGGTGGACTGCCCGGCATCGACGGCGTTGTACGTCCAACTGGGCGGGAGCAGGCCGGTGGGCTGTGCGCGGCGGCTGTGAAGGAAGGGGAGTCGCCTGCGCTCAGTCCGTCGTCGGCACCGGTCCGTCTGCCGAGGCCAACTGCACTGCCGCCAGCCGGAGTTGATCGCGCACCGCGCCCAGCACCGGATCTCCCCCGGCCCCCGTCCGCACCGCCGCGAACACGTTCCGGGACGGCGGTCGGCCCGCCACCGGTCGTACGGCGAGGCGGCGGTGGGCGTACAGCGGACGGACGAGGCGCGGGACCAGGGCCACCCCGGCGCCCGTCTCCACCAGTGCGGTCAGGGCGCTCCAGTCGTTCACCGCGTGGCGGATGTCCGGGGTGAAGCCCGCCGCCGCGCACACCGCGCGGGCCACCGCGCCGCAGCAGCTCTCGGCCGCGCCCACGATCCATGGTTCGGCGGCCAGTTCGCGCAGCGGGACGCGGTCGCGGGCGGCCAGTGGGTGGTCCTCGGGCAGCGCCAGGTCGAGGATGTCCGTCAGCAGGTCGGTGCGGGTGTAGCGGCGGTCGGTGTGCGGGGGAGTCGCCGCGAAGTCGACGGCCACCACCACGTCCAGCCGGCCCGCGTCGAGCGCGGTGAACACGTCCGGCGGCTCGGCCTCCACCACGTCCACCCCGAGGCGCGGAAGCCGCTCGGCCAGTGCGCGCAGGGCCGGCGGCAGCAGTCCGAGGACGCCGCTGCCGAAGCAGCCGATCGTGACCTGCCCGCGCCCACCGGACCCGTACGCCGCCAGGTCGGCCCGCGCCCGCTCCAGTTGGGCGGCGATGGTCTCGGCGTGGCTCAGCAGGATGCGGGCCTGCCCGGTCAGCCGTACGCCCCGCCCGTCCCGTTCGGTCAGCGGCGCCCCGAACTCCCGGGCCAGCGCCGCGATCTGCTGGGACACCGCCGACGGGGTCAGATGCAGAGCCTCCGCGGTGCGGGCCAGGCTGCCCCGGCGTTCCAGTTCCCGCAGCACGGTCAGCCGCCGCAGATCGATCGTGAAGGTGCTGCTTACCTGTTCCACGCGGAAACATTAACTGGACCGTGCGGCAGGGGTCGGAAATCATCGGCGGCATGACCACGCGCTCGTACCTCATCCTGCACGGCTGGCAGAACCACCGCCCCGAGGACCACTGGCAGCACCGGCTCGCCGACCGCCTCACCGAGCTGGGCCACCGGGTCAGCTATCCGCAGCTGCCCGCCCCGGACGACCCCGACCTGGCGGTGTGGCTCGCCGAACTCGCCCGCCACCTGGAGGAGTTGGACGGCTCGGGCGAACGGGTCGTCGTCGCCCACAGCCTGTCCGCCGTGCTGTGGCTGCACGCCGCCGCCCGGGGCCTGGAGCAGCTGCGGTACGCGGACCGGGTACTGCTCGTCGCGCCGCCGTCCGGGTCCTTCCTCGCCGGGCAGCCGGAGGTCTCCGCTTTCGTCCCGCCCGCCCTCGACGCCCCCCTCCCCGGCCCCACGCGACTGGTCGCCGGCGACGCCGACCCGTACTGCGCGGAGGGCGCCCAGCGCCTCTACGCCGAGCCCCTCGGCCTCCCCGCCGACATCATCCCCGGCGCCGCCCACCTCGACCTCGACGCCGGGTACGGCCCCTGGCCGGCGGCGCTGGAGTGGTGCCTGAACGGCACGACACCGCTCGTGGCACGCCCGGAACCGGGCATGTGACACAGCAGGCCGCCTCGCACGTCGCCGAGGCTGGAGCCGGCCTGTCCGACGATCTGCTCCGCCGCCGTGATCCGGCACGACGCCGCTCACGGCACGTCGGAACTGGGATGTGAGCCCCGTTCAGGCGTGCTCGGCGGCGGCCTCTTCGGCCGGACCCGGTGCCCGGTCCCGTAGTTCCGGTGTCGTCGTGGCGACCGCGCCCACCGCGAGCAGACACAGCAGGCCGCCGGTGATGAGTGAGGTCGCGCCGTCGGTCCAGCCGGCGAGCAGGCCGCCGCGCACGTTGCCGAGGCTGGGGCCGGCCTGCCCGACGATCTGCTCGGCCGCCGTGACCCGGCCGAGCAGCGCGTCCGGGGTGCGGGTCTGCACGATCGTGGACCGGGAGACGACCGAGATGGCGTCCCCGGCGCCCGCGACGGCGAGCAGGGCGAGACCGAGCCACGGGTTGGTCGTCAGCCCGAAGAGCACCAGCGCGGCACCCCAGACGGCGGCCGCGCCCAGCATGACCGGACCCGGCCGGCCGAGCCGGGTCACCGCCCCCGACAGGGCGGTGGCCATGACACCGCCCACCGCCAGGGCCGACAGGAACAGGCCGAGCGTGCGCGGGTCGTCGCCGAACCGCTCGGCGTTGACCAGCGGGAACAGACTCACCGGGAAGGACAGCACGGTCGCGGCGAGGTCGGTGATCAGCGCGCCCCGCACCACCGGGTGCCCGGCCAGGAACCGCAGCCCGTCCAGCACCCCGTGCAGGCTCGCCCGCGACGGCTCGCCCTGCGGCGGCAGCGCGGGCAGTCCGAAGGCGCCGTAGAAGGCGACGCCGAAGCTGAGGGCGTCCAGCAGATAGCAGGTGCCGATGCCCAGCCAGCCCAGCAGCACACCGGCCAGGGCCGGGCCGAGCAGCATCATCGACTGGCCGGTGACCTGGTTCAGGGCCAGACCGGCGGCCACCTGGTCCTTCGGCAGCAGCCGCGGTACGAAGACCCCGGCCGCCGGGGCGCCCAGCGCACCGAACGCCGACTGCGCGGCGACCAGCGCGAGAACGGCCGCCACCGGGACGTGCCCGGTGAAGCCCTGTACGGCCAGCAGCGCGGAACAGGCCGCCTGGCCCACGGTCGCCGTCAGGAAGATCCGCCGCCGGTCCGCCCGGTCCACCCAGGCGCCCGCGAACAGCCCGAACACCACCAGCGGCAGCGCCTGCGCGAGCCCCACCGCACCGGTCCACGCCGTGCTGCGGGTCATGTCCCACACCTGGTACATGACCGTCACCATGGTCATGAACCCGCCGAGCGTGGACACGGTCCGCCCGACCAGCAGCCGCCGGAAGAGGGGCGAGGCGCGCAGGGGCCGTATGTCGATGAGCGGCTGAATCACCGGGGGAGGCTAACCGGGCACCAAGGCACCGGCCAGCGAATTAACGGGTACTACGCCGCCTCACCCAGCAAGCGCAGCAAATGCTCCCGCCCCGCCCCCAACAACCCCGCAAGCGGCGCAGCCGACCCGTACCACCGCTTCTCGTACTCCCAGCACAGCCACCCGTCCCACCCGTGCCGGCACAGCACATCCACGCACTCGGTGAGCGGAAGCACCCCCGAGCCCAGCGGCAGCGGCCCCGTGTCGTCGGCCGACGCGATGTCCTTGACCTGCACATACCCCAGATGCGGAGCGAGCGCCGCATAGGTGTCGGCGGGCTGCTCGCCGCCCAGCCAGGTGTGCATGACGTCCCACAGCGCGCCCACCTGCCGGTGCCCGACCGGGCCCAGCACCCGGATCACGTCGGCGCCGGTGCGATGCGAGTCATGCGTCTCCAGCAGGATCCGCACCCCGAGCGCGGTGGCGTCCTCCGCGGCGGTGCCGAGCCGCCGGGCGGCCAGGGCGTCGGACTCCTCGCGGGGGCGGTCGGGGTCCGCGCCGGGGAAGACCCGGACGAAGGGCGCGCCCAGGTCGTGGGCGAGATGGAGGAGATCCCGGATCTCCGCCAGTACCGGTGCGTCGTCACCGGGCGCGGCCACGCGCGCGTACCCGGCGAGGCCCAGCACTTCGACCCCGGCCTCCTTGAACCGGGCCGCGGTCGCTGCGCGTTCGGCGGGGGAGAGGCCGGGATGGACCGGCTCCTCCGGATGGGCGCGCAGTTCGACGCCGTGGTAGCCGTGCGCGGTCGCGAGCGCCAGGACCTCAGGGACGGGCAGGCCGGGGACACCGAGAGTGGAGAACGCCAGCTTCATGGCCCGGACCCTACCCGTCATCCGTCCGATTCGTGACTCGTCACCCGTCCGATTCGTGCAGATCCAGTCGCCAGTCCTGGCCCACGAGATCCTTGCCGAAGGAACGGTGCGGTTTCTCCGCGACGAGGACGAAGCCGTGCCGCTGGTAGATCCGGCGGGCGCCGCTGAGCACGTCGTTGGTCCACAGCACCAGGTCGCGGTAGCCGACCCCGCGCGCGAAGTCGACCACGGCCCGTACCAGCCGGTCGCCGATGCCGTGCCCGCGTGCCTCCGGCTCGACGAGCAGCAGCCGCAGCCGCGCGGTACCGGGTGCGTCGTCCCGTACGCACATCACGCAGCCCACCGGGCGCCCGGCCAGCTCGGCGATCCACACCCGCTCCAGATGCGGGTCGTGGTCCTCCGCGAAGTCGGCGACGATCCGGGCGACCAGGCCCTCGTAGTCGGCGTTCCAGCCGTACTCGGCCGCGTACAGGGCCGCGTTGCGCTGCACGATCCAGCCGAGGTCGCCCGGACGCGGCTCGCGCAGCACGACCTCGCCGTTCCGGACCCCGCCCTCGCCGAGGACTTCCTGGACGGTCCGCATGGCCTGCGCCAGCCGTGGCAGGTCGGCCGGTGCCACGGTGGCGAGCATGGCCCCGACCGTCTCCCGGGCCCGCTCGTCGAGCAGGGCGGCGGCCTCCCGTCCCTGCGCGGTGAGCCGCACCCGCCGCCGGCGCGGATCGCTCTGCGAGGGGCCGCGCTCGATCAGCCCGGCGTCCTCGAACTTGTTGAGGATCCGGCTCAGATACCCGGCGTCCAGGTCGAGCAGCGTGCGCAGATCGACCGCGTCCAGGTGCGGGACCTGGGCGAGTTCGTACAGCACTCGGGATTCGGTGAGGGTGTACGGGGCGTAGAGATGGCGGCCGTAGTCGAGGGCGCCGATGAGGCCCGTGTAGAAGCGGTTGAAGGCGCGGACGTCCTGGACGGTCATGATCGCCCCCCGATGTTTGACTCAGTCAGAGATGCCGTCCTCCGGAGCCTAGGCCTGCCGCCCGCCCGCGTCCACGGCCCGGTTCGGCGGCGTATCAAATGTGCTGGGGCGCAGGGGCGTTGGCTAGCCGGACCCGGGTCCGCTTCCTTTGCCTGTTCTTTAGGCCGGTGGGGAGTCCTGCTTTTGACTACGTCGCAACCTCGTCGTAGCTTTGATGAAGAACGCCACTTATGTCCGTTTTATGGCGGACGTGGCGGTCCGCCGCGAGAGCGCCTATCACGTGGCGGCGGGCGGCGCTCCGAGCGACGCGCAGGCTGGAGCGCAACGGACGGCCCGTCGAGGCCGTCCGGCAACTCAACCATACCCTCCGGAGAGGGGCTCATCATGCGCGCACACACCACCCGGATGAAGAGAGTGGCCATAGCGGTCTGCTCGGCGCCGATCCTGGCCATCGTGGCCGGAGCTGGAGCGGCCCAGGCTGCCACCTCCTCTGCTCCTGCGTCTGCTCCCGCACATGTCGCCACGTACCACGGAGACGGCTGGGGCTGGGGCTGGGGCGGCGGCGGCTGGGGCTGGGGCTGGGGCGGCGGCTGGGGCTGGGGCTGGGGCTGGGGTGACGGCGGCGGCTGGGGCTGGGGCGGCGGCTGGGGCTGCGACTGAGCGCCCAGCAGTAGCCGACACCAGTAGCCGACACCAACAGCCGACACCAACAGCCGACACCCCCTGACGACAAACCAAGGGTGGATCCGGGTGCCCGACCTCACGGGCACCCGGATCCATATGCACGAGCACGTAACAGAAGTGATGTTCCAGTGTGGCCGTGACAACGGAGGTAGTACCGGATGAGGATCGTTTGCGTGGGCGGAGGCCCGGCAGGGCTGTACTTCGCGATCTCCGCGAAACTGCGGGACGCCGGTCACGAGATCACTGTGATCGAGCGGGACCCGCCGGAGGCGACGTACGGCTGGGGGGTCGTGTACTGGAACGATCTGCTGGACATCCTGCATAGCAACGACCCCGAGAGCGCACGGGCGGTGAGCGCCGGTTCCGTGCTCTGGCAGGACCAGGAGATCCACCTGCACGGCAGTCGGCACGACGGCACGGCGTATTTCGGCGGCTACGGCTACAGCATGGGCCGCGCCGCCCTGCTGGACGTGCTGACCCGCCGCGCACGGGCGCTCGGCGTCGACGTCCGCCACGAGAAGCTCGCCGACCCCGCCGACCTGCCCGACGCCGACCTGATCGTGGCCGCCGACGGCGCGGGCAGCCGGATCCGGCAGAGCCGCGCCGAGCACTTCGGGACCAAGGTGGAGACCGGCCGCAACCCCTATATCTGGCTCGGCACGGACCGGCAGTTCGACAGCTTCGAGTTCTGCTTCGAGGAGACCCCGGCCGGCTGGATCTGGTTCCACGCCTATCCGTCGTTCCACGGCATCAGCACCTGCATCGTGGAGTGCTCACCGCAGACCTGGCAGGGCCTCGGCCTCGACACGCTCGATCCCGAGGACGCCATGCCCCTGCTGGAGAAGATCTTCCACCGGGCGCTCGACGGCCACTCCCTGATCAGCAGATCACGCGGCGAACCGGCGAAATGGCAGCGGTTCCAGCACATCAGCAACCGGACCTGGGTCGACGGCAACGTCGTCCTGGCCGGCGACGCCGCGCACACCACCCACTTCACGCTCGGCTCCGGAACCCGGCTCGCGATGATCGACGCGATCGTACTGGCCCACAGCCTCTCCCAGTACCCGGATCCGCGGGTGGCACTGCGCGAGTACGACCAGCACCGCCGCGCCGAACTCCACCCCATCCAGGCGGGTGCGCGCACCAGCATGGCCTGGTTCGAGCAGCTGGACGACTACCTGGACCGCGACCCGGTCTCCTTCGCCTACGCCATGTCGGTACGTCAGGGCCACCAGGCCCCGTGGCGCTACCAGGTCCACCTCGCCACCCAGATCCCCGCCGTACGCAGGGCCCGCCGGGCCTACGAGACCGGCAGGCGCTGGTACCGGGACCGCAGGAGGGGCGAGGCACCGATGCCGCTGCTGGGAAGGTCACTTTCCGGCTGACCGGGGCACTCCCGAAGACCCCCGCACCATCAGCTCCCCCCGGACGGTCGCGATCCCGCCGGGGGGCGCCTCCTCCCGCCCCATGGCGATCCGCCCGGCCCTGGCCCCCGCCTCCGCGAGCGGCAACCGCACGGTCGTAAGAGAAGGCACCGCGTCCACGCTGAACGGCAGATCGTCGAACCCGGCGACCGACACGTCGTCCGGGATCCGCAGCCCCGAGTCCCGCAGCGCCGCACACGCCCCGAGCGCGACGGAGTCGTTCGCGGCGACGACGGCGGTCAGGGAGGGATCCCGGCGCAGCAGCTCCAGCGTGGCCTCGTACCCGGACTGCCGGTCGTAACGGCCGTGCACCGTCCAGCGCGGGTCCTCCTCGACGCCCGCCGCGGCCAGTGCCGCCCGGTGGCCCTCCAGCCGGTGCCGGGTCGTCGTACGCTCCTCGGGGCCCGCGATGTAGCCGAGGCGGCGGTGGCCGAGGCCGAGCAGATGCTCGGTGAGCCGGTGCGCTCCGCCCCGGTTGTCGAAGGGCAGCGCCACGGCCTCGGTGTCGGGCGCCGGCGGCCGCCCGCACAGCACCACCCGGGTCCCGGCCTCGGCGAGCTTGCGCAGCTTCGCCGCGACCGCCGCCGCGTGCGGCGCGTCCTCCACGGCCCCGCCGGTCAGCACCACGGCGGCCGCCCGCTGCCGCTGCAGCAGCGTCAGATACGTCAGCTCACGCTCCGGCGAGCCACCCGTGTTGCAGACCACCGCGAGCCGCTCACCGCCCGCCCGGCCACCCCCGACGCCCCCGATCTCCGCCTGGATCGCGCTCGCCATGATCCCGAAGAAGGGGTCGGCGATGTCGTTGACGAGGATGCCGACCAGGTCGGAGGTGGCCGCAGCGAGGGCGCTCGCCGGGCCGTTGAGGACGTAGTCCAGCTCGTCCACCGCCCGCAGCACCCGTTCGCGCGTGGAGGCGGCCACCGGGTAGTTGCCGTTCAGCACGCGCGACACCGTCGCGGGTGAGACCTGGGCGCGGGCCGCCACATCCGCCAGGGTCACCGTCATCTCGTCGTCCTCCGGTCGCGCATCGTGTCGTACGCCCTCGTAGACAGCCAGGTCCTGCTGCTGGTTCCGAGAATCCGTCGAGCAGACCTTAAAGCCATGGCCCCCGATTGTTCGCCCCCTCGAACAACTCGAAGGGGACACGGTCTTGTACAGATCACCGTCCAGAGGCTAGTTTCTCAGTGTAGAAAGCGCTTGCTGCCAGGGTGAACAGAGGGGACTCACGTGACACGCAAGACGGTGCGAATCGCCATGAACGGCGTGACCGGGCGCATGGGCTACCGCCAGCACCTCGTACGGTCGATCCTCGCCCTGCGCGAGCAGGGCGGCCTCGGCCTCGGCGACGGCACCGTGCTGTGGCCGGAGCCGATCCTGCTCGGCCGCCGCGAGCACGCCCTGCGGGAGATCGCCGACCGCCACGGCCTCGACCAGGTCTCCACGGACGTGGACGCGGTGCTGGCCGATCCGTCCGTGGACATCTACTTCGACTCCCAGGTCACCTCGGCCCGTGAGGAGTCGATCAAGAAGGCGATCGAGGCCGGCAAGCACATCTACACCGAGAAGCCGACGGCGACGGGCCTGGCGGGCGCCCTGGAGCTGGCCAGGCTGGCCCACGCCAAGGGCATCAAGCACGGCGTCGTCCAGGACAAGATCTTCCTGCCGGGCCTGCTGAAGCTGAAGCGGCTCATCGACGGCGGCTTCTTCGGCCGGATCCTCTCCGTGCGGGGCGAGTTCGGCTACTGGGTGTTCGAGGGCGACTGGCAGCCCGCCCAGCGCCCCTCCTGGAACTATCGCGCCGAGGACGGCGGTGGCATCGTCGTCGACATGTTCCCGCACTGGGAATACGTCCTGCACGAACTGTTCGGCCGGGTGAAGTCCGTCCAGGCCCTCGCCACCACCCACATCCCGCAGCGCTGGGACGAACAGGGCAAGCCCTACGACGCGACGGCGGACGACGCGGCGTACGGCATCTTCGAGCTGGAGGGCGGCGCGATCGCCCAGATCAACTCCTCCTGGGCGGTCCGCGTCAACCGCGACGAGCTGGTGGAGTTCCAGGTCGACGGCACCGAGGGCTCCGCGGTGGCGGGACTCAGGAAGTGCCGGGCGCAGCACAGGTCGGCGACCCCCAAACCGGTCTGGAACCCGGACATCCCGGCCACCGAGGTCTTCCGCGACCAGTGGCAGGAGGTACCGGACAACGGCGACTTCGACAACGGCTTCAAGGCCCAGTGGGAGCTGTTCCTCAGGCACGTCCACGCCGACGCGCCGTACCACTGGGACCTGCTGGCCGGCGCCCGTGGCGTCCAACTGGCCGAGCTGGGCCTCAAGTCCTCGACGAAGGGCCGCCGCATCGAGGTACCGGAGATCGCCCTGTGACCATCCAACTCCCCTCGGTGGACGGTTCGTTGCGTACGTACGAACCCCGTACCGAGCCGCTGGCGATCACGCCGGGCACGCCCATCACCTCCCGTACGGTCTTCTCGGCCGCGCACGTCGTGGCCGACCCGCTCGCGGACGTGTCCCCCGATTCGCCCGCCGCCGTCGACTGGGACGCCACCCTCGCCTTCCGCCGCCACCTGTGGTCCCACGGACTCGGCGTCGCCGAGGCGATGGACACCGCCCAGCGGGGCATGGGCCTGGACTGGGCGGGCGCGGCGGAGCTGATCCGCCGGAGCGCGGCCGAGGCGCGGTCGGTGGGCGGCCGTATCGCGTGCGGGGTCGGCACCGACCAGATCGGGGGCGGCTCCCCGGCACAGATCCGCGCCGCCTACGAGGAGCAGCTCGCGGTGGCGGAGGAGTCGGGCGCCCAGGCGATCCTGATGGCGTCGCGGGCGCTGGCCGCGGAAGCCTCCGGCCCCGAGGACTACCTGGAGGTCTACGGCCATCTCCTGCGCCAGTCCGCCGAGCCGGTGATCCTGCACTGGCTGGGCCCGATGTTCGACCCGGCGCTGGAGGGCTACTGGGGCTCGGCCGACCTGGACGCGGCGACGGAGACGTTCCTGGAGGTCATCGCCGCGCACCCGGACAAGGTGGACGGCATCAAGGTGTCGTTGCTGGACGCGCGGCGGGAGATCGACCTCCGCCGCCGACTGCCGCGCGGGGTCCGCTGCTACACCGGCGACGACTTCAACTACCCCGAGCTGATCGCGGGCGACGACCAGGGCTTCAGCCACGCCCTGCTCGGCATCTTCGACCCACTGGGGCCGCTGGCGGCGCAGGCGGTACGGGTCCTGGACACCGGGGACAGGACCGGTTTCCGTGAACTGCTCGACCCCACGGTCGAACTGTCCCGCCACCTCTTCCAGACCCCCACCCGCTTCTACAAGACGGGCGTGGTCTTCCTGGCCTGGGTGGCGGGTCACCAGTCCCACTTCACGATGGTCGGCGGCCTGCAGTCGGCCCGCTCCCTCCCGCACCTGGCCCGCGCCTACGAACTCGCCGACGGCCTCGGCCTGTTCCCGGACCCCAAGCTCGCCGAGGAACGGATGAAGAACCTGCTGTCGCTGTACGGGGTGAACCAGTGACCGATCTTGCGCGCTTCAGCATCAATCAGATGACGGTGAAGCAGCTGTCCTTGCCGGAACTGGCGGACGCCTGCGCTCAGTCGGGTGTCGGCCAGGTCGGCCTGTGGCGCGAACCGGTCCAGGCATACGGCGTCGCGGAGACGACGAAACTGATCCGGGACGCGGGCCTGACGGTGACGACCCTGTGCCGGGGCGGCTTCTTCACGGCGATCGACCCGGAGGAGCGGTCCCGTGCCCTGGCCGACAACCGGCGGGCGATCGAGGAGGCGGCCACGCTCGGCACCGACACCCTGGTCCTGGTCTCCGGCGGCCTCCCGCCCGGCAGCAAGGACCTGAGGGCGGCCCGCGAACGCATCGCGGACGCCCTCGCCGACCTCGCGCCCCACGCCGAGGACCACGGCGTCCGCCTGGCCATCGAGCCCCTGCACCCCATGTACGCCGCCGACCGCTGCGTGGTGTCGACGCTGGCCCAGGCCCTGGACCTGGCCGAGCGCTTCCCGGCTGATCAAGTCGGCGTCACGGTGGACACGTACCACATCTGGTGGGACGACCAGGCTCCCGCGCAGATCGCCCGCGCGGGGGAGGGCGGCCGTATCCACACCTTCCAGCTCGCGGACTGGATCACCCCGCTGCCCGAGGGCGTCCTCAACGGCCGCGGTCAGCTCGGCGACGGCGCGATCGACATGCGCGAGTGGCGGGGCCATGTGGAGGCGGCCGGCTACACCGGTCCCATCGAGGTCGAACTCTTCAACGAGGAGCTGTGGGCCCGGGACGGCCGGGAGGTGCTGGCGGAGACGGTGGAGCGGTTCGTGAAACACGTGCACAAAGAATCTTGAGAACGCGTGCAACCCTTCCCGGGCTCTGAGTGTCGTACATGTCATCAGAACCCGGGAGGGGACCCGGGGGGGATTCACGGGGTTCTGATACGGAGGGGAAAGCCGAGGGGGCGGCCCCGGTCGACGGACCGGGGCCGCCCCCTCGAAGTCGTACGGGCCTCGAAGCCGTATACGGGCCTCAGAAGAACACGCCGCACCGCAGCAGCACATTCGCGTACGGCCGTGCCTCACCCGTGCGCACGACCAGCCGTGCGCCCGCCGACAGCTCCTTCAGACGCTCGTGCGGGACCAGGGACAGCCGTGGGAAGTGGCCCTCCAGCAGGGCCCGGTTGCGGCCGCGCAGCTCCACCGCCGCCGTGGCGCCCTCCACCACCAGCTCGGCCAGCAGCCCGTCCAGGACCTCCGCGAACGACGGCACCCCGGCGCGGAACGCCAGGTCCACCACGCGCGGCCCGTCCGGGATCGGCATGCCGGCGTCGCACACCAGCACCCCGTCCCCGTGCCCCAGCTCGGCGAGCGCCCCGGCCAGATGGCGGTTGAGGATCCCCGCCTTCTTCACAGCGCCTCGACCTCCTCCGCCGTCGGATACGACTCCTGCGCGCCCCGCTTGGTCACGGCCGCCGCGCCGACCCGGGCCGCGTAGGCCGCCGCCTCCGGCAGATCCGCACCCGTGCCCAGCTTCCACGCCAGCGCCGCCGTGAACGCGTCCCCGGCACCTGTCGTGTCCACCGCGTCCACCTTCACCGGCGCCACCCGGGTCACCTCCAGGGAGTCGCACACCAGCGCCCCTCCCGCGCCCAGCGTCACCACCACCGAGCGCGGACCCTTGGCCAGCAGTAGCCGCGCCCAGTCCGCCGGGTCCTCGCTCACACAGGCCTCGCCGAGGATCACCCGGGCCTCGTGCTCGTTCACGATCAGCGGGTCGCAGGCCGCGAGCACCTCCGTGGGCAGGGGCCTGGGCGGGGACGGGTTCAGCACGAAACGGCTGTCCGGGGACAGGTTCCGAACGACCTCCACGACCGTCTCCAGCGGGATCTCCAGCTGTGCCGACACCACCCGCGAGGCCAGGAACAGGCTCACCGCGGCCCGGATGTCCGCCGGGGTGAGGCGGGCATTGGCGCCCGGCGACACCACGATGCTGTTGTCCCCCGAGGGGTCCACGGTGATCAGTGCCACGCCCGTGGGCGCTCCGCCCACCAGCACGCCGACCGTGTCGACGCCGGCCGCGCGCAGGGAGTCCAGCAGCAGCCGGCCGTGGCCGTCGTCGCCGACCCGGGCCAGCAGGGCCGTACCCGCGCCGAGCCGGGCGGCGGCGACCGCCTGGTTGGCGCCCTTGCCGCCCGGGTGGACGGCAAGGTCGCCGCCGAGCACCGTCTCGCCGGCGGCGGGCCGCCGCTCGACATCGATCACCAGGTCGGCGTTGGCCGAACCCACGACCAGCAGGTCGTAGTCGTACATCAGTTGACTCCCCTGATTCCCCTGAGAGATGCCCCCAGGCGGGCGGCCGTCACCCATGGTGACCCATGCCGGGTGACCCATGGTGTACGACCGCCCGCCCGCGCCGCCCGTTGTCAGCCGCTGAAACCGGCCACGTTGTCCTTCGTGACCACCTTCACCGGCACCTTCACCGTCGGCTCCACCTTCTTGCCCTGGACCGCCTTCAGCGCGTTGTCCACGGCGATCCTCCCCAACTGGGTGGGCTGCTGGGCGACCGACGCGTACAGCGTGCCGTTCTTCACCGCCGTCAGCCCGTCCGGGGTGCCGTCGAAACCGACGACCTGGACGGACTTCCCGGCCTTGGAGTCGAGCGCCTTGATCGCGCCGAGCGCCATCTCGTCGTTGGCGGCGATGACACCCTGGACGTCGGGGTGGGCCTGGAGCAGGTTCGACATCACGTCGAGGCCCTTGGTGCGGTCGAAGTCGGCCGGCTGCTGGGCCACCACCTGGATGCCGGGGTAGGCCTTCAGACCCTGCGCGAAGCCCTGCGCGCGCTCCCGGGCCGCCGAGGTTCCCGCCTGACCCTGCAGGATCACGATCCTGCCCCTGCCGCCGAGCTTCTCGGCGATGGTCTTCGCGGCCAGCTCACCCCCCGCCACGTTGTCGGAGGCCACCAGCGCGTTCACGGCGGCCTTGTTGACGCCCCGGTCGACGGCGATCACCGGGATCCTCGCCTTGTCGGCGGCCTTGACCGAGTTGCTCGCCGCGTCCGAGTCCACTGGGTTGACGATGATCGCGCCCAGGTTCGAACTGGTGAAGTTCTGCAGCTGGTTGGCCTGCTGGGAGGCGTCGTTCTGGGCGTCGGTCACGGTCAGGTCGACGCCCAGCTTCCTCGCCTCGGCCTGGGCGCCGGCCCGGATCTGCACGAAGAACGGGTTGTTGAGGGTGGACAGCGACAGGCCCATCTTCGGGCTCGTGGCGGACGAGGACCCGCTGTGCAGGAAGGAGGTCGCGCCGACGACAGCGACGGTGACGACGGCCGCGAGGGCGTAGGTCGCCGCCTGCTTGCCCTTCGGCCCGCCCGCGCCGGAGGCGACGGGAGTCGCGCCGGCCTTGCGGCGCACGGTGTCCAGCAGCACCGCCAGCGCGATGACGACACCGATCACGACCTGCTGCCAGAAGGCGGAGACGTTCAGCAGGTTGAGGCCGTTGCGGAGCACCGCCAGGATCAGCGCGCCGATCAGCGTGCCGGACGCCTTGCCGGTGCCGCCCGCGAGCGAGGCACCGCCGATGACGACCGCCGCGATCGCGTCCAGCTCATAGCCGTCGGCGGCCTGCGGCTGCGCCGAGGACAGCCGGGAGGCCAGCACGATGCCGGCGACGGCCGCGAAGATGCCGGACAGCGCGTAGATCGCGAGCTTCTGCTTCTTCACCCGAAGACCGGACAGCCGCGCGGCCTCCTCGTTGCCGCCGATCGCGTACATCGAGCGGCCTATGTACGTCCGCCCCAGCACCAGCGCGGCGATCAGCCCCATGACGACCATGACCAGCACCGGCACCGGCAGCCACCCGCCGAGGGTGTCCCCGAGGTGCGAGACCGAGGCCGGGAAGGCGATGGGGGAGCCCTGCGAGATCACCAGGGCGAGACCACGGCCCACCGACAGCATGGCCAGCGTCGCGATGAACGGCGGCAGCTTGCCGTAGGCGATGAGGAAACCGTTCACCAGACCCGCGACCACGCCCGTGGCGACGGCGAACAGCACCGCGACCGCCACCGGCACACCGTGCTGGGTGGCGCTCCAGGCCAGCACGGTCGCCGACAGCGCGGCCACGGACCCGACGGACAGATCGATGCCCGCCGAGACGATCACGAAGGTCACACCGAAGGCGAGGATGGCCGTCACGGCCGCCTGGACGCCGATGTTGAGCAGGTTGTCGGTCGTCAGGAAGTCCCCGGACAGCGCCGACAGCGCGATGACGAGAACGATCAGCGCGGTGAGCGCGCCGTTGTCGAGGAGCAGCCGGCGCAAGGCCCCCGGGGCGGGGGCGCCACTCGCGCCCGACCGGCTCTTGAGCGTGTCAGTGGCCACGGGTGGCCTCCTTCTGGGTGGTTGGGGTGGCGCCGGCTTCGGTGGCCGGGGTGGAGACGGCGAGTGCCATGACGGCGTCCTGGGTGGCCTCGGCGGCCGCGAGTTCACCGGCGATCCGGCCCTGGGCCATCACCAGCACCCGGTCGCTCATGCCGAGCACCTCCGGCAGATCGCTGGAGATCATGAGCACGGCGGCACCCTGAGCGGTGAGTTCGTTGATGAGCTGGTAGATCTCGACCTTGGCGCCGACGTCGATGCCCCGCGTCGGTTCGTCGAGGATCAGCACCTTGGTGTCGGCCAGCAGCCACTTGCCGATGACGACCTTCTGCTGATTGCCGCCGGACAGGGTCCGCACGTGCTGCCCGAGGCCCGCCATCCGCACGCCCAGCTGCCCGGCGATCCGCTCGGCGGCGACATGCTGCGCCCTGCGGTCGACGAGTCCGGCCCGGGTCGCGGCCCGCATGGTCACCAGCCCGAGGTTCTCCTCGACGGAGGCGTCCAGCACCAGCCCCTGCCCCTTGCGGTCCTCCGGCACGAGCCCGATCCCGGCGGCCATCGCGGCGTTCACGTCATGCCGTTTGAGCGCGGCTCCGGAGACCTTCACCGCCCCGCCGTCGTACGGATCCGCCCCGAACACGGCCCGCACCACCTCGGTACGGCCCGCGCCCACAAGCCCCGCGATCCCGACGACCTCACCGGCGTGCACCTCGAAGCTCACGTCGTGGAAGACACCGTCACGGGTGAGCCCGTCCACACTGAGCAACGCGGCGCCCTTCTCGGGCCGCTGCCGCGGATACTGCTGCTCGATGGACCGCCCGACCATGAGCCGCACGAGCTCGTCCTCGGGGGTCGAGGCGGGCACCTGCCCCACACTCTTGCCGTCCCGGATGACGGTGACCCGGTCACCCAGGGCGGCGATCTCCTCCAGATGATGCGTGATGAAGACGACCCCCACGCCGTCCGCCCGCAACGACCGCACGATGCCGAAGAGCTTCTCGACCTCCTCCGAGGTGAGCACGGCGGTCGGCTCGTCCATGATGAGCACGCGCGCGTCCAGGCTGAGCGCCTTGGCGATCTCGACCATCTGCAGCCGCGCGATGCCGAGTTCACGCACACGCGCGCGTGGCGACACATTCACGCCCACGCGCCGCAGCAGGACCTCGGCGTCGGCCTCCATCCGCTTCCGGTCGATCAGCCCGAACCGACGGGGCTGCCGCCCGAGAAAGATGTTCTCGGCGACGGTCAGATCGGGAACGAGGTTGAACTCCTGGTAGATGGTGGCGATCCCGAGCCGCTCGGCGTTCGGCGCGCCATGGATGCGCACCTCCTGACCGCCGACGCGAATCCGGCCGCTGTCGGGCGTATAGGCCCCGGAGAGCATCTTGATGAGCGTGCTCTTGCCGGCGCCGTTCTCACCGAGCAGCACATGGACCTCGCCCCGGCGCAGATCGAAGTCGACGCCGTCGAGCGCGACCACGCCGGGGAAGGTCTTGCGTATGCCCTCGATGCGCAGCAACTCGTCCGGGTTGCTCACGACGTGCTCCTTTGCACTGGGGAGGGGGACTGCACTGGAGATGGGGCGGGTGGCTCGCCGCACGAGCGGCGCACGACGAGCCGGGCGGTGAGGGCGACGGACGCGGCCGCCCGCCCCTCGATGCGATCGACCAGGGCGCGTACGGCGGCCCGTCCCAGCTCGCCGGTCGGCTGGGCGATCGCGGTGACGGGCGGATCGGTGTGCACGAACCACGGGATGTCGTCGAACGCGGCCAGTGCGAGGTCGTCCGGTACGCGCAGCCCACGCGCGCGTACGGCGTCCAGGGCACCGAGTGCCATGAGGTTGTCGGTGGCGAAGACGACCTCCGGCGGCTCGGGCAGATCCAGGAAGCCCTCGGTGACCCGCCGCCCGCTCTCGGCCTGGAAGTCGCCCTGGCCCGTGTAGGCCTCCGGAAGCGGAAGGCCGTACTCGCCCATCGCCTCCCGGAAGGCCTCGACGCGCTCGCTGCCGGTCGTGGTGGCGGCGGGCCCCGCGATGATCGCGAGGCGCCGGTGCCCGAGCGCGTACAGATGCGCGACCAGATCCCGTATGGCCCTCCGCCCGTCGGCCCGTACGACGGGCACGTCGACCCCCGGGATCCACCGGTCGACGAAGACCATCGGGGTCCCGGCGCGGGCCGCGTCGAGCATGAGCGGAGAGCCGCCGTCGGTGGGCGAGACGAGCAGCCCGTCGATCCGCCGTTCCAGCAGGTTCCGCACGTGGTGGTCCTGCAACTCGGGCTGCTCGTCGGCATTGCCGATGATCACGCTGTACCCGAGCGCACGGGCCTCCTCCTCCACGGAACGGGCCAGCTCGGTGAAGTAGGGATTGAGCACATCGCTGATCACGAGCCCGAGGGTGCGGGTCTGGTCGGTGCGCAGGGACCGGGCGACGGCATTGGGCCGATACCCGAGCGCCTCGACGGCGGCCAGCACGCGCGTGCGTGCGTCGGCGCTGACCGACGGGTGCGCGTTCAGGACGCGCGAGACCGTGGCGACGGAGACCCCTGCCTCGGCTGCGACGTCCTTGATGCTCGCCATCTCCCGGCTCACCTCCTTGTGAGACTCCTGAGATCCGTGCGGTCGTGGAAACGATTACATCCACGCCGTAGGAAGGATTGGAAACGATTACACGGAAAGAGGCAAGAGGTTGAAGGTTGTCCGAAACCTAATCGTGACCGGAGGGTCAGGCGGGGCCGGGACGCCCCAGACCGGCCTTGGCCCGCCGGGTGCGCTCGTCGGCGAGGACTTCCGTACGACCGGCCTGGACGGCGTCGAAGGCCTGCGCGGCGATCGACTCCGGCGTGTTCTTGGGCCCGCTCACATGGGCGGCCATGTCCGTGTCGATGTAACCGCAGTGCACGCCGACGACAAGGACACCGGTGTCCCGCAGCTCCTCCCGGACCCCGTTGGTCATGGCCCAGGCGGCGGCCTTGGAGGCGCTGTACGAGCCCATCGCCGGGTTGGTGAACCAGCTGGCGATGGACAGCACGTTGACGATGGCGCCGGGCGCGTTGCCGACCAACAGCGGCGCGAAGGCGCGGCACATGGCGAGCGTGCCGAAGTAGTTGACCTCCATCTCCGTGCGGGCGGCCGCGAGGTCGGGCGCGGCCAGCAGCGGGCTGTCGGTGAGCACTCCGGCGTTGTTGACGAGCAGGGTCAGGTCGGCACACGTCTCGGCGGCCGCGGCCACCTGGGCGGGATCGGTGACGTCGAGCCGTACCGGAACGACACCGGGCTCCGCGACCTCGCGCGGATCACGGGCCCCACCGTAGACACGCCGCGCCCCCCGCTCGACGAGCATCCGGGCCATCACCCGCCCGAGCCCGCGGTTGGCGCCGGTCACGAGCGCGGTGGCGCCCTCGATCCGCACGATCCCGGTCACGCGGTCACCTCACGCCCCCCGTACCACGCCCGCACAGTGTGTTCATGCGCGCCCGCCGGGCACGTCCCCGATCGCCGTCGTGACGGCAGCCGGCACAGCCGCGACAAGCGCCCGCGCCTCGATCTCGATACTCCTGTCGGCCCGCCCGCTGCCGCAGTGCACACGCCCCAGACCACCGACGGTCTCGTCGAAGACGACCAGCGCGGCCCCGTCCGACGACACCGGGCACACCCCGCCGGGCCGCATCCCCGCCCGCGCCAGCCGACCGGCGCCGGCAGGGGACAGATCGCCGCGGCGTAGCCCGGCGGCCCGCGCCAGGGGGCCGTACCGCAGCCGCGCATGACCGGGCAGCGCGGCCAGCAGCAGCCGGTCCTTCGGGGTGACGAAGGCCAGGGTCTTCACGGTCCGCTCCAGCGGAACGCCCAGGGCGGCGCACACCTCGACGGGCTCCACCACACCGGGATGCTCACACAGCCGGAAGACGGCGCCGAGCGCGGTGAGCACGTCCGGCGGCTCGACGGATACGGGATCACTCACCCGCCCCAGATTACCGCCCGAACAAGGGAGTTGACCGGATCCCAGGACGGGGAACGGCACTGATCGGCAGCTTTGTTCCACGCCCCCCGAAAGCAGGAGGCCGACCTGGGGCTCCGCCAGAGCCCGTTGGCACAAATCCTCCGATCCCGCACGATCCCTGTGGTAGCTTCGGCGGCGCCGTGCACTACTGCGCAACTGAGGAGGTGAGTCCGATCAACACTGTGACGCGTCGGGGCTCCCTCTTCCGCATGGCCTAGGGAGCGCCCGCACAAGGCATCCCGAAAGGCCCGAAACGCTGATGCGCTTCATCTCCCGGACGTCGTCGGACGGCGTCACCGAGCAGTTCTTCACCCTCGACGAGATCCCCGGCGTGCTCTGGACGCCGGAAGACGCCTCCGGCCCCCGCCCCCTGATCCTGCTGGGCCACGGCGGCAGGCAGCACAAGACGGCGCCCAACACCGTGACCCGTGCGCGCCGTTACGCCGCCGAGGGCTTCGCGGTGGTCGCGATCGACGCGCCCAACCACGGCGACCGACCCCAGGACGAGGAGTTCGGCCGCATAGCGGCCCACCTGCGGGCCGGCATGGCCGCGGGCGAGGACCCGGGCGCACTGGTCGCCACCATGCACAGCCACCTGGCCGGCCAGGCGGTCGCGGACTGGCAGGCGGTCCTGACCGCCGTCCAGAGCCTCGACCACGTCGGCGCCGGCCCGGTGGGTTACTGCGGCATGTCGATGGGCTGCGGCCTCGGCATCCCGCTCATCGCGGCAGAGCCCCGGATCCGCGCCGCCGTGCTGGGCCTGCTCGGTGTGCACGGGCTGGCCGAGGACGCCGCGCGGATCACCGTGCCGGTGCAGTTCCTGGTCCAGTGGGACGACCAGATGGTGCCGCGCGACCAGAGCCTGGCGCTGTTCGACGCCTTCGCCTCGCCGGAGAAGACACTGCACGCCAACCCCGGCAAGCACGGAGACGTCCCGTCCTTCGAAGTGGACAACGCCCTGCAGTTCTTCGCCCGGCACCTGAACTGACCGACACCACCACACCCCGGACGCGCCGGCCGGACCGACTCACCTCGTCCCGGCCGGCGCACCCGGCACCCACGCGGCGGCCGACCACGGCCTGACGCGACACCGCTCTTCCACTCCCACCACCACCGACCCGCCCACCCGCTCCTCCCCCCTCGACCCGCAAGCCGCCGACCCACCCGCCACGCCCGCGATGCGCACCCGCGCCCCACAACGGCCACGTGCTCACTCCGTGGCAGACAACTCCGGGCGGCTCACCCCCACCGCCCTGTCACACCCCACCGGTACCGTCGGATCATGGCTCAACAGGCGGGGACCCAGACCGGCGAACGGCGGTTCGCGACGCTGGACGGCGTGCTTGAACGCATCACGTACGCCAATGAGGAGAATGGCTACACGGTCGCCCGGGTCGACACGGGCAGAGGCGGCGGCGACCTCCTCACGGTGGTCGGTGCGCTGCTCGGCGCCCAGGTCGGGGAATCCCTGCGGATGGAGGGCCGCTGGGGCTCGCACCCTCAGTACGGCAAGCAGTTCCATGTGGAGAACTACACGACCGTCCTGCCCGCCACAGTCCAGGGCATCCGGCGCTATCTCGGGTCCGGCCTCGTCAAGGGGATCGGACCGGTCTTCGCCGACCGGATCACCCAGCACTTCGGGCTGGACACGCTCCGGATCATCGAGGAGGAGCCCAAGCGGCTCATCGAGGTCCCCGGCCTCGGCCCCAAGCGCACCAAGAAGATCGCCGACGCCTGGGAGGAGCAGAAGGCGATCAAGGAGGTCATGCTCTTCCTGCAGACGGTCGAGGTCTCCACCTCCATCGCCGTACGGATCTACAAGAAGTACGGCGACTCGTCGATCCGAATCGTCAAGGAACACCCCTACCGCCTGGCCGCCGACGTCTGGGGCATCGGCTTCCTCACCGCCGACAAGATCGCCCAGTCCGTCGGTATCCCGCACGACAGCCCGGAGAGGGTGAAGGCCGGGCTGCAGTACGCCCTGTCCCAGTCCGCCGACCAGGGCCATTGCTTCCTGCCCGAGGAGCGGCTGATCTCCGACGCGGTGAAGCTGCTCGCCGTGGACACCGGGCTTGTCATCGAGTGCCTCGCCGAGCTGGCCGAACCCCCTCAGGACGGCGGCGACCCCGGTGTCGTACGGGACGATCCCGGTGTCGTACGGGAGAAGGTGCCCGGCCCCGACGGCGACGACTCCGAACCCGTCACCGCCGTCTATCTCGTCCCCTTCCACCGCGCCGAACTCTCCCTCTCCTCCCAGCTCCTGCGCCTCCTGCGCACGGACCAGGACCGCATGCCCGGCTTCCAGGGGGTCGACTGGGGCAAAGCCCTCGGCTGGCTGAAAGGCCGTACCGGCGCCGATCTCGCCCCGGAGCAGGAAGCCGCCGTCAAGCTCGCGCTCACCGAGAAGGTCGCGGTGCTCACCGGCGGGCCCGGCTGTGGCAAGTCCTTCACCGTCCGCTCGATCGTGGAGCTGGCCCGCGCCAGGCGCGCCAAGGTGCTGCTCGCCGCCCCCACCGGACGTGCCGCCAAGCGCCTGTCCGAGCTGACCGGTGCCGAGGCCTCCACCGTCCACCGGCTGCTGGAGCTCAAGCCCGGTGGGGATGCCGCCTATGACCGGGACCGGCCGCTCGATGCCGATCTCGTCGTCGTCGACGAGGCGTCCATGCTCGACCTCCTGCTCGCCAACAAGCTGGTCAAGGCCGTGCCGCCCGGCGCCCATCTGCTCTTCGTCGGTGACGTCGACCAGTTGCCCAGCGTCGGCGCCGGGGAGGTGCTGCGCGACCTGCTCGCCGAGGGCGGCCCCATCCCGGCCGTCCGGCTCACCCGGGTCTTCCGGCAGGCCCAGCAGTCCGGTGTCGTCACCAACGCGCACCGGATCAACGCGGGGCAGCATCCGCTCACCGAGGGGATGAAGGACTTCTTCCTCTTCGTGGAGGACGACACGGAGGAGGCCGGCCGGCTCACCGTGGACGTGGCCGCCCGCCGGATTCCGGCCAAGTTCGGGCTCGATCCACGCCGGGATGTGCAGGTGCTCGCGCCGATGCACCGGGGGCCGGCCGGTGCGGGCGTGCTGAACGGCCTGCTCCAGCAGGCCATCACCCCCGGCCGGCCCGACCTGCCCGAGAAGCGGTTCGGCGGCCGGGTCTTCCGGGTCGGCGACAAGGTCACCCAGATTCGCAACAATTACGAGAAAGGGAAGAATGGTGTCTTCAACGGCACCGTGGGTGTCGTCACCTCGCTCGATCCGGTCGACCAGCGGCTCACGGTGCTGACGGACGAGGACGAGGAGGTTCCGTACGAATTCGACGAACTGGACGAACTGGCGCACGCGTACGCGGTCACCATCCACCGTTCGCAGGGAAGTGAATATCCCGCTGTGGTGATTCCCGTCACGACCGGGGCATGGATGATGCTGCAGCGGAACCTGCTGTACACGGCGGTGACACGGGCCAAGCGACTGGTCGTTCTCGTCGGTTCACGCAAGGCGATCGGACAGGCGGTGCGCACGGTGTCCGCGGGACGGCGGTGCACGGCACTGGATTTCCGGCTGCACGGCTCCTGACCTGCCGTTGAGCAGGCGCAGCGACCTGCATCACAAAAAATGATCGATCAAATGAGTCGTGAAGGTCACAGAGCACTTCCAGATGCCGTTCGGAGGGGGCAGGATGAGCAGGTTGGCGGCACTGAGTGCCGCCAATAGGCCCAATGGTCGACCCCGAGTGCACTCTCCTGAGCCAAATGGGGGATGGTAGAGACAGTCAGGGCACCTCGAAGATGAGGCACTACGTCGGTGAGGGAAGACGTGAGCGACAACTCTGTAGTACTGCGGTACGGCGACGGCGAGTACACCTACCCGGTGGTCGACAGCACCGTCGGCGACAAGGGCTTCGACATCGGGAAGCTCCGCGCCCAGACCGGTCTGGTGACTCTGGACAGCGGCTACGGCAACACGGCCGCCTATAAATCCGCGGTCACCTACCTCGACGGCGAGGCGGGCATCCTCCGCTACCGCGGCTACCCCATCGAGCAGCTGGCCGAGCGCTCCACCTTCCTCGAGGTGGCGTACCTGCTGATCAACGGCGAGCTGCCCACCGTCGACGAGCTCTCGACGTTCAAGAACGACATCACGCGGCACACCCTGCTGCACGAGGACGTCAAGAACTTCTACAAGGGCTTCCCGCGCGACGCCCACCCGATGGCCATGCTGTCCTCGGTCGTCTCGGCGCTGTCCACCTTCTACCAGGACAGCCACAACCCGTTCGACGAGAAGCAGCGCGACCTCTCCACGATCCGGCTGCTCGCGAAGCTTCCGACGATCGCGGCGTACGCGTACAAGAAGTCGATCGGCCACCCGTTCGTCTACCCGCGCAACGACCTCGGCTACGTCGAGAACTTCCTGCGTATGACCTTCTCGGTCCCGGCGCAGGAGTTCGAGCTGGACCCGGTCGTCGTCGCCGCGCTGGACAAGCTGCTGATCCTGCACGCCGACCACGAGCAGAACTGCTCGACCTCGACGGTCCGCCTGGTCGGTTCCTCGCAGGCCAACATGTTCGCCTCGATCTCGGCCGGCATCAGCGCGCTGTGGGGCCCGCTGCACGGCGGTGCCAACCAGTCCGTGCTGGAGATGCTGGAGGGCATCCGCGACTCCGGCTCCGACGTCGACACCTTCATCCGCAAGGTGAAGAACAAGGAGGACGGCGTCCGTCTGATGGGCTTCGGCCACCGGGTCTACAAGAACTTCGACCCGCGAGCCAAGATCATCAAGGCCGCCGCGCACGATGTGCTCTCCGCGCTGGGCAAGGAGGACGAGCTCCTCGACATCGCCCTGAAGCTGGAGGAGCACGCGCTGTCCGACGACTACTTCGTCGAGCGCAAGCTGTACCCGAACGTCGACTTCTACACCGGTCTGATCTACCGGGCCATGGGCTTCCCGACCGAGATGTTCACGGTCCTGTTCGCCCTGGGCCGCCTGCCGGGCTGGATCGCCCAGTGGACCGAGATGATCAAGGAGCCGGGCTCCCGCATCGGCCGCCCGCGCCAGATCTACACGGGCGTGGAACTGCGCGACTTCGTGCCGGTCGAGGAGCGCTGACACCTGCCGGTGGGGGCGCCATCCCGGTGGTGCCCCTCGTTGCCGGCTTTCCGCGGCGGCGGTACCGGCCGGCTTCCCGGGCTGCGTGTTCGGCATGGCCGGGGTTCGGTTCGGCTGGTGGGTTCGGTATGGCCGGGGTCCGGTTCGGCCGATGGCTCCGGGGCGGCCGGAGGCCGGGCAGTCGGCGTCCAGGCGCTCGGCGTTCGGGTGGTCGCCCCACGGGGATGCCGTCCAGCTTGGCAGCAGGGCCAAGCGCGCGGTCGGGCTCGACTTCGTGTCGGTCGAGGGGGCGCCGAGTTCGTTTCCTCCGGGCGCCCGGGGCGCGGTGCGCTTCCCGGCGCTTGACGGACTCGTCGCGGAAGAAGTCGTAGAGGCAACCGAAAAATCGTACAGACATGCGAAAAGCAGAAGGCGCCCTGAGACGCCGGTCCCCCCACGGGCCGACGACCAGGGCGCCTTCCCATGTCCCGGTGCGGATTCCCCCCACGGGATCCGGCCGGGCGCTCGGAGAGGACAGCGCCTGAATCGCTGTCTTCGAGCAGAATGAGCAAAACTCGTCCTGCTCCAGTGATGCACTGCGATCTGCCGGGACAACGCACGCTGGGAGGGCCGCTCAAAGCTTCCCGGCGCACGTGCCCCGGCAACGCATCTCTGAGGAAGTCCCCCAAGACATCCCCAGATGCCAGTCAGCGCCCCCCAAGACGCTGTGCTGACATCGCCAACTTAGACCTTCGAACCCCTTCGATGGTTACGTTCGCATCACTGTGATCTGCGTCTCTTGCATATGTCCCTTAGGTGCGCAAGAGCCCCGATACGACGATCGGAGCCCAAGCGTAAGGATGATGCGCGAGCCTTGTGAAGAGCTTATGTGAGGCTCGCGCCGGACTCTAGAGGGTCTCTTACTTCGGCTGGAGCGAACCGCCGGTAACCCCACGGGACTTCAGCGGAAGCGTCGCAGCCGCAGGCTGTTGGTCACCACGAAGACCGAGGAGAAGGCCATCGCGGCACCGGCGATCATCGGATTGAGCAGCCCCGTCGCGGCCAGCGGCAGCGCGGCCACGTTGTAGCCGAAGGCCCACACCACGTTCCCCTTGATGGTGGCCAGCGTCCGCCGGGACAGCCGGATGGCGTCGGCCGCGACCCGCAGATCGCCCCGGACGAGGGTCAGATCGCCGGCCTCGATCGCCGCATCCGTGCCGGTACCCATGGCGAGGCCCAGGTCGGCGGTGGCCAGCGCGGCCGCGTCGTTCACGCCGTCGCCGACCATCGCCACGGCTCGCCCCTCGCGCTGCAGCCGTCGTACGACGTCCACCTTGTCCTCGGGGAGGACCTCGGCGAACACGTCCCCGGAGTCGATGCCGACGCTCTTGGCGACCGCCTCGGCGACCGTGCGGTTGTCCCCGGTGAGCAGCACCGGCCGCAGGCCCAGCGCACGCAGTTCGCGTACCGCCTCGGCGCTGGTCTCCTTGATCGCGTCGGCGACGGCGAGCACCCCGCGGGCCTGCCCGTCCCAGCCGGCCACAACGGCCGTACGACCCTCCAGCTCGGCCGCGCGTGCCGCACGGGCCAACTCCTCCGGCAGCTCATCGTACAGGCGCCCCACGGCCACCGCATGGTCGTCCACGCGCCCACGCACGCCCCGCCCGGGGACGTTCTCGAAGTGCTCGACCGTGGGCAACGCTCCGGCGCGTTCCTCCGCGCCGGCCACGATAGCGCGGGCGACCGGGTGCTCGGAGGCGTGCTCCAGGGCGCCGGCGAGCCGCAGCAGCTCCTTCTCGTCCTCGCCGGCGGCGACGTACACCGCCTGGAGGGTCATCCGGCCGGTGGTGACGGTGCCGGTCTTGTCGAGGACGACCGTGTCGACGCGGCGGGTGGACTCCAGCACCTCGGGGCCCTTGATGAGGATGCCGAGCTGGGCGCCGCGCCCGGTGCCGACCATCAGCGCGGTCGGTGTGGCGAGGCCCAGCGCGCAGGGGCAGGCGATGATCAGCACGGCGACGGCGGCGGTGAACGCGGCGACCGTGTCCCCGGTGAGGCCCAGCCAGACGCCGAAAGTGCCGAGCGCGATGAGGATGACGACGGGCACGAACACCGCGGAGATGCGGTCGGCGAGCCGCTGCACCTCGGCCTTGCCGTTCTGCGCGTCCTCCACCAGCTTCGCCATCCGGGCGAGCTGGGTGTCGGCGCCGACCCGGGTCGCCTGGACGACGAGCCGCCCGCCCGCGTTGACCGTGGCGCCGGTGACCCGGTCGCCGGGGCCGACGTCGACCGGCACCGACTCGCCGGTCAGCATGGCCGCGTCCACCGCGGACACGCCCTCCACCACCGTGCCGTCGGTGGCGATCTTCTCTCCGGGCCGTACGACGAACCGGTCGCCGACGGCCAGGGACGACACCGGGACCCGCACCTCGCGGCCGTCCCGCAGCACCGCCACGTCCTTGGCGCCCAGCTCCATCAGGGCCCGCAGGGCCGCGCCCGCGCGCCGCTTGGAGCCGGCCTCCAGATAGCGGCCGAGCAGGATCAGCGCGACGACTCCGGCGGCCACCTCCAGATAGATGGTGGAGGCGCCGTCCATGCGCGCGGTGACACTGGTCGCTACCGCTCCGGGGGTCAGGCGGAACTCGTCGTGCATGCCGGGCACGCCCGCGTCACCGAAGAACAGCGCCCACAGCGACCAGCCGAACGCCGCCAGCGTGCCGACCGAGACCAGGGTGTCCATGGTGGCGGCGCCGTGCCGGAGGTTGGTCCAGGCGGCCCGGTGGAAGGGCCATCCGCCCCAGACGACGACCGGCGCGGCGAGCGTGAGGGAGAGCCACTGCCAGTTGTCGAACTGCAGCGCCGGGATCATCGCGAGCAGCACCACGGGCGCGGCGAGCAGCGCGGAGACGAGCAGGCGGTGCCGCAGCGCGCCGAGTTCCGGGTCCTGCCCGGGGGCCTCGGGGGCCGCCTCGGGCTCGGGCGCCGGCGGCGTGGGCTCCTCGGCGGTGTAGCCGGTCCGCTCCACGGTGGCGATCAGGTCGGCGAGCTGGACGCCCGCGCCGTACGTGATCTTCGCCTTCTCGGTGGCGAAGTTGACGGTGGCGCTGACGCCCTCCATCCGGTTGAGCTTCTTCTCCACCCGGGCGGCGCAGGAGGCGCAGGTCATCCCGCCGATGAGCAGCTCTGCTTCGGAGGTCTCACCCGTGGTTATGGCTGTCTCTGCGGTGGTGCTCGTCATGTCCGGACTCCAGACATCGGACCGGACCGTGCGGAGGCAGTATCAGCTGGTCGGCACGGCCCGGTCGGGGAATGGGAAGAATGCGGGCTTGTCAGGCCCGGCCGGCGAGCTCGAAGCCGGCCTCGTCCACGGCGGCGCGCACGGCCTCGTCGTCCAGCGGGTGCTCGGAGACCACGGTCACCTCGCCGGTGGACGCGACGGCCTTCACCGAGCTGACGCCGGGGAGCTGGGAGATCTCGCCGGAGACGGAGCCCTCGCAGTGGCCGCAGCTCATGCCGGTCACCTTGTAGACGGCGGTGACGGAGCCGGGGGTGTCGGTGTGGGCGGTCATGTCGTTACTCCTCGTCGAGGCGTGTGGGGCCGGTGGGGCCCGCGAGGGAACCCCACGCTCTCCACACTATACCCCTAGGGGGTACCTCACCAAGAGGGGCCCCGGCGCGCCAGCGACCGCACCCAGCCGACCCCGGCCAGAGCCACCAAGGCCAGCCCGCCGACCGAGAACAGCGTGAACAGGTGTTCCTGCTCGGTGCTCGGCCGGACGAGGTACCCCGGCGCGAACAACCGGCTCTCCGGTCCGCTGCCGGTCAGCCGGGCCACCACCCAGACCGCGATGCCGCGCGTGGAGTCCCACAGCGCATGCAGCAGGGTCACGCCCAGGCAGGTGCCGACGACCGGGGCGGAGACGCGGAAGTGCCCGTTCAGGCGGCGCCGGGACAGCAGTACGCCACCGGCGATCGCGGTCCACAGCCCGTGCCCGAAGGGGGCGAGCAGCCCGCGCAGGATCTCCGTCTCCAGCAGGGCGCGCAGATCGGTGCCCTCGGTGGAGACGGCCGCGTTGAAGGCGTACCCGGCGCTCTCCAGCGCGGCGAAGCCGAAGCCGACGGCCGCGCCGAGCACCAGTCCGGCGCGCAGGCCGCGGATGGCCGGCTGCCGGCGCAGCACGAACACCAGCGCCACGAGCTTGGCGGCCTCCTCGATGAGGCCGACGCCGGTGAACGTCACCGGCGAGGGGTACAGCACATGCGAGTCCGACAGCGAGGCGCCGAGCACGCCGAGGGTCCCGCCGGCCAGGAATGAGCCGAGGATCGCGCTGACGCCCAGGTCACGGCCGTGCCGCTCGTACGCCCACAGCATGAAGGCGACTGGCACGAGAAAGCTGCCGAGCAGGATCAGCGTCGGCAGCAGCGTGCTGTTCCGCGTCTCGTACGTGACCCACGAGATCAGCGCCCACAGGGCGAGCCCGCCGCCCGCGAAGCGCCGCCACAGGCCCGCGGTGATGCGGGGGTACGGCGGTGGCGGCTGCTGGGGGCCGGGAATGCGGGCCTTGGGTGTGCCGGGAGGCGGGGAGTGGCTCACGGGGATCCCCTCGGACAGCGGCTGGGCGATCTATCCGCACTCTAGGCAGATGCGCCAGGGGCCGCAGTCCGGGTGGAGCGGTGGGGGCACGGGGGCCTGTGCCTGGGGCCTCCCGGATCACCCGCGGCCGAGACGGTCGCCCACCAGCGGTTGCAGGTAGCGGACCAGGACGTTCTTGATCTCCTGGACGTAGGCCGCGCGCTCGGGGCCCTCATGGGCGAGGACCAGCTCCAGGCCGGACTTGTAGATGCCGAGGCAGATGTGCGCCGTGCGGGTGACGTCGGCCGAGGTGGCGCCGGGCATGAGGGAGGCGAGCAGGTCCTCGATCCGGCCGGTCAGCGTGGAGTGCAGCTGGTCGTGCGTCTCGGCCATCCGGCCCGGGATGTCGGGGCCGTGCATCAGTGCGAAGAACACCGGGTGCTCGGTGTTGAAGGCCATGAACCGGTCGATGGCGGAACCGATGGCCTCCTCCAGCGGGGTGGCGGGGTCGACGGGGGCCAGCGCCTCGCCGTATGTCTCCCGCATCTCGTGCACGAGCCGGTCGCCCAGCTCGATCGCGATCGCCTCCTTGTTCGGGAAGAACTGGTAGAGCGTGCCCGGTGAGACGCCGGCCTCGCGCGCGATGGCGTTGGTGCTGGCGGCGGTGTAGCCGGTGGTGCAGAAGACCCGAGCGGCGGCTTCGAGCAGTTGGGCGATACGGCGCTCCCCGCGGGCCTGCCGGCGACGCGGCTGCTCCTTCTGTGTCTGCGGGTTGTCGGGCACGCGCTATCCCCAGCTCTCCGAACGTGATTGACAAATGCGAGTGGTCGCTCGCATTCTAGAGAAACGCGAGCGATCTCTCGTGTTTGTCAGTCTATTGGCAATGACCGACTCATGCTGCCTGCCTGCACAGACATGGGTCACGGTGAAGGGGACACCGCAAGATGACCGAAGTCAACACGCCGCCGCGGACGGGCGAGGGGGCGTCCGAGGGGACATCGGAAGGCGCGCCGGAGGGGACGCCTGAGCGGACACCGCCCCGGCCCGGCCGCTACACCCGCTTCGTCACCGCCCGCCCACGCCTGTCACTCCTGGTGGCCCTGGTGCTCACCGCCCTCGCCGTGTTGGCCGGCGGTGGCGTCGCGGACCGTCTCGGCAGTGGCGGCTGGGAGGATCCGGCCGCCGAGTCGACCTACGCCACCAAGGCCCTGGAGCGCGAGTTCCCCGACTCCCAGCCGAACCTGCTGCTCATGGTCGACTCGGGCCGAGCCTCCGTCGACGATCCGCAGGTCGCCGCCGAGGCCCGCGACCTGGCCGGCCGGCTGGCGGGGGAGAAGGGCGTGACCGGCGTCGGCTCCTACTGGCAGAGCAGGTCACCGGCCCTGCGCGCCAAGGACGGCCACGAGGCGCTGATCGCCGCCCGCATCACCGGCGACGACAACGCGATGGGCAGAACGCTCGACCGCATCGCCCCGCACTACCGGGGCGCGCACGGCCCGGTTCAGGTGAAGATCGGCGGTGTCGTCGCGGTCCGGCACGAGATGCAGACGATCATCAAGGAGGACCTGGCCCGCGCGGAGATGATCGCCCTGCCGATCACGCTGGTGCTGCTGGTGATGGTCTTCGGCAGCGCGATCGCCGCCCTGCTGCCGCTCGGCATCGGCATCGTCGCCATCCTCGGCACCAACGCCGTCCTGCGCGGTCTGACGGCCTTCACCGACGTCTCCGTCTTCGCGCTCAACCTCACCACGGCGCTCGGCCTCGGCCTGGCCATCGACTACGCCCTGTTCATCGTCCGCCGCTTCCGCGAGGAACTGTCCACGGGCGCCACCCCGTTGACGGCGGTCGGTACGACCCTGCGCACCGCAGGCCGCACGATCCTGTTCTCCGCCCTCACGGTGGCGGTGTCCCTGGCCGCGATGATGGTCTTCCCGCAGTACTTCCTGCGGTCCTTCGCCTACGCCGGCATCGCCGTGGTCCTGCTCGCTGCGGCTGCCGCCCTGATCCTGCTCCCGGCCGCGCTGGTCCTGCTCGGCCACCGCGTCAACTCCCTGGACCTGCGGCGCCTGTTCCGCCGCCGACGCGCCCCGAAGCCCGCCGAGGGGGCCACCGGGACCACGGCGACCAGCGGGACCACGGCGACCACCGGGACCGCTTGGGCGCGAGCCGCCGGCCTGGTGATGCGCCGCGCCCCTCTCTTCGCGCTGGGCACCACGGTCCTCCTGGTCATCCTCGGACTGCCGTTCCTGGGCGTGAAGTTCGGCACCGCCGACGACCGCCAGCTGCCCTCGACCGCCGAGTCCCATGTGGTGCAGGAGCACATCCGCGCGGGCTTCCCGGGCAGCCCCGGCGGTGGTCTGGAGGTCCTCGCCGAGGGCAGGGCCACCGCTGCCCAGTACGCCGCCTACAAGCAGCAGGTGGCCGCCCTGCCCGAGGTGGCCCGCGTCGACGGCCCGCTGGTCAGGGGCGATGCCGCCTACTTCACGGTGCAGCCGAAGGGCGAAGCGGTCGACGACCCGGCCCAGCGCCTGGTGGGCGACATACGCGCACTGCATGCGCCGTTCGGCGCCAAGGTGACCGGCACGGCCGCCGTCCTCGTCGACACCAAGCACGCGATAGCCCAGCGCCTGCCCTGGGCGGCCGTGTTCATCGCCGTCGTCACGCTCCTTCTGGTCTTCCTGCTCACCGGAAGCGTGCTGATACCCGTGCAGGCCGTGGTGCTCAACGCGCTCAGTCTGACCGCGATGTTCGGTGCCGTGGTCTGGGTCTTCCAGGACGGCCACCTCTCCGGCGCGCTCGGCTTCACCAGCTCCGGCTCCATCGAGACCACCCTGCCCGTGCTGATGTTCTGCGTGGCCTTCGGGCTCTCCATGGACTACGGCGTGTTCCTGCTCTCCCGCATCAAGGAGGAGTACGACCGCACGGGCGACCACGACGCGGCGGTGCGGCACGGACTCCAGCGCACCGGCGGGCTGATCACCGCGGCGGCGGTCATCCTCGCGGTGGTGATGGTCGCCATCGGCACCTCCCGGGTGACCAACACCAAGATGCTCGGCCTGGGTATCGCCCTCGCGGTCCTGATGGACGCGATGGTCGTCCGGAGCCTGCTGGTACCGGCGATCATGCGGCTGACGGGCAGGGCCACGTGGTGGGCGCCGGCGCCGTTGCGGCGCTTCCACGAACGGTTCGGTGTGAGCGAGGGGGACGACAAGAGCCCCGACAGGGGCGCGGGACTGCGCTGAATGTGCGGCTACCGCCGCGATGGGGGTCCCCCAGGGTTCGAGCGAAGCCGAGACCTTGGGGGAGCGACCAGCCACGATGTACCCGCAGACCGCAACGGCGATGGGAGCGCAGATGCGAGCGGTGGTCTTCGAGCAATACGGTGAGCCGGCAGAGGTGCGGAACGTACCCGACCCGGAACCCGCCGAGCACGCCGTCGTCGTGCGGGTCGAAGCGACCGGCCTCTGCCGAAGCGACTGGCACGGCTGGATGGGCCACGACCCCGACATCACGCTGCCGCACGTGCCCGGGCACGAACTCGCCGGTGTCGTCGCGTCGGTGGGCTCCCGGGTAACTGGGTGGCGGCCCGGCGACCGGGTCACCGCGCCGTTCGTCTGCGCCTGCGGCACCTGCCCGGCCTGTGCGGCGGGCGACCAGCAGGTGTGCGAACGCCAGACCCAGCCGGGCTTCCACCACTGGGGCTCCTTCGCCGAGTACGTCACACTCGACCACGCCGACGTCAACCTGGTAGCGATCCCGGGCGACATGGCGTACACCACCGCCGCCGCGCTCGGCTGCCGTTTCGCCACCGCCTTCCGCGCGGTGGTGCAGCAGGGCCGGGTGGCGGCGGGGGAGCGGGTCGCGGTGCACGGCTGCGGCGGGGTCGGGCTGTCGGCGGTGATGATCGCGGCGGCGGCCGGGGCACGCGTGATCGCCGTCGACGTGTCACCCCAGGCGCTCGACCTCGCGCGGAAGTTCGGCGCCGCGCAGTGCCTGGACGCGACCGGCACACCGGACACGGCCGCCGCCGTCCGGGAGCTGACGGGCGGCGGTGCCCATCTCTCCCTGGACGCCCTTGGCTCGCCCGCCACCTGCGCGAACTCCGTGAACGGCCTGCGCCGCCGCGGCCGGCACGTCCAGGTCGGGCTGCTGCCCTCGGCCGACGGCACCACCCCCGTCCCGCTGGCCCGTGCCATCGCCCTGGAGCTTGAACTCCTCGGCAGCCACGGCATGGCCGCCCACACCTACCCCGAGATGCTCCGCCTGGTCCGCTCCGGCGCCCTGCGCCCCGACCTCCTGGTGACGTCCACCATCACCCTCGACGCCGCACCGGCGGCACTCGCGGCGATGGGGACGGCACCGGGGGCCGGGGTCACGGTCATCGAGCCGTGGCGCTGAGAGCGGCCTGCCGGCCGATTCACGGGGAGGTCAGTTGCGGCTGCGGTTGCCCGGCCGGGAGGCGACCCAGGCGCGGACGGTTTCGGCGTACCAGTAGGGCTTGCCGCCCTCCACATGGTCGGGCGGGGGCAGCAGCCCGTGCTTGCGATAGGACCGTACGGTGTCCGGCTGCACCCTGATGTGCGCCGCGATCTCCTTGTAGGACCAGAGCCTTCGGTCGGTCATGAGTTGCACCTCCCTGCGCGCGCCGCAGCGGCGACCGTGGACGGCCGTCGGGGGAGCCGGGCGCTGCGCTGGCGATCACCAAGCCTGCGACCGGTGAACGACGCAGAGTGACCAGGGGAAAGCGCCTGTCGACACCATGTGACGCAGAATCCGCGTACACGCAACATGTGTGACACAGAAGGGGTTTTTGTGACACGGCCGACGCAAAGGCATACGCCCGGGTGTCGGCGCGGCGCGTTGATTTCGCGCCGATCCACGGCAACGAACCGGGCCGATCCACGGCAACGCACCAGGCCGATCCACGGCAACGAACCGGGCCGATCCACGGCAACGCACCAGGCCGATCCACGGCAACGAACCAGGCCGATCCGGGGCAACGAACCAGGCGGTCCAGGCCCGGTGGCACCAGGTCGCGAGGGCGGGCCGGGTCCGCTGCGTCAGACCCGGCCCGCCGGCTTCCCCCCGCGCCCGCCGGCTTCCCCGCGCCCCCCGGCGGCCGCTTTCCCGGGGGCGTCCTCCCGGATCAGTCCCCCTGGCCGCCGGAGGCCCCCGCTTCCCCCGGGAGCCTGATGGCCGGGCGATCAGCGTGCCTGGTGCTGCCCGCGCGGGTCTTGGAAAAAAGCGCACCCCGCCCGGAGGTGAGCAGCAGGCTGGTGGCCTCGCCCGCCAGCCGGTCGTTCACCGCGCTCGCCGCCGGCAGCCTCCGGGCCGCCAGGAACTCCCCGGGAGTGCAGCCCGTCATGGCCTTGAACTCGCCGCTGAAGTGCGCCTGGTCGTAGTACCCGCACACCGCCGCGGTCTCCGCCTGCCCGTGTCCCGCGGCCAGCAGCCGCCGCGCCCGCTGCAGCCGCAGCACCCGGGCCGCGGCCTTCGGAGGCAGACCGATCTGTTCCCGGAAGCGGTTCTCCAGATGCCGTACGCTCCAGCCCACCTCCTCGGCCAGCCGGGGCACCGGAAGCACGCCGGAGTGCCGCCGCAGCAGTGACCAGGCGTGCACCACCCGCTCGGAGACGGGCACACCGGCACGGAACCGCTCCAGCAACACCCGGTCGAGCAGGGCGAACCGCTCCGGCCAGGTGGGCAACGCGGCGAGGGCGCCCGCCAGTTGGCCGAGGCCCGGGTCCAGCTGGTCCGGGCCGATCGACCGGTTGGCGAGTTCGTACTGCTCCGTTCCGAACAGGCCGAACGCGGCCCAGGGTTCCAGCAGCACCTCGATGCCGGAGATCCGGCCCCCGTGCTCGCCGAGGGCCGGGACGGTGGTCAGCCCGTTGACCACGGACACCAGCGACACCGGGGGCCGCCCGGCACGGGAGATGCGCACCGGCTGTTCGAAACCCAGCAGCAACGTGGCCGCCCCGATCGGCGCCTCCAGCCGGCGGCGCGGCCGGTCGAGGTGCACCCGGACACCGCGATAAGTGATCACACCGGGCCGCAATGCCGGATGCGGCCGGGCAGGCACGGTCTCCCAGGACACGCCGCCCATGCTACGAGCGGCAACCGCGACCCGCTGGTCGACAGTCGCCCCTACACCCCGCAAGACCGGAGAAACGCCCGAGTCCGCCGGGCGATGGGCAGCGGCGCATCCGGCGCACACGGATACATGTCCTGCTCGACGATCGCGAACAGATCCACCCCCAGCCGCTGCGCGGCCTCCAGTACCGGCCCCAACTCCGGCACCCCGTGCGGCGGTTCGCACATCACGCCCCGAGCCACCGCCGGCCCGAACGGCGTCCCCTCGGCCCGTACGTCCGCCAGGATCCCCGGATCCACCTGCTTGAGGTGCAGATACCCGATCCGCTCGCCGTACGTCTCGATCAAGCGCACGCTGTCCCCGCCGCAGTACGCGTAGTGCCCGGTGTCCAGGCACAGTGACACCAGGTCGGAGTCCGTGCCGTCGAGGAAACGGCTGACGTTCTCCTCGCTGTCGATGTGGGTGTCGGCATGCGGATGGACGACGATCGTCAGCCCGTACCGCTCCCGCACCTCCCGCCCCAGCCGCTCGGTCAGCGAGGTCAGGTTCCGCCACTGCTCGGCGGTCAGCGTGTCCGGCTCCAGCACCTCGCCCGTCTTGTCGTCCCGCCAGAAGGAAGGGATGACGACGAGATGCCGGGCACCCATCGCCTGGGTCAGCGCCGCGATGTCCGACACGTGCGCCCACGTCTTGTCCCACACGGACTCACCGTGGTGCAGGCCCGTGAAGACGGTGCCGGCCGACACCTTCAGGCCGCGCCGCGCGGTCTCCTCCGCGAGCACCGCGGGGTCGCTGGGGAGATAGCCGTAGGGGCCCAGCTCGATCCACTCGTAGCCGGAATCGGCCACCTCGTCGAGGAAGCGCTGCCAGGGCACCTGGCGCGGGTCGTCGGGGAACCACACGCCCCAGGAGTCGGGCGCCGATCCGATGCGGATACGGGACAGTGAGGAGGAGGGTGACAGCGACGTCATGGGCGTCAGCGTGCGGGTGCGCGGAAAGCGGTGTCAAGAGCTGGTCCGAATGTCTGGACAAAACATTGACAGGGTTCGCCGTACGGGACTAGAAAGCCGGGGAGAGTCATGACGAAGGGAAGCCGATGGCCTACGACCTGATCACCATGGGGCGGATCGGAGTGGACCTCTACCCACTGCAGACCGGCGTCCCGCTCGCCCAGGTGTCGTCCTTCGGCAAGTTCCTCGGCGGGTCGGCGACGAACGTCGCGGTCGCCGCGGCCCGGCTCGGCCGGCACACCGCCGTGATCACCCGCACGGGCGACGACCCGTTCGGCGTCTATCTGCACGAGGCGCTGCGCGGCTTCGGCGTGGACGACCGCTGGGTCACCCCGGTCCCGGGCCTGCCGACCCCGGTCACCTTCTGCGAGGTCTTCCCGCCGGACGACTTCCCGCTCTACTTCTACCGGCAGCCCAAGGCGCCCGACCTGGAGATCGACGCCCATGAACTCGATCTCGACGCCATCCGTGCCGCCCGTATCTTCTGGATGACCGGCACCGGCCTGAGCGAGGAGCCCAGCCGTACGGCCACCCTCGCGGCCCTCGCCCACCGGGCGAAGGCGGGCACCACGGTCTTCGATCTCGACTGGCGGCCCATGTTCTGGACCGACCCCGACGCGGCCCGCCCCTTCTACGCCGAGGCCCTGCGCCACACCACGGTCGCCGTCGGCAACCTGGACGAGGTGGAGGTGGCCACCGGCGTACGCGAACCGCATGCGGCCGCCCGCGCGCTGCTCGACCTCGGGGTCGAGATCGCCGTCGTGAAGCAGGGACCCAAGGGGGTCCTGGCCGTCAGCCGCGACGGCGAGTCCGCCGAGGTCCCGCCCCTGCCCGTCAACGTCCTCAACGGTCTCGGCGCCGGGGACGCCTTCGGCGGCTCCCTGTGCCACGGACTCCTGGAGGGCTGGGACCTGGAGACGATCATGCGGCACGCCAACGCGGCCGGCGCCATCGTCGCCTCCCGCCTGGAGTGCTCCTCCGCGATGCCCACCCCGGACGAGGTGGCCGCCGCGCTCGACGCCGGAGCGGTGCTGTGAGGGCCGGCCGGGTCGCGGGCACCCACACCGAGGGCGGGGACGCCGGACGCAGGCCCCGTGTCGACGTGGCCGAACTCGTCCGCGTCCGCACCCACCACCCCGAGGCGATCGCCGAGGCCGCCACCCGCCGGGCCCGCAGGCCGCTCCTGAACGAGAACGGCAAGCTGATGATCGTCGCCGCCGACCACCCCGCCCGGGGCGCACTCGGCGTCGGTGACCGCAAGCTCGCCATGGCCAACCGCGCCGACCTGCTGGAACGGCTGTGCCTGGCACTGAGCCGGCCCGGTGTCGACGGCGTCCTCGCCACCGCCGACATCCTGGACGACCTGCTGCTGCTCGGCGCCCTCGACCACAAGGTGGTCATGGGCTCCATGAACCGGGGCGGACTGCAGGGGGCCAGCTTCGAACTGGACGACCGGTTCACCGGTCACCGCCCCGAGGACATCCAGCGGCTCGGCTTCGACGCGGGCAAGCTGCTGCTGCGCATCGACTACGCCGACCCCGGCTCCCTGACCACCCTGGAGTCCACCGCCCGCGCCATCGACGACATGGCCGCGCGCCGGCTGCCGGTCTTCGTGGAGCCGTTCATCAGCCGCCGCACCCCCGAGGGCAAGGTGAAGAACGACCTGTCCGCGGAGGCGGTCACCCGGTCCATCGCCATCGCCTCCGGCCTCGGCGGCTCCTCCGCCTACACCTGGCTGAAGGTGCCGGTCACCGAGAACCCCGACGACATGGCCCGGGTGATGGAGACCTCCACGCTGCCGGCCGTCCTGCTCGGCGGTGACATCGGCGACTCGCCCGAGGACCAGGTCGCCGCCTACGAGAAGTGGCGCGGCGCGCTGCAACTCCCCACCGTGCGCGGCCTGGTGGTCGGCCGCTCGCTGCTGTACCCGGCGGACGGCGATGTGGCCGCCGCCGTGGACACCGCCGTAGGACTGCTGTGAGGGCCGCATGACCAGCACCGATCTGCATCTGCCCAGGGGCGTCACCGCGAACGCCCAGTACGCCGTCGACATCGACCCCAAGTTGGCCGGCTGGACGCACAGCAGCCTGCGCGTGGTCGAGTTGGCGCCGGGTGGCACACATACGTTCACCACCGGGGACAGTGAGTGGATCGTGCTTCCGCTGGAAGGCGGATGTACCGTACAAATTGCGACCGCATCGAACGAGAATGCCGAGTTCCAACTCCTGGGCCGGGAAAGCGTGTTCGCGGACGTCTCCGACTTCGCGTATGTTCCCCGGGACGCCCGGGTCCAGATCGCCTCCGGCGCGGGAGGCCGCTTCGCCCTGGCAGGAGCGAAGTGCGAGCGACGACTCCCCGCCCGCTACGGCCCCGCGCCGGAGGTCCCCGTCGAGGAGCGCGGCAGCGGCTCCTGCGCCCGCCGGGTGCGCAACTTCGCCTCGGCGGACTCCTTCGACTGCGACAGGCTGATTGCCGTAGAGGTGATCACCCCGGGCGGCAACTGGTCGTCGTACCCGCCGCACAAGCACGACGAGCACCGGCCGGGCGAGGAGTCCGAGCTGGAGGAGATCTACTACTTCGAGATCGACGGCCCGAAGGGACTCGGCTACCAGCGCGTGTTCCCCTCGCGTGCGGGCGGCGCGGACGTGCTCGCCGAGGTCCGCTCCGGCGACGCGGTCCTCGTCCCCGACGGCTGGCACGGGCCGTCCATCGCGCAGCCCGGGCATGACATGTACTACCTGAACGTCATGGCGGGCCCGGGCGAGACCCGGGAGTGGCGGATCTGCTTCCACCCCGATCACGTAGAAAGCACAGGGGGCTACCGATGACGACGACCCGGCTGACCGTCGCGCAGGCGCTGGTCCGTTTCCTCGCCGCCCAGTACACCGAACGCGACGGCGCACGGCAGCGGCTGATCGGCGCCACCTGGGGCATCTTCGGGCACGGCAATGTCGCGGGGCTCGGCCAGGCGCTGATCGAGTACGCCGACGTCATGCCGTACCACCAGGGCCGCAACGAGCAGTCCATGGTGCACGCGGCGGTCGGCTACGCCCGCCAGTCGAACCGGCTGTCCGCGCACGCGGTGACGACCTCGATCGGCCCCGGCGCCACCAACCTGGTCACCGGCGCCGCCCTCGCGACCATCAACCACCTCCCGGTCCTGCTCCTGCCCGGTGACGTCTTCGCCACCCGCCCCGCCGACCCGGTCCTGCAGCAGCTGGAGGTGCCGTACGCCGGCGATGTGTCGGTCAACGACACCCTGCGCCCCGTGTCGAAGTACTTCGACCGCATCACCCGCCCGGAGGCCCTGATCCCGAGCGCCCTGCAGGCCATGCGTGTCCTCACCGACCCGGTGGAGACCGGCGCGGTCACCCTCGCCCTGCCGCAGGACGTGCAGGCGGAGGCCTTCGACTGGCCGGAGGAGTTCTTCTCGACGCGCGTGTGGACGGTACGCCGGCCGGGCGCGGACCCGACCGAGCTGGCCGAGGCGGTCCGGGCGGTCCGGGAGGCACGCCGACCGCTCGTGATCGCGGGCGGCGGAGTCCACCACAGCCGCGCCGAGCTGGCCCTCGCCGAGTTCGCGGCGGCCACCCGCATCCCGGTGGCCTCCACCCAGGCCGGCAAGGGCTCCCTGCGCCACGACCATCCGCAGGACGTCGGCGGGGTCGGCCACACCGGCACCGCGACCGCCGACGAACTGGCCCGCACCGCGGACCTGGTGATCGGCGTCGGCACCCGCTACACCGACTTCACCACCGCCTCCGGCACCCTCTTCGAGAACCCGGACGTCCGCTTCCTCAACCTCAACATCGCGCCGTACGACGGCCACAAGCTGTCCGGGCTCCCGCTGGTCGCCGACGCCCGCAGCGGCCTGGGCGAGCTGACCGAGGCGCTGGTGATGCACGGGCACAAGGTGGCGCAGTCGTACGTCACCGAGTACACCGAGGACAAGGAGCGCTGGGAGCAGCGCGTCGACGCCTGCTTCGAGGCCGAGGAGCCGGATGCCCGGCCGACCCAGCCGCAGGTCATCGGCGCCCTGGACGCCCTGGTGGACGAGTCCGACATCATCATCAACGCGGCCGGCTCGCTCCCCGGCGACCTGCACAAGCTGTGGCGGGCGCGGTCGGTGGACCAGTACCACCTGGAGTACGGCTACTCCTGCATGGGCTACGAGATCCCGGCCGCGCTCGGCGTGAAGCTCGCCGCGCCGGAGCGGAACGTGTGGGCGCTGGTCGGCGACGGCACGTATCTGATGATGCCGACCGAGATCGTGACGGCCGTGCAGGAGGGCGTCGCGATCAAGATCCTGCTGGTGCAGAACCACGGGTACGCGTCCATCGGCGGGCTCTCGGAGTCGGTGGGCGGCGAGCGGTTCGGCACCGCCTACCGGTTCCAGGCCGGGGACGGGACGTTCACGGGCGCCCCGCTGCCGGTCGACCTCGCCGCCAACGCGGCCAGCCTGGGCATGCGGGTGCTGCGCGCGCAGACCGTACGGGAGCTGCGCGAGGCGCTCGCCGAGGCGCGAGCCGCCGCCACTCCCACATGTGTCTACGTGGAGACCGAAACGTCCGACACTGTGTCGGGCGCGCCTCCGGCGCAGGCCTGGTGGGATGTTCCTGTGGCCGAGACCGCGACCCGACCGTCCGCGGTCAAGGCACGAGAGCTGTACGAACGGCACGTCTCGACCCGACGCCGCCATCTGTAATAAGGAGTCTCTGGGCATGACGAAGATCGTCAACCACTGGATCGGCGGGAAGACCGTCGAAGGCGCGTCGGGCACGTACGGGCCGGTCACCGACCCGGCGACCGGCGCGGTCACCACGAAGGTCGCGTTCGCGTCGGTGGAGGAGGTGGACGCGGCCGTGGCCGCCGCCAAGGACGCCTTCACGACCTGGGGCCAGTCCTCCCTGGCCCAGCGGACCACCATCCTCTTCCGGTTCCGTGCGCTGCTCGACGCCCACCGCGACGAGATCGCCGAGCTGATCACCGCCGAGCACGGCAAGGTGCACTCCGACGCGCTCGGCGAGGTCGCGCGCGGCCTGGAGATCGTGGATCTGGCCTGTGGCATCAACGTCCAGCTGAAGGGCGAGCTGTCCACGCAGGTCGCCAGCCGCGTCGACGTGGCCGCGATCCGCCAGCCGCTCGGTGTCGTCGCCGGCATCACGCCGTTCAACTTCCCGGCGATGGTCCCGATGTGGATGTTCCCCATCGCCATCGCGTGCGGCAACACGTTCGTGCTGAAGCCGTCCGAGAAGGACCCGTCGGCGTCGCTCAAGATCGCCGAGCTGCTGTCCGAGGCCGGTCTGCCGGACGGCGTGTTCAACGTCGTGCACGGTGACAAGGTGGCCGTGGACCGCCTGCTGGAGCACCCCGACGTCAAGGCCGTGTCCTTCGTCGGCTCCACCCCGATCGCCCGCTACATCCACACCACGGCCTCCGCCAACGGCAAGCGGGTGCAGGCCCTGGGCGGCGCCAAGAACCACATGCTGGTGCTGCCGGACGCCGACCTGGACGCCGCCGCAGACGCCGCCGTGAGCGCGGCCTACGGCTCGGCGGGCGAGCGCTGCATGGCCATCTCCGCGGTCGTGGCCGTGGGCTCGATCGGTGACACGCTGGTGGAGAAGATCCGCGAGCGCGCCGAGAAGATCAAGATCGGTCCGGGCAACGACCCGACGTCCGAGATGGGCCCGCTGATCACCGCCGCCCACCGCGACAAGGTGGCGTCGTACGTCTCCGGGGCCGCGGCCGAGGGCGCCGAGGTGGTGCTCGACGGCACCGGCTACACGGTCGAGGGCTTCGAGGACGGCCACTGGATCGGCATCTCGCTGCTGGACAAGGTGCCGACCAGCGCCAAGGCCTACCAGGACGAGATCTTCGGCCCGGTGCTGTGCGTGCTGCGCGTCGGCACCTACGACGAGGGCGTGGCGCTGATCAACGCCTCGCCGTTCGGCAACGGCACGGCGATCTTCACCCGGGACGGCGGCGCGGCCCGCCGCTTCCAGCTGGAGATCGAGGCGGGCATGGTCGGCGTGAACGTGCCGATCCCGGTGCCGGTGGGCTACCACTCCTTCGGCGGCTGGAAGGACTCGCTCTTCGGCGACCACCACATCTACGGCAACGACGGCACGCACTTCTACACCCGCGGCAAGGTCGTCACCACGCGCTGGCCCGACCCGGCCGATGCACCGGCGGGCGTGGACCTGGGCTTCCCGCGCAACCACTGAGCGATCGAGAGGGCCCGACAGGGCCGTCCGCTAGCGGACGGCCCTGTTTTTTTGCGCGGGGGCGCTGCGATTCTCGTACGGCCGCAAGAGCCCGCCCATAGGGACCGTTGATACGAGAATCGGTGATCGGCCGCTTCTTTGCTGCGGATTCCGTAGGTGAACACCCATTGACGCGGCGGTTTTCGTCGGGGTTCCATTCAGCCGCCGGGAGCGGACCAGAGCATGTACGACCAGCCGCCGGAGGCGATAGCGCTCCCGACCCCCACCCTCACTCGCACGAGTCGATCGGAACCGCCGCATGACCGACACGCTCCGCTCTGTCGACACAGCCGTGACAGCCGCTTCTGACAGCCCTCAGAAACTCAAGCGGTCCATCGGCGTCGTCGGCGGCACCCTGCTCACCCTCTCGTGCGTCACGCCCGCCTCCACGCTCTTCGTGATCGTGCCCGATCTGTTCTCCAGCCTGGGCACGGCGACGGCGCTCTGCCTCGTCATCGGCGCGCTCCTCTGCATCCCCGTCGCCTTCTGCTACTCCGAGCTGGGCACCCTCATCCCCAGCGCGGGCGGCGAGTACGCCATCGTCTCCACCCTGGCCGGTCGGCTCGCCGGCTGGCTGGCGTTCGTGATGTCGCTGCTCGTCGTGATGATCGTCCCTCCGGTCATCGCGATGGGCACCGCCGACTACCTGGCCCCGATCGTCCACCTCGACCCGGCCATGACGGGCGCCGGCGTGATGATCGCGGCCACCCTCGCCGGCCTGCTGGACCTGCGCGCCAACGCCTGGATCACCGGCATCTTCCTGGTCCTGGAGGTCGTCGCCGCCGGAGTCGTCGCCCTGCTCGGCTTCACCCACTCCCACCGCGGTGCGGGCAGCCTCGTCAGCTCGCTCCAGGTGGCCGGTGACCACGCTCACGTCAACCCGGTCACGGCCATGATGGTCCTCTCCGGGCTCGCCATCGCCCTCTTCGCCACCCAGGGCTTCTCCACCGCCATCTACCTCTCCGAGGAGCTGGAGAACCCGCGCCGCAGCGTCGCCCGCACCGTCCTCGCGACCCTCGCCATCTCCAGCGTCGTCATCCTGGTGCCGGTCGTGGCGATCACCCTGGGCGCCGGTGACCTGAAGACCCTGACCGGCGGCGACATCAGCAGCATGGTCATCGCCTGGAGCAACTCGGCCGTCGGCACCTTCGTCAGCCTGTGCGTCGCCCTCGCGATCATCAACGCGGGCATCGTCATGGTCATCCAGAACTCCCGCGTCCTGTTCGCCTCCGCCCGCGACAAGGCCTGGCCCGCCCCGGTCAACAACGCCCTCGCCAAGCTCGGCCGGTTCGGCTCCCCCTGGGTCGCCACCCTCGTCGTCGGCGTCCCCGGTGCCTTCCTCTGCTTCGTCAACCTCGACACCCTCTACGGCGTCACCGGCGTCGCCGTCACCGGCCTGTACCTGCTGGTCGCGATCGCCGCGCTGCTCGCCCGGCGTGGTGCGCACGGCCCCAAGAAGGCCTGGCGGATGCCGCTGTGGCCGGCGATGCCGGTCCTGCTGATCGCCGTCCTCGTCTACGTCCTGGTCGAGCAGGACCCGTCGTACCTGTGGTGGACCGGCGGCATCACCGCCGTCGCCACCCTCTACTGGGCCTTCTACCTCCGCCCGCGCCGCGAGACCCGATGGCTGGTGTCCCTCCCGGAGGACATGCGGCTCGCCGAGGAGGAGCAGCTCGCCGAGGGCGCGCAGGGCGCGCCCGCCACGCCGCTTGCCGAGGGTGCGCAGGCGTAGTCAGAACTCCCAGGTCAACACCCTGCACGAATCGTCGTCCTTGCCGCCCGCACTGCGATAGGCGGCAAGGGCGACGTCGTTTTCGGCGTCGACCCCGACCCACATGCCGTAGCAGCCGCGCTCCCGGGCCAGCGCGGCCAGCCGCTCCACCAGCGCCCGCCCGATGCCCCGGCGCCGGTACGGCTCGTCCACGGCCAGCTCGTACAGGAACATCTCGGTGCCCTTGTCCGGGTGGACCGTCTCGACGCCGCTGACGAAGCCGACGGGGACCTGCTCGTCCTGCGCGTACGCCAGCAGCAGATGGTGCCCGGCGGTGGTGAGGAAACGCTCCGCCCACTCGGGGCGCGCCGGGTTGTCGAACAGGTGCTCGGCGGCGGCGACTTCCGCGACGGTGGTGGCCCGGCGAATGTCCATGCGCCTTCGTACCACGGCTGGTGTACGCCGGGCAGCCCCCGTACTCCTGCGGGAGGGGCGGGGGTTCAGCCCACCGGCTCCCTCGGTTGTCGGTGGCGGCCCGTACCGTTGAGGCATGGATCTCCGGGTGCCTCCACTGCGAGGGCTGCTCAAGGGGCCGCGCCGGCTGTTCGCCGCCGCGGCCGCCGTCGTGGTGCTCGCCGGCGCCGGCACCTGGACGGCCGCCGCATCCGGTGACACGCCCCCGGTGCACAGGACCGACCAGGTCATGGCGGTCGACGGGGTGCGCCTGGACACCTCGTACTTCACCCCGGCCGGCGCCGGCCGCCACCCCGCCGTCCTGCTGGCGCACGGCTTCGGCGGCAGCAAGGACGACATGCGCCAGCAGGCCGAGGACCTCGCCCGGGACGGGTACGCGGTCCTGACCTGGTCCGCGCGCGGCTTCGGGAAGTCCACCGGAAAGATCGGGCTCAACGACCCGAAGGGCGAGGTGGCCGACGTCTCCCGGCTCCTCGACTGGCTGGCGAAGCGCCCCGAGGTCCAGCTCGACAAGCCGGGCGACCCGCGCGTGGGCATGGCCGGCGGCTCCTACGGCGGAGCGATCTCCCTGCTCGCCGCCGGGTACGACCACCGGGTGGATGCCATCGCCCCGGCCATCACCTACTGGAACCTCGCGGACGCCCTGTTCCCGAACGACGTGTTCAAGAAGCTGTGGGCCGGCGTCTTCCTCAATCTGGGCGGCGGCTGCGCCCGCTTCGAGCCCGAGCTGTGCCGGATGTACGACAGGGTCGCCGAGTCCGGCACCCCGGACCCGGCCGCCCGTGAGCTCCTGCAGGAGCGCTCGCCGTCCGCCGTCGGCTCCCGCATCAAGGTGCCCACGCTGCTGCTGCAGGGCCAGACGGACTCCCTGTTCACCCTCGGCCAGTCCGACGCCGCCCAGAAGGCGATCCGGGCGAACGGCGCGCCCGTGGACGTCGACTGGATCGCGGGCGGCCATGACGGCGGCGACATGGAGACCGGCCGGGTGCAGGCACGCGTGCGTGCGTGGTTCGACCGGTATCTGAAGGGCGACGCCTCGGCCGGCACCGGCCCGGCCTTCCGGATCACCCGCACCGGCGGCGTGAACTCCACCGACGGCACCGCCCAGTTGCGCGGCGCGACCGCCGGCAGCTACCCCGGCCTGCGCGAACACCCGCGCGGCATCGCCCTGACCGGCGGCACCCAGCACATCACCAACCCGGCCGGCGCCAGCCCGCCCGGCGTCTCCGCCCTGCCCGGCCTCGGCGGCTCGGGCGGCCTCGGTCAGCTGTCGGCGCTGGGCCTCGGCGTCTCCCTCGACTTCCCCGGCCAGTACGCGAAGTTCGACTCCGCACCGCTCACCCGCGACCTGCAGATCACCGGCACCCCGACCGCGACCGTCCACATCACCTCGACCGGCGACGACGCCGTCCTGTTCGGCAAGGTTTACGACGTCGGTCCCGGCGGCACCCAGCAGGTGCTGCCCTCCCAGCTCGTCGCCCCCTTCCGGGTCACCGGCGCCAAGGAGGGCAAGGACGTCACGGTCACCCTCCCCGCGATCGACCACGAGGTGCAGAAGGGCCACCGGCTCCGCCTGGTCCTCGCCTCCACCGACCTCGGCTACGCATCACCGGCCGCCCCGGCCACCTACACCGTCTCCCTCAAGGGAGAGCTGAGCGTGCCGGCCGCTCCCGCCGTCACCACCGCCGCGGCCCCCCTGCCCTCCTGGGTCTGGTGGCTGCCGGGTGCCGGCGCGGCCGCCGCGCTCGCCCTGCTGCTCACCGCCCGCCGCCGTAGGGCCGGCCCGGCGCCCGACCCGGAGCTGGCCGACGTCCCGCTCGTGATCAAGGACCTGAGCAAGCGGTACGCGAAGTCCGCCGACCGGTACGCGGTGCGCGAGCTGTCCTTCCGGGCGGAGAAGGGCCAGGTCCTCGGCCTGCTCGGGCCCAACGGCGCGGGCAAGACCACGACCCTGCGCATGCTGATGGGCCTGATCACCCCGGACGACGGCGAGATCCGCGTCTTCGGTCACGCGATCCGGCCCGGCGCGCCCGTGCTGTCCCGGGTCGGCGCCTTCGTGGAAGGCGCGGGCTTCCTGCCGCACCTGTCCGGCCGGGAGAACCTGGAGCTGTACTGGCGGGCCACCGGCCGCCCGCCTCAGGACGCCCACTTGGAGGAGGCCCTGGAGATCGCCGGGCTCGGCGACGCACTCGCCCGCGCGGTGCGCACCTACTCCCAGGGCATGCGCCAGCGCCTCGCCATCGCCCAGGCCATGCTCGGCCTGCCCGACCTGCTCATCCTCGACGAACCCACCAACGGTCTCGACCCGCCCCAGATCCGCGAGATGCGCGAGGTGATGATCCGCTACGCGGCCGCCGGCCGCACGGTGATCGTCTCCAGCCATCTCCTCGCCGAGGTGGAGCAGTCCTGCACCCACCTGGTGGTGATGGACCGCGGCCGGCTCGTCCAGGCGGGGCCGGTCGGCGAGATCATCGGCTCCGGCGACACCCTGCTCGTCGGCACTGCCACGCCCGTGGAGGAGCCGGTCGTGGAGAAGGTCGCCGCGCTGCCCGGCGTCGCCTCCGCCGTGCGCACCGACGACGGGCTGCTGATCCGGCTGGACCCCGGCGGCACGGCCGAGCGGCTGGTCGTGGAGCTGGTGCGGCTCGAGGTGGCCGTCGCCTCGGTCGGCCCGCACCGCCGTCTGGAAGACGCCTTCCTCACCCTGATCGGAGGTTCTGCATGAGCACGCTCACCGAGGTCGCCTCCGGTTATCAGACGCGGCACACCCTGCCCCTGCGGGTCGAGCTGGTCCGCCAGCTCAAGCGGCGCCGGACCCTGGTCATGGGGGCCGTCCTCGGGCTGCTGCCCTTCGTGCTGCTGATCGCCTTCGCGATCGGCGGCGACCCGTCGAGCCGCGACGGCCGGATCACCCTGATGAACACGGCCACCGCGTCCGGCGCCAACTTCGCCGCGGTGAACCTGTTCGTCTCGGCCGGCTTTCTGCTGGTGATCCCGGTCGCCCTGTTCTGCGGGGACACGGTCGCCTCGGAGGCGAGCTGGTCCTCCCTGCGCTATCTGCTCGCCGCGCCCGTGCCCCGGGCCCGGCTGTTGTGGTCCAAGCTGACCGTGGCGCTGGGGCTGAGCCTCGCCGCGATGATCCTGCTCCCGGTGGTCGCCCTCGCGGTGGGCACGGCGGCGTACGGCTGGGGCCCGCTGCAGATACCCACCGGCGGCGCGCTGGACACGGGGACGGCGGTGCAGCGCCTGGTGGTGACCGTGGCGTACATCTTCGTGTCCCAACTGGTCACCGCCGGGGTCGCCTTCTGGCTGTCGACGAAGACGGACGCCCCGCTCGGCGCGGTCGGCGGCGCGGTCGGTCTGACCATCGTCGGCAACGTCCTGGACGCCGTCACCGCGCTCGGCCACTGGCGCGACTTCCTGCCCGCGCACTGGCAGTTCGCCTGGGCCGACGCGGTCCAGCCGCACCCGGAGTGGTCCGGCATGATCCAGGGCACCGCCATCTCCATAACGTACGCCCTGGTGCTGTTCGCCCTGGCCTTCCGGGGGTTCGCCCGCAAGGACATCGTCTCCTGAGAGGTGCCGGGGGGAGTGGGCCCGACCCATTGACCTTTCCTTACCTGTGAGTAAGTTGCCCCGGGGAGCACGAGCCTTCGCAACAGCCGCGACCGGGAGTCGTCATGGGCGTAGGCAGGGATCTGAAACGGGCACGGCAGCGCACCGATCTGGCGGAGCGGGCCTCGGTGGAGATCGTCAGGGACGCCACCGGCACCGTGCGCGAGGTGCGGGCCGCGGCCCTGGCGCCGCCACTGACCACCGGCTCCCTGGCCGACCTGCGGCAAGAACGTCTCCCCGGCCGTCCTGGAGGACCGGCTGCGCAGCCGCGCGCGGTCGGCCAGCGCGTGGTCGTCGGCGACAACTGCCCCTTCGCGGCCCGCGCTGATCACCCTCGACCCGGAGGCGGTCGCCCACTGGCTGTCAATACACAAGCTGCCGCCGGACACCCCGCTCGCCGAGCTGGTGCACGACGAAAGGCTGCGCGCGGAGGTGCAGAGGGCGGTCGACCACGCCAGCCAGGCGGTCTCCCGCGCCGAGTCCATTCGCGCCTTGGCGCTCGTGGAGGGGGAGTTCACCGAGGAGAACGGGCTGCTGACGCCGTCGCTGAAGGTGAAACGGCAGGCGGTCGTGGAACGCTGTGCCGAGCAGATCGAGGAGCTGTACCGCAGGCGGCCGTAGACAGCGCAGCGGCGGGTCACCGCAAGGACCGGTGACCCGCCGCTGCGGAACGTTGTTCAGCTGTTGTTGGTGCCGTTGCCGGACAGGGCGGAGACGTCGTCCACGAGGTGCGAGAGCGGCTCGTCGCCCTTGGCCTGGGTGGAGTTCTCGACGCACTGCTGGCTCTGCGGCGCCGACAGGACCGGGATGTCCTGTACGGATACCGGTACGACTCCGGCGAGCGATGCCAGGTTCGCCTTGGCCGGCAGACCGACGCAGGGCTTGTTGAACGACCCCTGGATGAGCGCCATCTGGGGGCTCATGGTGCCGTACGTGGCGGAGTTGCCGAACACCTGCGAGGCGCTGTCTCCGCTGGCGGACGTGGTGCCGGTGTCATTGCCGGTGGCCAGTGCCTGGGGCGCCACCGCGGCGGAGACGCCGACAACGGAAGCGGCGACCGCAGCAGTGGCCAGAACCTTCTTGATCACTTGCTGGTTCCCTTCTGAAGAAACCCCGTCTTGCGGAGCATTCTGAATGAACTGCCGCGGCCTTCCTTGGTTGCTCGACTTCACTCCGATGGCCCATCCAGAAATTCCGTCGGGCGTGCTGCGAGGTCCTGCGTCACTGCCTGCTGCCGATCCCGAACCGCCCGACCGGGTGAATCACCGAAACCAGAACCGCCGGCCGCGGTTGATGTGGCGGAACGTGTGAGTTCGGAGGGGTGACGTGGGTGCCTGTCAGGTAAGGAGAGCGGAAGGCGGAAGAAGGCAACGGCCGCGACAGCGGTTGCCGCGCCCAGGAGCTGGCCGCCCGCTACGGCACCGTCACCGCCGGTTTCCCGCTCTTTATGGCGCCTGGGTGTCAAGTCTGCCGAGGCGTTCGGGTGAATTCCTTGGCGGCTCGCGTTCCGCAGTTTCCCGGGCTGTCTATTCCTCGTTGTAGAAATGCCGGTCATGGCGCGAGCCGTTCAAACTGTGCTCGCTCGGTCTTACCGCCAAAGGGGCATGACCGGAGAGAAAGGAAATTCCATGCAGAAGAGTGCTGCAGTTGTCGCCGGAGCGATCATGGCTCTGGGCGTGGCCGCTCCGGCCTTCGCCGATGCCGGCAGCAGCGGATCCGCCGCCAACTCCCCGGGCGTCCTCTCCGGCAACACGGTCCAGGTCCCCGTGCACATCCCCGTCGGCGTGTGTGGCAACAGCATCGGCCTCATCACCCTGCTGAACCCGGCGTCCGGCTCCCTGTGCACCAACTCCTGACCGGGTAACGGCGCCAGCCGTCCGGCTGCGCCACAGTCGGCCTTGGACCACCACCGCTTGCTGTGCCAAGGCCGGCTTTCCCAGTTCTTCATCTCTCCAAGCAGGAAGACAACAAGAGTGCGACAGACCCTGAGCAGGGGAATCGTCGTGGCAGCTGCCGCGACGAGCGTTCTGTCCCTGTACGGCAGCCCCGCCTTCGCGGACTCGAACGCGAGCGGCACCTCCGAGGGCTCGCCCGGGCTGGTGTCCGGCAATACCGTGCAGGCGCCGGTCGATGTGCCAGTCAACGTGTGTGGCAACACCGTCGATGCCATTGCCCTGCTGAACCCGGCATTCGGGGGTTCCTGTGGCGGTGCGTCGGGTGCGAGCAGGCCGAGTTCGTCGGGTGCCTCGAGTCAGGGCACCTCCGTGGGCTCGCCCGGGCTGGTGTCC